>NZ_CANMKV010000045.1 GCF_947498635.1 uncultured Microbulbifer sp. | reverse complement strand
CGTGTAGCATCCTACTTCCGGCATGAATCGATTAAATATGCAGCATAACAGAACTATTTGTCCGCCGGGTTAATAGCTGCTACAAGTTGCCCTGGTGTCTTGGTTGGGCTGAGCTCTATACCCAGTAGGGAATAGGTAAGATAGCTACCAGGATATGCCCGTTTCATCTCTGAAAGTGCTTGTTACATAGCTAGCTTCCTTTATGCCCCTTTATCCTTTCATCGTAATCACTTCTATGGCTACCCCGATGTCCTCCAAAAGTTTGTAGCTTATAAGTCTTTTGGTGTGAGTTGCTCTATTGCAGCTGTTAGCCTCTGGTTGAAAAATGATCAGGTCTCAGGTCGATACTTGCTGAAACATACAATTTGACCGACTGCGACACTTGTCGCAGACTTGTGTCTTGTGTAGCGATTGTGCGTCTTGAGTCATAAGAAGAAAATCAATGAAAGAAACCAAACCCTCTCCCTCAGAACTCTCCTTGCTGAAAGCACTTTGGAAGCAAAGCCCACTAAGTGCTCGAGAAATACATGAAAAGGTGAAGTTTGAACTCCAATGGTCTTATTCCTCGACCCGGAAAACGCTAGACAGAATGCGTGATAAGTCGCTGGTAATACAGTCAGAGGTGCACGGTATCCAAGTTTATAAAGCTGCCCTCGATAAGGTCGAGACACTTGCCAAATATGCTACCGACTTTGCGACGCGGGTTCTTGAGTTGGATGGTCCTCTTCCTATCGCCATGTTTGCTAATAGCAAGTTAATGGATGAGAGGGAATTAGAAGAGTTACAAGAAATGTTAAATAGCTGGCCAGATGAAGATTAAAATGGAGGTTGTGAGTTAATATGCTGGAAATAATATCTTCTCTATCACCCTATGCACTCAATCTTCTAATTGTATCTATTTTTACCCTTTTGTGGGTCTGTTTCATCTATATTTGCGTGCGTAGTTTTATTTCTCTAACTGGCGCCAAGCTAAGGGTTATTCATTATTGGCGGAGCTTCTGGCTGTGCGCTTTATGTGTAATTAGCTTGCCATTTTTCCTTGCACAATGGTTAGATCTTTCAGCGGCGCGTCTTATTCCTGAGTTAAGCTATGATCTGGTATTACCTGCTGCAGTTCCAGACCTGAACCAGAACGAAAGTCCTGTAGCGGAAAATAGGACACTAACGTTGAACAGTGTCGATGCTTTCGCAGCTTGCTGGATGATTTTATATGTTGGTGGGGTATTTTTAAGTCTGCTATTGATGCTTCGAAAGCAGTATAGACTGGCGAATGAGCTGGGGATATCTGGTGAAGTTGTTTTTAATAAGCAGGTTGTTGGCGACCTACTGTGCAGGTCACAATATGATTACCTGGCTAAAAATAATATTGAGGTGATTTTTACCAAAGCTAAATGCTCACCATTTGTCTTTGGTTTAATTAATCTAAAACTCGTTTTGCCAAGCTATTTAATGTCGATGGATGCCCGAGAGAAATCGCTAGTCATTGAGCATGAGCTAACCCACATCAAAAGGCGTGACCCGATATTGATCATGTCTGTTCATATATTGGGTTGTTTTTTGTGGTTTGCTCCGTTTATTCGGTGGTTTAAAGAGCAATTTCTGTGGGCTGTTGAGCTTAGCTGCGATCGGCAAGTGTTGAGGCGCTCTGCTTCTGGGAGTGGAAAAATATATGCTCGGGCAATGTTGCGTACGCTACGACAGTGCGCGGAGACTGCTAGCTATAAAGGGGGTGTCGCTTTTTCAACATTTGATACAATCAGCCAGGTCTCTTTCTTTAAAAGAAGAATGATAAATATTATGGATGCTTCACATGGAGGTACGCCCCCTGAGAAGTTGAAGCTGGGAGTGTTAAGGGTATCACTTATCTTCTTTACTTTGCTTTTTACTGTTGGTGGAGTTTTAGTTAATCCTGGTTTGTCGGCAGCTAGTCCTGATGGAGGGGGTTGGATAGTGCCGATTAAGAATGCCCGTGTAAGCAGCCAATTTGGTGATTTGAGTTCCATTAGAAAAAATCCGCATCGAGGTACCGATTTCGCAGCAGCGCTGGGGACGGTGATAGTGGCACCTGCTGGTGGCGTTATTGTTGTTTCAACCGATCACTATAAGCATAAGAATTACGGAAAAATTATTATTATTGATCATGGAGATAACTCCCAGACACTTTACTCACACTTAGATTCTAGGGAGGTAGAGGTTGGGCAAAAGGTAAAAGCGGGTCAGAAAATTGGAACGGTTGGTGTTTCTGGAAAGGTAACCGGTCCTCACCTTCACTTTGAATTAATAGAGCATGGTGAGCGAGTCAATCCTGAGCATTTATTGTCCCTGTGGTTTGGTTGATGTATGGAGAACCTGCAATCTAAATCTGTACTAAATGCGCAGACTCCGTGTCAGTATTCAATGGTCTATGGAGGAAAGATTCGTAAGTTTATTGCCATCTTACTAGGGATTTTTCTGTCGCTAAAGTTGGTGGAGGCGAAAGCTCCTTCCCAGAGTGCAGATATTTATAAGTTTAACACTGATGTTTTATCAAAAATTGTATCTTTTGAATCAGATCAAACTCCTTTAATGTTAGTTGAAGGGGCTATTGATACTTTAAAATCACAAGCTACTGCTGTTGCCACAGTGAATGCGGTTGATTTGGAAAAGGATGTTTTTCTTTCTAAAAATCAAGGCCTACTATCCTTGCTGGCTGAAAATATGATCGTGCGTGAGGATGCTATTACAGTTGTGCGGATCTTATCAAAGTACCTCGATGTGAATACTCTAGCGGTTGGGGAGAGATTTCGCTTGGTATTTGATGGGCGATCACGGTTTCAGAGTATTCGTGTAAGCTTGGGATTTGCAGAGAGACTTGAGGTTAAGAGGGGCGGTCAGGGGTTTTTCGCTGTAAAGTATAAGAGTTCAACCACCTTGCAGAGCCATTATGTTGAAGGTGAGATTGCCGGGAGTTTCTATAATACCGGGCTAAGGCTTGGTTTATCTCATGCAGCTTTAGCAAAGTTGAATGAGATTCTAAGTTATGAAATAGATTTTCAACGTGAGATTCTCTCTGGTGATCAATTCACTGTGTTCTATAACACAGTGCGGGACGACATAGATGGCAGTGAAATTTTTCATTCCATCAAGTTTGCGGAATTGGCATTGGCGAATAGCATAGTGACACTTTACCGATATCAAGATGAAAAGTCTGGAAGCGTTGATTACTACCACCCTGATGGGAAAAGTTCGAGGAGCTTTCTAATGAAAACTCCACTAGAGAATGCACGGTTATCTTCCTATTATGGTAGGCGTAAACATCCCGTTCTGGGGTATACCAGAATGCATAATGGATTAGATTTCGGTGCGCCATTGGGGACTCCCATACTGGCCGCTGGAGATGGAATAGTAGAGAGGGCTTCTTACTTTGGTAGTTTTGGGAATTATATCCGAATTGGTCATAGATCAGGTATTCAAACTATTTATGCGCACCTGAAGGGTTATGCGAAAGGCATTAAATCGGGTGTAACAGTGGAGCAAGGGCAGGTGATAGGCTTCTTGGGTGCTACGGGTAGAGTTCAGGGTCGGCATCTGCACTATGAAGTTCATAAAAATGGTAAGGCAATAGATCCTCTTGGATTGGATCTTCCAGCTTCAAATAATTTAACGGGAAAAGCACTGGAGGTTTTTTATAAGCATATCGATCATGTTAATAATGATTTGAGTGTTTATAGGTAGTCGCTGTTCTAGGGAGGATATCGCTGGGTCAGTGTGAGCCGAGCAATCTCTCGATTAAGCCAGTCATTAGCTGTTCCTCTTAGATTTCGGGGCTATCTAGTTTCTGAGTGTTTTTGTAGGATTCCTTTGTGTGGTTTTCCTCAATTTAATGCGTCAGGACGGATAAGCATTATTTTAAGATTAATAAAGGTAGAGGTTGTATGTTTAGGTTTGTGTTCACGGTGGTAATTTTCTTTTCATATTTTCAGGTCGCGGCTGAAGAGGTTGTGGTTCGGGAATCGAAAAATTTTGAAATAGAGGGGGGTAAAATATTTACAATTCAGTCAAAAATACTGGGGCGTAAATATGATATATACATTAAAACCCCATCAGGGTACTCCGAGAGGAAAAATACAGGGAAAATATATCCTGTACTATACCTTAATGACGGGCCCTATACTTTTAAGGTGGCTGCTGGTATCGCACACTTGAAAAGTATGGATAAGTCGATAATGGTTGGTATCGCTTTTGCCCATGGCGAAAATGGTCAATTTAGCCGGGTTCGAGATCTCACTCCTGTTTTGGATCCACGTTGGAAGCGCTATAAAACTGGAGGTGCGCCAGAGTATTTGAGGTTTATTGAGGATGAAGTTATTCCGTTTGTTGAGGAAAACTATCGGGCCAGCTCCTCTAGAAGAATCTTGGTGGGGCAATCTCTTGGGGGGTCTTTTGGTGCCTGGGTATTATTGACCAAGCCTGAATTATTTTCCAGCTATATCCTAACAAGTCCATCGCTTTGGTATAAAAATGAAATAATTTTTGACCTTGAGGAAGCGTACTCAAGAACGCACACTTCCCTGAATGCTAATGTATATTTAGCGACGGGTGCTCTAGAAACTACTGAGAATGACAGGGTGCGAAATGATATGGTCAGCGGGCATAGGAAGTTTGTTGCGCGTTTAAGGTCGAGAAAATTACAAGATTTTCATCTTGAAGATGAAATAGTAAGCGGGGCTGATCATTACTCAACATTCCCGGTTGGATTAGCGAAGGGTCTCAGGTGGATCTATCAAGATCGGTGGGGAATGCTATAGTTATCAGTTGGCGTGACGAGCAAGTCATTTCATTCTGTTCTTTTCAGGGAGCTTCTGAGAATCTGTAATTGAAAATTATATTCTGAGTTTTAAAGCTGTCAGTCAATGACTTTTCCATACCCAGTGCTCAGGGCTTTTCCGGGGTTTACCCATAAATAGAGGCGCCCCACGGCTGACCAGGACAGGTCGAGTGAGCAGAGAGAAAAAAACTCAGATCTGAGCTTGCTCTGCGAACTGCTTGACTTAAGTGTGTAAAATAATATTTAGGTGAGGATTAAGTAGGGTTTTTTCCTGCTGATGTGGGACCCATTAATTTTGGAGTCCTTTGTGAAAAATTAATGTGTTTATAATTTTTCAGTGTACCAAATCTCAGGCGTACCAACCACCTCAGCTTTTTTTCGGGATTTATGTAACGCAGGGCTGTTAACGAATGCCTCAGCTTTCTCTTTTGAGGGAAATTTGTGAATAACGGTAATATCACTCGGATTGTCCACATCCCGATAAATGGATGTATCGGTGGCTCCCATTTCTTCGAGGGTAGGCATAAAATCTGTGAGAACCGTTTTCCACTTATCAAAGTCTTTCAATTTGGCGCGCATGAATAAGTAGATCATTGCAGGTAACTCCGGTAGTGGATTAGCGTTGTGCTATCGGTGAGATAACTATAGCACTGGATCATCTGCGTTCGAGTGGGCGTTGGTATCCCGACAATGAAGATTGGTATTCAGCATATTCATTGTCGGGTCACTGGGGATAGGCCTTCAGATTGTTGCGCTTAACTTGCGCTGACTATATTCCCATTACTCCAAGTTTGCAGCCTTTGTTTTTAATTTTAACCCAGCTACTCATGAAGTTCACCGGAGATGTATAGGCTTCATAGATAACGGCTTGTCCCCATGGCGTCACTGCGCCTTGCATGGGTTTGGAGTAGGAAAATGCTTCCATTACCCAGGCGCTCTTTGTGACGCAATCTCCGGAAGTTGGGAAGTTGGAGGTTAGTGTTGGCTTGTGATTGTAAACCAGACTGGTGGCATTCAATAGTTGTTGAGCTCTGTTAACGACGGTGGCTACCTCGGTATCTGTTGCAGGATGAACGTAAATTGTGATGTCGTTGGCTGAGCTTGGGTAGAACATAACATCATTGACTGTGTTGTGAGTTTGACCTGTTGCCGAGTTTTGCGCCCAGGTTTGCCAACTACTATCACAAACTTCATCCCAGCTCTGTAGGCCATTTGCGTTCACTACAAATGGTGAAACGTGCCCGCCTCCGATCGTCTTCTTTATGTTGCTTAATGACGTTAGAGTTTTTCCTGCTTGTATCATCACGCCAATGCAGCGCATATTGGCTTGAGTGACTCCCAGAGCGGCGCTTAAATCAGCCAGCATGTCATTGCTGCTGGTGGCGACAGTACGATTCCGGACAATGTTGGGCATGGTTTGTTCTCCTTGTCTATATCGAGCGACTGAAACTTTTCTTAAAAAATGTTCTAGATTAACAATCTAGATGTGATGTTCATAAAGGGCGATGATCTCGCATGCTACCTTATGTCGAATTTTTTTAGTTTGTTGGGAGCGTTTTACAATTTTTTCGATTCGCAAGCTTTTTTATCTTCTGTGCGGGGTGTGTTTTTCTCGTTTCCGCCTCTTTAATAAATCGTATTAAAACGAAAGGTCCACGATTGGTTGTGGGAGAAGGTTCGGGGAAAGCGTTACTGGAAATGTCGCTTCTATCGAGTGACATAGAATTCTCCTTGGAAGCGGCTATGCCTTTTGGTGCCCACCTGTAAGTTGGTGTTTGGTATACCAAGGTGCGGGAGCTCATTTGCCAGGGTGGCTAGGCTTTTTATATTTCTTTTTTTGTTGAGAGAAATGATAACTATGTCCTGGCATGTAACGCAACAAGTACGATCGTTAGGTTGTTTTATTGTAGAAAATTTGAAGATCTCCGAGTCAAAATTTCACATTGTTAAATTTTTCGTCGCTTTTGGTAACTGCTATTAAGTTAACAAGAGGTATTAATCAAAAATATTCCACATGCCTGTTGGGTGACTGCTTGCTTAAGGAGGTGGGTCGAATGGTGTCATATGTTTTCAATGTTAGAGTCTGGCGGTTAAATAATCTTGTCGGCAGGTCATTTACGGTTGTTTCCTGCAAAGTCAGTTTCTTTAGTTGGTTTGGCGAAATGGATTAATGGTTAGCTTTTAAGATCTCTTCTATGGCGTACTATTTCTAAATTGACTTGCGTCAATTTTGAATTTGAGTGAAGTGATTTAGGTTTTTCTTTGCGTTGTTTTTGAGAGGTCTGTCCGAAAAAGGGATTTATGGGATTGCTTTAGTAAGCTTCAGCGTTACGCTGGCTGAGAGCCTTTTTAAGGCTCGGGCGTGGTTGGCTCATTTAGGTTTTACTGTTTAAACACCCATAGGACGTTATGCGATCCTCAAAAAATTAAAGTGAATAACCAGTATGGATAGTAAAAAAACACCCGATAAAAAAAATTGTGAAGAAGGCGTTACTCGGCGAACTTTTACCAAGCGCGCACTTCAGGTTGGCTTGGCTGCGGGGGCTGCAACCACAGGGTTAAGTGCAGCGGTTTCCGGTAGCGCTAACGAATTCCATGATGTTTACGACTATGTGATTGTTGGCTCGGGGGCGGGTGGCGGCCCACTTGCGGCAAACTTGGCCAGGGCAGGATTCTCAGTGCTGGTTCTCGAGGCGGGAGCCAATGATTCCAGCGACGATACACACAATATCCCTGCTTGGCACCCTTTTGCATCAGAGGATCGTAAATTAAGCTGGGATTTTTTTGTTAAGCACTATGCGGACCTCAGTCAGCAAAAGTTGGATAGTAAGTATGTGGCGGGGAAGGGGATTCTTTACCCTCGGGCCGCTACGATTGGTGGTTGCACTACCCACCATGCGTTGATCACTGTCTACCCCCACAACAATGATTTCGATCGTATTGCGGAAAGTACTGGTGACAGCTCCTGGGAAAGCTGGAATATGCGGCGCTATTTCCAGCGCATTGAGCGCTGTGAATATGTGTCTCGTCCGATCTTTTCGAACCCTTCACGTCATGGGTTTGATGGTTGGTTGCCCACAAATCGCGGTAACCCGGCTTTGTTGTTGGAAGATCCGACCATTTTAAAAATCGTCAAAGCGTCACTGGCCAAATACGGTTTGGAGGGGGCGATTGAACAGATTATTAAAGGCAAGCTGAACTTGGATATCAACCACTGGGATGTTGCCAGTGGACAGGAGGGGCCGTTCATTACACCGATGGCTGCGGATAGTCGGAGCAGACGCAGTGGTGTCCGTGAGCATTTGCTGGATACCCAGGCTATTTATCCCAGCCTGCTGCATATTCGCACTAATGCCTTGGCGACACGTGTGCTGTTTGAGGGCAATACGGCGGTTGGCGTGGAGTTTCTGGACGGCGCGAGTTTGTATAAAGCAGATCCTTATTATGATGAAGGCGGCTCCGCGGGTACTCTACGTCAGGTGCGGGCCAACCGGGAGGTTATTTTATCTGGAGGCGCCTTTAATAGCCCGCAGCTGTTGAAGCTTTCCGGAGTGGGTCCTGCGCATGAGCTTCGAGACCATGGTATTGATCCAATCGTTGACTTACCGGGTGTGGGTGAAAATCTACAGGACCGCTACGAAGTGGGTGTGGTTAGTGAGATGACTGAGGATCTGGCTTTATTGAAGGACTGTACTTGGGGGGAGGAGGGCGATCCCTGCTTGAACCGCTATCGCTACGGCTGGCTGAATAAGGGGCCTTATAGTGGTAATGGCCCTGTGCTTTCCCTGGTAAAACGCTCTAAGCCGGATCTGGAAGATCCAGATCTGTTTATCTTCGGTGTACCTTCGGACTTCCACGGCTACTTCCCGGGGTACTCTGAGGCACTGAGAAATTATAAGGACCGCTTCTCCTGGATCGTACTGAAGGGCCACACGAATAATACGGCAGGTCGGGTAACCCTGCGTTCATCTGATCCGCGGGATACTCCAGATATTAATTTTCACTACTTCGGTGAGGGTAATGATACCTCGGGAGATGATCTGCAGGCGGTGATTGAGGGGGTGAAGATTTCCCGGGATATCATGTCCGGTCCACTTGTCAGCGAACGTGTATCGAGAGAAGTGTTGCCTGGCGCTGGAGTGCAATCAAATCAGCAGATTGGGGACTTCGTTAAAAATCAGTCCTGGGGTCATCATGCTTCCTGCTCGAACAAAATGGGGCCGGCCAGTGATCCTATGGCGGTGGTGGATAGCAAATTCCGCGTACATGGCACCAATAATCTGCGCGTGGTGGACGCCTCGGTATTCCCGCGTATCCCTGGCTTCTTTATAGTGGTGCCGGTTTATATGATCAGTGAGAAGGCTAGTGATGACATTATTGCGACAGCCACAAGCCAGAGTGTCTAAGTTAGTTTCTACTAGGATTTAGACGGTAAAAGAAAAAGCCCCGCACGGCGGGGCTTTTTTGCATCAGAACGCAATGTTCTTGGGGGTACGCGGGAAGGGGATCACATCGCGGATGTTGCCCATTCCGGTCACGTAGGACACGATGCGGTCAAAGCCCAGCCCAAAGCCCGCATGGGGGACTGTGCCGTAGCGGCGCAGGTCGCGGTACCAATCGAGGTGTTCCTTGGGAACCTCCATTTCATCCATGCGTTCGTCGAGTTTTTCTAAGCGTTCTTCGCGCTGGGCACCGCCGATTATCTCGCCGATTCCCGGCGCCAGCACGTCCATGGCGGCAACGGTTTTGCCGTCGTCATTCATGCGCATATAGAAGGCTTTGATATCCTTCGGATAGTTCATCACGATAACCGGCTTCTTGAAGTGCTTTTCGGCCAAGTAGCGTTCGTGTTCGGAAGCCAGATCGATACCCCAGGATACGGGGAACTCAAACTTCTCTTTGCACTTCTCCAGGATTTCGATCGCTTCGGAGTAGTTGATACGCGCGAAGTCATTGTCGACGATATTTTCCAGGCGGCTGATAGCCTCCTTGTCGATACGCTGGGCGAAGAAGGCCATATCGTCGGCGCGCTCTTCGAGTACCGCCTTGAACACGTACTTCAGCATTTGCTCAGAGAGGTCGGCCACATCTGCGAGATCGGCAAAAGCTACTTCCGGTTCCACCATCCAAAACTCTGCCAGGTGGCGAGTAGTGTTGGAGTTTTCCGCGCGGAAGGTTGGGCCAAAGGTGTATACCTTGGACATGGCCAGGCAGTAGCTCTCAACATTCAGCTGGCCCGAAACGGTGAGGTAACTCTCCTCGCCAAAGAAGTCCTTACTGTAATCAATTGCACCCTTATCAGTACGTGGAAGATTTTCCATATCCAGGGTGCTTACGCGGAACATCTCACCGGCACCTTCACAGTCGGAAGCTGTGAGAATCGGGGTGTGCACGTAGAGGAAACCGTTTTCATGGTAGAAACGGTGAATAGCTTGGGCGATACAGTTGCGCACACGGGCCACTGCACCACTGACATTGGTGCGAACACGTAAATGCGCGTGCTCGCGCAGGTGTTCCATAGTGTGGCGCTTGGGTGACATGGGGTAGGTATCTGGATCTTCCACCCAGCCAACTACTTTAACTTCGGAGGCCAGTAGTTCGATGGACTGACCTTTGCCCTCGGAGGGCTTGACGGTGCCGATAATATCCACCGCGCAGCCGGTAGTTAGGCGCTGCACTTCTGACTGGTAATTGTGCAGGTGGTTCTCGGCGACCACCTGAATGGGGTCAAAGCAGCTGCCGTCGTGTACCGCCAGGAAAGAAAGGCCGGCTTTAGAGTCGCGACGGGTTCTTATCCAGCCCTGCACGCGAACTTCTTCGCCTTCGCGGCCACTGGATTTCAATAGGCTATCTACGGATTCGACTTTTACTGTCATTTCTATCGGTTTCTCGCTGGTCCTGAAGGTGATGTTCTGCCAACTTGCCTAAAAGCTGACCACTCCACCAGGGTGAAGTTACGGCGGGCATATTGACGTGTTGCCGTGGGGAAATCCAGCCCCTTGATGATTTGGGAGTTGCTGCCATAGGGATTGACGGCAAGGCGCGTCGGGCAGTCCCGCAACATCAGGGTGTGAGTTGGCTTGTTGATTGAATGGGGGTGGGGAGGAGGCCAGGCCTGATAACAGTGGACCTGGCGTGATCTCAAAACGACTTAGCCGCGCGGTTTCTTTACCGTGTGTAATACGGTATCCCGTTCGAAAAAGACATAGAAGTCATTGTATTCCCAGCGGGTAATGGCGGGCTCACCGATGGGACCTTTGATGCTCAGGGGTTCACCCAGGTGCGTGCTGATATCGTTTTTCTTCATGCCGCGAGCTTCACCAAAGGACAGTTCCTCGATCTGGGATTCCAAAGGGATCTCCAGGGGTTTTGCCTGGGCGCCAAATGCCAAAAGAAGTGCCACGGTACCAGCGATTTGGGCCACTCCGTTGCGATTTCTGCTGAACATTTATTCTTCTCCGATTTAGGTGTTCGAATACGCCAAGTTATTAGAACAGAAAAAATGCCAAAACACTTGGATTTCTTCACGTTTTTAGACTGCATTCGGTGACTTTGGAGGAAAAAAGGTTCGGAGAGCTTATGACGGTGTGTGCTAGGCTGACAATTGGGCTTGATCCTCGGGGCGAGCATGGATGCGACTCTCAAAAACTTTCTCTGTTCTCGGTCTGCTGCTGGGCGCTATTTTCTTTGCTCTCTCCCTTACTCCCTCACTGATCCCACGCAGTCCCTTTATGCAGGGGGTTCTCGCTGGAACAGCTTTTACTTTTGGCTATTTCATAGGTGTGTTTGTCCACTGGCTGTGGAATTACCTTGAACTTCCCGATATCCCAATTAGCCATGGGGTGCGCAAGCTCCTCAAGCGATTGGCATTGGTTGCCTGTGTTAGTCTGATTTTTTTCTTTCTTTGGCGAGGAGTTCATTGGCAGAACTCGGTGCGCGCCCTGATGGGCATGCAGCCCGTTACTGGGGCCGGCCCCTTCACTGTAGGTTCGATGGCCCTGCTCATTTTTTTGATCTTTTGGGGCATGGGTAAAGGGTTTCGCCGAATTATTCGTATCGTTACTGAGCATCTCGCAAGGCATATACCAGATAGGGTGGCTTTACTCGTTGGATTACTAGTGGCTATCGGACTCTACTGGGGCATCTTAAATGGTGTGCTGCTCAATGCGGGACTGCAAACAGTCTCGTTTATCTATGAAAAGCATGATCGAGCTATCGCAGAGGGAATGAAGGCGCCCGAGGACCCAGACAAAACTGGGGGCGCTAACTCACTGTTGTCTTGGGACAGTGTCGGGCATCAGGGACGACGTTTTTTGACGCTTGGCCCGACGGCTGAAGATATTCGAGGGGTTGCCGGGCTGGGCAGGGAGCCCATTAGGGTTTTTGTAGGGCTGCGTGCGGCAGAGACCTCAATGCAGCGGGCTTTTCTTGCGCTTGCGGAATTAAAGCGGGTCAATGCCTTTGAGCGAGAGATACTTCTGATTGCCACACCCACCGGAGCTGGCTGGGTTGATCCGGGGGCGGTAAATACCTTGGAGTTCCTCTATCGGGGGGATGTGGCCACGGTGGCAGCCCAGTATTCCTATCTGCCGAGCCCCATTGCCTTGTTGACGGATGATCAAAAGGGACTGGTATCGGCCAGAGCGCTGTTTAAGGTGATTTATGAATACTGGGAGGACCTGCCCGTGGATACCCGCCCGCGGTTATACCTTTTTGGCTTGAGCCTTGGTGCTCAGCTTTCCGAGGACTCCTTTGATTTCTATGACATCATCGATGACCCGATTGATGGTGCCCTTTGGGCCGGGCCGCCATTCGGTACCGGCATCTGGCGTACTATAACGGACAACCGTGATCCCGGTACTCCGGCCTGGTTGCCACAGTTCAAAGGTGGTGAGATCGTGCGTTTTGGCAACCAGTACGGAGGTTACTTGGGGCAGGAGCCCTGGGGGCGCTTTCGAATCGCCTTCTTACAGCACGCCAGTGATCCAATCGTCTTCTTCGACTTGCGCTGGATGTTGCAGAAGCCCGACTGGATGGAGCGCCCCAGGGGGCCGGATGTGTCACCGGATCTCCAGTGGTTCCCGATAGTGACGATGTTGCAATTAATCGCCGACCTGAATCTCGGGATCGCGCCTCTGGAGTTTGGCCATCGCTATTCGCCCGATGGCTATGTGCTCGCCTGGATGGCTCTGACCGAACCGCCCGACTGGAGCGAGGAGGAGTTGAAACACCTGCGGGATAAACTAAAAACGTACCCGGTGCGATAAAGCGATATTACTGCCAAGTTTTTGAGTTTTTCTTTTTGTGGTTACGCCCAATTACTAGGCCCGGTGGTGTGCGTATTCGGCTGGGGTAAGCGCTATGCTAGTCTGACGTTAGACACGGTCTCGTGGGCAGGCATGAATGCGAAAGACAATCGCTTTTTCAGTTTCTGGCCTGCTGTTGGGGGCCGTTTTTTTTGCTTTTAGCTTGACCCCTTCTTTGATTCCCCGCCCCACCTTTGTACAGGGCATTCTTTCCGGTGTGGCTTTTACTATCGGCTATTCCTGTGGCGTATTTTTTCGTTGGCTTTGGAGGTATTTGCAGATTCCCGATATCCCGCTAACGCTTCAACAGCGGCAATGGTTGAAGCGCCTGGTGGCAGCCTTTGGTGCCTGCCTGATATTGGGGTTTCTCTGGCAGAGCACTCACTGGCAGAACTCGGTGCGCGTGTTGATGGGGATGCGTGCAGTTTCAGGGGGTAGTCCCGTTACTATTGGAGTCGTTTCACTCGTTGTATTTCTCTTCTTCAGGTCGATGGGTAAAGGTTTCCATAGGGTGGTGCTTGTCGTGTCTGCGCGTTTGCAAAAGAGCATTCCTGACCGCGTGGCAATACTCGCTGGGTTGCTTGTAGCCTTGGCGCTTTACTGGAGCCTCTTAAGTGGGGTTTTACTGAAGTTGGGCCTTTACACAGTTTCCATTTTCTATGAGCAGTTAGACCAGATTACCGCCGAGAATTTACCTCCTCCGCAGGATCCCTATAAGACAGGTGGGTCGGACTCCTTGCTGTCCTGGGGCAGTGTGGGGCGTGAGGGGCGTAGATTTATGTCTCTTGGGCCCACCGCTGAGGATATTTGGGAGATCGCAGGGGAAGGGGTGGACCCTATCCGGGTCTATGTGGGGTTGCACTCAGCAGAAACACCGCAGCAGCGTGCTCTCTTGGCGCTTGAGGAGTTAAAGCGGGTTAAGGCGTTTGAGCGGGAAATTTTGCTGATCGCAACGCCGGTCGGGGATGGATGGATCGACCCGGGTGCAGTGAATTCTCTCGAGTTCCTATACCGAGGTGATGTGGCTACCGTAGCGGTACAGTACTCGTATTTGCCGGGTCCGATAGCGTTGTTTACAGATGCGCAGGCAATAAGGAAATCGGCTCGCGCGCTATTCGAAGTGATTTATGATCACTGGGAAGGCCTGCCGGTTGGTACTCGTCCAAGGCTTTATTTGTACGGACTCAGTTTAGGAGCCAAGCTCTCTGAAGGCTCATTTGAATTCTTTGATGTTATCGATAATCCCATAGATGGTGCTCTTTGGGCTGGCCCTCCTTTTAGTATGAGTGCGTGGCGGTTGATTACCGACAATCGCGATCCGGGTACTCCCGCCTGGCTCCCGCAGTTCAAAGGGGGTGAGGTGGTGCGCTTTGGTAATCAATATGGTGGCTATTTGGGGCAGGAGCCCTGGGGTAGATTCCGAATAGCTTTTCTCCAGCACGCCAGTGACCCGATTGTTTTTTTTGATTTTCGCTGGGCGTATCGCAGGCCTGAATGGTTGGAGTGTCCCAGAGGGCCCGATGTCTCTCCAGATCTGCGGTGGTTCCCTGTTGTCACTATGTTGCAGTTGTTGGCGGACTTCTATGTTGGGGATACCCCGCAAGATTTTGGGCATCGCTACACGCCAGCAGGATACACTCTCGCCTGGGTCGCGCTGACTGAGCCTCCAGACTGGAGTGAAGCCGAGTTGCAGCGCTTACAGGCGAAGCTAAAAACCCTCTCTAAACGTTGAAGCTGCCTAAATACTTGGATTTCTTGACTATTTTCCGTTTAAATCGACGCTATGTTAAAACCTGTCCCCCTTTATATCGGCCTGAGATATGTGGCTGCCCGCCGCCGGCAGCAGTTCATTTCTTTTATCAACGGCTTCTCCCTGGTCGGCATGGCACTAGGTGTTCTTGCTTTGATCGTTGTGACTTCTGTAATGAACGGCTTCGATCGTGAGCTAAAAACACGGATCTTGAGTGTTGTTCCCCATGGCTTCGTTGAGCGCGATGGCGGCCTGAAGGAGTGGCAGGGGGTTGCGCAGGAGCTTGAACAGCAACCCCACGTGGAGGCTGCGAGCCCATTCGTGAAGGGATTTGCCCTACTAAGTGCTTATGGCGATAGCCACGGCGTCGAGTTCCAGGGGGTCGACCCCGAGGCGTTGCGCAATGTCTCCAAGGTGGGCGAAAACATGGTGATGGGGAACCTGGATGAGTTACAGCCGCGCAGCTATCGCATTGTGCTCGGTCGTATTCTCGCTCAGCAACTCAATGTGCTTCCCGGCGAATCGGTCATACTGACCCTGCCGGAAGTTGCGATAACCCCCGCCGGTATCTTTCCCCGCACCAAGCGCTTTACCGTTGCCGGAATCTTTTCGGTCGGTGCCCAGGTGGATCAGAGCGTAGCTCTGATGAACATAGAGGATGCGGCCCGGTTGATGCGGATGTCCGGAAAAGTGCAAGGGCTGCAGCTGCGTTTTGACGATATGGATAATGCTTTGGGAAGGGTTGCCCCCTATGCGGCCGCGCTTGGTGAGGGCTTCAGTGGCGAGGACTGGAGTCATTCTCAGGGCAGCCTGTTCCAGGCGGTGAAGATGGAGAAGACGGTGGTCACACTGATGTTGATGATCATTGTGGCCGTGGCGGCGTTCAACATTGTCTCTGCCCTGGTGCTGATGGTGGCCGATAAGCGCTCCGATATCGCCGTGCTGCGAACCCTGGGTCTAACCTCGCGTCAGATCATGGCGGTATTTGTTGTACAGGGTAGTGCCATCGGCTTGATAGGTGCCTTTAGTGGCGCGTTGCTGGGAATTTTGATTGCGCTCAATCTCACCGAGATGGTGAGCTGGATAGAGAACCTGTTGGGCGCCAAGATATTTGATCCACGTGTATTTTTCGTCAGCTATCTGCCTTCGGAGTTCCGTATGGGCGACGCGCTCGTGGTGCTTTCTGCGGCGGCGGGTATGAGTTTACTGGCGACCCTGTTACCTGCCTGGCGAGCGGCGCAGATAGAGCCGGCAGAAGCTTTGCGCTATGAGTAAATTTCATATAAATCAATCGATTATGTGGAATTTACAAAGTGATATCTAAGAATTTGAAAACGGCACAAACTGATGAATAGTCGAGTGGAAATAGATACTAAGCAGGCGAGACCGGCTCAGGCTCCCAGTGAGGCCGTACTGGCCTGCCGACAACTGCGCAAGCGTTATCGCCAGGGGGGCCGGGACCTTGAAGTATTGCGTGGCGTGGAGCTGCAAGTAGAGCGGGGCGAGAAGCTCGCCATTGTGGGGGCGTCCGGTTCAGGAAAATCGACGCTGCTGAACTTGCTCGGTGGCTTGGATACCCCGAGCACCGGCGAGGTCTGGGTCGCGGGACAGAATCTTGCGGACCTAAATGCCAATCAGCGTGGTTGGCTGCGCAATAGTAGTCTGGGTTTTGTCTACCAGTTCCACCATCTGCTCAATGAGTTTAGCGCCCTGGAAAATGTGGCTATGCCTCTGTTAATTGGCAAGCACAGTGTGGCGAGTGCGCGATCCGAGGCCAAATCTATGCTTGAGGCCGTGGGTCTCGGCGAGCGAATCGATCACAAGCCTTCGCAGCTCTCCGGTGGTGAGCGACAGCGGGTAGCCATTGCGCGGGCTCTGGTGACAAGGCCCGCTTGTGTCTTGATGGATGAACCCACTGGTAATCTGGACAGGGCCACGGCGGGGGAAATTCACAAGTTGATGGATCGCCTCAATCGCGAGATGAGTATCAGCTTTGTGATTGTGACCCATGACCCGGACCTGGCCGCAGCCTTGGATCGCTGCCTGCACCTGGTGGACGGTGAGCTACTCAGCGATTGGCATCAGGGTAATCATGTTTAAGCCACTTCCCGCCTTTATTGGCCTGCGCTACGCCGGCGCCCAGCGCCGCAACGATGATTCTGTAGGCTTGGTTTCCTTTATTTCTGGCCTCTCCATGATTGGGTTGATACTCGGTGTCGCCCTGATGATCGTGGTGATGTCGGTGATGAATGGCTTCGACCGCGAGCTGCGTGAGCGTATTTTGGGCATCATGCCCCATGCCACGATCTACAACGCCAGTGCAGAAGTGGATTGGCCTGCCTTGCGGGATCAGTTGGCAGCGGATGCCCAGGTGCAGTCCGCGGCCGAGGTCTGGCAGGTGAATGCATTGGCCCGCCGTGGCGCTGAGGTCACGCCGCTGTTAGTCCAGGGTGTAAACCCCGAGACGATCGTCAATGTCTCGAATATCAATGATTTTCTCAGCCCCGGTGCTTTTCCGGCGATGCTTAACGAGTCCGAACCCGGCGTGGTTCTGGGGCGCGGCATTGCCGAAAAGTTGGGGGTGGAGCAGGGGGATTACCTCTCCCTGATTGTGCCGAATAACGATGCCGCCTCCGGCAGTCGCCGCGCAGCCCGTGTGGCGGGTTTCCAGGTATCCGAAATATTCCACTCCGGTACGGCTCTAGATCAGTCACTGGCACTGGTCTCATGGGGGCAGGCTCAGGAATTGGCCGGAAATAGGGGCGGCGCGGGCATTCAGCTGCGTATGACAGAGATGCTTGAGGCCAACTGGATTATGCGGCGCCTGCTGAAGGAGTTGCCGCGCGATGGTTATTACGGGACCGACTGGAGCCGTACCCACGGTAATCTCTACCAGGCGATTCAGATGTCCCGCAACCTGGTGAGTTTGCTGGTACTACTGATCATTGCCATTGCGGCTTTCAATGTTGTGTCTACCCTGGTGATGGTAGTGATCGACAAGCACACGGATATCGCCATTTTGCGCACCATGGGGGCGAGTACTCGGCAGATTCTACTCACTTTTGTCAGTCAGGGCGCTTTGGTTGGCTTGGTGGGGGCTCTTGTCGGGGGCGCCCTGGGGGTGCTGGGAGCCCTCACAGTCACCGATTTGGTGGCTGGCCTGGAGTCTGTATTTGGTATCCAATTCCTGAAGTCGGACGTCTACCCGGTGGACTATTTGCCATCGGAGTTGTCCTGGCCTGATGTTGCCCTGGTGGTAGGCGCTGGTTTCCTACTCAGCCTTTTGGCCACCTTGTACCCCGCTCTGCAGGCCAGCCGCGTACAGCCCGCCGCAGCCCTGCGCAACGAATAAGTCGCGCCGTAACCACGCCCCAAAGTAAGTTGACAGTTTTTTGGGGCGGTAGCGATGTTCGCCGGGGAAGATTGCAGTGATAGGGCCTGGCTGTGGTTGTTAGCGGTGTGCGCTACTGCCAAGTCGGGAGGGCTCAGGTGAGCTTAATGGGTTTCCAGTCGAGAGTGCCTGCAAAAGTCAGCTGACCGCGGAGCGCCGCTCCAGTCTCAATTTCCACCGCTTTACGACATGCCAGCGCCAAAGCGCGCGCATAGAAAAGTAGGCCAATGTAGCGAAGAAGATGCCGGCGAGCAGGGAGCCGATAAATAGCGGCATCCAGATTTTGCCCACCTCACCCGTTAACCACTCCCAGGAAAGCTCAATATTGAAATCCACTGGCGGCGCGCCCAGAATCCAGGCGCCGAGCTTGTAGGTACTGTAAAAGATTGCGGGCATGGTGACCGGGTTGCTGATCCATACCAGGATGATGGAAAGCGGTAGATTGCAGCGCAACCAGAGTGCGAGCAATGCGGCGATGACCATTTGGCCGGGCAGGGGCAGGAAACTGGTAAAGACACCAACGGCAAAGGCGACTGAAACCGAATGTCGGTTCAGGTGAAATAGGTTGGGATCGTGGAGAAGAGTCCCCAGAAACTTGAGCCCATTCTTGGCTCGGATTTCTTCGGGGCTTGGCAGCCATCGCCTGATAATACTCTTCGGCATAACTCTGTCTGAAACCTGGGTGCTGGCAGCCTTGTCAATGAGCGCTGTACCGGGGTTTGGAAATTCTATCGTCGGGATTTTTTCCCTACCCCAGATAAGCATAGAGCGCCCGCGGTGGTTGGGGCATGCCGTATCTGGCGCGGGCGCTATTATGCCCACTTAACGGTGGCAAGACTACTACCGTGATAAAAGTCATTTAGCGCCACACATTGTCAACAATTGTGCGTATCATATCGAGTTGACGCCCAGGTCTCAGTGATTTAAGGTCTGCGCAACTTAAAAATTGTCGACAATATTAGAAATTGATGGGGGTAGCCGAAGTGAATAGCCCTCTGCAGGAGCCACATCAGAGCCTGGCTGAACGCTTGTTTTTGACCTTGCGCGCTGAAATTGTGGAGGGGAAAATCCCTTCTGGCAGTAAAATTAGTGAGCCTGAGCTGGCTCGCCGATTCAATGCGAGTCGCGGTAGTTTACGGGAAGCCTTGATGCGCCTGGAGTCACTTGGGCTGCTGGAACGCCGGGTCAATGTCGGTGCTCGGGTGGTCAAACTGAGTGAACGCGGCCTGCTGGAACTCTACGAATTGCGTGAGGCTCTGGAGGGGATGGCTTGTCGGCTCGCCGCCGAGCAGCGCAGCGAAGAGGACCTACTGGATTTGCGCCAGATGCTCTCCCGCCATGAACAACAGGAAGAATTACAGGCCGGTAAGGCTTACTTCCAGCCGGAAGGGGATTTCGACTTTCATTTTCGTATTGTGCAGGCTTCCAAGAATGATCTGTTGATCGACACCCTGTGCAACCGTCTTTACTACCGTGTTCGTATGTATCGCTACCAGCTGGGTATGGCCAGTCCCAGGGCTCAGCGCGCGTTCCGTGAACACAGCCACATTATCGAAGCCATCGAAGCGGGGGATGGGGAGCTGGCCGAGCTGTTGATGCGCCGTCATATCCGTGCTTCTAGGCAAAATATTGAAAATAAACTGAGGTAGAGTATGAGCCAACAGCCATCCGCCGGCGCGCGTTTTCGCCGCGCACTCGCTGAAAATTCACCCCTGCAGGTCGTAGGCACGATCAACGCCTACTCCGCCATCATGGCAGAGCGTATCGGCCACAAGGCAATTTACCTCTCTGGCGCTGGGGTTGCCAATGCGTCCTACGGCCTGCCGGACCTGGGCATGACCAGTCTCGATAATGTGCTCGAGGATGTGCGCCGCATTAGCGCTGCCAGCGAACTGCCGCTGCTGGTGGATATTGATACCGGCTGGGGCGGTGCCTTCAATATTGCGCGCACCATCAAGGAAATGATCCGTGCCGGCGCCGGTGCGGTACATATCGAAGACCAGGTGGCGCAAAAGCGCTGCGGGCACCGTCCGAATAAAGAAATCGTTTCCAAGCAGGAAATGGTGGACCGAATTAAGGCTGCAGTCGATGCGCGCACCGATGACAACTTCTTTATCATGGCTCGGACCGATGCTTTTGCCCAGGAAGGGCTCGAGGCGGCGATCGAGCGCGCCCAGGCCTGTATCGAGGCTGGAGCTGACGGTATTTTTGCCGAAGCAGTGACCGAGCTGGAGCACTATCGTGCATTCAAGGATGCCTTGAATGTACCGATTTTGGCGAATATCACCGAGTTTGGACAAACTGAGCTGTATAACGCCAAAGAGTTGGGCGAAGCGGGCGCAGATATCGTACTGTATCCGCTGTCGGCGTTTCGGGCCATGAACCGAGCGGCGGAAAATGTGTACTCCAGTATTCTGCAAAATGGTGATCAGAAAGCGGTTGTGGACACCATGCAGACCCGTGAGGAGCTGTACGATTACCTCAATTATCACGTGTTTGAGCAGAAGCTCGACGATCTGTTTAAGAAGTAAACCACCGTACCAGCCGTGTGTAATGCTGGCTCGGGCCCAGGGTTCGGGCAGCTTAAAAGGCGGTTTTCGGGCGAATACAGAAATAGTGTCTACAAAAGGGGAATAAGGAAGATGGCAGAAAAATCATTAAGCGGTGCCGGTCTACGCGGCCAGGTAGCGGGAAAAACTGCACTCTCTACCGTAGGTAAAACCGGCTCCGGCCTCACTTATCGCGGCTACGATATCAAAGACCTGGCGCAACACTGTGAGTTTGAGGAAGTTGCCTACCTGATTTTTTACGGAGAGTTGCCCACCAGTGCTCAGCTGGCTGAATATAAAGCGCTGCTGAAAAGCATGCGCGGTCTGCCGCAAGCGTTGAAGGAAGTTCTCGAGCGGATACCCGCCGATGCGCACCCGATGGATGTAATGCGCACAGGCTGCTCCATGTTGGGCAATCTGGAAGGAGAGGAGTCCTTCGCACAGCAGCTGGAAAAAGCCAATCGTCTGCTGGCCGCTTTCCCCTCCATCATCTGCTACTGGTACCGCTTTACCCACGACAACGAGCGTATTGAAACCGATACGGATGATGACAGCATCGGCGGTCACTTCCTGCATATGCTGCGCGGTGAGAAGCCCAATGCGTTACACGAACAGGTGATGAATGTTTCCCTGATCCTCTACGCAGAACACGAGTTTAATGCGTCCACGTTTACCGCCCGTGTTTGTGCCTCAACCCTCTCCGACCTGTTCAGCTGCATTACCGGTGCGATCGGTACCCTGCGCGGCCCTCTACATGGCGGTGCCAACGAAGCGGCAATGGAAATGATCGAACGCTTCGCCAATCCGGATGAAGCGGAAAAAGGGCTGTTGGGAATGCTCGAGCGCAAAGAGAAGATTATGGGTTTCGGCCACGCGATCTACCGCGAGTCTGATCCGCGCAACGAGATCATCAAAGGCTGGTCTGAAAAGCTGTCTGAAGATGTGGGCGATACCGTGTTGTATCCAGTATCTGTGCGCTGTGAAGAAGTGATGTGGCGCGAGAAGAAGTTGTTCTGTAATGCAGACTTCTTCCACGCTTCCGCTTATCACTTTATGGGTATTCCCACCAAACTGTTCACCCCGATCTTTGTAATGTCCCGCCTTACCGGCTGGGCAGCACATGTGTTCGAGCAGCGAGCAGACAACCGTATTATTCGCCCGAGTGCCGAGTATGTCGGTGTTGAGCCCCGCACTGTGCCTCCAATTGCCGAACGCGGTTAATACACGCCCAAGTGGACGTGAGGCGTACCTGGTGCGCCGTTCCCACCGCTGCCGAAACCCGGCGGCAGTGGGGTCTTCTCTGAAGAGCCCAGATTTAAATAACCTATTCGACTGATTTACCAATCCACGTTACCAAGCTATGAATACTGATTACCGCAAATCACTGCCGGGTACAGATCTCGATTATTTCGATACCCGCGCCGCCGTAGACGCAATCCAGCCCGGTGCCTATGCCAAACTGCCGTATACCTCACGTATTCTGGCGGAAAACCTGGTGCGCCGCTGTGAGCCGGAAAAACTGATTGACTCCCTCAAGCAAATTATTGAGCGCAAGCGCGAGCTGGATTTTCCATGGTTCCCTGCGCGGGTGGTTTGCCACGATATCCTCGGCCAAACCGCGCTGGTAGATCTGGCCGGCCTGCGCGATGCCATTGCCGAGAAAGGCGGAGATCCTGCCAAGGTAAATCCAGTCGTTCCCACCCAATTGATTGTCGACCACTCTCTTGCGGTGGAGCACCCCGGTTTTGAAAAGGATGCTTTCGAGAAAAACCGCGCGGTGGAAGAGCGCCGTAACGAAGACCGCTTTCACTTTATCAATTGGACCAAAACCGCGTTTGAAAATGTCGATGTAATCCCGCCCGGCAACGGCATCATGCATCAGATCAATTTGGAGAAAATGTCTCCAGTGGTGCAGGTACGCGAAGGCGTAGCCTTCCCGGATACCTGTGTCGGTACCGATAGCCACACGCCAATGGTTGACGCTCTGGGTGTGATTTCCGTCGGTGTGGGTGGCCTCGAAGCCGAAAGCGTTATGCTTGGTCGCGCCTCTTATATGCGCTTACCAGATATCGTCGGTGTAGAGCTGACCGGAAAATTGCAGCCCGGCATTACCGGTACCGACCTGGTATTGGCTCTGACAGAATTCCTGCGCCGTGAGCGCGTAGTGGGTGCCTATCTGGAATTCTATGGTGAGGGTGCTGCGAACCTGACTCTGGGCGACCGCGCTACTATTTCCAATATGACGCCGGAATATGGCGCTACGGCGGCCATGTTCTCTATTGATGGACAGACCATTGATTACCTGAAGCTTACTGGTCGCGATGACGAGCAGGTAGCGCTGGTGGAGCAGTTCGCCAAGGAAACTGGCCTCTGGTCCGACACCTTGAAAGATGCCGAATACGAGCGTGTGCTGAAATTTGACCTCACCAGCGTTGGCCGTAACCTGGCGGGTCCGTCCAATCCTCATGCTCTGTTGCCGGCCTCTGAACTGGCCAACCGCGGTATCGCCAAGGCCTGGGAAGAGAAAGCCGGCGAGATGCCGGATGGTGCTGTAATCATTGCAGCCATTACCAGCTGCACCAACACCAGCAACCCGCGCAATATGATTGCCGCAGGTCTGATTGCCCGCAATGCGAACAAACTCGGCCTAACCCGCAAGCCCTGGGTGAAATCCTCCCTGGCACCGGGTTCCAAGACGGTAAAAATGTATCTGCAAGAAGCGGAGCTGTTGACAGATCTGGAGCAGATGGGCTTCGGCGTTGTGGCCTTTGCCTGCACTACCTGTAACGGTATGAGCGGTGCCCTCGATCCCAAAATCCAGCAGGAAGTGATCGAGCGCGATTTGTATTCAACCGCGGTACTCTCTGGTAACCGCAACTTCGATGGTCGTATTCACCCCTACGCCAAGCAGGCGTTTCTGGCTTCACCGCCTTTAGTGGTGGCCTACGCGATTGCCGGTACCATCCGATTCGATATTGAAAAGGATGCGTTGGGGTACGATGCCGATGGCAAGCCAATCACCTTAAAAGATATCTGGCCCAGCGACGAAGAGATCGATGCGATCGTGCGTCAGAGCGTAAAACCACAGCAATTCCGCGATGTGTATATCCCTATGTTTGAAGAGCGGGATGCAGCGGAAGAGCGGGGGCAGGCCCTTTATGATTGGCGCTCAATGAGCACCTATATTCGCCGCCCGCCATACTGGGAGGGCGCACTGGCCGGAGAGCGCGCTTTGAAAGGGATGCGCCCGCTGGCGGTGCTGGGAGACAATATCACCACCGATCACCTGTCTCCCTCCAATGCAATTTTGGCCAGCAGTGCCGCCGGCGAATACCTGGCGAAAATGGGCCTGCCGGAGGAGGACTTTAACTCCTACGCCACTCACCGTGGTGATCACCTCACCGCGCAGCGTGCAACGTTTGCCAACCCGAAACTGCTCAACGAAATGGTGCGCGATGACAGTGGCGAGATTCGCCAAGGCTCCCTGGCTCGTATCGAGCCGGAAGGGCAGGTTACGCGTATGTGGGAAGCGATCGAAACCTATATGGATCGCAAGCAGCCGCTGATAATCGTTGCCGGTGCGGATTATGGTCAGGGTTCCTCCCGTGACTGGGCCGCTAAAGGTGTACGCCTGGCTGGGGTGGAAGTGATTGTTGCCGAGGGCTTTGAGCGTATCCACCGCACCAATCTGATCGGTATGGGTGTACTGCCGCTGGAATTTAAGCCGGGCACTACCCGCGAAACCCTGGGCATTGACGGGACTGAGACCTTCGACGTACTGGGTGAGCGTACGCCGCATGCCACCCTGACCTTACTGATTCACCGCACTAATGGTGAAACTATTGAGGCACCGGTCACTTGCCGCCTGGATACCGCAGAAGAGGCATCCATTTATGAAGCGGGCGGTGTTTTGCAGCGCTTTGCCAAAGACTTCCTCGAAGCAGAGGCGACGGCTTAAATGTTGAAATTTGCTCCTCAAGTCAAAATCCCTGCGACCTACATGCGCGGGGGCACCAGCAAAGGGGTTTTCTTCCGTCTGCAAGACCTGCCCGAAGTTGCGCAGGTGCCGGGAGAGGCCCGTGACAATTTACTGTTACGCGTGATTGGCAGTCCCGACCCCTACGGTAAGCAAACCGATGGGATGGGCGGCGCCACTTCGAGCACTAGTAAAACGGTGATCCTGTCTGCCTGCGATAAGCTCGATCACGATGTGAATTACTTGTTTGGCCAGGTTTCCATCGACAAACCCTTTGTTGATTGGAGTGGTAACTGCGGCAATCTTACCGCCGCTGTGGGCGCCTTTGCCATTAACAGTGGCTTTGTGGAGCCCTCTAGAATTCCGCAAAATGGCGTCTGCACTGTGCGAATCTGGCAGGCCAATATTGGCCAGACCATTGTTGCCCATGTGCCGATCATTAACGGTGAAGTGCAGGAAACCGGCGATTTTGAGCTGGACGGCGTCACTTTTCCGGCGGCTGAAGTAGAGATTGAATTTATGGACCCCGCCGATGGCGAGGGCGCCATGTTACCTACCGGCAACCTAGTGGATGATCTGGAAGTGCCCGGTGTTGGTGTACTTAAGGCCACTATGATCAATGCCGGTATTCCCACGATTTTCCTCAATGCGGAAGAAATGGGTTATACCGGCACCGAGCTGCAGGAGGCGATTAATAGCGATGGCAAAGCGTTGGCCATGTTTGAAACCATTCGGGCCTATGGTGCGGTAAAAATGGGATTGATCTCCTCTGTAGAGGAAGCAGCAGCTCGTCAGCACACGCCCAAAATCGCCTTTGTGGCCAAACCGCAGGAGTATATTGCCTCCAGCGGTAAAAGGGTCGCTGCGTCGGATATCGATCTGCTCGTACGGGCTTTATCGATGGGTAAATTGCACCATGCCATGATGGGCACGGCCGCCGTGGCGATCGGCACCGCGGCCTCTATTCCCGGAACTCTGGTCAATATTGCCGCTGGTGGTGGTGAACGTAATTCAGTCTGCTTTGGTCACCCCTCGGGTACTCTGCGTGTGGGTGCTCATGCGGAAAAAGTGGATGGGCGGTGGACCGCGACCAAAGCCATTATGAGCCGCAGTGCGCGAATTCTGATGGAAGGTTGGGTGCGCGTGCCCGGTGATTGTTTCTAATATCGGTTTGACTACTGCTTTGGAGGGGCAGGGATGCGTCTCCAGAGGACCCTACTTTCACAAGGGTTTAACTTAAGCAGGTTTCGCTCCCTTTTTACTTTCGTAGACTCCCAGGCAGCTTTCGGCTACCGTAGGCTGCATCCGGAGTTCCCATTCTGCCTCTGGCCAACAACCGGCCGCAATCGTACTCGGGCCTTACTCTGTTTCTCATTAAGAATACAGATTGATTATTAAGCGAGTGCTCTTGGCTAAGTTTCCACCCATCGTCGCGCCTCTTATCAGTAGGAAAATAACTTGGTAGCAGCCAAACTGTTGATGTCGCTGGGTGGCGATAGCACTTTCGATGAAACTCTATTTGCCTATATTACTCAGGATCTTACCGAGGAAGGCTATAGTATTCGCCACGCGGCACTTCCCGAATCCCTCTCCAGTGCGCTCCTTGCCTATCAGCAGAAAATAAGTGGAGAAAAATTTATTGATGCGGGGATTGGTCGAGGAGACGATTACCTTTTGAATGAGTTTGTCCGTACCGATGAAATTAGTTGGATCACCGGAGAGCTCGCCACAGGTAGGGAGTGGATCAACTGGGCGAGTCAGCTGCAGGTTTATCTTAACCGACGCCTTTTCCTTGGGCTCTTTTCTTTTGAAAGCCATTTCTCCCACTATAGGCCAGGGGACTACTACAAAAGGCACTACGATGCATTTCGCGGAGAGGCCACCCGGGTGCTTTCTCTGATTGTTTACCTCAATCCCAGCTGGAATCCTCTGGATGCTGGTGAGCTGGTGCTCTACAAAAATGATCAAGATAGGATCGGGACCAAAGTAACACCGTTAATGGGAACGGTGGTGACTTTCTTGAGTGAGGAGTTTCCCCACGAAGTACTGCCTGCAAATCGGGATCGCTATTCTATTGCTGGTTGGTTCCGTGTAAATACATCTGTAACCGATCGAGTTGACCCGCCCCAATAAAATACCGCCCCCACGAGGTTGATGATGAAGGCGTGCTTACCGGGGATATTGTTGCAGAGCCTGCGGTAGTTTATCGAACTAAGAATACAGCGCGTGTAGAAATCAAAGGCTTAGAGCTGGGATTTGATTGGGCTCCTTATCCAAATGGGCATGTCAGTGGTTTCGCAACTTGGTTGCGAAAAGAGATCACCTCAGATTTTGTAAATCGCTGGAATTTCAATAATCAGGCCCTGTTTGAACTGGAGGACTGGGCTGCGGCTCATGACGACAGTAATGATGATCTGTGCCGTAACCTGAAGAGTAATGAGTTACCCGTTTCACCTCGGTACAGCTTTACCATCAACTATGATCACACATTTGAAATGGCGGATGGCAGCCGGGTTATTCCATTTATTGGAGTTCACTGGGAGGATCAGTCTTACCTGACCTACTGGAATGTGGATAAACATGATTTCCCTGCTGATAAAACTTCAACTTTTGACGATAGCCGAGATGCATTCTGGATGGTTAATACTTCCATCCAGTATGTGAGCGCCGATGACCAGTGGAATGTTGAAGCCTTTAGTAATAATACCACTGATTAAGTGGTTCCTTATTATGCCGATGGCAGTGATGGCCTGGTATCCGGTCCATTTCCCACACCGGTAAACTATGGTTTTCGCTTTAACTACAGTTTTTAAGGAATACACCCAATAAGGTTTCCTCATGTCCGAGCAGCCCTAGGTTGCTCGGACTTTTTCGTTCTGTCTTGTGCTACCTATAGCGGTTGTCGTAATCTCAGATCGCTAATAGATGCCAGTGGGTTTGTCTGATGAATAACACTGCTGGGTAAAAGTTTAACGATTAATGAGATTATTCTTATGTCAGGAATAGAAATTAGTAAAGAGCGTAAGTCTGCACTTGTAGAGAAGGTAAGGGGTTACCTCTCTGAAGAGTTTGACCTGGAAATTGGTGGCTTTGAGGTGGAGTTCTTTATTGATTTCCTTGCCAAGGAAATGGGGGCAGGCTTCTATAATCAAGGATTGCATGATGCACAAGCCATTGTGTCTTTGAAATTGGAAGATATCTCTGATGCTATTTATGAGATTGAAAAGCCTGTTAATTAACACTGTCGTTCTTCGTTGTGTGTGTAAGTCAAGGGGAAAAAAGAGCTGCTGGAATTTGCAGCTCCTGTTTGAATAAGGGTTGCTGGGGTGTTAATTTTGAACGGTCTTTTCGGTCTGAATAAATAGCATGGCGGAAAAAACCAGAATAATGCCAGGAAATAGGGCAGCGTTGAATTCTGACATTCCCAAGAGCAGGGCTAGTATCAGAACAAAAACTGGGTTCAAGAATCCATAAGCGGCCACCTTAGTCGGGCCAATTTTTAGTGTGCCGAAGTGCAATAGGAAGAAACTCATCAATGTGGTAAATAGCGCCAGGTAGAGTAAGCCCCCATAGATCTCAAAAGATACATTTTGCCAATGTATTTCACTTAGGTCGGGTAGGGCTAGTAACAATAGCCAGAGTGCACCGAACAAAATCACCCAGAAGGTCATAACTTCCGTGGGTTCGCCCGAATGAATCCGTTTAACTAACGGGTTATAAAGGCTAAGTGAAATCGCCCCAAACAAGAAAATCCTGTCCCCCTGGTTTAAATCCAGTGCCATTGCAGCAGTTATATCTCCCTTAAAGACGATCCAAGCTGCACCCAGGGCTCCAAGAAGTAACCCAATAACTTTCCGAGTACTACTACGCTCGCCATTTACTATTAGGGCGAATATGGCGGTCATCGCGGGGACCGTTGTAAAGAGCGCTCCGGTATTAATCGCTGAAGTCTGTTTTAGCGCTTCAAACATACACCAAAAAAAGGTGACTAAAGGGATGCTTAGCAAAGCATAACGTACCAATTTCTTTAATTTGGGAAGCTGCAGCCCGTGTCTAAAAAAAATAAAAGGTGCAAAAAGCCCGGCCGCCATTAGGAATCGAATCAGCATCATCACATCTGCTGGAAGTGAGTCTGCGATTAACTTCCCTACGGGGAACGAGCTGGCCACGAAAAAGGTGGTGATCATCATCAAGCCGTGAACCCACCATTGAGAGGGGCCTGATCTTCTAATAGTTGCTGGGTTGATGTTTATGGTTGGTTCTCTCACGACGGCCCCCTCTCTCTATACAGTGAGATAAGCGTAAGCTGTTTCTGATAGAATGATAATCCACGATTAAAGATACATTCTGTTGAGTAAGGGGAAACAGTTGGCCATGGAAAACTTTGGAGCCATACCGGTATTTGTTACCGTGGCCGATACCGGCGGATTTTCACCTGCGGCTAAGTTGCTGGGGATTTCAAAATCGGCAGTGAGCAAACGGATTAGCCAGCTTGAAGCCCAGCTTGGAGTGAAACTGCTACACCGTACCACGCGAAAACTGAGTTTGACGGAGGCCGGAGAGCATTTTTATCAGCACGCGCGCATCGCGCATCAAGCGGCTAAAGATGCCCAGGACGCAGTAACACAACTGCAGGGGGAGCCTCAAGGCCGCCTGCGCATTAACAGCCCTATGTCTTTTGGCAGATTGCATTTAGCGCCCCTCATCCCCGTATTCCTGAAACGCTACCCAAAGATCAGCATTGATATGGTTATGGACGATAAAGTGGTGGATCTGGTCGGTGAGGGCTTTGATATCGCCATTCGAGCAGGTGACCTGCCTGACACCAGTTTGGTTGCGCGGAAACTGGCCCCTTTGCAAAGTGTGCTCTGTGCATCACCGGAGTATCTGAAGGGCTTCGGTACGCCAACCGAACTGGAGCAACTGGCTGAGCACAATTGCCTGGTATTTACCTATTCCAGAGATGTAAAAGAGTGGACTTTTATCAAAGAGAACCACCTTCAAACCATAGAGATCAAAGGTAACTATCAGGTAAACAATAGTGAAGCGTTAAGGGAGGCCATCATTCAGGGGGTTGGAATTGGCCGTTTACCTACTTTTGTGGCTGGGCCTGATATTAAAGCGGGGGCGTTGGTCCCGCTGTTCGAAGAATACCAAATGCCGGCTAAAACCATTTACGCCGTCTTTCCCGAGCGACAGTACATGCCCGCTAAGGTGCGGGCTTTTATAGATTTCGCAATAGAGTACTTTGGTGACGATATACCTTATTGGGATAACTAAACTGTAAACCTTTTCTCAACAGTAATTCAACATAAGTGATCATTATCAATCATAAGGAAACCCATTAAGCTTTCTCTCATCGACATTCCCACGAATACTGACACTCAGAGAGAAGATTATGGACTTGTTCACAGCTGTTGAAACACGCCGCTCAGTAAAGCACTACGATACGACAGCCCAGATGTCAGCCAGTGAGTTTTACCACCTTATCCAAGCGACCATGTTGTCTCCCACTTCCTACAACATTCAGCACTGGCGCTTCCTGCGTGTCACTGATCCCACTCTTCGCAGTGAGCTTAAGGGCGCCGCTTGGGGCCAGCAACAGGTGGAAGATGCTTCTGAATTGATCATACTTTGCGCCGATATTAATGCCTGGCGAGATCGTCCTGAGCGCTACTGGGCTGATGCGCCCAAAGAGGCTCGGGAGGTACTGGTCCCTATGTTGACGAACTTTTACGCTGGCAAGCCCCAGCTACAACGGGATGAGGCTATGCGAAGCTGTGGATTGGCGGCGCAGACCATGATGCTTGCGGCAAAAGCGCAGGGCTATGATACAGGTGCGATGGTTGGGTTCGATCCACAGAACGTTGCGGAGCTAATCAACCTGCCTGATGGCTATCTAATTGGAATGATGATTGTCATTGGTAAGGCCAGCAAAACCGCGAATGGGCGCGGTGGCCAGCTATCGATGGATGAGGTTTTGTTTGAAAATCGTTTTTGAAGACAATCCCCGGATAAGTTCTTCGTGCCGCTCGTTCTAACGTTCAGAATCGCTGGCAATCAATCATCTCTCCATAGAGGCTAGGGGATGATTGATTACCTACTCAGGGTGGGGATTTTGCATCTGGTGAGCATTCTTAGCTGGTAAAAAGTATAGCGGGTAGTGGGTGGTGGTTTTGCGAGCGTCACTGGGCCCAAAATCTATTTGCTGAATATTGGCTGTAACTTGATTGATAAAGACTTTGGAGTTTAGAGTGGTGTGAGCCACAGTAATGCTGGAGACTTTGCCGCCGGGCTCAATGGTAAGAATAAAATCAGCTTTACCTGCAAGTGTGGGGTTATTTTTGAGAGCACTTAGATACAACCGATAAAGCGTACCTTTGTGCTTATCGAATACCCTCTGAATTTCATCTTTACTGCGTTCTTGATTGCGCTTGATTTTTTGGGTGTGTGTAGCAAGCTCTATACCATCGGTCTTTTTATCGGAGTATCGAGTTTGGCCATTATGATCGACCCACTTGTGAATTTCCGCACTAGTGGATGTTGCTGACAAGAAAAGGGCAGCAGAAATCCAAATTCTAATGGAATTTTTACTCATATTTTTGTTTTTCCCGAGTATTGGAGGTAACTGATGGGGAAATCCTGCTGATATGTTTTAGGGTTGTTGATCGGGGCAGTGTTTTGGGTCAGTTGTGATGACCAAATACCTCTGCACAGTATACCCATCGACCTCAACTTCTGATTGCAGTGTGCCACCGCATGCTTTTATGGTGTTGGCAGAAGCCGAGTTGTCTTTATGGCAGTGAATGTGAATTGACTCGGCCCCCATTATACGAAGCCGATTAATGGATAATTCCATTAACAATTTTCCAAGCTCTTTGCCTCGGAAGCTGGGCCTGATGCCTAAGCCAATATGTCCACCGCAATGGGCGATGGCATCGTTCAGATAATGGCGGATATTGGTGACACCGACTAACTCACTTCCTTCAACAAGCCAAAGTGTGGTGCTTGGGACATAGCCATCCGGTAAATGGTTACCCGAAGCGAAGCCTTCAAGCCTACTGATTAGAGCGGCAAAGTCAGTATGGTCAAAATCCAGTGGGAAAGGATAGCGCTCTTCATTGCCTAGATCTTCTATGTATCGCCTATAACTGTGTTCATATTGAGCTGACGGGGTGACTAACTTCATTAATTTACCCTTGCGCATGCAGATAGTGGGGAGCAAATAGTACCTAAGGAAAGCACTTAGATCTGTAGGGTGGTTATTGTTTCACTCTTATTTGTTATGCATATTTTTTCAATAACGCTATGGCTTTGTTTGGGATAGTCCCTAGATTGCCAACATAAGTGACACACGTTTACCCACCAAAAATTCCAGTGGGCTCAAGTAATTTAACACCTTCC
>NZ_CANMKV010000044.1 GCF_947498635.1 uncultured Microbulbifer sp. | reverse complement strand
TGCCCAAATCTGGCATCGTTGCTCTTCGGTCAGCTGTCGGTAGCCTTCTGTCATCACTTAATCTCTTGGCGGAGAAGCAGCAGCAGATATTACCTTCAGCTGACCGTTCTTTTCCAGGTGATTAACTGATGCACTTCAGAGTTGAATGCAGGTTCCAAGGATGATTATGAAAATTTACACCGCATTTTTATTAGGCATTCTTTGTTGCTCAGTTTGGGCGCAAGATGAGCATAAATATAAACTTGTTAACATTGGAGGCAATACAATCTCCTATCTCTGCAAAGAGGAGGGTGAGGGTAAAAAAGTGATATTGATGGTTTCAGGTATGGGGTTAGATGCGCACAGCACCTATAAGAATACCTTTCATAAATTCTCTTCTGATGATTTTATACTCTGTATCTACGATCGACCTGGAGCTGGAAAAAGTGAGCATGCAGTTCGAGGAGTTAGATCGATGGATGATCTTTCTGCTGAACTCAAGGCGTTCGTGGAGTTTAAAGAATGGGACTCCGTAGTTCTTGTGGCCCACTCATTTGGTGGTTTAGTGGCAAGGGCATTCGCGAGTGAAAACCCCAATAGCGTCTCTGCCCTTCTATTTGTGGATGCAGCACATGAGTCTTGGTACGGTAACTTGAGGTCTTCACTATCCAAGGAGGGTTGGGCAACAATGCAATGGATTATGGCGTGGGAAAAGGAAAAGCACTCCTTTGAGGATTTCAAAGAGTCCGCATCAAAGCCAGAGCGTTATGAATTAAAGAAGGAAATTCCAATTACGGTGATGAGTAGAGGGCTGCCACATACTGCAATCCGTCAGACTAAAATGAGTTACGCAGATGTGGATGCTTACAACAGAACTTGGGATCAATCGCAAATTGAACTCTCCAAGATTAGTGAGAACGCTAAGCATGTCATTATGAAATACTCCTCGCATCTGTACGATGGAACTGATCCGTGGATTGTACTTGAAGAGCTGGATCAACTTTTATCTAAAGTTGAATAGGTTTTTGATGACCTATTGAAGACAGTTCACTCTTGGATTTGTACTGGTTTTGACTTGACTTGACTTGACTTGACTTGACTTGACTTGACTTGACTTGACCGGGCAGGGTAAGGCTTGGAAGCGGCCGTTGTCAGATCAAGTCAGAACTATCGAGCCCGTGTATCTAGACTACCTCTATACATTCGGATAGACGTAAAAATGACTTTTATTACAGGCAGGCTGTAAGAACATTCTCGATATTCTCAATAAATTTCTGTGTCTTATAATGTTCCTCGGGTAATGTATTTTCTTCCGCCGTTTTTAACAGACGCCGCTTGAGTTTTTAAGGTTAAAAGTCGCAATTTAAGCTAATTAAATGCTCTTCACGTCTTGAGTTCGAGTGGGAGCATTTTGGTGTTCTATTCAGCCTCTTGATCCCTCCCGAATTGATCAATTTTACATCAATTATTTTCCGCTATTGAATGGGCTCTCCAAAAGTAAATTAAAAAGCTAGTCAAATCAGAAACTTAGATTACACTTTAATAGTCCCTGGAAAGTATTTTATGAGCTGGGGGGGCTCTCAGTCTTATAAGAGGATTATATGTCTACGGATCTAATTGACGCACAAATCGCACCAACAGGGCAGTTTGATATCCTGTCCAAGTATGAAATTAATAAACTCAGCCATGAAAGCCGCGGCTCTCAATACCAAACCTTTCGCAACTGTTCGCTGGCGGTGCTGAATAGCGGCGGTTATATGGACGATGGAAAAGAGCTTTTAGAAACCTATTCCAACTTTGATATCTCGGTTGTTCCAACCGAGCGCAGTGTCAAGTTGCAACTCAAAAGTGCCCCGGTCAGCGCGTTTGTGGACGGTAAAATTATTGGTGGTATTGCAGAACATTTATTCGCAGTACTTCGTGACATTATTTATGTGAACAGTGAAATCACAGGTAGTCAACTACATGACTTAACCTCTTCTCAGGGGATTACTGATGCTGTCTTTCATATTTTACGCAATGCCGGCACTTTCGATCGGGTACGCGCACCTAGGTTGGTGGTGTGTTGGGGAGGGCATTCCATTTCGTCAGAGGAATACGATTACACCAAACAAGTAGGTTACGAGCTGGCGCTGCGATATCTAGATATTTGTACCGGATGTGGCCCTGGAGCGATGAAAGGCCCAATGAAAGGGGCTACAATCGGTCATGCCAAGCAGCGTGACAGGCACGGCCAATACCTTGGGGTTTCTGAGCCGGGAATCATTGCCGCAGAAGCGCCGAATGCAATTGTCAACCAGCTTGTCATCATGCCGGATATAGAAAAAAGGCTAGAGGCTTTTGTGCGCACAGGCCATGGGATTATTGTTTTTCCGGGCGGAGCTGGCACCGCCGAGGAGATAATCTACCTATTGGGTATACTCTTGCATGAGGATAACAAGGATCAACCTTTTCCCGTTATTTTTACTGGGCCGGCTAGCGCTGCAGATTATTTTGTACGTATTGATGAGTTTATTGCTTCCACTTTAGGGGAGGAGGCGAGGTCAAGGTATCAAATCATTATTGATAATCCTGAGGAGGTCGCCAGGCAAATGGCGGAAGGTATTCGAGAGGTTAAGTCTCATCGTAAGGAGACAGGTGATGCCTATTATTTCAATTGGAAGTTGAAGGTGGCACAAGAGTTTCAGCAGCCATTTATGCCGAGCCATGAAAATATGCTGAATCTTGAATTGCATAAAAATCAAAAGCCCTACCAACTGGCGGCTAACCTAAGGCGGGCATTTTCCGGAATTGTATCTGGCAATGTAAAAGATGAAGGAATCCGTTTGGTGGAGAAAAATGGACCGTATGAATTGCGTGGTGATCCAGGCATAATAAACAGTATCGATATTATGTTAGAGTCTTTTGTCAAGCAGCAGAGAATGAAGCTTCCAGGCAAGGAGTATATCCCTTGTTATCGAGTGGTTTCTGAATAATGGTATGGAGTACCAAGTATAAATGGCTGTGCTAATCATGTATTTGTTTTCCTGATTTATTGACCTGTGCTCTCATAGAAAGGGTTTTTAGGCTGTGGGGGAAGGTAGAGGTCAAGCACCCTGGCTACTGTTGTTGTGATAGTGGCCGCTTTGCTGCTTGTGGTACCAAGTACATTGTACTTTCTTGCTGGATTTGCCATATCAATTTTTGGTTTTTCTATATAAATGAGGGCGTGGCACCCTTGTTCTTAATTGTTGTCGCGTTTCTGTTATTCTCTGGATTCGGGTTGTACTGCCTTTGGTGGCTGTCGGTATTTGTAGGGCTTTACTCTATACCCGCCAATTTTTCATGCCAGGACTCGGTCTGCCCATAGATTTTATTGATAGAGCGAATGCTATTCAGGATTTTCTTATATTGGGGTCAATTTAAATTCCTGGAGATAAGAAACCCTTATTATATAAATAAGTGTGAAGGACGTTTTATGTCGGCTGAAGGGAAGTCTGAGGATTTAAGATATTTTCCTTTATTGGATTCCGTGAGAAAGCGACCGGCAATGTACTTTGGTGGTATTGGTTCCCTTGCAATCAATAATGCAATTTATGAGCTGATCGCCAACGCGATCGATCAATACCTAATGGGGCATGCAACAAAAATTAAGGTGGTGATTGATGGATCAATCATAAAGGTATCGGATGATGGGCGAGGATTTCCCTTTGATGTAAATGCTCCCATTGAAGAATGCTCGAATTTGGTAGAGTTTTACTGTCTGTATCGGCACAATTTACCCACTGCTGACCACCACGCTCCGCATATACACATTCTTGCTGGGGGGCTTGGTTTGGCGGTAGTCAATGCGGCTTCTGAGTACATTAAGGTAAAAAGCTCAGACGGTCATAGGGTTTACCGGCAATCATTTGGTGGGGGCCAAGTTCGGTCAGCGTGTGAAGCCGAATTTATGGTGTCGGATAAAGGAACTGAGCTGGAATTAGTTGTCGACAGAGAGCTGTTTCAAACCTCACTACCGGATATGCCAGCGTTGCGAAAAACGCTTTTTGAGCTTGTGCATTTTTATCCTGGGCTGACTATTGAATTTCAGGAGGAGCGCTTCTTAACCGAACGCGGTTTACTGGATTTAGCCTTTGTAAGATATTCACCTCTTCAGCAGGCTACCCCCTGGGAGTGCCGCGTCAGTTTTATTATGAGGGTGCTGATAGCGGGGTTCAAATACAGGTAGCTGCATTGGGGTGTTTTGACTCCACCGAGTATAAATCCTGGGTGAATGGCATCGAGACCGTGGAGGGTGGCGTTCATATCGATGGGTTAGAAACAGCTTTTATAAAAGCGGGCTGGAGACCAAAGCTGGCCTTAATCCATGTGATTATGCATGATCCCCAATACGCAGGCCCCTGTAAAGATGCCTTGTGTGCCCCTAAGGTGGCAAATGTAGTAGAAAAGCTCGTAGGGGAATCTTTAGCTCAATTATTAGCAGATTCTCATTGAATTGATTCAGAATAGAGATTGGGCGAACTGCTTAAAGCTGGATGGGAATGTGGATGAAAGATCATAATTTTTACAATACGCTTTGTACTGGAAAATTCCCTGAGCTTATTGGTATTAAACTTGTCAAAGTAGCTGCAGGTGAAGTGCAGGCCAAAATGATTGTTACAGAATCTCACTTGGCGCCCAATGGTTATTTGCATGCGGGTAGTATGGTGTCTTTAGCCGATACAGCTTGTGGGGTCGGGTGCATGGCAAATTTACCAGAAAGAGCCACAGGTTTTACAACTATTGAGCTTAAATCCAACCACCTTGGAACGGTACGCGATGGCATTGTTCTGTGTAATGCAGAGTCAGTCCATTTGGGGCGTACCACTCAGGTCTGGGATGCTTCCGTGTTTTGTCATGCGACCGGAAAGAAACTGGCTTTATTTCGCTGTACCCAACTGGTCCTCTATTCTTGATTGTATGCAGATATATGGAGGCTTCTCAATGATTCACCGTGTGAATTTTTTTGGGGCACTCTGACTAGATCAACCCTGATTCCTATTTCTGTTGATTCGAAGTGGAGGCCATGCCTTCACATCAGTGTCACCAGATGAGGTGTTTGATCAGAGGCTGATTCTTGAAGTATGTAGAAGCTTAACGGTCAGTTTGAAGTTGTTCGATGTAGGTATCTAGGAGGCGGATGGGTATGATCAATATAGGGGTAAATAGACTTTTCACACTAATTTTTGGCTGGTCATTAATTTGGGTTTTCTTTGCGTGGGGGCTCGGGGTTGCTAATTTTGCCCGGGCGCAGGGCAAATTGCTCGGTTACTTGGGCTTCGGTTGTTGGTACTTGCTGATGCTGGTTCATTTTTATGCAGTTTATGCTGTGTGGATGGATCTATTCCCGGCCTCTTGGTGGGTATCTTTTTTACTTCTTTCGCATTTGGTTTTTGGGTGTATTTTTGGCCGAAACCTTAGTGCTCGTTAAGTGTTGGGTGAAAGCTTGGTGTGAGAGGCTTGCTTGAAGGGCAATTATTCCTGGATTGGGGTGTGGAGCTATTTTCATTCATGGATACATCATTGGCAGGCTAAATAGTAGGTGAAGTGCCTACTATTTAGCCCGTATATTTGCCAGCCGTAACTCTAACGAATGGCCGCGGCTTTAATCGCAGAGAGAAAGAAGTCTTTGGGGGCAAATTCTTCTAGGCTGCTAACAATATAGTCTGCGCTACCCAGCGCACTTTTACAGCCTACGCCGATAGCGGTCATTCCCTCGGCTGCTTTGATCGCAGCTATACCGGCACAAGCATCTTCAAAGGCCACACAGAGGTCTGGTTCAACTTGTAAGCCATGGGCCGCAGCGAGAAAAATATCTGCAGAGGGTTTGGGGGCTGATTGCTCAGGATCTGCAATAAATGAAAAATAGTTAGAGATTCCCAAAGCGTGCAAAACGGCCGGTGCATTTTTACTCGCAGAGGCCAGGGCAATAGGGATTTCACTTTTGTTTAGCCAATCCATAAGCTCCCTGGCTCCTGGCAGGAGGTCTCTTGGGGAAAGGCTGCGGATCAGCGCCTGATAGCGTTTATTCTTGCGTGAGGCGAGCGAGTGTTTTTCCTTTTTACTGAATTTACGGCCTTGCTCTCCCAAGATGACTTCCAGTGAGGCCATGCGCTCCAGCCCTTTTAGTCTTTCTTCGGTATCCTCTGGCCAGGGAAGTTTGAGCTCTTCGGCCAGCTGCTGCCAGGCCGCCAAATGCAGCCGCGCGGTATCGGCGATAACACCGTCCAGATCAAATATTGCCGCACGATAGATCACTGTGATACCTCCGCTACCTGTGTTATTTCAAATGTAAGCGTTTTACCCGGCGCCTGTAGTGCTATGGGTTTATTGCCGTGCAGCAGGCTGATGGCTTTACCCTCTACCAGGGTGTAGCTGGCGCTATCGCGTTTGACATCCAGCGCCAGGGTGCGGCCTCGAAAGCGCAGGCGGAATTGATAACCATCCATGCCACGCGGAACATGGGGGTTAAAATGCATGGTGTCGTCCTGTAGGCGCATACCGGCAAAGCCCTGCACCATGCACATCCAGGTACCGCCCATACAGGCGGTGTGAATACCGTGCTGGGTATTGTTGTGATGGTTGTCCAGGTCCATGCGCGCCACCTGCTGGAAATAGCCGAGTGCTTTTTCGCGGTATCCCACCTCACTGGCAATGATGCTGTGAATACAGGCGGACAGAGTGGAGTCGTGGGTGGTAAGTGGTTCGTAGAAATTGAAGTCGCGGCGTTTTTGTTCGACGCTAAACGCCGAGCTTTGCAGTAGTAGACCCAGGACTACGTCTGCCTGCTTGCAAACCTGGTGGCGGTAGATTACTAGCGGGTGGTAGTGCAGTAGCAGGGGGTAGTGGTCTTTAGGCGTATCTTCAAAATCCCATACGGGCTTATTGAGGAAGCCATCATCCTGCGGGTGTATTCCCAGGGATTGGTCATAGGGTAGGTACATGGCCGCTGCGGCTTTTGCCCAATTTTGGGGTTCTTCGGGGCTCAGTTGGATGCGTTGGGCCAGACCCTGACACGCGGCAGGGTCAAAAGACTGCAACCATTGGTACACTTCTGCAGCGTACTCCAGATGAGCGCGGGCCATGAGATTGGTATAGAAATTGTTGTCTACCAGCGCAGTGTATTCATCTGGGCCGGTGACTTCATTGATGCAGAACTGATTGTTTCGGCGCGGGTTGTAATGACCGATCTCCATCCACAGGCGCGCGCCCTCAATGACCACCTCTGCACCTTTATCCCGCAAAAATTCGCTATCGCCGGTTACTTGACTGTAGTGGCGTACCGCATAGGCGATATCCGCATTGATGTGGAATTGTGCGGTACCTGCCGGATAATAAGCGGAGCATTCCTCACCACCGATCGTGCGCCAAGGGAATAGGGCCCCTTTCTTAATAGCCAATTCACGGGCGCGTGCGCGGGCTGAATCTAGAATCGAGTGTCGATACTCCAGTAGGCCACGCGCCAAATCTGGTTGGGTATAGAGAAAAAACGGCAATATATAGATTTCAGTGTCCCAGAAATAATGGCCGTCATAGCCGTCACCTGAGAGCCCTTTAGCGGCGATATTGGTGCGACCATCTCGCCCCAGGGACTGGAATAAATGAAAAAGGTTGAAGCGAATACCCTGCTGTAGGCGATGGTTGCCGCTCACTTGAATGTCGGATTCCCGCCAAAACCGATCCATCTGTTCACGCTGTAAACGCGCGTGATCCGCAAAACATTTTCCGGCACAGCGCTCCAGGTAATGGCGTAACGCCTTGGTCTCAATAGGGTCGGCGTGTTGCTCCGCAAAATAGGCTACGTACTTGGTCAGGCGGATGAGCTGGTTGCGCCGGGCTTTAATGCGGTACTCGGCCGCTACGCAGTCTTCACTGCGAAGGTTACTGAGCTCAACATCGCTGCTGTCTTCTATATGGTGTAAAGCGGCACAGCGAATCGAAAAGCCGCTGCTTTTAACCTGCAGAGGCAGCGCTAGGTAGGCGCCATCAGCGCTGTTGTCACGCCACTGAATGTCCTGCTGGTCGATCGGCGAGGCCAGGCGAGGGTCGTCACTGCGCTCTGCCTGTGTGAAGCCCCCGTCTATCCAGGATTGCAGGCGTATCTCGCCATCAAAATCGACGGGGGTGATCTCCAGATTGAGGACAAGAAGGTGCTTTTCTGTCTGGGAGACTAGGCGTTGCATTTTGAATGCGATCGTTTTACCGCGTGGTGAGCGCCAGGTGAGTGTGCGCTCAAGTGTAGCGCTGGCCATATCCAGGCGGCGTTGATACTCAAGCAGTTCGCCCTCGGCCAGATTAAAGCGCTCACCATCAATCCAGATATGGATTGCTTTGGCGTCTGGCACCGTAAGCATGCGCTGGTTATTGCGGGCATAGCCGTAGGCGGCTTCTCCATAGCGGATGGGTTCGCTGGCATAGACTCCGTTCAGGTAACAACCGTCGGAGAAAGGTTCGGGATCAAATCCCTCCTCGAAGGCGCCACGCAAGCCTATAAAGCCATTGCCCAGGGAGAATAGGGTGGCGTTGAGGCGATATGCCTCTGCCTGAAACCCATGTTCCAGCAGGTGCCAAGGGTGACTTGCTTGGTTATTTTGTTGTTCTTTCTTCATACCACTTACACAGAAACCGACAGTAATTGATGCCCGCGGGTTGATTAACACCTGGTCAGGCTGGGTGAGTCTATCGCCAATCACCGCACAATTGCAATCGATTGCATCTTTGCGGTGATTGACCTGTTTTGGGGTAATATAAGGGATTAATTTTTATCAGAAATTTATCTAACTAATTGATTTAAAAGGGATATAAGCCTGGGTTGAAATTCTGAGACTGTGTTTTGTGACCAGCTTGCCTGGGATGTTTCTATTTTATTGGAACGATATATTGCAAACGATTGCATTATCGTTTTAGCCTGGGTAATACTGAAGATTCTTGGCGCCGCCGGCATCCCCATCCGGCGATGCCCTTAATTGACCAAAAAACGTACAATAACAGGCTGGTACGGCCGTGTGCCTGAGCCATAGACCAATAAAGAATTTGTTATGAACAATCAACGCATACTGCTTTCCCTATTCGCTATCTATTTCGTGTTCGCCATTCTGTTGAACAGTGTGGGCACAGTGATTTTACAGGTCATCAATACCTACGGTGTCAGCAAGTCGGGGGCCAGCGTGCTAGAGGGGTTTAAGGATATTCCCATTGGAATCGTGTCTTTTTTGGTGGCTTCACAGCTGCCACGCTTCGGCTTCAAGAGGGCCATGCTAACCGGGCTCGCTATTGTCGCCGTGGCCTGCATCACCATGCCTCTTGTGCCGGGTTTCTGGACGGCGAAACTGTTGTTTCTCTCGGTAGGGGTGGCGTTTGCCCTGGTGAAAGTTGCAGTTTATTCCACTGTGGGGCTGCTCACACAGGGGGCGAAAGAGCATGCGAGCATGGTGAACACCCTCGAAGGGGTATTTATGGTGGGGGTTCTTGGTGGCTATTGGCTTTTTAGTGCCTTTATCGACTCCGCCAATCCCGACTCTACGGCCTGGCTAAGTGTCTATTGGGTATTGGCCGCCATTTGCGTATTTGCGTTTGTTTTATTGTGGCTCACTGAAATGGATGAGGCCGGAAATCGGGAGGAGGGTGCGAGTCCGCGCGAAGATTTCTTTGCCATGATCAAACTGATGGCCAAGCCGTTGGTGTATATCTATGTGATTTCTGTGTTTATCTATGTACTGATCGAACAGGGCATCGGTAGCTGGCTGCCCACATTCAATAATGAAATTCTGAAATTACCAGCGGCGATGAGTGTACAGGCGGCGAGTATTTTTGCGGCCGGGCTCGCACTTGGGCGCCTTGGAGCGGGCGTAATAATGCGGCGCTTGCACTGGTATCCCGTGCTAAATGCCTGCCTGCTGGCGATGGCATTGCTCGTGGTACTGACCTTGCCACTGTCGAGCGATGTGCAGGCCGATCCGGATATCAGCTGGTTCAATGCCCCCATTGTGGCCTTTATCCTGCCGTTGATTGGTCTGTTTATGGCCCCCATTTATCCGGCTATTAACTCAGTGATGTTGAGCTCACTGCCGACCCATCAGCACTCGGCAATGACAGGGCTTCTGGTGATTTTTTCCGCTTTGGGAGGTACTACGGGCTCTCTGATTACGGGCTCAGTCTTCGAGGCCTTTGACGGACAAGTGGCATTTTATCTGTCGCTATTTCCCATAACAGTAATTTTGATCAGCCTTTTCTTCTTCCGTCGCGCAGTAGAACGTGGAGAGGAGCAAGCCCCCGAAGTCGTTACCAAGCTCACTGTTTAAGCCGGCAGCCCTGATTTTACAAACCTTTGTAGCACGCCTAAGATGGCGTATTTCCCGCGAACAAGGTGAAGTACGTCATGCCTAAGGATTCCTCCTCTCCCATCTCCATGTCCGATATCGCACGGCTGGCGGGAGTCTCTGAATCCACCGTTTCCCGCGCGCTGAATAACAACCCGCTGATCAATGAAAAGACGCGGGAACGTATCCAGCAAATCGCGCGCAGTATGAATTACAAAATCAATGAGAGTGCGCGCAACTTACGCCTGAAGCGCAGCCATACCATTTCGGTGGTGATCAACACGGGCTGCTCGGGTGGCCAGACTTTCTCAGACCCCTTTATGTTGGACATGATCGGTGCTATTGCCGACCGCCTCGCCGAACACCGCTATGATCTCCTGTTTTCCAATCGCATAGCCACAAGTGATGACTGGCATGCCTACTTGATGGGGTCGCGCCGTGCCGATGGCGTAATCGTGATTGGCCAGGGCGTGGATGACAGCCCCCTGCGCGAGCTTCAGCGCCAGGGGGACCCCCTGGTGGTCTGGGGGGGGGCGCCAAAGCTGGATTCCAATTACTGTATCGTGAGCAGTGATAATCAAATGGGAGGTTCCCAGGCCACAGCGCATTTACTCGAATTGGGCCGCCGCAAGGTTATCTTTTTAGGTGATACCGCGCATCCCGAGATCAATGGGCGCTATGAAGGTTATTGTTCTGCGCTCAACATGAAGGGGCTTGGTAATAGTGCGCGTCAGATAGAGGTGGCTTTCTCTAGTGAAAGTGGCTATCAGTCCATTACAGATTTATTGGCGCAGGAAGGGCTGACCTTTGATGCGGTGTTTGCGGCAAGCGATAGCATTGCTATGGGGGCGATCAAGGCCCTTCAGGCTCATGGCTACACCGTGCCAGAGGATGTCGCCGTGATTGGATTTGACGATATTCCCATCGCGCCTTTCTATACTCCCCCATTAACCACCATTCGGCAAAATATTCAGCGGGCGGGAGAGTTGATGGTGGAAAAAATGATGCAGTTGATCGGTGATCAAACTGCGGAGCCTGAAGTGCTGTCTACAGAACTTGTTGTGCGAGCTTCTTGCGGCGCCAATCCTGCGTATCAACCAATTCAGGAATATCTCCAGGAATAAGCCCCCGGGCAGCTCCCATTGTGGAGTTGCCTTCCCTTCTCCCCAGTTTTAGGGGCTCTTGGCTCGAATTGGACTCCCGCTTTTATGGCTACAGCTTGAAGGGGCGGAGCCATTTTTCCGCGTAACAGCGATATCTGTCGCCAATGTAGGGTAGCTACACCACGCTCCTTCAGGCTTGTACGACAAAAAAAGGCCTCTGGCAGAGGCAATTCAACGAGTGTCAGCAGGCCCTAGGCACATCAATCTACTACCTAGCTCGCTGCCCTATGAGCTATTGGGCCAAACTGTCAGGGCAATTTTTTTAAAGCCCGATGACGGAGAGTATTTGGTAGAACCAAATGGCAGATAACAGTTTTCCCTTAAACAGAGATCGGTTTCTGGCGCTGACTGCCCTGAGCTTCGCTGTGTTTTTGGTGGCAAACGACCTTACAGTTTTTCCTGCTGCCATTCCTACCATTGAGCTGGAATTCAACTCCACTATCACAAGAGTCCAGTGGATTATCAACGGATACATACTGGTTTTTGGCGTTTTGATTATCATGGGCGGGCGCCTGGCGGATATCTATGGACGTCGACGTATTTTTTTCATTGGCGCGGTAATTTTTGCCTTCTTTTCTTTGCTTGCTGCACTGGCCATTGATCTGTGGATGCTGTTAGTGGCCCGGGCTTTGATGGGAGTCGGTGGAGCTCTGATGTGGCCGGCGATACTGGGAATGGTTTATGGCCTGATACCAAAAGAGCAGTCCGGACTTGCCGGTGGTCTGATTTTAGGTGTCTGTGGAGTCTCGGATGCCATTGGTCCGATACTTGGGGGATTCTTAACCGAGTATGCAAGTTGGCGATGGATATTCCTGCTCGATGTCGTGGTCGCCGCTCTCGTGTGTTTCGCGTGCTGGGGAGCCGTCGCTGATGATCGGCCTGAGAATATTAGCGAGCATATTGATTACTTAGGGGTGACAACACTGGCCATATCTCTATTTAGCTTGTTAGTGGCCTTAGATCTTGCTGTCGAGATTGGCTTTAAAAGCCCCCTAGTCGTTATCTTGTTTATTGTGACTCTGCTTTTTTTAGGCGGATTTCTTATGGTTGAGCGGAACGTTGGCAGTGATGCATTAATTCCCGAAGATGTTGCGAAAAATAGATGGCTCATTGCCGCGTGCATAGTGACCCTGCTGCTCTCTGTAGTCTACTTTTCCATGCTTTTATATATTCCTGTATTTCTTTATAAGGTACGTGGATATTCTCCGACATTTGCCGGTATAGGGTTAATGCCAATGATGATTACCTATGGTCTGGTTTCCTACATTTCTGGCAGGCTCTATGAGAAGCTGGGAGCCAAGGTGATTATTGCTGCAGGTTCGCTTTGTATCTGTGTAGGAATGTTTATGCTGTCTCATATCAATGAAAATACGAGTTTCCAGGAATTGATACCGGGGCTGTTAGTGGTTGGAGCTGGAATTGGGTTTGCCTTCTCCACAGTGACCACCGCTGCAATTACAAATGTAGCTTCAGCTAGATCGAGTCTGGCTGGCGGTATTATCTATATGTTCCAGATTGCCGGTGGCGCACTGGGTCTTGGAATGAATACCACAGTAATAGCGATGTCTCCGGACCTTTCAGTCGGGATAGATCGCGCATTTACGATTAATGCCTACCTGGCTTTGATTGCATTGGTGATATCTGTTTTTTTCGATGACAGGAAGGTATCTAATGCTCAATCTTAGGTCTACATCATTTAGTGAATAGATTGTTGGCCGTGGGTTTTTATGCAATCAATAGATTTTTTTTCAGTATGGTTATATTAAACGGCGGCACTAATATAAACTGAGGCTGGCCAACACTATAGTTATGAGAATGATCATTTTTCCTTTTGGCAAGTGGTGGGGAGAGAAGGATAGATTGGCCTATGAGTATAAGTATGCTGGCAAATTATTCCCTCGAAACGCTAGGGGCTAAGTTTTGCATTGATAATAGCTGGCCCCTTATGGTTAGCGCTTTAGATTCTATGCCAGACAAAAAATATTATAACACCATGGATTATGGTGCTGCAGACGGTGGCACTTCTTTGGAGCTATGGCGGCGAGTATTTCAAAAACTGGGACATAAAGATATATATCATATAGCTAATGATTTGCCAGCTAGTGATTTAATGATGTTGTCTAAAAATTTAAATCGATTGAGTTCAGAATTTGAAAGCCTGGTGGTATTTATGCAGCCAGGAAGTTTTTATAAGCACGTAGCCCCGCGTGCGTCCCTTAATCTTGGGCTGGCTGCCACCACGATGCACTGGCTATCCAGGATGCCAGGAAAGCTTACGGAGCATATACAGGCAAACAAGGTTGATGGCATACAGCGTAAAGCCTTCAGGAAGCAATCGCTCAATGATTTTAATCGTTTGCTTGACCTAAGAGCCTGGGAGTTTGAGGTGGGCGGCCAATTTATTCTAGTGGACCTGGCACAGGATGAGGCTGGTCATTTACTTGGGAATAATGATAAAGATCGAGACATGTTTGATACCTTGTTTGATATTTGGACAGAGCTTTATAAAGCTGGGGAAATATCAAAAGGGGTATTTGATAACGCAGCTTTTCAAAACTACTACCGTACAGATGAGGATGTTTGGCATGTGTTGAATATGCCACATCACAGGGAATCCTGGACCGTGCAAGAAATGTCAACAAAGATAACCTCATGTCCATATCGTAGTAAATTTGATTTGGATGGTAATGCCTCTGAGTTTTCTGAGGGTCTCATGAAAACCATACGGAGTTGGAGTGAGCAGACATTCCGAACATCAATCATTGAACATGGTGAAAATCTTGCTGCGATTAATAGACTATTTGAAGAGTTACAAAAGCGTATTTTAGGCGACCCTTATAAATACAGTATGGATTACGTGCACCACTATATTCGTTTGATACGCCGCTAACGTGATAGGGCTAACATGAGTATAGATTTATTGTCGATTGATATGTCTTGTGGAACAATCCACTTTGCTTGCACTAAAAAAAGTTCACTTCCAGCCAATGGTGGCTTGAGAGTATTAACGTACCAAAAAGATACATATGCTGCAGAGGAAGCTTGTCAATTAGCCGAGCAAATGCAGATTAAGCATAAAACTTACCATACGGGGTTTCGCGGCGGAAAAATTGTTGCAAATGTCAGCAGCTTATCTCAAGCGGCTTTTGATGAAGTGATTACTACGGCGGCAGTAGAACTTAATAAGAGAAAAGGGGGTTTTTTTACTGGCGCAGACCTCAATTTTGGTGATGTTCAAGTTATGCAGCTTGAAGAAAAAACGCAGTATGTTTTAGCGGCATTGGGTTCAAAGGTGCATTATGCGGAAGCAACTGCATCCGGTGTTATAGGTGCTATTGCTGCTGGAAAGTCTGCGCTTAATATTCAAAGTGCAAAAATTTTAGTACATGGTGCAGGTGCCGTTGGGAGTAGAGTAGTTAAGAGGTTGATTAAGATGGGGGAGATAGTATCTGTATTTGATGTTGTGGTGGAAAAGGCAGATATTCCAGGCGCTGTCAATTCCAGAAGTAAAGAGAATTGGATGTCCGAGGATTGGGATATCGTTGTTTTTGCGTCGGTTTCGCGAGTGATTGATGTGGTTTTAGCAAGAAAACTGAAGGCGAAGGTATTAGTTTGTGCAGCTAACTTGCCTTTTACATCAAAGGCGCAACACATAATGGAAGCAAAAGGTACCATAGTATTTGATGAGGGAATTTCCAGCGCTGGTGCCGTGATTGCGGACTCTATCGAATTTTACAACCCAATAGTTTGGAAATCTGTGAATCCACAGCAGGTATATAATTTTATATTTTGCCGAATTTCGGAAGCCTGCTTTAAAAAGCTGGCTTCCCGATATCCACATCTGAGTTATTTGGGAAGACAGTTCACAACCTATAATTAAAATTTTACTATGGCAAAATATTATGACGTGATTATCGTTGGTGGTGGTATGGCAGGGCTTAGTTCAGCTTATGCCTTACGTAATTCTGTGGATTCAATTCTGGTTTGTGACCAATATGGGGTTGGTAATACCTTTGGTAGCAGCTCCGGTCGTACAAGAATGTTCAGAGAGATGTATTCCAACTCTTACTATAGTCAAGCTGCAAAATTTTCTAATGTGCTTTGGGATTCACAAGAGCAATTGTTTGGGAAAAGGCTTAGAGTACCCCATGGCTTATTATTTTATGGTGAAGACTGGGGTGAGGAAACGATAGAAGGAAGTATCTGTGCGGCAAAAGAAGTTATGCAGAAGCATTTGATACCTTTTGAATCGCTAACAGCAAAGGAAATTAGTGCGCGTTGGCCATTACGCACCGAGCCCAGATGGCAGGGTTTATTTGAGCCCGCTGCAGGGGCCGTCTTAGCCAGTGAAGCCTTAAAATTTTGGTCAGATGAGATTGTACGTTGTGGTCATGAAATACGTACAGAGACTAAAGTTATTTCAGTTTGTGATGGTGCTGATGTTAAAGTTACTTTTGAAAATGGTCTTAAGGCTCTCTCCAAGCGCTGCATCTTAGCAGCAGGCCCGTGGTCAAAATATTTCCTTAAGGCATTGGGATATAAGGTCCACTTGCAAGTATGGCAAATGTTATGGGCGTATTATTCGGTTGAAACCAATCAGCTTGAGCGTTATCCCCAGTGGTTTTGTTTTCAAGAAAAATTGAAGGGTGATCCAGATCAAGGGCTTTATTATGGGTTTCCCTATATGGGTGACAGGAAGAGTGACCGAGGGCTAATAAAAATTGGGATAGATTGGGCGCCAGAAAAATTAAAGATGTCGGATTATTATCCATCTAAAAATATAAAGATCCCCAGGAAGCTACTGCAAACTCTCGATAATTTTGTATTTGCATATATAGAAGGAGTAAAGGCCCGTGTAGAGACACACTTGTGTCCATATACGATGAGCCCAGATGCCGGATTTGTGTTGGATCGCTTGAGTAATAATATCTGTATTTTTAGTCATGATTCTGGACAGGCCTTTAAATTTGCACCTGTGATTGGTGAGAATCTAAAACGACTGGTGTTGGATGAGCCCACTCTATTTGATGTGTCGCCCTGGTCTGTGAGTAGGTCCTCTCTGTCGCTTTAAGAGGCTGTAAAACTGGTACTAAGTATTACATTTAGAATACACTTTTAGACTTCATTATCTCTTTTGATGATATGATTTTTAGCGCATTCTAATGGTCGTAAATCTTTACAGAGATTGAATCTCTTAATACAAAGATAGAAGTCAAAAGATTAGTAATTTGGGCCTTTTATATTCAGCAATAGCTACGGCGGTATTTGTCGAAGCCGATACCTCTAGCACTAGTCTGACTCGTAGGGCTCGATCTGTTTTTAAAGTTTCCGGAAGTTCAATTTTATTCGATATAAATACCACCATTATGGCAATAACATCGGATATTTTTGGGGTTGATTCCGCACTCATGGAGCATGTCTGGCTAGCATTTACGTCAGTACGGGTCTAATTTCTGATTGAGAGTGGAAAGCGATTCGATGCAGGCGTTGAGGAAGAAAAGGCTTCTTATGAAAATATTAGCACAATTTTCAGCTTGGATATCGTCAGGTATTACGAAGAAACGTGGTGGATTCTCCCAATTAAATATTAGCCGGCCGCCTTGCTGGCCAGAATTCTCGCGTTGAAATCCAGAACCATCTGTGGCTTATCGGTAAACACTCCATCTATGCCTTGTTCCGCTAATAATATTAAATCATCGGGTTCATTGACGGTAAAAATATAGTTTTTTAGTCCTCGCTGCTTGGCATCGGCCAGTAGATCTGTATTGAGGAAGTCCAGAGCTGTGTGTAGAGAGTATGCTTTTAGAGGGGTAGCGCAGGTGGCAAGATCGAGGGGCACTCCAAGTATTATTACGCCGCGGCGCACCTCTGGTAGTAGGCATAGGCACTCGTACAGTTGACGTTGATCAAATGAAGAAACGATATACTGATCAAAAGTGGCGCCCTTATCGATGACAAATGCGCGAACCTCCTGCGCGAACAAGTTTGCACAATTGGGACCTTTAAGTTCTATATTTAGCTGTGCTCTGTCACCAACAAGCTCCAAGACTTCTTGTAATATAGGAATGGTATTACCGCAGGGTAGAGGCCTCTTTCTAAGAGCTTCAGCACACATATCCGTAATCAGCTCTCTTCCTGGCTGTAAACGTCCCAGGCGTCTGTCGTGTGTGACTAGAAGTTGACCACCGATATTCCATATATCGATTTCAATACCGACAACCGCCAGTTCCATAGCGTGCTCAATGGCTTGTAGGGTATTTTCGCTGGCTGATCGTTGGTAGCCGCGGTGGGCGAAACAGAAGAGGGTGCCTGATGTCATTAGCTGAGAATCCAATCAATAGAGATTTTGCTAATCTGTCATGAAATTGTTACGACAGAATTATACTATTACTAAAATTAAGAATTCATAGTGTAGAACGTTTAATCAGTAAAGTTAGTAACACATAATATACTGATTACTTTAGGGAATTATACCGGCTATCTATGAACGATATGTCTCGATATCTAGCTGGCCAACAAATATTGCTGCTTGGGTGGAAATATGCGAACAAACGAATTTGTTAGAAATGAAATCTGTATTTGAGTATAAACTATAATTTTAAATTATTTTCCATGATTGTCTATGTCTTTTTATGATGAGGCCAAAATAGTATCAGTTATTTTTTGATGGGATATGGACTTATTCTAATCCACAGAAACAAATTAATTCCAATAGGTAATTGGCGTAAATTTAGATGATAGGTGGATTTTTGTGGTCACAATTTAAAGGGCGGTTTTGGTTGCCATTTTTGAGGCGGTTGATTCCATGTAAGTTTGATCATGTGCCTATGTTTTTAATTTCTATCCTGTTTGTGTAAGTAATAATGATTCTGGTGATTTAATGTCACGTATATTGGTTACTGGTGGTGCTGGGTTTTTAGGATCCCACTTATGCGAAAGGTTGTTAAACGCTGGACATGAAGTGTATTGCGCAGATAACTTTTGTACCGGGACGAAATACAACATTCAACACTTATTGAATAATACTTGTTTTGAACTGATTCGGCATGATGTAACACTCCCGTTATACCTAGAAGTTGATGAAATCTATAATCTAGCTTGCCCAGCTTCGCCCGTTCATTACCAACTTGATCCGGTACAGACACTAAAGACCAGTGTAGAAGGCGCTATTAACATGCTGGGTCTTGCTAAACGTACTAAGGCTAAAATATTTCAGGCTTCGTCAAGTGAAGTTTACGGGGATCCCGAAGTCCATCCTCAGCCTGAGAGTTACTGGGGCAAGGTTAACCCTGTTTGTATGCGAGCATGTTATATGGAGGGGAAACGTTGCGCGGAAACATTATTTTTCAGTTATTACCGACAGCATGGATTACAAATCAAGGTTGCGAGAATTTTTAATACTTACGGGCCCCGAATGCATCCAAATGACGGTCGTGTTATCAGTAATTTCATCGTTCAGGCCTTGAAAGGCGATGACATTACCATCTATGGAACAGGACAACAGACAAGAAGCTTTTGCTACATAGAAGACTTGATTGAAGGATTAATTTGTCTGATGGGAACATCGACAGAATTTACTGGGCCCATTAACCTGGGTAGCCCATATGAGATAACGATTGCCCATCTGGCGAAGCGTGTGCTTGCATTAACAGGATCTTCATCAAAACTGGTCTTCCTACCAATGCCTAAAGATGATCCTCAGCAGCGCCAGCCAGAGATAAGCCAGGCAAGGACGCTGCTTGATTGGCAGCCAAGTGTAATGCTCGACCACGGGCTTAGCCAAACCATCACCTACTTTGAGCATCTCCTTTGTATGGGAAATGATAGTAGCCAATAGGGAAACAATCACCAAGGCTATGATTTTAGCTATTGGGTATACTTTATACCGATTTTTGCATCCACTAAGTATTTAACTGGCCTGTTTCGGTACCTCTCAATATCGTTAAACCCAAGAGAATAATGCATCGGTCAAGATGAACCCTACATATTCAATAGTGTATTAAAAAGTTACTGGCGTCGGAGATAAAGTGCTTGAGCATTTTTCCAGAGAACCTTACTGGCCCCCGGTTCACCTAAAGTGTCTTTGATCAGAGTGACATCTTCATTACAAAAGGGGCGCGGCGCCCTTGTCGAGGGAAGGTCAGAGCCAAACATAAGGCAGTCTGGGTTTGCCTGGTATAAATTGTTGATAGCTACCGCTGGGTCGAAATCAACGCGACCGAATCCCGAGGCTTTCACTTTGACGCCTTTCTCTGCAAGTGAGAGTAAGTATTTCAAACCAGATGAGCTGAGTCCGAGATGATCAATAGATACTCGTGGGAGAGTGACTAAGGTAGTCATGAGAGGCTCCAGCCGAGCGGCGTCTACATAAAGCTCTACATGCCAGCTAGCGAGGTCATAGACTCTCTGGGCAAAACTTTTGATTTTTGTTATATCCTCAGAACCGCCACGCTTTAGGTTGAACCTGACAGCTCGAACCCCCTGATTATTTAGCGCCAAAATAGTTTCGTCACTGCTGTCGGATAGAATTTGGGTAACGCCCACAAACCCTTTGCCCAGTATATTCAGTGCGTCTTTTAGATAGGTTTGGTCCTGCTTTTGGAACGATCCTGAAACGACAGCGCCGCCAACTAAGTTAAACTCTTTTAAAGATGATAAGTAGTCATTAATAGTAAAGCTGTTAGGAGTAAATCCCTGGTTAGGATAGATTGGATATCCGGGAGCAATAATATGAAAATGACTATCAAATACTGTGGTTTTTACGGTTGACATAATAAACGACTCATAAGATATACTGGGTAGGTCATTGATTTCTACCAAAATACTCCGTCACAAAAAAAACCATGTTAGAGGAATAGATGGGCCAGACTTACTAGATCAAATTTTAAGCTTGCGCTGCCATAGGAAGTGCTAGGAAGGAGAAAATGACGAAGGCTAAGCCTCCTCTAACGAAAACACAATTTCTTGGGTTATTTGCCCTAAGCCTAGCGGTTTTCCTGATTGCCAATGACTTTACTGCTTTTTCTGTGGCAATTCCAGCTATGGAAAAGGAATTTAACTCCAATATCACCACAGCTCAGTGGGTTATTAATGGGTATACCCTGGTCTTCGGAGTTCTTATCATCTCTGGTGGACGTCTGGCAGATATGCTTGGACGTCGTCGCATCTTTTTTATCGGCACCGCGATCTTTGTTTTTTTCTCCCTGCTCGGTGGACTTGCGGTTGATATGTGGATGCTCTTGGTGTCAAGGGCATTGATGGGTATTGGCGGAGCGTTGATGTGGCCGGCGATACTGGGGATGATCTATGGATTGATGCCGGAGGATCGTTCCGGTCTAGCTGGTGGCTTAATTATGACGGTCTGCGGCGCATCCAATGCGATAGGACCAATGCTCGGAGGAGTGTTAACTGATTTAGCGAGTTGGCGTTGGATATTCTTTATTAATCTCCCAATAGCCCTTTTGGCGTGTCTAGTCTGTTGGAAGGTGGTGGCAGATGACAGCCCAGAAGATGTGAAGGAGAAGATTGATTACGCAGGTGTAACAACCCTATCTATCTCCCTGTTTGGTTTATTGGTTGCATTAGATTTTGCTGTAGATTTTGGTTTTAAAAGTCCAATCATTATTTCCCTATTTTCAATATTTCTGGTTTTTATGGGTCTGTTTATTATCGTTGAGCGCAATGCGGGGATGAATGCTTTGATTCCCGAGGACGTAGCCAGAAATAGTAAATTTTTTGCTGCAGGTATTGCAACCCTTTTATTATCAGTAGTTTTCTTTGCTGCTTTGTTATATGTCCCCCAGTTTTTGACAAAAGTTCGAGGATATTCCGCTGCATTTTCCGGTATTGGTTTATTACCCATGATGATGGTATTTGGTATTGTTTCTTATGTATCAGGTAGTCTTTATGAGAGGTTGGGAGCAAAAGTTATCGTATGTGCCGGTACTATATGCATGTGCGTAGGAATGTTTATGCTTTCCCACTTGACTAAAGATACTACCTACCCGGTATTGATTCCCGGATTAATGATACTGGGTGCTGGGGTTGGGCTCTTTTACTCCACGATCACCACAGCAGCTATCACCGTGGTGGACCCCTCAAGATCTAGTTTGGCAGGGGCCATTCTGTATATGTTCCAAATTGCTGGGGGAGCTATCGGGCTGGGCATGAATACGACGATAGTGGCTATGGCTCCAGACTTACCGACTGGAATAGATAGAGCGTTTACTGTGAATGCTTACCTGGCCCTCGCTGGATTAGTAGTCTGTATATTATTTGTTAGTGGTAAGGATGTAAAAGTGGACTATGAAGAGGAGGGTATCTTATAAAAGAGTTAACTATAGATGTGAGGATGAATCGGATAAAAAATTATTCTCTCTTAAAATAGCTTTGTATCCACTATCGATTAGTTCTAATAAATGAAAGGTTCTTTTATAGAGTTACTGCCAATGGTTCGTGCTGCTACGAGTTTTTTACTGTTTCCGACTTATAATTTTCATGCTATTTAAGGGGGTTGTCGAAATATTTGATCAGGAATTTAATTGACCTCTGGTTTCCCTAGGTGTATGAGGTGAATCATTATTTATTTTTTTGAATGAAACATTGGTTATGAAGGTGGGGGTAAAAATTACAAGGTATAAACCATTCATAAAAAAAATCACGTAGTGCTTAAGAGGTTGACAGGTCAAATTTTCTAGAATCAGCTGTGTTTCTCAAGTGGAAAAGCTATTTGAAAGATAAAATGACAAAATCCAATACACCACTGAATAAAGATCAAATTCTAGGGTTGGTCGCATTAGGTCTGGCGATATTTTTAATTGGGAATGATTTTACGGCCTTCTCCGTAGCTATCCCCGCGATGGAAAAAGAGTTCAACTCAAACATCACTACGGCCCAATGGGTCATCAATGGATACACCCTTTTGTTCGGTGTTCTGATAATCTGAGGTGGCCGTTTGGCAGATATGTTTGGACGCCGCCGTATCTTCTTTATAGGCAGTGTTTTCTTTGTACTATTTTCCTTTCTCGGTGGCCTTGCGGTTGATATGTCCATGCTATTGGTGTCGAGGGCGTTGATGGGTATTGGCGGCGCCATGATGTGGCCAGCAATCCTGGGGATGATTTATAGGTTGATGCCTGAAGATCGATCAGGTCTGGCAGGGGGCCTAATTATGATGATAGGTGGTGCATCAAATTCAATGGGGCCGATGCTGGGTGGGATGTTAACTGACTTTGCCAGTTGGCGCTGGATCTTCTTTATCAATATACCAATTGCTGCTCTGGCGTGTTTTGTTTGCTGGGAGGTAGTTGCAGACGATAGCCCGGATAATTTGGAGGAAAAGATAGATTATGCAGGTGTAACAACCCTGTCTGTATCCTTGTTTGGCTTGCTGATTGCTCTGGATCTTGCGGTAGACTTTGGTTTCAAAAGCCCGTGGATTGTATCCTTATTCTCTGCTTTTTTGATATTTATAGGGCTTTTTATTATTGTGGAAGGTAGTGCTGGGAGCAATGCTCTGATACCTAAAGATGTAGTCAAAAATAATAAGTTTATTGCCGCTGGAATTGCAACCCTTTCTCTATCCGCGATTTTTTTCAGTGTTGATGTATATTCCTCAGTTTCTTACCAAAGTCCATGGTTATTCCGCTATATTTTCCGGTATTGGATTACTCCCAATGATGCTCATCTTTAGCATTGTTTCATATATTTCTGGCAGCTTATATGAACGGCTGGGGGCCAAAGCTATCGTTTCGGCCGGTACCGTATGTATGTGTGTTGGAATGTTTATGCTTTCCCATTTAACTGAGCATACAACATATCCTTCTCTAGTTTCCGGTTTGATGATTCTGGGCGCAGGAGTAGGCCTTTTCTATTCTACAATTACTACGACAGCAATAATGGTTGTCGCTCTCTCCCGCGCAAGTTTAGCTGGCGCCATATTTTATATGTGCCAAATCGCCGGTGGTGCCATTGGGTTGGGAATGAATACAATTATTGTTACAATGGCCCCGAATTTGCCCTCAGGTATAGATAGAGCTTTCACTGTGAACGCCTATTTAGCACTGGCTGGATTGGTGGTCTGTCTATTGTTTGTTAACGGTAAAGATGTCGAGGTGGATTATACAGAGGAAGGAATAGTGTAATGATATTTTTAATTAGGTTTTAAGAGTTATGCTAATTGTAACCTTTTTTAGTTTGCAGAGAGCCCTAGTGAACTTGCCCCTGTTTAGGCCCAATATTCTGATGGGCTCCGCACAGGTTCTATTAGGGGCCAGAATGCTAAGAGCGGCCATCATTCCATGAAAAAATTAAATAGATGGCGGCAATTAAAGATAAAATTATTGTAAGCTTTACAGGTAGGTTGGATTCTCTGTGTAAGCAGATTTTTTTCCTTTAAAGGAATTATAAAATCTCAGGTGCGCTTGATGCGAAAAGGTGTTGGCTCTAGAGTAATAATCTCTGATCCAGTTCACTAGCATATTAAGATTTGCATCTTGCGCTTCTTTAGATTCATACTTGTGCGGTTCCCAGGGGCGATTTTTGGCATTATCTAGGCACTGTTTTACATTAAGATCCATAAATATGATCTCGGTGGCTTGGGCAATCAGAAGCTCAAGCAAATCGGTATAGCACCCCTCCACAACCCAGCTTACCTGCTCTTTAAGGAAAGTCTTCATTTGAACTCTAGACTCTTCTATAGGCATTCTCTGGGGAGGTGTAGTTGGCAGCCATGCTAGGGAGTCTAAATCTAAGTGATACAATCCTGATTTTCTGGAAAGATGTTTCGCTAATGTGGATTTCCCAGAACCTGAATTACCGAATATCAGTATCTTATCCAATTAAAAACCTCTTTGAAAAATACAATGCTAGCGTTTTGTATGTAAACTTCCAGCATTATCCGAGTTGTAGTTGAATTACAAGTGCAGGCATAACAACAGTAAATAACTAGGTTGTACTATAGACACGTTCAATAATATCGTATCTACTAATCCTGCACAAAATATATCACCTTTTATTATAGCGTGATACTAACCAGAGGAAAGTTCTACCCTAAAATACCCTTGACCGTGCTTAGATGTTCGTGTTGAGGAGTATACCTGATTCCGTTGTTGGGTGAAAAACCATAGTGCTCAGCAAGTGCAGTCACCAGTACGTAGGTGTAGAAGTCACCAATCGAGGTATCGCCACTAAATTTATCTGCCGCCTTTAACAGCTTTTGTTTGTTTTCTGATAATTGCTGTCCTGTTTTTTCAAAATTTAAATAATCGCGTGTATCGCTATACATCCAGGCAACGATAATGGTATTCCCCATTGCTGTAGGTGCAAAAATGCCTACCACATTTGAGGCGACAGCCAGGAAATCTCGGCGGATTGTTTTATAGTATTCACTCCAAGAAGCATCGAATGAAGTAAGGTTCTTTCTCATCCCCTTAAGTGCAATAATTGTCGCTACAACACCATTAATTTTAGACGAAATGTCATTGATAGAGGCTACCAATGAGAGTGAAGAAATTGCAAAGTTCTCACGTCTGTCTTCTTTGAGGGCTTCATTTTTACTAATTTTCTTGTCTATTTCTTTTGTGAGGTGTGCGGTGGAGCATCGTCTTTGATAGTCAACAGCTGCATGTCTGAAGCTTTCTCGCAGTTTATCCAGTCGCACAATTTCAATCGTAGGTACTTTTGAAGTTAAGTATTCTTTGAGAAAGGAATGAATGGCCAGAATACAGCTCACTTCACTGTTGAGATTGTTCCAATAAACCTGTCCTTTAGCAGAACGGTCACGACCGGCAATATAGTTGTTGGTGACATCCTTATTTATAATTTTGCTCCAAGCATCATAGCCTGTAGAGCAAAACTTAACCATCTCTTGTATTTTCGTATCAGTAAAAACATCTGCACTCATATTCAGTCCCTTTATGAGGTGGAATTTATAAAATGTAAAATCAATGTCGCTTTTGTATTGAATTCAGAAAAAACAGTTATAACGAGCGGCATAAGAATAAAGATAAGGATCCATAACCTTGAGTATAATAATTATAGAGCTGCCATGCGGAGTAAGGTATGCCAAAACCCAACAGGTGCAGCTGCCACTCGATAAACGCAGAGAACATTAGCATATTTACTGCTCAAATAAATTACTTGTTGGCACACCGCATTGGTGATGAAAAATGAGCATGTACTTTGGCTGAGGTTAAGAAAACTGAGGAGCTGTGGTGTTGCTGAGTAGCGTGCAAAATGGCACTAGAGTACGTAAATGTAAGTGGCTGGTTTGTTTTTATACATACATTACAAGCTGAAATAGTGCAAAAACTTTCAAGAGTGAACAAGAAGAAAGGGATGTAACCTTCTAGCGAAGGTTTGTTATGGAGGCTGTAAACCTAATTGTGTAACTGATTATGATTTCTTCCGTACTCTGCATCGGAGGAAATTATGAGCAGAATAGTGAATAACAAAGCACTTGAACGGCAGCTTCAATATCAGGTCATAGAGTTAGCCTGGGGGGGGAATCTGAAACCAACCTCTACGATTTCACCGAGAAACTGGTCAAGATGACCGTGGAGGCCGCACTTGGTGTAGAGCTGGATGAGCACCTTGGCTACCCCAAGAATGACCCAATTGAGCACAACTCTGTCAACAGTCCCAATGCACTAGCTCCAAGCGCCCCAAAGACCGGCTTAGAGTGGTTGATATCAGTGTTCCCCGCGATATAACTGGCACCTTCAAGCCGCATTGTGTTCGCAGGGCGCAGGCTCGCCTTACCGGAATGGTCGATCAAATGCAATCCCTATACGCGAAGGGATGAGTACCCGCGATATCGCCGATGCCTTCAACGAATGTGCGATGCCGAAGTCTCAGCAGCCCTGTTATCTAAGGTTACAGAGCTGGTGCACAGTGCTGTGGCAGAGTCGCCCATTAGACCGGGTTTATCCTATTGTTTACCTTGACTGCATTGCTTAAAAAATCACACCATAATAAGCGGGTAATTAATATAGCTGTGTATGTGGCCCTGGGTATAAACATGGGGGGCCAGAAAGAGCTATTGGGCCTAAGGTTTGCTGAAACGGAAGGTGCCAAATTTTGGCCATCTGTGCTTACTGAGCTGAATAATCTTGGTTTGGAAGAGTTATTGATTGTATGCGTTGACGGTCTGAAGGGCTTCCCAGAGGCTACTGTGACAGAATACCCCCAGGCCAAAGTTCAGCTCTGTACCGTGCACATGGTACGTAACTCGCTAAAATACGTCCCCTGGAAGGATTACAAGGCCGTTACGGCCAATCTAGACCTCTGCCACAGAACCGGCAGCACAGATGGCGCGGGAGCGGTTTGTATCGGGGTGGGATGATAGCTACCCCCAGATTAGCAAGTCCTGGACGACCACTGGGTAAACCTAACCACTCTATTTGAATATCCGTCTGAGATCCGCAGAGTGATCTATACAACCAACTCAATAGAGTCTCTCAACAGGGTTATTCGTAAAGCCACCAATCAACGCAAGGTGTTCCTTTCGGATGACTCCGCGATAAAAGCGGTGTATTTAGCTATGCAGAGCGCCGCCAAAAAATGGGCTATGCCGATCCGTAACTGGAAGTCGACTTTAACCCGATTTATGATCGAGTTCGGTGAACGACTCACCGATTATCAATAAACAACTGGAAGAGGCGGTTCGACAGAATTATTTACATTCTCGAAACGTACACTATTCTAAATATTTTACGCAATAAGAATCTCTATCTATTTAATAGATTACTTCCAAAGACCGGCTAACGACCCAATATCCACTTGCTATCCCCACTAGATATATTGCATATTTTGACTGCGTAAGGATGTGATTAGTAATTTCGGAAAACTTCCACTTGGAAACTGCCAGTTTAGCCATATAAGCTAAAAAAAGTAAAAGCAAGACAAATATTAACTGTCCTAGTTCAACGCCTATATTAAAGCTGATTAAAGCCGTTATTTTCTGGTTGTGAGGAAGGCCCAACTCGGCCAACGCACTGGCAAACCCAAATCCATGTAATAACCCAAAACCACTAGCGACAATGGCTGGAAATCGCCAGGCTAAAGTTTCTTTGTGTCGATGGTTACCAGCGTTTACAATCTCAGCAGCTAATACCATAATACTCAGCGGAATTAATACCTCTACAATATCCACCCTTACACTGAATACGTTCAAGCTTGCGAGCCCGAGAGTGAGTGAGTGCCCTAAGGTAAATCCGGTAACTGCTATTGTAATCCCTTTTAGATTACGGGCAATATAGACCAGACAAAATACAAAAAGCAGATGATCATAGCCTTCCAGTATATGTAGGAATCCAGCTTCAATGTATTGTCTGACATATTGCCAGATAGACAACTCGGAAGGTAAATGTATCTCTATGGCCTCTGGGCCATTAAAGAGATTAATGATGCCGCCATTCATTTGCTCAAAGCGGATTAGAGTAGATAATGCTGGATTAGCAACTGGATATCCGATCTTTATTATCAAGCGTTCATCTGGCTGGGTATTTGTTTGTGAAAGGGAAGGCTGACACTGATATTTTTTGGTGTTGTAACGAGAAAAAAATTGTGTCTCTGGTAGTATTTGGCAATAATCACCTGTTAGGTATACTTCTGGTTCTGTTCCAGGTTGCATAACCGGTGGGATTTTCCAACGCAATATATATTGGTTTTCTGGGCGTTCTTGTAACTCTATATAAACTGGTCTTCCGTCATGGGTAAAACCAAGGTTGCTAAATGCAACACCGAGTAAGGTAGCGAGAAAAATTAGTGAGTTTTGGTAGAGATGTCTATTTGGCATAGGTAACTTCCGTAGATACATTCGGCATAGGAGAGCTCCATACAACCTGGTATCTGTTCATCAATTCTTCTATCTTACGCCGCTTTTTTTCTTCCATTTTTTCGTGACGATAATCTGCTCGCACTAATGGGGCAGCTTCTCTAAAGTTAGGCAGGCGGCTGCTTTTGTTACTAATGGCAAGTACAAGATGTAGGCCATAAGGGGATTCAAAGGGACCCGACCAGGTGTTTAAGGGCAGTTGAAAAGCCCATTTTGCAAAAGCATCCCCAAAATGACTAGCCACTAACTGGGGGGTACGCTCTACATAGTTTCGATGAAATACAAACCGATCCCCATAAAGAGAGGATTTCTCAAAGGCTTCTGATTTTTTTAAAAGATGGTCCAATGTTCGTTTTGCTGTTTCCTTTAGTTTTATCTTTGAGTGGATTTTATGATCGAAAAAAACATGAGTGAAAGTAATGGAGGCGTCAATGCGATATTTTTCCTGGTGAAGTCGAAAGTAAGCCTCCAAATTATCTTCGTTAATATTGATATCTTCGAAGAAACCTTCAGTCACATATTCCAGCTTCTGAATAAGCCGCCGTCGTATAATCTGATCATTTTCTTGCAAACCAAGATTAATCGCCTCACGGTATAGTATCTCTTCCTGAATGTAGTCGGCAATCAGGTTGGCCCTTTCTATGTCTGTTAGATTTTGCCAATAACGTCTGGAATAAATTGGGTTAAAAGTCTTTTTTTGGTACTGAATATATTCAATTAAGTTGTCTTTATTTAGGAGTATGATGTGCTCTTGGTCAGAGCCATCACCTTTCTTTTCTATTAATTCGGCACCAACAAATAGAAGCAATGCAATAATCAAGAAGTGTATTAACGGATCCCTGCCCAATCGACTAAAGCTCCAGTACATACAATATCCCCCGAAAATATCTAAAGATCATTCACTCGAATATATAAACTGTTTTCTGGACTAGACTATTTACCTGCTTTACAGCATTGGTTCATCAATATGCTATGGTGTATACCAAATGGGAGAGGTATAAGCACGTTCCTGGATAACTGCGGGCCCTTCAGAGGGTATCTGAATGCTACCATTGTTGATTTCTTTTGTAGCCACGGCATCGTAAAGTGAATGGCGTGGTGTCGGGATCTGTAATACACGCACATAGTAAAATGCTCTTTGATCAGCATCAAAACTCGGATCTTGCCACAAGGTAGATAACTCAAGAGAGCCCAAGGTGTTGGTATATAGACCTGTTTCCCGGTCAACGGTATCGCCCACAGGAATTAATTGTCCTCGATCACTCGAGGAACGTTCCCCAGACCAGGCAACATTAAAGATCTTCTCATAGCTTCGCCCCGACTCATCCAGCCACGATTTTACGACTTGGATTCGATCCAGATTTGCTCCTTTCGGGTCTTTAACCGCGCGTATTAACAGCTGAATTGGTTGCTCTGTCGCCTGTGGTCTAGTTAGCTCTCCACCCATTGGCACTCCGTAGATGTAGCCCAATTCAGCGATATTTTCAGCATCTATTGCGTGCTTTGGAAAATCCCACCCGGCAAATACACGCACCTGTATTCTTGGTCCTGTAGTTGCATAGACCTCGCGACGCTTAAACGCGGCGAAAAGGCTTTCGCGTGTGTTTTCACCTGCCCAAACTGCGGCGAGTCCAGAAGCAGACATATTCCAGCCAGTTGCTTTTGTTCCACCAATCACCGTGTGGGCGCGCTTACTCGCGGGTGTCGAGTCATGGGCAAATTTACCCCAGAAGTTATTCTCCTCTGCAGTCGATAGACCAGTATGAGAATCGGTGGAACCTATGAAGCCAAACTTATAGGGATTTACGCCAATTTTCTCTTCCACCTCCAAGCCAGTACGTAAGGCGGATCGAGCATAATCACCCTTAGCGACTCGATAGGACTCGGGATCGGCTTGTAGGTAAAATGGATAATTTTCGAAATCGGCGAAAGGATCTAGAGGTGAAAGCTGTGAATGCGTTTCGGAATCGCCCTTAATTTGTGTTACCTCTACTAAAGGCTCCCAGCGCATACGTGTACGGGCATATTGTGTATCAATTGGCTCACCACGTAGTGTAGTTTCTGCGAACATGTAACCCTTTGATACGTTAGAATTATGCGGAATAGCAATGAATTCACTGCCAGTTCGCTCAGAAGTCTCATCCAGCCAGCGCCATAAATCTTCAGGGTACTGACTTTGGTCTGACCCAAAAGGCAGATACTGCCTGGCCTGTTTTGACCCATTCGGGGATACCACCACCCTGTGTAAGTTAGCTCCAGTTGGCGTTGAACTCCACTCCCAGCCGATAAAGCTTGTAAAGGTGCCGGGGTTGTAGTGGCGCTCTGCGGCATCGATTATCTCGTTCCAGGCACTTGCTCGGGTTTTATTTAGATCTCCCAGCACTGGTTCTGGGGGCGTATTAGCAGGATCCCGAACAGGATCTACGAAGACTTCGGTGTTAAGTGCCTTAGTTGGCAGTAGCTCATTGAAAATATCCATACCCTCATTCACTGAGACTTTATAACGAATATGCTGCTTGGCAAACCAGCGCATTATCGACTGGTGAAAGGGCATTTCAGTATCGAGTTGATCTGTTTTATTGACCACTGCTCTCATAACCCCCAATCCCTCCGCGTGATCTGAAACCACAAGAAAATCCAGTGGCGTATTTATACGTACCTTTGCATGAGTATAAGGATGAATAACTGGCTGTCCTTTGGCCCAACGATAAGCTGTGTCTGGTGTTGCCGAATAATTTTGACTTAGGAAGGCGTCGAATGAGTAAGAAGTGTGAAGATGCATATCTCCCCAGAAAAGCTGAGTAGGTTCACTCGCCTCAGTACCTACGCATACAGTACTTAGCGTCACCCAGGTAAGCACGGTTGCCTTCTTCCTTAGATATTTCATAATTTAATCGTTTAAGTAGCTTGGCATACTTTGAAAACACTAAATTTCCTTAACATACAAAGCGCCTTAAGTTAATCTTGATAAAGGGAAAAATATTAGATTTCATGCTACTCGCCTGGGTTATAGGCTTCTTTGCCTATCCAGACAATCTGTTGACTAATTAGGACACATTTGCAAATGGCTGAGAATGGACACACAACCATTGCAACCTGGGTACTACCCATTATTGAGGCTCTAAAATCCTATTGTTCTACCCAAGAAATCTTGCAACGAGCAGGAATTGACCCTAGCTGCATAGGAGATGCCAATCAAAGAATCCCTGTAGAGAACATGAAAAAATTATGGATCCTTGCTGAAACTATATCTGGCAATGATTGTATTGGCTTGCAAGTTACTAAATATGTCAACCACACAAACCTTCACGCCCTAAGTTATGCCCATTTAGCGAGCAGTTCTATCAGAGAAAGCCTATTGCGATCAGCTCGATTCTCAGAGGTGGTTAGTACTGCCATGAGAATGCATGTTCGCGAAGAGCGGCAACATGTCGTAGTATCCTGGGAAAAAGCAGAGGGTTTATCATATGAACCTAGTATTCATGCTATAGATGCCTTTATGGGCCTACTAATAAAATCTATTAGCAAGATATGCCCAGATGTTTATCATCACTTAATTGCAATTTATCTAGAGCGATCAAGTCCTGCCATTCCTAAATATCACCAAATGATGTATGGATGCCCTATCAAATTTTCAGCAAATATTTGTGAGATTAGGCTTAGGCGTGATTTTGTAGATCGACAACTCACTTCGGGCAATAATGAATTAGCCAAAATCAATGAGATGGCACTTATAGATTATCTGGATCGTTTAAAGAAAAATGACATGGTTAGTATGACAACTAGGGTTCTTATAAATATGATGCCTTCAGGAAATTTTTCGCAAGAAGTGGTGGCTGGAGAGCTTGGCGTTAGCTGCCGTAGCCTACATAGAAAACTAAAAGAAAATGGTTCCAGTTATCAGACCATACTTAATAAAGTTCGTGAATATCAAGCTATGCAATATCTCAAACAAAAAGAATTGCCAATTACATCGATCACTTATTTACTCGGATTTTGTGATGCCAGCAGTTTCTCAAGAAGGTTTAAACAATGGACTGGGCAATCCCCGCGGGATTTTCGTAATAAGCATGTTAAATATAATAAAGACTAGATATTCGCATAACAAAAAGAAAAACACTTTATGTAAGGTGAAGGCTGTTTCATTAACCTTGCAGAGCTGCTCGCGCACTTAATTTCTAAAAAGGGTAATATTTATTAATTGCTTTAATAGTCTAGGGAGACTCTGAAAAATAGCTTTCTAACTCTGCATTAGGTTTCACACAGCAAAAAAATGAATGTTTTTTAGTCAA
>NZ_CANMKV010000043.1 GCF_947498635.1 uncultured Microbulbifer sp. | reverse complement strand
GAAGCGGGTAATTTTCTTGCATCAATAATATCCATTTGGATATTATATAGAACTATAGGATCGCCGAGTTAATAATACCCAGTACCTCAGATATTTCTGCATAGCTCAATCCTTCCAAACGCAGGGTCAATGTCTGACGAAGCCCCAAAGGCAATTGTTGAACGGCACTAAGGAGACGTTCCGATTTACGTTCAGCGGCCAATTGCTCAGCGGGACCTGGGCAGGTGTCTTCCAGTTCCAGCAGTAGGTCCTCTCCACCATGCTGCGGTTTTCGCCTGCTAATCTCGGTCACACATCGATTATGAGTAATCCGATAGACAAACGTCTTGAGACTGGCATCCCCCCGAAAAGAAGGCAGGGCTCGCCAGAGTCCCAGCCAGATTTCCTGTAACAGGTCCTCGTGCTCGGCGCCCGAGCGTACATAACTTCGTGCCACCCGGGATACACCCTCGGCATATTCCGCTATCGCTTGTTGAAATAATTGATCCCGCAATTCCACCGGCCACTCCAGCATCTATAGTGAACTACTGTATCGGTGTGGGAAAAAACCTTACAAAATCTTTTTCAACACAACGGATTTAACTCAGGAATTCGATTTGCTGTGCCCCCCGCAGGGTTATTCCGAGATAGCTTAATAACCGTGGTATCAACGAAACTCCGAAAGCCGAAATCTTTAAAGGACATTCACATGAAAACCCTCTATACCGCAATCGCCACTGCTACGGGCGGTCGTGACGGACAAGCCAAATCTTCGGATGGCGCTCTGGATGTGCAGCTCAGTATTCCGAAAGAACTGGGCGGTGATGGCGGTAGCGGCACCAACCCAGAGCAATTATTTGCAGCAGGCTATTCGGCTTGCTTTATCGGTGCGATGAAATTTGTTGCCGATAAGGAAAAAGTGGCCACACCGACAGAGACCCGTGTGCGAGCTGAAGTAGGCATAGGTCCCAGTGGGAAAGGCTTTGGTTTGGAAGTGGATCTCTATATAGAGCTACCGGGAATGGACAAGGTGGTCGCCGAACGCGTGGCCTTAAGGGCGCACGAGGAAGTCTGCCCCTACTCTAATGCAACACGCGACAATGTTACCGTGAGACTGTATATCACAGTTTAGCTCAGTCGGTATGGCTGGCGCCCTAGCAGCCAGCCAACCCCTTCACCCCATATGCGCTGAGCGCGCAGCCCTATTGGCGATCTGAAAACCCAGCCGTGCGGCAGTGCGTGCGGCGTGGTCCTCAATATCGAAGTAGGGATTGAACTCGGCCATATCCGCAAGACACACCTTGTTTGAATCCAGAACCGTATCCAAAAGCTCTTCGAGCAGTGCCATTGAAACCCCCCGTCCAGAGGGCGCGCTGACGGCAGGCATCTCTGCCGCAGGCAAAACATCCAGGCAAACGGTCAGGTAAATAAAGTCCACTTTGTCGGCAAACTCCCGAATCTGTGTCTTCACCTTCTCCAGATTCCAACTATTGATTTCGCGATCGCGAATCACCTCGGCACCCAGCTCATCGGCGCGCAGATAGAGCGCCGGCGTATTGGCATTATCGGCGGCACCAACACAGAGATATTTAAACGGGCGGCCGTTGATCTGGCACTGCTCGGCGATTTGATAGAAGGGCGTTCCAGAGGAACCCTTAGGCGCGGGGATGCGCAGGTCCAAGTGGGCATCGAAGTTAATAATCCCCAATGTCTTTTCCCGATGTAACTCACGCATCCATCGCGCGATGCCCTGGTAGCTGCCATAGGCAATTTCGTGCCCACCGCCCAAGACGAAAGGGAAGTGCCCATGATCTAACAAATCATTAATACGTGCGCCGAGCAGGGCCTGGCCTGATTCAAGGTCCTCGCGATCGACACGCACGTTGCCAGCATCATAGAGAGGTAGGTCGAATGTGGCTGGCAAATTAGCCATGGCTAAGCGTAGGATACGGGGACCCTTGGCGGCGCCGATGCGCCCCTTGTTACGGCGCACCCCTTCATCGGAGGCAAAACCGAGGATGGCGATTCCCGGAGGGTTATCCAACTGCAGTGGGGAAATACGTTGGTGCCAGCGCTCTCCCGCACGGCCATCCTCAGTATCGGTGCGGCCACTCCACAGACGCATATCAGCCAGCTGTAACATCTTTACCTCCCAGGAAAATCTGTGCAGGTTTCAGTGCGCCGATTTCATAGGCCAGCTGGTCCGGGGTATCCATTGGCCACAACACCATATCCGCTCGCAGCCCCGGGCGCAGTACACCACGGGAACAGCAGAGACCCAGTGCACGAGCCGCGGCACGAGTTACTCCGGCGAGTGCTTCTGCGGGCGTTAGACCAAATAGATTACAGCCCATATTCATCATCAGTCGCAGAGAACCAATGGGACAACTACCGGGGTTCAGGTCGGTGGACAGAGCCATGCAAACCCCCGCCTCACGCAACTTTTTCACCGGCGGAGCCTGAGTCTCACGCAGCGTATAAAAGGCACCGGGCAGCAATACCGCCACGGTGCCACTCTCGGCCATGGCCAGCACATCGGCATCGCTGATGTACTCTATATGATCCACAGACAGGGCACTTGCCTTGGCCGCCATCGCGGTGGCGCCGGTACGCGCCAGCTGTTCGGCATGCACTTTCACCGGCAAATCCAGCTTCCTCGCGGCATCGATCACTCTCTGGCACTGCTCGACGGTAAACCCGATGGTCTCACAAAACATATCCACCGCATCCGCCAGTTGCTCTCGCGCCACCGCCGGCAATATCTGTTCACAAATCAAATCGATATATTCATCGGCGCGACCATCGTACTCCGGAGGCAGTGCGTGAGCCGCCAGGCAAGTGGTCACAATCTCTACCGGGTTGTGCTGTGCCAGACGGCGGGCAGTGCGCAATTGCTTGAGCTCCGTATCCAGGTCCAGGCCGTAACCGGATTTGATTTCGACGGTGGTAACCCCTTCTGACATCAACGCGCGCAGGCGCGGTTCGGATAGACGATACAGCTCCTCGGCGCTGGCATCGCGTGTGGCGCGCACGGTAGAAATAATGCCGCCACCGGCACGAGCCACTTCTTCATAGCTCTCGCCACCCAGGCGACGGGCAAACTCCCCGGCGCGGTGGCCTCCATAGACCAAATGGGTGTGGCAATCGATCAGCCCTGGCGTCAGCCATTGCCCCTCACCATCGATCACTTCATCTGGGGCGCAATCCGGCAACTCGCGGCGCGGTCCCAACCAGACAATCTTTCCACCGGTAACCGCCACAGCGGCATCTTCCACGGCTCCGTAACCACCAGCAATCGAGGGGTCCATGGTGGCGGCATTCACATTTGTAATCAGTAGGTCACAGCGTTCTGTCATAAGCTTCTAGCGGCGCGCTTTTCCTTTTTAACCATAGATGCCCGGCTCCACACCGAGCGAAATTCGGGGCAATTAGGATACAGACCCTCGCCCCGGCTTGACAGTCATCTTTCTGGCAACCATGATAAACTCTCCCCTTCTTGTATATACAACCATATACAAGATAAAACGGCATCTTATCTGAGCTTATGAATACTGCAAGCGAGCCGCGCTACGCGGCAATCAAACGCCATATCCGCCAACAAATCGAGAGTGGCACCTGGCCTGTGCATTTCCAGGTACCCTCGGAAAACCAGCTGGCGCAGGAATTTAACGTCAGCCGTATGACCGCCAGGCGCGCCCTCAGTGAACTGACCGATGAGCGAGTATTGATGCGCTCTCAGGGACTCGGCACTTTTGTCGCCGAGCCGGTGCCGGCCGGTTCGCTGCTGGAAGTGCGCAACATCGCCGACGAGATTTCCGCCCGCGGCCATAGCTACAGCAATCGAATCCTGCTGGCTCAACAGAGCATGGCCAATAACGAAGTGGCCAGTGCTCTGGAGGTGCCCGAACAGGCCAAAGTGTTCCACTCCATTATTGTGCACTGCGATAACGGCGTGCCGATTCAGTGGGAGGAGCGCTTCACCAATCCGGCCCTGGCCCCGGAATACCTACAGCAGGATTTCGCTCACACCACACCCAACGCCTATCTTTCCAAGGTCGCGCCACTGACAGAGGCGGATACGACGGTTGAAGCAATCGCTGCCGAGGCCTCCATCGCTTATGCCCTGGAAATCGCCACCGGCGACGCCTGCTTACAAGTCTGGCGCCGCACCAAGAGCAGCGCCGGTACGGTGAGCTTTGCGCGCCTGGTCCATCCCGGCAATCGCTATCGCCTGGGAGCGCAACTGAGATTCTAGTTTCTGATTTATCCCGTACGCCTCGACAAAGCTCGATAGCCAATAAATAGGGCGTGTGAATTTTTACCAAATATTTTGTGAGGAAATTATGTCCGCTGATAAACGCCACGATCTCAGCCGCAAAATTCGTGCCCCCCGAGGTACAAAGCTCAATGCGAAAAGCTGGCTTACCGAAGCACCACTGCGCATGCTGATGAACAATCTGGATCCTGAAGTGGCGGAGCGCCCCGAAGATCTGGTTGTTTACGGTGGTATCGGCCGCGCTGCGAGAGATTGGGAATGCTTCGATAAAATTGTCGATGTACTCAAGCGACTGGAAGACGACGAAACTCTATTGGTCCAGTCCGGTAAGCCCGTAGGCGTATTTAAAACCCACACCGACGCGCCGCGTGTTTTAATCGCCAACTCCAATCTGGTACCCCACTGGGCCAGCTGGGAGCACTTTAACGAGCTGGATAAAAAAGGCCTGGCCATGTACGGCCAGATGACCGCTGGCTCCTGGATTTATATCGGCTCTCAAGGCATCGTGCAGGGCACCTATGAAACCTTTGCCGCAGTGGCACGCAAACATTTTAACGGTGAAGCGAAAGGCAAATGGATTTTGACTGGCGGCCTCGGCGGCATGGGTGGTGCGCAGCCACTGGCAGCCACCATGGCTGGATTCAGCATGATCGCGGTGGAGTGTGACGAAACCCGTATCGATTTCCGTCTGCGCACCGGTTATGTAGATAAAAAAGCGACCAGTCTCGACGAAGCGCTGCAAATGATTGAAGAAGCTACGGAAAAAGGCAACGCGATTTCCGTAGGCCTACTGGGCAACGCCGCCGATATTTTTCCGGAAATTGTCCAACGCAATATCCTGCCAGATGTCGTAACCGACCAAACTTCCGCGCACGATCCTCTAAATGGCTATCTGCCCCAGGGCTGGACCATGGAATACGCGGCACAAATGCGCAAAAAGGATGAGGCGACCGTAGTACAAGCAGCCAAACAATCTATGGCTATTCAAGTAGAAGCCATGCTTGAACTGCAAAAACGCGGTGCGGCTACTCTCGACTACGGCAATAATATTCGCCAGATGGCCCTCGAAGAGGGGGTGGAAAATGCCTTTGATTTCCCCGGTTTTGTACCCGCTTATATTCGCCCACTGTTCTGCGAGGGTGTGGGGCCTTTCCGCTGGGCGGCTCTATCCGGCAACCCGGAAGATATTTACAAAACCGACGCCAAAGTTAAAGAACTGATCCCCGACAACCCACAGCTGCACAACTGGCTGGATATGGCTCGCGAACGCATTCACTTCCAGGGGCTGCCCGCGCGCATCTGCTGGGTCGGCCTAAAAGATCGCGCACGTCTGGCTCTGGCCTTTAACGAGATGGTTGCCAGCGGCGAGTTGGAAGCGCCTGTCGTTATCGGTCGCGATCATCTCGATAGCGGCTCTGTAGCCAGCCCCAACCGCGAAACTGAGTCCATGATGGACGGCTCCGACGCCGTCTCCGACTGGCCATTGCTCAACGCCTTGCTGAACACCGCTTCCGGTGCCACCTGGGTATCCTTGCACCACGGTGGTGGCGTGGGAATGGGTTTCTCCCAACACTCTGGTGTAGTCATTGTGTGTGACGGCAGCGACGCGGCACGCAAACGTATCGAGCGCGTCCTCTGGAATGACCCCGCCACAGGCGTTATGCGCCATGCCGACGCCGGTTATGAAATCGCGAAAGACTGTGCAAAAGCGCAGGGCCTGGACCTGCCCATGCTGAAAGACTGATTTTTTACCGCAATAAAAATAACGTCGGCGAAATTGATACGCGGCCCGGTAAATGCATATCGGGCTGTGCTCAAGCTGGCGTGAAGGCAGTAAATATTTTTTGGTGAAATAATTTATGTATCAATTAGAAATAAATCCCGGCCAACTGAGCCTGGCACAACTGCGCCGCATTGCCCGCGAATCCGTTCAGCTATCCCTGGCAAAAAGTGCCTACTCCGCTATCGAAGCCTCCGCTCATACCGTAGCCCAGGTCATTACTGAAGGCCGTACGGTTTACGGTATTAATACCGGGTTTGGTTTATTGGCCAATACCCGTATCGAAAAGCACGATCTGGAAAATCTGCAGCGCTCTATTGTTTTGAGCCATGCCGCCGGTACTGGCAACTTTATGAGTGAAGCCACCGTGCGCCTGTTAATGGTGTTAAAAATCAACTCCCTCGCCCGCGGCTTTTCTGGCGTGCGTCCGCAAGTGATCGAGGCATTGATGCAGCTGGTGAATGCCGGTGTTTATCCTGCAATTCCCGAGAAAGGCTCCGTGGGTGCTTCTGGCGATCTTGCTCCGTTAGCGCATATGAGTGTGGTTTTGCTCGGCGAAGGTGAAGTCTTTATCAAGGGCGAGCGCAAAAGCGCCCATGAAGGTCTTAAAGCCGCGGGCCTGGAACCCATTACCCTGGCGCCTAAAGAGGGCTTGGCGCTTCTGAACGGCACCCAGGCATCGACCGCCTTTGCCCTACTGGGCCTACTCGCCAGCGAAGATCTGTTTGCCGGTGCCCTAGTAACAGGGGCCATGACACTGGAGGCCGCCAAAGGCTCGCGCCGCCCCTTCGACGATCGTATTCACAACGCTCGCGGCCAACAGGCGCAGCGCGACGTGGCTACCATCTATCGGGATCTGCTTGAAGAAAACAGCCAGATTGGCGACTCCCACGAATTTTGCGAAAAAGTGCAGGACCCCTACTCCCTGCGCTGCCAGCCCCAAGTAATGGGGGCCTGTCTACAGCAAATGCGCTTTGCCGCCGAGGTATTACTGGCCGAAGCCAATGGCGTTTCCGACAATCCCTTGGTATTTACCGATACGGAAAATCCGGAAAACTCTGACATTATTTCCGGCGGTAACTTTCACGCGGAGCCGGTGGCCATGGTTGCCGACAACCTGGCACTGGCACTGGCAGAAATTGGTTCACTGTCCGAACGGCGTATGGCGCTGTTGATCGACACCAACCTATCCGGCCTGCCGCCGTTTCTTGTGCAGAACGGTGGGGTCAATTCCGGTTTTATGATCGCCCAGGTTACCTCTGCGGCGCTCGCCAGCGAGAATAAATCCATCGCACATCCCGCCTGTGTGGATTCTCTACCCACCTCCGCCAACCAGGAAGACCACGTCTCTATGGCCACGTTCGCCGGTCGCCGCCTGCGGGATATGGCCGACAATACCTGTGGCATTCTCGCGGTGGAATTACTTGCCGCCTGTCAGGGACTGGATTTCCGTGCACCATTAAAGTCCACCAAAAAACTGGAAGCTGCCAAGGCAAAACTGCGTGAACGCGTGTCTTTCTACGACAAGGACCGCTATTTTGCCCCGGATATTGAAGAAGCGAAACAGCTCCTCAGTAGCGGTGCCTACCTGGAATCTATTGACTCTGCACTCCTGCCCAGCAGCATTTAAATAGCAGGAAACCCCAAATCCCATTTACAGGGGGTCAACAGAGTACCGGGGATCAAAAACCCGGTATTCTGTTCTTTTTGGTCCGGCCAACCGATCGACCCTAGAATGACAATCTGCCCACCAATACCTCTCTCGGACAAATTTTCCTTACCACACCCCATCGAATTACTAGCAGCCACTCAAACTCCTGCTACTAGAACATTTATTTTTTATTGTGATGAAATTTGCGACAAAAGTGCTAGGCTGATTATTAGACGTTTTACCCACCAATAGGTGTGGAGGTCTAGATGAAACCGCTGTCGCTACGGCTGCTTCGCCACTCTGGCTACGCACTGGCAATTGCCGCAGGGTTCTCCCTATCGGCGTGTACAGGAACAGGCTATCCCTGTGGCAGTAATGATTGCTCAGCCAGTTATTACGGATATAGCCCTTATTACAGCAAGACATATTACAACCTGCGTGGCCGCTACGCCCACTGCCACCCCGACGGGGTTTGCCACAACATGCAGCATTGTAACTTTTATTGGGATGGTAATTTTTACCGCCTGAGGCCACCTGCGGTAGTGAATAGAAATTACCAGGTGATTGACCCGCCCGATCCGCCCTATCAGGCCAGACCCTACTGAATTTGATTTTTTCTGTGCGCCCGCTTGGCGCACAGAAGGGGCTTGGCCCCTGCCGGGCCTCTCCGGGGGGACATTCCACTTACCGGAGACTGCGCTATGAATAGAGCTGTTAAGACGGCCTTTATTGCCGTCACGGTTTGCACGGCCCTAGCCTTGGGCGCCTGTGCGACCGATGGTTACTATAACGGTGGCTACTACAGAGGGGGGGGAGTAGCCTACACATCCTCTTTTGTTTATCCCTATGCGACCCCAAACTACTACCCTTCAAGTAATATCTACGTCTCCTACCGAACACCGGTTTACCAGTATTACCGGGCAACCCCGCGCTACGGCTACTCCTATGGAGGTGCCTATTCTTACTACCGCGCCCCCGGCTACCGCGGTAATCCCCGCTACCGGGCTCGGTACTATTACCGCGGGCTGCCCTATTACAACCGCTTCTACTCTCCCCGCTCAACGCACCTGCGCTATCGCGCCCACCATCGTGGCTATCGCGGCGGTCATCGCGGATATCGCAGTCACCGCGGTTACAGATCACATCGCGGCTACCATCGTGCTCGCGGAGGGAGCCACCACAGAAGACGCTAGCGCTTAGCTGCTAATAACAATTTACCCCCACCGTTGTCGCCCGATGCCGGTGGGGGTTATCAATTAAAAATGGTTGGTAGCGCACAGCCGTAGAGTTTTATGTAGTAGCGAAAGACTTTTCCCCAAGACAAATAAACCCTTTTTCAAAACAAGTTTTCCTTTTAGGGGCGCCCATTTTCACAAAATGGCGCTTATTTCCTCACTTTGACAGCCATTCCCTCTACCCTGAGGTAAGACAGTCGCCAAATTCTCTCAACTCGTGAGGCAATTCCAGTGCAGAAAGTCCTGCCATTGCTGCTTACTCTGGTGCTGACAGCAAGTTTTACCGCTTGCTCGACAAACGCGTCACAAAGAAGTCCAAAATCTTTGACGCTGGACGGAAAAAAATTTCACTGTGTGGAACAGGAACTGGAAACCAAGACACTGGTACGCTGTGTGCGCTCGGGTTAAAAAGTAATATTTATTCGAAAATATATTTTTATCCACAGTTATTAATGCGGTATGGACAATCGTCCCTGCAAAGTAAAAGAAGCCTAAAAACCATTAGTCGACCCTCACCACACGCAAGGTATCGGTTTGCCCTCCCGCATCTTGTCGATAACCACGGGAGACCAGAACAAATTCGCCCGATTTTAACAGATTGCGCTGCTTGAGATGGTTGATTGCCTTCTGATCTCGGGAGGGACCATCAATACCCGCCACTGCCATTAAAACCGGATCAACACCGCGATAGAGAGCGACCCGGTTACAGATCCGGCGATGTCGACAAAAAGCGTAAATGGGAATTACGGCACGCACCCGCGACATCAGCAGGGCGGTATTACCGGTCTCTGTCTGACAAATAATGGCTTTGATATCGCGGCAGTGATTGGCAATGGTAATTGCGGCCACAGCGATACAGGCATCACCGGCCGGATAATCGCCACGTAAAACATCGGAAGGCCTTTGCGTCGCCCGATGTTTTTCCGCCCCCATAATCACCTCGGCCATATGCCGAACGGTCTCTACCGGATACTGGCCGCTAGCGGTCTCCGCTGACAGCATCACCGCATCGGTGCCATCCAGCACCGCATTGGCGACATCACACACCTCTGCACGTGTGGGCACCGGACTAGAAATCATCGACTCCATCATCTGGGTTGCAGTGATCACCGTGCGATTCAAATAGCGGGCAAATCGAATCAAGTGTTTTTGCACCCCCATCAATTCGGCATCACCAATTTCCACCGCCAGATCCCCCCGCGCCACCATGATGACATCGCTCGCCAGAATCAGCGCCTGCAAATGCTCATCACTGGCAATCGCCTCGGCTCGCTCAATCTTGGCGACAATTTGACTACTCCCTCCCGCCTGCTGCAAAAGCTCCCGCGCCCGATGAATATCCCGCGCATCTCGGGGAAAGGATACCGCCAGATAATCCAGTTGCAGGTCGGCGGCAACCTGAATATCACAGAGATCCTTATCGGTTAGAGCGGGAGCGGTGAGTCCGCCGCCACGCTTATTGATTCCTTTTCGATTCGATAACCAGCCGCCGTCTCGCACCTCCGTGATAACGGCACTGCCCTCAATTTTTTTGATGCACAGACTGAGGCGCCCATCGTCCAGCAGCAGGCTGTCGCCGGGACAACAATCACTGGCCAGACTAGGGTAATCCACTGATACCCCGGTACTGTTACCGCCCTCCCTCGACCAGGAGGGGTCCAAGATAAACTCGCTACCGCTATCCAGGTGCACACCACCCGTGGAAAAGTCTCCCACCCGGATTTTAGGCCCCTGCAGATCCCCCAATATGGCGACGTGACATCCCTGACGGGCACTCTCCACACGCACCTGCTCGGCGCGGCGGCGGTGCTCTTCGATTTCGCCATGGGAGAAATTCAGCCGCACAATGTTGACGCCCGCCGCGATCAACTGACGCAGAATATTCCCCTCATCAGTCGCGGGACCGAGAGTGGCGACAATTTTTGTTCGTCGAATCATGCCGGACCTAACCTTGCTCTGCTGCCTGCGTAGCGCGCCCTGCCTCAGGGGAAGCATAGCTTGTCATGCCTACCGTCTCTTTATAGAGGGCAGCGACTAAGCTTTGCCTAGACCGGGCTGGAGGTATGTTGATCGACCCGCTCGAGATTGTAGATGCCGGGATTTGGGAGTAACTCACCGATGAGCAGGTTGGTGCAACTGTGGCTACTGGGGGCCCTTCTGGTGATTGGCGGGTGCCTGACAAACAGTGCGGAGGAGGCCAGGGTAGTACAGAGCGCAGGGACGGCAAGTACGGTGTGCAATAAGAAATGGCAATTGGTGCGCCTGCGTATAAATGGTGGCGCCATCCCGATCCAAAAGCCCGCAGACTTTACCTTCGTATGTAATCTCGATGGCAATGTAATGGGGCGCAGTGGTATCAACACCTATCGCGGCGAACTACAAGTGACGGATAATGGCCTAATGCTGTGGGACAGCTCCAGTTTCGCCTCTACTAAAATGAGCGGTCCCGAGCCCCTAATGCAACAGGAATACACTTACCTGCGCGCACTGGGCGATACCCGCCAGGCATTTACCAAGTCCCGCGGCAAGCGCCTTATCCTGCGCGACGCCTCTGGCGATATTTATATTGAATATGTCAGGGCAGGACCTTGAACACCACCACAGACCACTGATAGCTTTTACGATTAAATGTCGCAAAAACAATGAGAACGACATCATGCCGCGATCTCACCTACGCTTGCCGCTTGTGGTCCCCACTGTATTCGCCCTGTTTTTTTCAGGGTGCATGTCATTCCATGAGCCCTACCAGCAGCCCCCCAGACAATCCGCGTGGTCCGCCTGTGAGCACGACTGGATACTATCCGACCTGCAAGATGGCGAGGACACCTACGAGTACACGCTAATGTGGAAGAAGTTCTGGCGCGAGCGCCCCTTCTTTACCTGCGATCGATTCGGTTACGTGCGCGGTAATGGCGGGATCAATCCATATCTGGGGCGGTTTTCCCTGGAAAATAGCGGGGAGTTGTCCTGGCCCAGAACACCGGAGATCTCCAGAGTGGGTAGCAGTCGCCCCAGTGACGAACTCGAAGCCAATTACCTGAGAGCTCTGCGCAAAGCCCGCTATCTGGAGGTGGTGGGCAATAAGTTGATTCTAAGCAGCAATGACAGGGGTACGCGACTGGAATTCGACCGAGTCGACGAGATTATGCGCTGACGCAACCCGCTCACTCCCCCTCAAAGTAGCGCCCATAAAAAAGGCGACCCAGCGGGTCGCCAATATGACAATCAAGAAGAATCAAAAAAATGAGTCAGATGCGCATTCGCTTAGGAAAGCCACGGCGCGCATCATAGTTTTTACAGATGACAAAAAAATGACAAAGCGGTTATTAAAAGCGCCGCTGATGTCGCTCCAGGTTTTCCAGGCGTTTGCGCTCACTCTTGCGCAGCAACACGTAAGTAGCCCCCATACCACCGTGCTGTTTTTGTGCACTGTGGAATGCCAGTACCGCATCCAACTGCGGCAACCAATGCTTAATACAGCTCTTCAACAGTGCAGGCTGCTTGCGCCCCTCCCCCTTGCCATGAGTAATCAGAGCACAGCGCACATCCGCCTCGACACAGTCGCGCACAAACTCGACAACGGCGCTGCGCGCCATTTCCACCGAGTGGCGGTGCAGGTCGAGGCGCGCATCGATTTTATATTTCCCCAGGCGCAGGTTGCGGTAGACGCCATTCTGCACCCCGTCGCGCTTAAACTCGATGGGGTCCCAAGGCGCTACCAATTCGATATATTCGCCAGAGAGGGGATTCATATCACGCGCGGTGCACCGGGTTGCAGCGGCGCGGCGCTCGCGCACCATCCGCTCAGAGGGCTCATCGGCCTTGCGCAGCGTCACCCGGCGCTCTTGCACCAGCGGCTTGACGTCCCCCAACTCTCCGAGGGCGTCTTTAAACAACTTGCTGTCGCTGCTCATTAAATCTTCCCCCGCCAGCGTCAGTCCAAAAATAGATCCTTAGTTAAGTCCCCCGCATTATCGGGGTTATGGGCATAGTCGGTAAAATCCTTCACACCGCGCTCGACGAGTATCTCTTCATCAATCAGCTGGCGTCCACTCAGTACGGCACCCTTGGTCACCAGCACTTCATAGGCCGCATCCGCCATGATCGCCGGCTTGCGGCTCTGCTCAAACATCTCGCGATTACCCACCGCGAACTCAATGGCGGCTGTGGCCACCAGGGTACGCGGCCACAGAGTATTAACGGCAATCCCCGCATCGCGCAACTCCTCTGCTAATCCCAGGCTCAAGATGGTCATGCCGAACTTGGACAGGGCGTAGGGTGCGAAGGGCCCCAACCACTTCGGCTGCAGGTTGAGCGGAGGGCACAAACTGAGGATGTGCGCATTGCTCGATTGCTTTAGATAGGGCATCGCCAAGTGCGCAGTCAGATACACTGCGCGGCTGTTGATGTTCTGCATCAGGTCGTAGCGCTTGGGCGGAGTGGACTCCACGCTGGTCAGGTTAATGGCGCCGGCGTTGTTGATCACCGCATCGATACCGCCGAACTGGTCGGCAGCCAGTGCCATCGCTTCCTGTACACGCTGCTCATCGCGTACGTCAACCTGAAGCGCCAGGGCCTTGCCTCCGGCATTCTCCACTTCCTGCGCCACCGAAAAGATGGTGCCGGGCAGCTTTGGGTGGGGTTCTGCGGACTTGGCGGCGATCACAATATTGGCGCCATCGGCGGCACACTTGAGCGCTATGGCGCGGCCAATACCGCGGCTGGCACCGGTGATAAAGAGGGTCTTGTCCTTAAGCGCCCCTGTGTTTTCCGTCAGGGTTACAAACTCTTCACTCATTTTCTTCAGCCTCCGGGGCAGTCACTACCGGACTGTAAATTTCCTTGAAGATCGCCGGCATGCGCTTCGGCCTACCACTGGACAGCTCGATGCACACCAACCGCCACTGGGCCCGCAGTACCAATGCCCCATCGGCGGCGCGAAAGACTTGAAAGCAGCGGGACATGTTCAGGCGCCCGTCCACCTGCGTGAGCCAGGTGCCAAATACCAATTCATCCCCCTCTCTCGCCGCCAGTATATAGTCATACTGCCCGTGACGAATGGCCATTCCCCGGTCGAGTTCCTGGTAATTCGTGACATCTAATCCCAGTTCAGTGCTGTGCGCCCAGGCGGTGGCCTCGCACCAGCGTACATATTCGGCATTATTGGCATGGTGCAGACCATCTACATGCTGAGCGCGCACCACCACCTTGTGGATAAAAGGATTGGGTAAATCCCATTGCATAGGCAAGCCCTGGCTAGATTCAAGAAACGGTGAAAACAGGGTTCCACGTATTTGCTTAGAATGCGCAAATAACAGGTATAAAAAAAGGCCCCCTAGGGGACCTTTTCACAAGCTGCAGCGGGATTATGCGTCCGCTTTGACCTGAGCGCCTTCAGTCTGCTGCTGCGCCTGATTCAGGGCTTGGGCAAACAGGGCGTCGAAATTAACCGGTGGCAACATCAGAGCCGGGAAAGAGCCTTTAACAACAGCGTTGTCGATCACTTCGCGGGCATACGGGAACAGGATCTGCGGACAGGCGGTATTCAGTGCCTGCGCCAGCTGTTGACCTTCCAGGCCTTTGATACCAAACAGACCGGCCTGCTTCACTTCCACCAGGAACGCCGTGTCTTCTTCCAGCTTCACCGTGATGGTGAGCGTCAGCGCCACTTCGTACAGATCGTCTTCAACCTTGGCGGTCTTGGTGTTCAGCTCCTGGTTTACCTGGGGCTTCCACTGTTTTTTGAAAACATCGACACCCATTGGGGTCTCGAAGGAGAGGTCCTTCAGGTAGATACGCTGCATTGCGAATTGTACTTGTGGAGCCTCTGCGTTTGCCGCGCCGTTTAATTCTTCAGCCATGTTACTGCCTGTTTTTATAAAAAGTGTATTGATGCCTTCCGTGAGAAAGACTCCCCATATGAAGCCTTCAGATTGGGGCCTGCAAATACCGTTTCAAGGCCCGGACCGGATTAATCGCAAATATTGAAAACCGCGTGAGGCACGCGACGTCAACCTTTATCAGCCAGTCGACTTGAGCAATCCATCGAGCTTGCCACTGCGCTCTGCGGCCATCAACTCGTCGCAACCGCCCACATGGAACTCGCCAATCCAGATCTGCGGTACCGTGCGGCGACCGGCCTTTTCCGCCATCTGCGCGCGCAGCTCGGGCTTGTTATCCACCGCAATCTCACGATAGTGCACACCCTTACTCTTCAGCAGTTGCTTGGCACGCACACAATAAGGACAAAAACGGGTGGTATAGATGACTACATCCTGCATGACAAAACTCCGTCAAACTGATACATCCAATTAACCCTTGCCTTTCACCAAGGGCAGGTTCTGGTTGCTCCATTCGCTCATGCCGCCCTGTAATCGGCGTACCTGGAAGCCCTTCTGCTTCAGCAGGCGGCCCGCGGGCCCGGCGTGCTGGCCCATTTTATCCGCGACAATTACGACCTTTTCCTTAAATGGCTCCAGCTCAGCAAAGCGTTCGGCCACCTCCCCGTGGGGGATATGTAGGGCATCGACGATATGTCCGGCGGTAAACTCACTGCGATCGCGCACATCCAGGACCTTGGCCCCATCGCTGTTAATCAACCGGGTCACCTCATGCAGGGATACCGGTACACCGGCCTTGTAGCGCTCACTCAGAACCAGCGCATACAGCAGTGCAACAAGCAGGCCGACCAGCAGCCACTGCTCACTCAAAAAAACGAAAAAATCCACTCCGCCCCCAAAATCCATCGTGGTGATCGTTACGGCGCAGCTGCGCCAAAGCTGGCGGGAGTATACACGATTGTGGCGAATTTCTAACCAGCAAAATGTTCCCCCTACGGCACTCACATAGACTCTACAGGACCCATCCAGCACTAATCGACATGGTTAAACGATGGCCGAACGGGTTAAAATCCGCGTCCGCAATCCAAACCACCCGATAGAGGAAATCCGTCGCTATGGCCGCTCCGCAAGCCCCGAAAAAACGCCCCCTGGTCCTGCTGATTCTGGACGGCTTCGGCCACAGCGACAATCCCGAGTACAACGCGATTCGCGCCGCAAAGTCTCCGGTATGGGACAACATCTGGGCAACCCGTCCAAAAACGCTGATCCAGACCTCCGGTATGGCAGTGGGCCTGCCCGAGGGACAAATGGGCAACTCCGAAGTCGGGCATATGACACTGGGCGCCGGCCGGGTGGTGTACCAGAACTTCACCCGGATCAATAAGGCCATCCAGGACGGCGACTTCTTTCGCAATGCCGCCTATACCGCAGCGGTAGACAAAGCCATCACCAACAACGGCGCGATACATATTATGGGGCTGCTCTCCGAGGGCGGCGTGCACAGCCACGAAGATCATATCGTCGCCATGGTAACCCTGGCCGCACAGCGCGGTGCCCGCGCCATCTATGTGCACGCCTTCCTCGATGGCCGCGATACGCCACCGCGCAGTGCCGAGCCCTCTATCGCACGTCTGATGCAGGTGTGCGATGCCGTTGGCAATGCGCATATGGCCACCCTGGCCGGCCGCTACTTCGCCATGGACCGGGACCAGCGCTGGGAACGCACCAAATCCGTCTACGATATGCTCACCCTGGGCACTGCACAGCACAGTGCCCGCGATGCCCTGGCGGGGCTGGCCGCCGCTTATGAGCGCGGTGAGAACGATGAGTTTGTCGCCCCAACAGTTATCGGCGAGCCGGCTCCAATTCAGGATGGCGATGCCCTGATCTTTATGAATTTCCGCCCGGATCGCGCGCGTCAGCTGACCCGTGCCTTCACCGAGGCGGATTTCGATGGCTTCGAGCGCATTGCCAAGCCGCAACTGGCAGACTTTGTGATGACCACCGAATACGCTGCCACTATTCATGCCAGCTGCGCCTTTCCCCCAGAAAAACTGGTCAACGCCCTCGGCGAGTACCTTTCGGCTCAGGGCAAAACCCAACTGCGCATCGCCGAGACCGAGAAGTACGCACACGTCACTTTCTTCTTCAGCGGCGGTCGCGAAGAACCCTATAGCGGTGAGACCCGCGAGCTGATCAAGTCTCCAGATGTGGCCACTTACGACCTGCAACCGGAAATGAACGCAGCGGAAGTCACCGACAAACTGGTCGCCGCCATCGACAGCGGTGCGTACGACACCATTATTTGTAACTACGCCAACGGCGATATGGTCGGCCACACCGGCGTCTTCGAGGCGGCAGTGAAGGCTGTAGAAGCCCTGGACCAGTGTGTCGAGCGCGTAGTCGACGCAGCGCTGGCCGCAGGCGGTGAAGTATTGATCACTGCGGATCACGGCAATGTGGAGGAAATGTTTGACGCTAACTCGGGCCAGGTCAGCACCCAGCACTCCACGCTGCCGGTACCATTCGTTTATGTCGGTGCACGCAATGTGCAAATGTGTGACGGAGGCAGTCTGGCGGATGTGGCGCCAACCATGTTAGCGTTGATGCACCTGCCACAACCGGCAGAAATGACTGGCCATAGTTTGGTAAAAATGGACTGATGAAAACTCTCGTACTCTTCCTGATCGCCCTATTGTCACTGCCCGCCTGGAGTCAGGCGGAGGCGGACCAACAAGCACGCCTCACCGAAATTAAGCAGCGTATCGAGTCCCTGCAACAGGAGCTCAACCAGGTGCGCGGCCAGCGCGACCAGCTGCTCAAGGATCTGGAAGAGAACGAGAAAGATATCTCCGGGCTGCACCGGCGCATAGACCAGATCCGGCGGGATATGCGCAGCCGCACAGAAAAGCTGCGCGAACTCCGGCAAGAGCAGAAAACGCTACAGGAGGCCCGGCGAAGTATGCAGCGGCGGGTCGAACAGGAGATCGCCGCCGCTTACCGACTGGGCCGACAAGAACAGATCAAACTCCTCCTCAACCAACAAGACCCACAGAACATCGCCCGCCAGCTCCGCTACCACGATTACTTCCTCCAAGAACGCAGCCGCGTTATCGACCACTACCTGCAAACCCTCACCTCGCTGGAGACGGTCTCGGCATCGATTGAGCGCGAGCAGAATACCTTGCAGGCAGAGCGGGCACAGCTGCAGGAGCGCCAGGAAAAACTGCGCAGCGCACAACAGGGGCGCAAACGCACACTGGAAAAATTGGCGGCGAAACTCGCCAATGGCGGCGGTGAACTCAAACAGCTGCAGGGTGACCGCAAGCGCCTGCAGACATTGATCGACGAGGTGGGGCGGGCTATCGCCTCACTGGTCAATCCGGACCAGCACAAGCCCTTCGCCCGCCAGCGGGGCAAGCTGCAATGGCCGGTCAAAGGGCGTCGCGCCAATGCCTACGGCCAGCGCCGCGCCAACGGTATCACCTGGAAAGGGGTGACCATCCGCGCCGCCGCGGGGGAGCCCGTGCGCGCAGTACACCGCGGACGCGTAGTCTTTTCCGACTACCTGCGCGGCCACGGCATGCTGGTGATCCTCGAGCACGGCGACGGCTATATGAGTCTCTACGCGCACAATCAATCCCTCACCCGCAATATTGGCGAATGGGTCGAGAGTGGCGATACCATCGCGCGGGTCGGTAACAGCGGCGGCCTCACCCACAGCGGCGTCTATTTTGAAATCCGCCATCGCGGCAGAGCCCAGGATCCCACGTTGTGGTGCCGGGGTTAAACAATAGCCGTCCCGCTCGATGGCTCTTGGTTCTTTGGTGCATGCCACGCATTTGTACCAGTGCTCAGAGCCACTGCAAGACAGTCGGGCTTTTCGCGACTAAGCCTGTGACACAGTAGAATTTGGCGGCGCATTAGAATCCCTGCCAATCTCTGCGGTCTACACTTTCGCAAAGCAGCGAAGAAATAAGGCAGAGGTCACAACAATATGTTCATCTCCAAGGCGCTCACCACTTTTCTCGGAGCTGCCGCCCTCACAGCCCTGCCATTGATGGGACTCAGCGAGGGGGGCAACCAACCCAATGTGGCCACCGAGAACAGCGGGCGCCTGCCCCTCGAAGACCTGCGCAGCTTCGCCAAGGTTTTCGAGCAAATTCGCCAGGGCTATGTGGAAGAGGTGGACGACCGCACCCTGCTGGAATACGCCATCAAAGGCATGTTGCAGGGCCTAGATCCCCACTCCTCCTATCTCGACCGCCGCTCCTTCGACGACCTGCAGGCAAACACCACCGGTGAATTTGCCGGTCTCGGGATCGAGGTCGGTATCGAGGACGACCACATCACTGTCATCACCCCGATGGATGACACCCCCGCCTCCCGCGCCGGGCTCAAATCGGGCGATGTGATACTGCGCCTTTCGGGCAAATCCTTGAAAGGCATCGGCCTGGACGAGGCGGTGGAGTGGATGCGCGGGCCCAAGGGCAGCAGCGTAACACTGACTATCGCCCGCAAGGGCCACAAGCAACCCTTCGATGTCACCCTCAAGCGCGATACCGTGCGCGTGCGCAGTGTGCGCAGCAAAGTACTCGACGAGGGCTACGGCTACCTGCGTATCAGCCAGTTTCAGCTGGACACCGGCGCCGATGTCGCCGAGGAACTGATCAAACTGCAGAAGAAAGGCGCCCTGAAGGGCCTGATTATCGACCTGCGCAACAACCCCGGCGGCGTATTGCAGTCCTCGGTAAAAGTGGCCGATGCCTTCCTTGAAGAGGGGCTGGTGGTCTACACCGAGGGACGCAATGAAGCCGCCAATCTGAGTTACTCCGCCGAACCCGGCGACCTCACTGAGGGCGCCCCACTGGTCGTGTTGATCAACGCCGGTTCCGCCTCGGCCGCAGAAATTGTCGCCGGCGCCCTACAGGACCACCGCCGCGCCGTGGTTATGGGTACCGACAGCTTCGGCAAGGGCTCGGTGCAAACGGTGATCCCCATCAATGACGAGCGCGCCATTAAACTGACCACCGCCCTCTATTACACCCCCAACGGTCGCTCCATCCAGGCCCAGGGCATCACGCCGGACATCACCGTGGAACGGGTCAAAGTCACCCGTCTCAACGATACGCCGCGCCCCACTGAAGCGGACCTGGCCGGACACCTGGACAATGGCAATGGCGGTGCCGATCGAACTTCGGAGGACCGTGCGCGGGAACAGGAGGAGCGCGATAACTGGCTGGATCGCGACAATCAGATTTTCGAGGCACTCAATGTACTCAAAGGGCTGAATCTCTACGCTCACAGGGACAGGGGTCTGCGCGAACGCTTTGCCCGTGCAGACAAAAAGCAGTAACTGGCGCGCGGCGGGCTCACACCCGCCGTCAGCGCAACTGCTTCAACTTAACGCACCCCTCACCTGTCCGCGATCCCCCTCTCTGCCCACAGGCATCTCAAAGACCTCAAATATCTATAGGCGCATCTCTATCCCAGCTTCCTGCATATAGGCTTTGGCTTCGGCGATACTGAACTCGCCAAAGTGGAAGATACTGGCCGCCAGTACCGCATCGGCACCACCCTGTAATACGCCCTCGGCCAAATGCTGCAGATTGCCGACGCCGCCGGAGGCAATCACCGGCACCGGCACCGCCTCTGTAATCGTGCGGGTCAGATTCAGGTCGAAACCATTCTTGGTGCCATCGCGATCCATACTGGTGAGCAGTATTTCACCGGCGCCGTACTCGGCCATCTGCCGCGCCCAACCCACGGCGTCTATACCGGTGGGCTGGCGCCCACCGTGGGTAAAGATCTCCCAGCGGTTCTCGCCCACCTGCTTGGCATCGATGGCCACCACAATGCACTGGCTGCCGAAACGCTCGGCCGCCTCGCGCACAAACTCGGGATTCTTCACCGCTGCAGAGTTGATCGCCGTCTTGTCCGCACCGGCGTTGAGCAGATTGCGGATATCCTGCAGGCTGCGTACGCCACCACCGACGGTGAGCGGAATAAACACCTCGTGCGCCATTTTTTCCACGATATGCAGAATCGTATCGCGCTGCTCGTGGGTGGCGGTGATATCGAGAAAAGTGACCTCATCGGCCCCCGCCTCGTTGTAGCGGCGGGCGATTTCTACCGGGTCGCCGGCATCGCGGATATCGACAAAGTTCACGCCCTTTACCACGCGGCCGCCATCGACATCGAGACAGGGAATAATGCGTTTCGCCAGTGCCATTATTTTTTCCGTTGATCGCAGAGCTGCTGCGCCGCGCGCAGGTTCAGCTTGTCTTCGTAAATTGCCCGACCGGTAATCGCCCCGTATATCGCACCGGTGTCCAGTAGCTGTTCGATATCCTCGATGCTGCTGACCCCACCGGAGGCGATAATCGGCACCTGCACCGCACGGGCCATTTCCAGGGTGGCCTCGATATTGACCCCCTGCATCATCCCGTCGCGGGCGATATCGGTGTATACGATCGAGCTGACCCCACAATCGGCGAAACGCTTGGCCAGTTCTGTGGCTTTCAGCTCGGATACCTCGGCCCAACCCTCAGTGGCCACCAATCCGTCTTTGGCATCGAGACCGACGATAATATGCCCCTCGAATTCACGACAGGCCTCCTCCACCAGCCTGGGCTCTTTCACTGCCGCAGTGCCGATAATGGCCCAGGTCACTCCGGCTTGCAGATAGCGCTCGATGGTGTGCAAATCGCGGATACCGCCGCCGATCTGCACTGGCAGGTGGGGAAACTGTTTGGCGATAGCGGTGACGGCCTCACCGTTGACCGGATTGCCGGCGAAGGCGCCATTCAGGTCCACCAGGTGCAGGCGCTTGGCGCCCTCGTTCACCCAGTGCTGGGCAGTGGCCAGGGGGTCGTCGGAAAATACGGTGGCGTCGTCCATTTCGCCCTGACGCAGGCGTACGCACTGGCCGTCCTTCAAATCGATAGCGGGAATTACAATCATGCTCTGTCTTTCATCGGCAGTAGTTATTGGGGGCGGGAATAGTCCGCGGGCCTCAGGCCCGGCCATTCCAGCTGACAAAGTTTTTAAGTAGTTGCAGGCCAGTCTCGGCGCTCTTCTCCGGGTGAAACTGGGTAGCGAAAATATTTTCCCGCGCCACCGCGGCCGCCAGGGGCACACCGTAGTCCGTGCTCCCGGCCAGATCCGCATTGTCCTCAGCGGGGACATAGTAACTGTGCACAAAGTAAAAACGGCTGTTGTCGGCGATGCCGGCCCACAGGGGGTGCTCGCGAGTTTGCCGCACACTGTTCCAGCCCATATGCGGGACTTTCAAGCGCCCCCCCATGGCGGCCAAGGGCAGGGCCTTGCCGAAAAATTTCACCGGCTGCGGAAAAATATCCAGACAATCGACCCCATTATTTTCCTCACTGTGGCGCATCATAATTTGCATGCCCACACAGATACCCAGCACCGGCGTCTCCGCGGCGATGGCATCCTCGAGCAGCGGCGCGAAACCCGCCTCGACAAACCCTGTCATACAGTCGCGGATAGCACCAACTCCCGGTACCAATAAGCGCTCTGCGCCCTCGGCCTGCTCGGGAGTTTGCGCCAGCACGACCTCGGCTTGCGGCGCCACTTTGTCCAGGGCACTGGCCACCGAGTGCAGATTGCCCATGCCGTAGTCGAGTACCGCAATCTTCCCCATCACAACACCCCCTTGGTGGAGGGCATGGTGCCGGCCATCCGCGGGTCCGGGGTCAGCGCCATACGCAGGGCGCGGCCGAACGCTTTGAATACGGTTTCCACCTGATGATGGGCGTTGTAGCCGCGCAGGCAATCGATATGCACCGTCACCAGCGCATGGTTTACAAAGCCCTGAAAGAATTCGTAGAACAGCTCGGTATCGAAGTTGCCGATGCGCTTTTGCGTGAAAGGCACCTCCATCACCAGGCCGGGGCGACCGGAAAAGTCGATCACCACTCTGGAAAGGGCCTCATCCAGCGGCACATAGCTGTGACCGTAGCGGGTCATGCCCTTCTTATCTCCCAGAGCTTCGGTGATGGCTTTGCCGAGGGTGATGCCAATATCTTCCACCGTATGGTGGTCATCGATATGGATATCGCCATCGCAGCGGATATCCATATCAATCATACCGTGGCGGGCAATCTGATCGAGCATATGCTCCAAAAAGGGAACCCCGGTGGCAAACTGGCCGTGCCCCTGGCCGTCCAGGTTGACGCTGACTTGAATCTTGGTTTCCAGAGTGTCGCGGGTGACGCTAGCCTTACGCATCGAGAGCGTTCCTTTTTTGGTCGATAAGACAGAGGGCGCAAATTATAGGATGAATGACGCCCCCTGTGGTCCGCTAGTGTCAGATGAAACTTGATTCGTAATCCTGAGCACCTATCATGCTCAGCATGGTTACCTTCAAGCGCCGAAAATCCCATTACTGGGCCAGCCTGTTTCTGCTACTCGCCTTAGTCGCAGCACAGCCGCTGTGGGCGGAGCATTTCCACCTTGGCAACAGCCAGGTAGAACTGTGTGACCTGTGCTGTATGCACTCCCCCGCAGCACTCAGCAGCGAGCCACTGCTCGTTCAGGCTGAGCCCCAAAGTCATTACAACCGACGCTCTGCGCCGACAGCGCGCGATTGCCAGCCGGAGCGCCAGAGCGCGCGCGCCCCACCTCCCTCCCTGTCACTCCGTTAATCCAAAAAACACTAACAACTTGCTTTGTGGATGCCCGCGCCTGTGCGCCTTGGGCGGCGTCCGCCTGTGACAGGACACAAAAACCAATGACCAAGTTCAACACTTTGGCCCTGGCCATCGCCAGCCTGGCCGCGCCCGCTATTTACGCTGCTGAAACCCACTCGACCTTAGAAGAGGTCAACGTCACCGTATCGCCGCTGGATAAACCCGCCGATGCCGTAGCTGCGCCAGTCACCGTCCTCTCCGGCGACGCACTGCGCAAGTCCGCCGCAGCAACCCTGGGCCAGACTCTGCAAGATCAGCCCGGTGTGGCCAACGCCTCCTTCGGCAGTGGCGTGGGCCTGCCGGTGATTCGCGGCCAGAGCGCCAATCGGGTAAAAATCCTCAGCGATAACCTGGATGTGTCCGACGCCTCCAGCACCAGCTCCGACCACGCCGCCAGTATCGAGCCGCTGCTCGCCGAGCGCATCGAGATACTGCGCGGCCCCGCCGCCCTGCGCTATGGCAGCGGAGCCGTGGGTGGCGTGGTTAATATCATCGATGGACGCATCCCCAGCGCCGTGCCCGAAGCGGTGGAGGGCGCAGTCGAGCTGCGCCACAACAGCGCCGACCGCCAGGACGCCTCCGTCTTTCGCCTCACCGGTGGCGCGGGGCAGCTGGCCTGGTATGTGGACGGGGTCTATCGGGAAAATGGCGATACAGAAATTCCGGGCCTCGCCATTATCGAACACGGCGAAGAGCACGATGATCACGAGGAACACGCCGGCGAAGAAAGCGAGCACGAAGAGGCGTTCAACACCGACGGCTATGTGGGCAACACCAATGCCCGCGCCCACAGCTATAGCGGCGGCGCCTCCTGGATCACCGACAGCGGCTTTATCGGTGTCTCGGTCAACCGCCTGGAAAACAACTACGGCATCCCCCTGGGTACCCACGAGCACCACCACGAAGAAGCGCACGCAGGGGAAGACCACGATGAACATGAGGAACACGCCGAGGTCGGTGCAATCGATGCAGTGCGTATCGACATGGCCCAGACCCGCTACGATCTCAAAGGCGAGCATCGCTTCGACGGCGATTACTGGGACAAACTGAGCTTACGCATCGGCTACAACGATTACGAGCATGTGGAGCTGGATGGCGACGTGGCGGGCACCCGCTTCACCAACGAAGCCTGGGAGAGCCGGATTGAAATAACCCACGATGCCGGTAACGGCTGGCGCGGTGCCTACGGTTTGCAATTGACTGACAAAGACTTCGCCGCCGTTGGCGACGAGGCCTTTATCCAGCCCTCGCGTACCCGCAGCGCCGGTTTTTTCACCATGAAAGAGCGCGAGTGGGGCGACTGGCACCTGGATCTCGGCGCGCGCCTGGAGCGCGTGGATATAGATCCAGAAATGGCCAACGAGCGCGATTTCAACCTGGTCGGCGCCAGCGCCACACTGCAGTACTTCCTCGCCGAGCACCAACATGTCAGTCTCGGCGCCACCCACTCCGAGCGCGCCCCGGTAGCCGAGGAACTGTTTGCCGACGGCGCACATTTGGCAGAATCCCGCTATCTGTTGGGAAATAACGAACTGGATAAGGAGAGCGGCGTTAACCTGGAGCTGGGTTATCACCACCACAACGAAGCGGCCAGCGGCTGGCACGCCGCCCGGATTGAGGCCAGTGTGTTCTACAATCAGATCGGCGGCTATATCTACGCACAGAACACGGGGGGCGAGGAAGAGGGGCTGCCCATCTACGCCTATGCCAATCGCGATGCGACTTTCTACGGTGCCGAGGCCTCGGTGACCTTTCCCCTGCGGGGCAGTTATTACGTGACACTGTTTGGCGATATGGTGCGCGCGCGCTTCGATGAAGCCATCACTGGTGAAAGCTCCGATGTACCGCGTATGCCGCCACTGCGCATGGGCCTGGCTCTGGGTGCCGAATACGATCAGTGGGGTTGGGAGTGGCGCACAGTACAGGCCGCGGACCAGGACCGCGCCGGTGCCGATGAAGAGCCTACCGACGGCTACACCCGCATGGACCTGAGCGCTGAGTACAACTTCACGATCGGCGGCAGCGACGCAGTGCTCTTCGCCAGCGCGCGCAACCTGCTCGACGAGGAAATCCGCAACGCCACCTCTCTGCTGCGCGACTATGCGCCGGCACCGGGCCGCAGCATCGAAGCCGGCGTGCGCTTTATTTTCTAAGGCACAATTGCTTCAATGGCCCCGCAGTGCATCGGCCCTGCGGGGCTGTATTTCCTACACTTCCCGGATAAGCTCTTTGTGAAGGGCACGGGAACATCAACCCCCGCCGCAGCGTCTGAAGTGTTGGTATACACGACGAATCTTCTAAAAAACACAGGGACAATCCTCTCCATGGCCTGGATCAAGCGCACACTTATCGCCTTACTGGTCGTTTTCCTTCTGCTCGCCGGCGCCGTCGCCTGGCTACTGGCTGGCCTAGACATCAATCAATACAAACCGCAGTTGGAGAAACTCGCCGCCAAGCAGGGCATCTCTCTGCAACTGCAGGGAGACATCGGCTGGCAGATATGGCCCCAGGTCGGTTTGCAACTGCGCGATATCACCATGGCCCCGCTGCAACTGCCCGAAGAGATCCTGGTGCGCGCCGATAAGATCGCCGTGGGGGTGGCCCTCAAGCCTCTGCTGCAGCGCCGTGTGGAGGCCGAGGAAATTGTACTGATCGCCCCACAGATTGAACTCTCCGTGGACAAAGAGGGGCGCGGTAATTGGGAGCTGATCAGCGAAGCACTGGAGGCGCAGAAAAAACAGCCGCCCAAGCTGGAAATTCCCAGGGAATCGGAAGAGCCGGCCCAGCAACAAGTTGAGCTCAGCCTGGACAAACTGCGTATTGAACAGGGTCTGCTTTCCTACAGTGACGCCCGCACCACTAAGACCTACAAGGTGGAAGACCTGAGTATTAGCGCCGACAACCTAGTGCCCGGCGGCGAACCTGGGCAACTCAGCGCCAATGCCAATGTGAGTGGCAGCGATTTGCGCTATCCGCTCAAACTGAAACTGGACAGTACCCTGGCCCTGGACGAAGGCCTCAACGGCCTGCGTCTGCAACCCCTGCAACTAATCGTTACCTCCAGCAACAGCGCCAAGGCCACCGTACACCTGCGCGGCTATGTGCGTCGCGAAAACGGCAATCAGCCCTGGCGTGTACAGATGAATCTCAACGCCAGCGCCGACCCCCTGCGCCCCTGGCTCGATCTGACCGGCAGCGAAGTCGTTACCCGCGATAGCGCCGTACTACAGAAACTGAATATCGAAGCCAGCATCGAAGGCACGGAACAAAAACTCAATCTGACACCACTACAGTTGCAGCTCGACGGCACCACCTTCAACGGCAGCGCTCAGCTGCGCAACGCGGAAATGCCTGGGCTCGACCTAAGCCTGCGCGGCGGCGTTTTTAACCTGGACAGCTACCTGCCGCCTTCCGATGAAGAAAGCGGTGAGGAGGGCAATAAGAAGAGCGGGGAGCCTGTAACAAAGGCACCCTCCACGGAAGCCACAGCACAAAGTGAGGAATCGACACAAACTCCAACGTCCGCGGAGACCCTCAGCGCTCAGCAGACCGAAAAGAAATCCAAGGCCGGCACGCAGGGGAAAACCGCCCAGCAAGTACCCGGCGAACCCCTGCCCCTCAGCGATCTGCGCGGTTTCAACGCCAACATCAGCCTCGCCCTGGATCAGTTGCAAGCCGCCGGTCTGCAGCTCGACAGCCCGGAAATACAACTCACGGTGGACAACGGCCTCTACCAGCTACAAAAACTCAGTGCCGACCTCTATGGTGGCCAACTCAATAGCAACGGCCAGTTTAACGCCCGCGCCCAGACGGCCGAAGGACAAGTCCGCGGCGGCCTCACCGGCGTGGATATCGGTAAGGTGCAGGAAGCGCTGTTCCCCAGTGAGAAAGTACAGGTGACCGGCGAGGCCAGCGTGAATTGGGATGGGCGCACCAAGGGCAAAACCTCCACCGATCTGCAGGAGAATCTGCGCGCGGCCGTTAACCTGTCCAGCAAAGAGCTCTCCATAACGCCGTTTAACCTGGAAAAGAGCATGTGCCAACTGTTCAGCTATGCGGAGAGTACCCCGATGCCAGACCGCGACTGGCCAGCGCAAACCGACCTGCAAGACCTGCGCGCCACTATCGCGGTGAAAGGCGAAGAGGTGAACGTGACCGAAATTCTCGCCGGCATCGAGAATATCGCCATGACCGGCGATGGTGAGATAGACCTGAAAAAACAGGACTTCGATTTCGCCCTCGGCCTCGCCCTGGTCGGCGAGAACACCTCCGCCGACGGCTGCTCCGTGAAGAACAAGCGCTGGCGCAACCGCCCGCTGCCACTGCGCTGCAAGGGCGACTTCAACGATGTGGGACCGGGTACCTGTAAACCCGACAGCCGCCGCATCGACGACCTGGTGCGCGAAGAACTGAAATACAAAGCCAAGAAAAAATATGGCGATAAAGTGGAAGAAAAGGTCGACGAACTGAAAGAAAAATTGAAAAACCTTTTTGGCCGTTAATGAAAGCCGCACCGGGGTCCGCCCGGTGCGCAACTTCGGCCCCAATATTCCACGCCAGCCACGCTCGCAATACCCTCATTACTCGAAAGCCGTTTCTAAAGACCGCATTGAACTGCAGTAACGAATGATAACGAGGGGACTGGCGATACGGTTGCCAAAGGCCTGAATCATCCCCTGCCCTTTTTTACATATCCTTTGATTTTTTTCCCATCCCACGACAACTTCCTTATTGCTTGCACTTTCTTTTCCCAAGATCAGTACAAACTCTACAGGGTGAATTGGCCAAATAACGGGAATAACAAATGCCATTACTGGAACGGAATCGAGACAATAAATCCAAGCAAGTGATCACCAAGCTGGTTACTAATGCTGCGAAAAACACACCTGGAGAGGAGGCCTGGGGTAACAACCACGTGAACTGCTATGCCTGGGCCGCAAACTGCGAGAAGCCCCACAAGGGCAAGCCAGACCCCGGCTCCAACTCCGGCTATGACGCGGGCCTGGACAATGCCCGTCTGATTGAGGGCGCCAAGCGCGACGGTATGGCCTATGTAGCCAATGCCCCAGCAAATGATCCCCCCCCTTTCACAAAGGGTTATTATTGTGTTGCCCTATATAAGTCCACAACCGATCACCACTGGTACCGGCGAGACCCGGAAACCGGCTACTGGACTCACAAACCAGGCGCTCACGGGGTGAAAAACTACGGCCCCGGTTTTGTGATTCTGCCCAAGCAGCTGGAAAGAGCAAACCATAACTATGGTATGGCAGCCACGGACTATCACTTTGTCGGCTATTTCTATGTGCCGGAAGAGGGCATTCAGGTCTGACAACTCAACCGGGATCGTCACGATCTTTCTCAGGCAGATCTAGACGATACGGGATGTGTGACCGGCCCTCACATATTTCATCTGGGCAATCCAAACAGTGCCGTCAGCGTACGCAACTCTATTGGGGGCTCCCCCCTGGTTATTTGTAACCGGGTCAGGGGATGCCTCTACCACTGGCGCTTCTCTTCCGGGCCGGTAGGTAGATCTCGGCTCCCAGAACCTGCCGACCAACACTAATCCAATGTGCTGTAGCCCCCTCAGCCGCCGTATCGACAACCTCTTGCGCGAAGAACTGAAATACAAAGCCAAAAAAAATATGGGGATAAAATGGAAGAAAAGGTCGACGAACGGAAAGAAAAATTGAAAAATCTCTTCGGCCGTTGATCGCAGCCGCACCGGGTCCGCCCGGTACGCAACTCCGGCCCCAATACTCCACGCCACCCAAACTCGCAGTACCTCCATGACCCCAAAGCAGTTCCAAAACGCCGTCCTCAAATGGTTCGACAAACACGGGCGCAAGGACCTGCCCTGGCAACAAAACATCAATCCCTACCGAGTGTGGGTCTCCGAGATCATGCTGCAACAGACTCAAGTGAGCGCCGTTATCCCCTATTTCGAGCGCTTTATGCAGAGCTTCCCCACCCTGCAGACCCTCGCCACCGCGCCGCTGGATAAGGTACTGGCCCACTGGAGCGGCCTCGGCTATTACGCCCGTGCGCGCAACCTGCACAAATGTGCGCAGACGGTTTTGCAGGAACACCGCGGAGAATTCCCACAGGATGTTGAAGCACTCACAGAATTGAGCGGTATCGGTCGCTCCACTGCCGGCGCGATTGCCAGTATCAGTATGGGGCTCCGAGCACCAATCCTCGACGGCAACGTAAAACGGGTTCTGGCGCGCTACCGCGCCGTAGAGGGCTGGCCTGGGCAGAGCGCCGTGGCCAAAGAGCTGTGGGATCTGGCCGAGACCTACACGCCCGACAAACGCGTCAATGATTACACCCAGGTGATGATGGATCTGGGCGCTACCCTGTGTACCCGCAGCAAACCCCGCTGTGAAGAGTGTCCGTTAAAGAAATCCTGTGCGGCCCACGCCCAGGGCAACCCGCAGGATTACCCCGGAAAGAAACCGCGCAAGGAAAAACCGGTGCGCAGTGCCACCCTCTTGCTACTGGAATACGAGGGTGAGATTTATCTGCAGCAGCGCCCCGCTAGCGGCATTTGGGGCGGCCTCTGGAGTCCACCCCAAGCTGAAGATCCCAAGGCCTGGCTGGCTCAACGGAGCTGGCACGCCAGCGCCATACAAACATTGCCACTACTGCGCCATACCTTCAGCCACTTTCACTTGGATATTACCCCGCAGTGGGTACAACTCGACAAAGTCCCCGCACAGGTGGCGGAGAACGGCGCCGGCTGGTATAAACTCCGGCAGTTAAACCGCGCTCGCGCGGCCCAGGAACTGGGGCTACCCGCCCCGATCGTCAAGCTGGCAAAACAACTACTGGCGCTGCAGGCACCCCTGTGAGCACCAACAACGGCCGACTAAAATCAGGAGGAGTCCATGTCCAGAACCGTATTCTGCCGCAAGTACCAAGAGGAATTGGAAGGCTTGGACGCACCGCCCTTCCCCGGCCCCAAAGGCGTAGAACTTTTTGAACACGTATCCAAAAAAGCCTGGCAGGAGTGGATGTCACACCAGACCATGCTGATCAACGAAAAGCATCTGAACATGATGGAACCCTCCAGCCGCGCCTATCTCAGCGAGCAGATGATGAAGTTCCTGAGCGGCGAAGAGTACGACGCCGCCGACGGCTACGTACCCCCGGAACAACAGTAAGCGGGCCCGCAAACCTTCCTCGGTAAAGAAAGAAAACTTTTTATAATCAAGGGGTTGACTCTGTACCGGGGAAGAGCTTTAATACGCGCCTCGCGACGCAGGGGAAGCCCAGCAAAATCGCAAAGCCCGGATAGCTCAGTCGGTAGAGCAGGGGATTGAAAATCCCCGTGTCGGTGGTTCGATTCCGCCTCCGGGCACCATATTAAAACCCGCGTCAGCGCTAGCTTTCGCGGGTTTTTTATTGTTTACGCAATGTGCCAAAAAGCGCCAAAGATCACTAGGATGTCCACATAGTATCCACGTAGAATTTTTTTGATCCGCAATTGACCCACATCTGCCACTATCCTTCCGCTGTCAGCCTGGGTGAAAGTCTTCTTCACTTCTCTTCAAAACGCTTCATTGTGTGAAAAGCCAACCTGCCCTAGGACTCGCATCAGCTCACCGCCCTGCCCCACTCTCAATTTCACCAACCAAAAGAACGCCCAAAATCGGCAGGCGTGGGGAGGAGTGACAGGCGGCCTTTTTGTCGGTATGTTTTTTGATCAGGGGGCAAAAGACCTTAAGATTTGCTGGGTTTCGGAGGAAATAGATGGTTTTGATTGCTTCAGGAGGGGTTGAAGTATCTTGAAATTTGCTTGGGGCCTGTTTGCTTCGCTTTATAGGTTTCGAGGCATCCTCTTGAAGTGATAGGATTTTGTCAGCTAATCAATAAACCGGGCCAGTTCATTAACCCTCACTCTCAAACTAAGAAGAGGAAAAGAACAAACAGCTCCCACAGAGCAAACCCACTTAAGGGAATATATTTTTGTGAAGTAATAGTCCGTCAATTCCTAAAGCCAAAACATTAATTAAAAACAATGAAAACCAACTCTAAAATACTCGACAAGTATGAAAAGAACTTAATACAATCATTAAATTAGCTGAATTAATATTCAGAGATTGTTTAAACCGAAATAATAAAGACGCCCCATACTACGCCATTATGGCTCTCTACGCCTCTATGATAGAGTTAAGTATGGCATTACATAAAATCTTTCAAAAAAAATTATATATAGCAACACAGCCAGTCGCCCGATCCACCTACGAAGTCTATATAGACATTCTTGGTTTCAAGTAGTTTAAAAAAGAAATTTAACTGCAAAATCGCTAATCCAAAATAAGAAATCTTTCTCAAAAAATAGTAACTTTATCTCTAAATAAACTTGATACCTGCCCGGTAAGTTTACAAGATAAATTTATAACTAAAATACCAACACAAAGCCCAACCACCCTATTTTAGCTTTGACGTTATATTTCACAGACATCATGCAATCTAACCTAAAAGGATTTAACTATGAAAATTGTTACAAAAAGTTTTCTAGCACCCTTACTTGCTGCAGGACTAGCACTTGGCCACACTACATCTGCGCTATCCCAAGCTACAGATAGTGCAACCAGTTTGATAACCCTGCAATTTGACACAATCATCTCAATAGATAATGTTGACCCTATTACTATATCAAACCCAATGCCAGGAAATAGCGCAACAGGCGATGACAGATTTTGTGTTGCCGGAAATGGGTTTTCAACTTACGGCATAACCTTTCAGAATGATGGAACTGATCCTACATATAGCCTGATAGGATCTGACGGAACCTCAATTACTTATAGTGTGGTCTACCAGAACGATGGCGTAATTCCTCAACAAGCTAATGCAGGAGTACCTATTACCAACAACACTCTTCAAGCATCTAACTGCGCAAATGATAACGCTACTTTTTTTATTAGTATTCCTGTGACCGAGTGGGAGCCAAATCAATCATCTGCGCCTTTCTCTGGAACACTTCGAATTACCGTTGAAGCGGAATAAACCAGCAAAAAAATCCAGAAAATCGATCATGATGCACTAGATACTATTAACCCGGCGGACAAATAGTTTCATTATGCTGCATATTTAATCGATTCATGCCGGAAGTAGGATGCTACACGC
>NZ_CANMKV010000042.1 GCF_947498635.1 uncultured Microbulbifer sp. | reverse complement strand
GGAAGGTGTTAAATTACTTGAGCCCACTGGAATTTTTGGTGGGTAAACGTGTGTCACTTATGTTGGCAATCTAGGCTTACGCGGGCTTTTTACAAAACGGTAAAGCTCATATGTCAGTAATATTAGATTAGCAAGTTCCTAAACAATAGCTACCAACCTAAATAACCACCTGGAAAAGAAAGCCCTAAATCATTGCCCTTTAGCAATTATAAGCATCTTCCCCACCAAAGTAACAAGCTTTAATCATTCATCACATAGAAATTAATTTTCATCAGGCAGTGCAATACCTGCCTCTGGGCCAGCATAAATATTAGTTTCAGTATGCATACCATTTCTCCATATAAAATTTAAATAATGTCCCTAACGAAACATAGTTAAGAACAACACATAGCTTAACCTGACTTCAACCAATCACACCATAATTAACCAAAAATTATGGGTGAGCGATCACAATTAAGCTGTTCGAATTTTTTCGCACACACTGGAACGATTGTCTCAAATTCTCAGGATCCAATGCCGCAAAACTTTCATCCAGCACGAGTAATTCCGCATTTTGCAGAATTGCCCGGGCTATAAACAAGCGACTCATTTCTCCGTGCGATAGCCGCCAGCCCATTTCCCCAACTGTCTGCAGCATACCTGCGGGCATTTTTTTTAATAATGGCGTCAACCCCAGTTCATCACAAATACTGTAAGCCCGGATTACGCTTTCCGGCTTTGGTGGCCATTCATCGCCCATTAATAAGTTAAATAAGAAGGAATCACCAAGTACATGATTTTCATGGAATTGGGGGGCTGACGCGACTAACTTGCGCCAATGTTCCGCGCCGATACTGGTTCGATCGTACCCATGAATTAGTAGGAGTCCATTATCCGGTTTTTGAACACCAGTAATTACATTCGCTAAAGTAGATTTGCCAGAACCGGAAGCACCTTGAAGAAGCAGGCGGTCTCCCGAATAAATACTCAGGTTGCAATCCGCTAGTGCCGCTTTGTCTTTATCGGGATAACAAAAATACAAGTCACGGATATAGCACAGGGGTTGACCTTCCCCTGCCATACTTGTCCCGTCACCATTCGCTTTAACGGCCGTGGACGTTACTCCCTTTGCGGGAGTCTCCAAAGAAAAAAGCTCGCGTACTTTCTCCCAGGCGACAAGAGCACTGAGGGCGCTCGTAAATCCGCCCATGCACTTAAGTACCGCGCGATAACCAAGCAGTATCCCACCCAGAACCACAGCAATCTGTGCACTTTCACTGTAGCCGCTGACAAAAACCGGCATCAAGCCAACCAGCCCCAACAACAGCCAGAAGCGTGGTAACAGGGCAATCAGGCGGGTCATAGTGCCATCCATAGTGGCAGAACTCTGTAAGTACTCCTCCTGCTCCCGATCTTCACCCTTGTGCCAATCCGCTGGGGGCTGCTGTACCAAACGGGTTCGGTGGCCAAGCATCTTCTCAATCAAGCGATGGGTCATGTGCAGGCGATCGCTGGTCCAGCGCCTTCGACTAAGGTACTGAGCCCGCCCCAGGACAAAGGCAAAAAGCAAAAATATTGGGAGTATCCCCAAAAGCACTGGCCCACCAACACCCAAAAACAGCACCAGAGAAGCCAGTACCAATTCCACACCGCCAAGCAGTAACAAAAAGCCCCCCTGCAGAGCGCTGGCTTCGATATTTTCGGCATCGTAGACACGCCCAAGTACCTGACCCGAACCCATGTGACGCACCTTCAAAGGATCTATACGCAAGGCACTGGCGAGTAAGCGCTGCTTTAACAGCGCACCAGTTTCTAACGATATTGAGCCTTGTAAGCGCGCGGTGAGCATTGACAGAGGAATCTGTGTGATAAGTAGTAGCACCCAGGCGGCCAGCCAACCGGTATCTATACTGCCTTCGAGAACGGCGTAACCAATTAACCACCAGCTGGCCATAAATAATGCCATTTGTAGGGTATGGCAAACCATCATACTTAAAAAACGTATATGCTGGCGGCGGTGGCGCAACTGCTGCAAAAAAGGGCGGTGTGCAGGGAGACGAAGCAACCAACATTCATCAATTTGTAGTTCTGTCAGGTTCTCCCGCAACAGTGCTGAAGTCGCACGAATACGTCGTCGCCCAACGATACTGGCACTATCGAGTAAATCGGTAATACGTTGATGCTGTAGGGCTTCGTGCGCACGAGTTAGTTGGCTCAGCACTATCTGCGGACGCAACTTTACAACCTGCAAAGATGGAGTGAGCACACGTAGATAGCGCCGGCTCCCGCCACACAAAGCGACAAAGAGTTCCTCATCAGCAACGCGCAAGCGAACCAATGCCGGTGCAGCCCGTACCAACATCTGTTCCAGCTCCCCATATTTGCAACTGACACGCTCTATTTTTAGATCTAGCGATTCCGCGCCAAACAACAAGCGAGCTTCCAGATCCGATAACACTTCTGAATTTGTCCCATCACTAAGATCTACCGGGTTAAGGCCAGCCTCCTGAGCCAGGGCCCTCAAGGCGCTATTCACTTGATTTACCGGCCAACAAAGGCTTTTCAACTGGCTATGCGAGCTCTCAGGCTTCACAAACCACCTCTTTGGATTGAGTGGCTCTTTGTGGCGTTTGCACTTTATTTGCAGGCTGCACCTCGCTAACACGCCCATCACTCATATAAAAGCGGCGCCAATCTTCATTCTGCCAGCACTCTTTCCAGAGGTTTTTTTCCGCTAATAGCAGCTGGGCATAGCGGGATTGCCTCTGTGCTTCGAGGTCTTTAGGGGCTGCATCTTCAACAATTTGTCCATCTTCCACGACCAATACACGGGGATAGTTTTTAGTTTCTGAAATATCGTGAGTGATACAAATCAAGCTAACCCCTTTCCACAACTTTCGTACCCGATCGAGCAAGCGCTGACGCTGCTCGCGGTCAAGCCCTCGAAATGGTTCATCCAAGATCGCGCAAACAGGCGATTCCCGCCCCAAAGCACGCCCCAGGCGCACACGCTGGCCCTCTCCTCCACTGACCAGCGCGCCGCTTTCTCCCAGAGTGCCCTGCAAACCGTCAGGCAGAGATGCCACCAGCTTTAGAAGATCTGCCTGCTGGAGAATTGGATATAGGGGAGCATCGGCACTGTTGCCGTAGTGCAGGTTATTCAGCAAGCTACTGTTCCACAGCTGGATGGCAGGATCGACCCAAGCACACTGCAAACGGAAGCGGGCCTGTAATTCTCCTGTCAGCTCTTCACCATTCAGTAACACACGCCCTGTGGCCGGCTTGTACCAACCCAATAACAAACCCGCGAGGCTAGACTTGCCCGCACCGGATGCTCCAACAATGGCGATATGCTCACCAGGAGCAATTTTAAGATTTATATCCCTAAGAATGTTTCGCCCGCTGGCATTGACACTGACATTTTCGAAATGAAAAGACACGGGCTCTTTTAGACGAGGAATCTGTGTGTCCGCCGTATCTTTACTCTCCTCGTCGGGTACCGCCTGAAGAGGCTCCAGGGCTCTCAAGAGAGTATTGCGCTGACGCGGATATTCTCGCATTAATACCGCGATATCTTCTCCGAGTGGTGGCAGCGCCAGCACCCAGTAAATCAAGAGAAGCAGGTCGGGACTGGCTCCTCGAATCTGGACGCAGTAAATAACCAGAGCGCTCGTTAAAATACTATTCACCAGCAGCTGCACTACTTGGCTATTAAGCTGGAATTGCAATGAGGAATAACCGGCTTTAATCCACTCAGTGAGCAGGCTCTCATGTTCTCGGCGCACCGATTCGCCAGCACCATGGGTACGTATGGGGATGATCCCCAGTAGCGCATCCATATAAAACCTGGCCAGTGCACCAGCATGGGTTTGTACACGCATATTCCGATCACTGAGCGCTGGCTGGAACAACAATGGGATAACTATCTGTAGACCCGCCATTAGCAGTACCAAAGGCGCGGCGGGGGGGGCAATCAAAATAATACCTACAGCCGTAGCGAGTAATGAAAGCCCCTTAAAAAGTATGCCGCCCCCCAATACTGGCAATTCCCTCAGAGCGGAAATACGATGGCTTCTCTCGGCAGTATCCGAGGTTGGGCGACTTTGAAAAAAATGATCGGGGATTTTGGGAAGAGCAGAAAGAAAACGTATTCGAAAGCGATTTTCCAGGTGCCGCCCAATCATCAGTTGCACCTTTGTCGCAGGTAACTGCACAAGAATGAGCGTCAGCATAAATCCTAGCAACAGAGTAACCGTGCCCAGTCTTTGCACCTCTGTAGCAAGTTCCGTGTGGATATCTATCAGGCCGCGAAATAGCAACGCCTCCACCATCAGACCAAATACCGCAGCGAGCATCGCCAACAAAACAATACTCGGAGCAAGCAGACCGTCTTCGCGTAAAAATCCCCATAATTGCTGTAGGGGACGTACTGACGGCGCTCGCAGGGCCTTGGATAAAGCCTCGGACTCCGGATTTACTTCGGCAGTATCGCGCAGCCCCTTCACGCTCACAATGACCGCGCCACTAAATTCCAGCTGATTGGGCTCGACCTCAACGGCTTCCTTCCCTTCAGCTCCTGGGACCTGCTGTGGTTTCACACACCAGTAACTTTGAGGCACCAAGCTATAAGCATTGGTAGCGTCACTCGCAAAATCCGTCATCAGTTTACGCAACATTGCGCTGGCTTCTTTGCCACGGCGCACCGCTCCGGAGGAGACTAACGAAAACAACATCCGCACACTCGCATCGAGGAAAGCCAGCGAAAGCCAATCCCCAGGCTGCAGAGCACACGCACAACTTTCCTCGCTGACAACCTGAGAAATTTTTAACTGCTTTATGCGCTCGCGCAAAGGATCAAGAAAATCTTTTCCGCCAGCCCAAGCCCGCCAGCCCTGAGGCGGAACACGCATCGTGTGTATATGCAACTCGTCGAGAAAACGACGCGCGCTGGGCCAGCGCCTTCCCGAAGCTGGATCCATAACCTGCACAATTCCACGGTGGTTGCGCCAGGCAACAACGAAATGGGTGTTGCCATTAGGCAGGCGCACCACCACCAATCCCGGCAAATAACCGGCCGTATCCAGGAGCAGATGATCTTTGGGCACCACCATCTGTGCAGCATCCAACCCCAGCTCCACAGCAATTTTTTCCAGCGTATTTATCGAGGTGCCATCTACATCGGTTTGACAGGCATCACGCAGGTGGCCGTAATGCACATTGACCCCAAAGCCCTCCAGCAAACACTTGAGAGAAGCCGGACCACAATCCATATTGGAGGTCTGCACAACTTCGGGCACCAGCCAACGGGCACCACCCTTCACTGCTGGGTCTCCAGTAAATTAGCCGTGCTTTCTACCTGCCCGGACAAGAGATCCCCAAGCCTCTGTAACAGTAACTGATAAGGTGTCTTGACCGCCGTGGCGATCTCAACCCTTGCCGGCAAATCATGCAGTAATGGCAATTGCGGGGGGGCCTCTCCGCGCAGGGATAATTCAACGAGAATCTGCCCCGTCTGAACCGCACTAGCCACCCGTTCAACACGGGCCTGTAGCTGGCCATAACGCGTCCAGGAGAATCCATCCAATTTCACCTGCGCACTTTGTCCCGGGCGAATATGACCCAGCGCCAAGGCAGGGGGGAAAAAAGCCTGAACAGTAATACGGCCCTCTGCCTGGAGAGTGGCAATCTGTTGCCCCGCCAACAAAACCTCTCCCTCACGAATATCTGCCAGAGACGCAAGTTTACCCGCGATAGGCGCACGCAACCGCTGTTCGTCTGCAGCCAAGGAGCTCTGCTGAATTCGAGTATTCACCTCTGTCAGCTGCCTCTGGAGATCTTCTCGACGCTGCCCTAACGCACTCACTGCCAGCTGGTACTCATTAGCCAGCTGGTCCCGACGATCACTGATTGCACGCATTGCCGCTTCCGATGCAAGAGTGGCCATGGCCATCTGCTGGAAAGTACGTTTTGCCGCAAGGTAGTCCAGCTCGGAGCTTTGCTGCTTCTGCAGCAAGCGCTCATAGCGCGCCTTCACATCCGCCTGTATTTTCTGATTGCTCACCTGAAGTTCATGCTGTTGTCGCAGCAACCTTAGTTGATCCCCCAACGCCTTATCATCCTCGGAAAATTTCTTATTCCGCAAGCTATGTTCGCGCTCGATCGACTGTAATTGTGTTGAGATACTCTGGGAGACTCGTGAATCACCATCCAAATCCAGGTCCAAGGCTTTGGTGTCCAGCTCAATCAATAAATCTCCACGATTGAGGGTATCGCCTAGTGAGGCCTGGATAGCAATCACTCTACCGGTTCGCTGGGTGCTGACATGAACGGTATTCTGCTCTTGCTCCAGTTTGGCTTGGTCACTGACACTATAAATAGTGATTTCCTGAAACAAGAACCAAACTGCCCAGGCTGCCATAAGGAGCACACCCAAAATACTCATCAATCCAGGGGAGTAGAAAGAATCAGAATTAATCGCGCGAGAAGTTTGAATAAACGGTGTTGGCAATACAATTCACCCAGTTCGTACCAATTAAGGCGCATGAAGATTCTTTGTGGTTATAATACGAATACAGCCATGTGCTGAGTATCGAGCGGCCAAATCTAAATCCCTACTATCGGTTAGTCAAACCCGAATTTTTTTATTTATCCTTGAGAAAGCAATTTTTTTATAGTGCTCACAAAGATATGACCCCCAATCGGTCGGGTACCTAACAACAACCAGCAGCAGCAGCAGCAGCAGCAGCAGCATTAAAAAATATCATTCCAGCTCATAAGGCAAGATAAGAAGTGACACGGCGAATGAGATATTTTTGCTTACGCACTGGAAGCTTCCTACTTTTTACTTCGCCTATTTCTGAGTTACCCAACAACTTGACACGCCCTCTACCGCAAAAGCCACCAAAATTCTGATAACCTGTAGATTCTATACTGAAAAAACAATTTATGACTGCGTACATTACATGACGCAAACCTTTGTCCTGCTACACGGCTTATTTCACGGCGGAGGGTGCTGGGGGAGAGTGAGAAAACGGCTAGAGGCTGCGGGACATCGCGTCTTCACGCCAGCCCAAACTGGCCTTGGGGAGCACTGCCACCTGCTTTCCCCATGAGTTGGTATCGACACCTTCACTGAAGATATCGTCAACTTTATAGAGTGGGAAGAACTGTATGGAGTTACTCTATTAGGTCACAGCTTTGGGAGTATCACCCCATCCCTAGTGGCCGACAGGCTAAGACACCCTGTGCAGCACTTAGTCTACCTGGATGCCGCTATAGCCCAAAATAGTCACTGTTTTTATGAGCAACTGGCCGAATACAACCGGCCTCAGCGCCTGGCAGCGAGTCAACTAATTCAGGAAACCCGTTGTTTTATGCCGACCTCTGCAGCAAGCTTGCATATAACCAATCCTAATAATTTCGACTGGGTAGAGCGCCACCTAACTCCGCATCCTGTCCAACTCTACCTGGAACGAGTAAAGCAGTCCCAATCTGTCGGGTTCGGCATAAATTGTACCTATAGAACCTGTACAAAACCCGTACCCCCCTCTTTTGTACTGAGCAGGCACTGGGCAAACGCGCAGGGCAATTGGCAACGCAGATACATACCGACCAGGCGCAGCGCACCAATTACAAACTCAGGCATTATCAGTCATCTATTATTGAGGTTGCCTTGACCGCATACTAAAGCCAAATAAAGTACCCTCAAAATCTCCCTAAATACTCTGCTACCGATGTTCACACCTACTGCTGCTGCACTAAAAGTGACCGCCCTTTAAGGGTGTCTAACTATCCACTTGAAATTAGCATGTTAGCCAACAACAGCTACACTAGGAGTAGGTGAAATCAAATGAAATGTACAGCGCCAGAGCATCTCTTTACTAGTATCAGGGATCCTAAATATGCCTAGCTGCAAAATTTTTGTAGATTCCACAAAACTGATTCCAGATTCGGTAGCCAATCTATTTAACGAAATGATAATTGAAGGATTGGAAGCACAGGGAGAGCAAGCACTAGTTGCCATTATTGAATCCAAACAGGTAGAACCCGCTGGATGTTATATTGAAATTATCTGCTGCCGAAAACCCGCCCGCACCCATGAAGTGTTACAGAGACTAGCTATTCAACTGGATAAGACGGCTCGAAGAATTTTTCAAATAGATGATCCTATCAGGGTAAGAATTCAGCTGATGGATGAAGACTTTATGTCCGGAGTGAACTAATTTTTCTGATAAAATTAAATCAACCTATAAAGATTTTAACTCTTGGTTTCAAGTAATAACTGCAATATTGCCCATTTATTAATTAAAATTTCTCTCGGGGACAGGCACAACATAGAGAACCATAAAGTGCCCGATAAAAATTTCGCGTCCGCCCCAGGGGCAAACATTAAGCACAGAAGTACTACCTAAAATCCACAGCATATCTTCTCTGGAATGTTACACCTGGAAAATCTCTGTTCGAGACGATGAATTTTAACCGCAATACTCACTGAATTATTACTGGGCTACAGCATTCATACTCTCATCTTTACCCAATTATCACTCTTATCAAGCCACAGATAACTGTATATATAAACAACCACCTGCTTGATCCTCAAGGTAATCCTCCATGGATCGCAACAAAGTGCAGCTCCAGAAGGGCATTAGCTTGATCCAATTTCTAAAGAATAAGGAGGCGAAAAGCCACGCTTTGATGCACTCTACCAATGACGTTATCCAAACGGATTTTCTTGCCTTCACTGCGGGCACGACAAGTATTGCGACCCTTCTTATCGCAAGCTCAAACAGTGTAACCGGTGTCGACTCATTCGTCGGTCACTCCTCGTACGATCTCTAACTCCACTAAGTTGCCCCTCACCACTTGGCTCCTAGGAATCTTTCGTATCTCGCATGATAAGAAAAGCATTTCCCGTATAAAGTTGTCGCGTCATCTAGGTACCTCTTACAACGCTGCTTGTGTGTATAAAACAGAAACTCATGCAAGTGGCCATAATGTTCTCCGATAGTTTTGCGTGCTTCAATGCAATCACAGACGCTGATTGCGTGCATGACAAGATTATTTGTGGTGAAGGTCGGACTTCTGTTGAAGAGCTTAAATTTTATTGGGTGAATACGGCTCTTGGCAATTTAAAGGGTGCGCTACGAAGCATCTACCATACGATTAGGCCGAAATATACATAGTGTTATTTGGCTGAGTTTCAATATCGAATAAATAGAAGATTTGACCTGTCATTACTCACTCCTAAATTATTTTTTATCTTACTTCGGACGCCACCGATGTCGGAAAGACTGCCGAATATTGGCTTAACATAGATGGTAATTAGGCAGCGTAATGAAACCGCATCCAGCTAAAAAGAGCAGTAAAAATAGAACCTAAAAATAATTAAGCCCAGGAAAACTTCGAGATTACCTGAGCTTAACGGAACACTACAAATTAGAATATCACCTAAGAGATTTAATTAAAATCATATCTCAACCCTAATCGCACACTACGGGGAGTTTGATAGTAGTAGGGATCTCCAAAATATTCATAAGCTTCTGCTGTACCATCAAGGTCACCTTTTTCCTCAATTTCAACAACAGAGTCATTATTAAATATATTGAAAACATCTAAACTCACCAATAATTTTTGGTTGTTTGCCAACTCAACAGGGTATTGCGCGTTCAGATCTAAGTTCCAGTAATTCTCCGTTCTACCCAAGCTTCCACGTGAGTTAAGCCTCCCTTGGCAGTAGAAAGATTCAGAGCCATACTCTGCAGCAAAATCATCTGTTGGGTGCATACCAAAACAGTTTTTGGGGCGGCCAGTTTGCCACATAAAGTTAGCCCCCAACCTTAACCCCATATCAAAACTATAAGTACCAAACGCTTTTATGGTATGCCTACGATCATTTGGCAAATCCCCATACCCACCATGTAACAAACCAGGCTGATCGAAATTTGTTGTGAGGCCCGAGTCAGTTTGGCCATTATCTGAACGAACATAACCCTCATTATTACCCCAACTATGACCCCACGTATATGAGGCATCAAGTGACCATCGACCATCAAATGGGCGCTTGAAAGTAAACTCAACAGCACCATACTGACGCTTAGCTTCTGGGTACCCCAACTGGGCAGCGGATAAGTTGATGTACTCACCCTGCTCTGGTATATAGATACGCATATCATTACCAGGGTTGGTCAGAACATATTGGTGGAATCCACCAAAAACATCTTCAACACTAGCCCCACCTACTTTAGATGCATCCCAGGTGCCCGTTGAGGTATAGTGGCTTATTACCGCCGCATCAATTGCCAGATCTTCCAGAGCCACCTCTAAGTTACGATAAATACCTCTAACACCAAGCTGAATTCCATTATCCAAAAAATATTCATACCCAAGGATATATTCCGACTGATACATTGGATCGATATTTTTATCCACGACACTCCTGGTATCTTTTAGACTGCCGTCTGCAAAATAAAATAGTCCATCAGAATCCCCTAAATTACAGGGAGTTGCATCGTTATTAAGGCAGGAACTTTCCCAATCAAACCACTCGCTAGTATATAACTCCGCCCCTGCAAGCCTTACATTTGTGTTTGAAGCCACAGGAAGATAATAAAGCCCTGCGCTTGCAAATACTTTTTGCCTACCATCTCCAGATGGATCCCAAACAGTAGAAAAGCGCGGCGCCCATTGGTCACTAATATCAATAAACTCCTTTCCGGCAGCATTTTTATTAGTGAACGTCTCATTGCGAAGCCCAAACTGTACAGACCAATCATCCGTTATCTGCCAAGTATCTTGCAGATATATTGCAGAAGACTCGGTCTCGAAGCTTCCTACGTTTTCATAAATAAGCTGGCGAGCCCGGCCTAGCTCTGGATATAATCTCCATATTTCGCCACCCGAATATGAAGTATTCTCAGTAAGACTATTAACTTCATTATCAATACCGACTTCCACCATATGGTCATCGATGGTCCAGGAAAAATCTACACGAAACATTTCTCGCGTATCTTCACCCACCTCTACACTTGATCCAACCCAATTACCAATAGATACACGACCAGGGTTATACCAATAAACGGTAGAAGCTTCATCGTTACCTGGAACTTCACTTCGATCCTGTGAATTTTCACCATAGGAGATACTTAAGGTCATAGAGTCATTCAAGTTACCTATATAAGAAGCAATCCAGTTATGACCTCCCCGGCCATAAACAATATCCCCAATATAATCACCTGTTTTACCGGTATCAGAATCGTAATTATAAATTCCTTCAACAATATCACGCTCATCACTAAAAGCAGTAAACTCTACTCGATGATCTTCATTGATATAACCATCAAGCTTCACTCCCCAAAAATCTGACTTTGTTTCCTCCTTGTATCCGCGCCCACTAGTTATTCCGTAATATTCTTGGTTTTCAACAACATTACTATAGAGAGCGTAGAAGAAAAGTCGATCTTCTATAATCGCACCGGAAGCATATATATTGGCTTCACGAGTATCCAACACATCTTTATCATTATCCCAAACAAAAGTATTTGGAGCCGTATCAGTTTCTTCATCATAATAAACACTGGTACCGAATTTAAACTCATTTGAACCACTCTTTGTAGTGGCATTCATAACACCGCCAGTAGAGCGACCAAACTTTGCCGAATATCCACCCGTCTTCACCTGAATATTATCGTAAAATTCGAATGGTACCGTTGAATAACCTAAGCCATTTCTAAAATTAGTAGTATTCAGCCCATTGATATAACTTACATTTTCAGCAATTGAGGAACCAGCAAAACTGGTTCCACCACCAAATTGGTCAAATGTTCGATCACCTTTGGAAACACTTGGAGCAAGAAGTGTAATTGAATTTAAGTTGCGCGCCACTGGCAGCTCAATGATTTCGTCAGATGAAATAACCAAACCAGATTCAGCAATACCGATATCCCGCTGAGATATAGGCTGACCATTAACGACAACCTCCTCCATCTGAGAGCTATCACCAAGCAATACATTGACCGTCCCACCCAAACTCACTGAGACCAATCGAGTTTCAGTAACTTCATCACCAGATAAAAGTTCTAATTGATATTTACCAGGAGGCAAACTTCCTACCCTAAACTCACCTTTATCACTAATTGATATATCTCTAGAAACGCCTCGAGATAGATTAGTGACTCTCACTTTGTCAGATTTTTCCACATTGACAACAGAACCTCTAATCGCACCAGTCGTATTGTCTGCCAAGGCGACCTGACTTGCTGCAAGCACTGCTCCTATTGATACAGCAATTAAACTCTTCGAAAACCCCTTCCTAGCTTCACTTAATGAAATCATAAAACCCCCAGGTAAATTTATTTTATTTAGATAACTGGGACGCGATCAGGCACATCGAGATAGCAATCCCGAGAAACTATATTCTTAACTTTGTAAATCCAAAAATGCACCAGAAAAATGAGAGGCAAGTCTCAAAAAATTCATAAAGATGGAATCATTTCACAAAAAACAACTGAAAAAATGATATTCAAGCCAAGAATTTTGTGGCTTTCTGACGCAAAATTGTAAAAGCTCTAACCTGAAAAATAGTATTTCCTTGAACCCCATAAAAATAATGGAAACACAGCAATAGCTGTGTAAAACCATATTTCTATTTAGGCTCCCCCAAAAATATGAAAATACTAACCCAAATAAAAAATGAGAATTGAGAAGGGATACTTACTAGAATTTAATCCACTATAGACAGAGATAAAAGTACTAAGAAAGGGATATAAAAGAACTTAAAGCTACTCTATAGGTAGCATCGGCAGCATTTAAAAAAGGTGGTTTTCCCACCTTTTTTAAATGCTGATTAACCCTTTATTTACGCAAAAACTCCAACATCCACCGAGCAACCGCATTCTCGTGAATATCGTTTTGCAAGGATGCCTGCCCCTTTTCCACAACATCCGTACCAAAAGCTTCGCGACGCAGCTCCATTAAGCTGTTTGAGTAGGGCTTGGTAAATTCTGGATGAGCCTGAAAAGTGAGCATATGGTCATCCACCTGGAGCATTGCCATCGGGCAGAACTCACTGGATGCCAGTATCCGGCCACCGGGCGGCAGTGTAACCACTTGATCCTGATGCGTGACCAGAAGGTTGAAACTGTCCACAGGTTCAGACATCCAAGAGGGGGTCTCTTGCATTTCGTAGGAGTGCACCCCAAGGCCCCATCCTTTATCCGACTTGTGGGCCCTCCCTCCCAATGCCTGGGCAATTAGCTGATGGCCAAAGCAAATGCCGATGGTCGGTTTTTTCCGATCATGCAGCTTGCGCACAAAATCCATCAGGGGCGGTATCCACTCTTTATCATCATAAACACCCGATTTACTGCCGGTGATCAAATAGGCATCTACCTCATCGACCTGATGCGGATACTGACCGTGCTGCACCTCGTAGGTGGTGAATTCCAGTGTGGAATCCTGGCTGCGCAATAGGTCAGCGAACATCTCCGGGTATTCACCGTATTCGCCCACCAGTTCTTTGCGCACATCATCGGTTTTTAATACTCCAATCTTCATTATTTCACCGCTGGGTTGACTGCTGAGTTTTCGGATTATGGCATATAACAGAATCCTAGGTCGGCTGGCCTATCGCAAAAAACTACGCCTCCAAAGCTCCCCTTCCCTTCTCATATCCTCTTCAGTTCACCGCTTGGGTAAGAGGCCTGTTGGTACTCCAGAATCAATTCCCTCTAAGTGCGCCTGGAACAGCAGGGACATCGCCAGGCAGGCAATCGACGACCAAGTATCCCGCAACATTCCAGCGCGGGCATTCTTACCTCCAGGACTTTTGTGTATGATCGCGGCCTTAGCACATTTTTCAGCCAATTATTGGGCTAACGGATATCCCAGAGGCAATTAGGGTTACCCGCCAACAAAATTGAGGACAAACAATGACCACAACGACCTCCCCGAGCGACCGGCAGGACGGCCCCCCCGGACGCAAAACGGCCTTTACCCGCTTCCTGGACGTGGTGGAGTGGCTAGGCAATCTGCTTCCCCATCCCATCACTCTCTTCGCGCTCTTCGCCGTGGGCGTTGTGGTACTGAGTGGCATCGCTTCTTATTTTGGCCTTTCGGTGGCCGACCCGCGCCCGGTGGGTGCGGCGGGACGCGACCCCGATGGTGTCATTGAGGTCTTCAACCTGATGAGCGGTGATGGTCTCAGGATGATCGTCACCAGCCTGGTGCATAACTTTACCGGCTTCGCGCCCCTGGGCACCGTACTGGTAGCCCTCCTCGGAGTGGGGATTGCCGAGCATTCGGGACTGCTAAGTGCCGCCGTGCGCGGCCTGGTGCTTCAGGCCTCCAAGCGAACAGTGACCGTCATTGTTGTTTTCGCCGGCATCATTTCCAATACGGCCTCGGAACTCGGCTATGTGGTTCTGATTCCCCTGGCCGCCATGATTTTCCACTCTCTGGGTCGTCACCCACTGGCGGGTCTGGCTGCCGCTTTTGCCGGTGTCTCTGGCGGCTACAGCGCCAACCTATTATTGGGCACCGTGGACCCATTGTTATCCGGCATTACTGAATCGGCAGCCCACATGATCGACCCCACCTACAGTGTGGGCCCCGAGGTGAACTGGTTCTTTATGATCATCAGTACCTTCCTGATTACCATCGTGGGTAGCTGGGTGACCATGGCGATTGTGGAGCCGAAGCTGGGTAAGTACGATCCCAACGAAGCCTCCGTGGACCTGAGTCAGGACAAACTGGGCACCCTAACCGACGATGAAAAACGCGGGCTCAAATATGCTGGCCTCGCTGTTCTCGCCGTCTCTGCGGTATTTGCACTCTCGGTAGTGCCCGAATGGGGTGTGCTGCGCAATCCCGAAACCGGTCTGGTGGCTGGCTCTCCATTCCTAAAAGGTATTGTGTCTCTTATTTTGGTGTTCTTCGCTATTCCCGGCTTTGTCTACGGCAAGGTGGTGGGCACTATGAAGAACGACCGCGATGTCATTGATGCTATGGCCAGAAGCATGAACAGCATGGGCATGTATATTGTGCTGGTGTTCTTTGCGGCGCAGTTTGTAGCTTTCTTCAAAGTCACCAACTTGGGAACCATCTTTGCCGTACTCGGCGCCGACACCTTACAGAGTATCGGCCTGACGGGCCCTCTGCTGTTCCTGTTCTTCATTATGATGTGCGGATTTGTGAACCTAATGCTGGGTAGCGCCTCGGCACAATGGGCCGTTACCGCTCCTATCTTTGTACCTATGCTGATGCTTCTTGGGTACGCACCGGAAGTGATCCAGGCCGCCTACCGTATTGGCGACTCGGTGACCAATGTGATTACTCCGATGATGAGCTACTTCGGTTTGATCATCACCTTCGCCGCCCGCTATAAGAAAGACCTTGGTATGGGCACGCTGATCGCCACAATGATCCCCTACTCCATCTTCTTCTTTGTTAGCTGGACCGCCCTGTTCTATCTCTGGGTATTTGCCTTTGGCCTCCCTGTTGGGCCCGGTGCAGCAACCTATTACGGTGGCTAAAAACCCCTTACTGAAAAGGCCCGCTCTTTAGCGGGCCTTTTCAAATGCGAAAGAAATGTACAAGCTCACCCCTCAATAACCCCTCCTGCCCCTTAGGTATCATCCGGTTTCCATCTCCAATAGGACCGATTTACCCGCTAGGACATTTTTTCGATAGCCATCACTAAAAAATTAATATTCCCAGTGACGCAGTCGTCATAAAACAAAAAGTGTCAAAATGAACAGCGAGAGCATTTATTACCAATTTAAATTATTTGTATGGAATTATTTTTCAAGAGAGGCTAACCCTAAGCACTCCCAAGTGATTAATAGCCTTTAAATCATCCAGAAAAAACGAGTAACATTACATCGTAATAACGTTTAGCGGAGATCGATACGCGGATTATCGCCAGCAGAGCCCTGCCCTGATCTAACTATCATTTATTTTCCGCTCAGGACGAGCACTGTGGTTGTGCCCTACCTTACCTTCACTACTGGAGGTAAAGATTGCTATTGCCCTCCATCACTGACATTTCAGGACGTCAACTTAAAGCAGGCCCTGGCCGGCAAGACTGTCCTCTCATCCAGTTGCAGTTAAGCCCTCAACAGATCAATACGATGAGCCATAAGGCCGCTCTTTATCTGTAATATCCGCCCAAATTCGATCTATGCCGCCGGATTAAACCCTTTCACCCTGAGAAATCTATAACAGCAACTTTCCCAGGGATTCACAGGATTAATAAAAAATTGACTCAACAAATAAGAACGACCCTGTTAACAGGCTTTTACGAGTTGGTGAGCCAATTAAAAGGTAGCCCTGAGGCACTACTGATCAGTTCGCGCATCAACCCCCATCAGGTGGAAAGCCTGGATGGATATCTCGGCTTGGATTTGGTCACCGATCTGGTGGACAGAGCCGCGACCCAATTGAACTGTTCTGACTTTGGCTTGCGCCTCGCCTACAGCCAGGGAGCCGCCGCCCTCGGGTCCCTGGGTGCCGCTGTACTACAGTCCCTTACTCTCGGCGAGTTCCTGAATGCTGCGGTTAAACAACTGGGTAGCCCACCCTATGACCTTCGGGTTGAACTCACAAAAAAGGGCAGATATACACACCTCAATTTCCACTGCATTGATGACCTCGAGCACTTACTCCCTTCGGACTCCCACCTAGCCCCACAGCAATGCCGGGAGTTTCTGGTTGGGGTATCTCTCGTGGCCCTGCAGCACCTATGCGGGAGTAACTTTCAACTGGAGAGCGTTCACCTAAAAACCGAACGGCCCCTGCATGAATATTACGAAAACTTCTTTGGTGTCCCGGTGCACTTTGGCCAGGAAAATGATGCATTTATTCTAAATAGCGGCTCACTGCTACAACCCACGGAGAAATGTAATCCGAGCCTGCGCCCGTTATTGAAAACTTACATTGAAGAGCTGTTACAGCAGGGAGAGACCAGCCTGGTAAAACAGGTCCAGCAGCTGATTTACTGCCTGATGCCATTGAAGCGCAGTAGCCTGCAAGAAGTAGCCAACCAGCTGGGGATGCATAAACGCACCCTGCAACGCCGGTTGCGTGACCGGGAGCTGGTCTTTGAGGATTTACTGGACCGCATTCGCCGGGAGCGCGCCGAGTTTTATTTGAGCGGTAAACAGCCGCCTATGTCACAGATTTCCGATATGTTGGGCTATCGCGAGCAGAGCTCCTTTAACCGCGCCTGTTATCGATGGTTTGGCACCACCCCCATGCGGATCAGGCGGCAGCTAATGGCACAGTTGGCGGAAAAGGAAGCCGCAGAAGCTGAGCAAGCACTAGAGACAGTCGAATAAACACCAGTTCACAAGGTTTTGGCTACGCACTCCTATCGCAGCCAAAACCTTGTGCTTTACCTGCCATAAGGTAGACCTACTACTCCCCTAATATCGCCAGAAAAAAATTACCTCTGTCAGGCAACGTTGCATATTACTCTGAGCGGGCGCCAGCTACAGCTCACCACTCTATGCCCCTGCGAGCGGCAATACCGCTGTTGAACGCATGCTTTTCCGCGCGCATTTCACTTACGGTATCGGCGATATCCTTAAGGTACTGCTTGGCGCCACGCCCAGTAATAATTACCGTCTGTTCCCTTGGGCGCTGAGTTATCGCCTGTAATACTGCCTCTTTATCCAACCAGCGGTAATTCAGCGCGTAGGTCAGCTCATCCAATACCACGAGGTACACCTCTTTATTGCGCAGGGCCTCCCGGGCTTTCTCCCAAAGCGCTATAGCAGCAGCTTTATCGGCGTCAAAGTCCTGAGTTTCCCAGGTAAAATCGGTACCCATTTGGTGCCATTGCAGCGGGTGGGCAGCACTCATCAATAGGTTCTTCTCACCGCACTCCCAGGTCCCCTTTATAAACTGAGTGACTACGGTGGAATAGCCATAACCCAGAGCACGGGTAACTGTGCCCATAGCCGCAGTGGTTTTGCCCTTGCCATCACCGGTGTAGAGAACCACTATGCCGCGTTCCTCCAGAGCTTTGGATACCGCCTCATCCACAACCTTCTTGCGGCTTTGCATACGCGCCTTATGGCGACCATTTTTGTCTTGTGATTCAGGACTCATAAACACCAACAAATATTAGAATTAATGAAAATGTGCATATTCACTTTCTAGGATCAAAAGGGAAATAATTTCCCGATCAACAAATGCCCCTCCCCATATCGCCACCAGTGTTATTTTATTCCAGGGGAAAAGGCATCGTTTTCTGTTTTTAATTCCTCATGGCTAAAAAATCTGAGAGAAAATCCCAAATCAGCGGGTCCTGCCAAAGGATATTATGTCCACCAACAAAAATGCCCAAACGTGCATTGGGTATCTGCTGAAATAAAGCCTGCTGATTTTCAAAAGGGGCAACGTTATCATAGCGGCCCGCACATATCAGTGTTTCCACCTTTAATGCCGATAAACGCGAAAAAGTATCGTGTTCCTTTCTCGCTTGCAGTTGCCGTGAACGGCACATAACACCGTCAGATTTCTTTGCGGCCAGCTCACAAACGTGCTGGTAATAATGGCGTAAAGGCGTGTAGAGCGTGGGATTGGTATCCCTGTAATCCGTATCTTGCAGGCGACTATCGCCCGCCGTTATCCATAAATTCACCTTATCATCGAAGCTCATTGCCTCAAGATCGTATTGATGGAATGGGAATGAAGCCCCTCCCCGCCCACCTGAACTGGTCACCAGCAAAATTAGTTTTTGTACTGCGTGAGGATATTGCAGAGCAAACTCCTGGGCGACCATACCACCAAAGGACTCCCCAACCAGGTAGGCGTCCTGCCAACCTACATGCTCCATCAGGTATTTAAGGTCAAGGGCATAATCAGTCATGCTGGGAGAGTCAAGCGGTGAATTGGACTGGCCAATACCGCGGGGATCAAAAGTCAGTATTTGAAAGTAATTTGCCAGCGGGGAATCGTAAATTGTCGGTGACACTCTAAGATCGCTGAGGGTGCCGGGATGGAATACTAGACGGGGGCCATTTCCGCGAATTTCAAAGTGCAATGCCACGTCGTTAAAGCGAAATACCGCCATATCGCGCCTACCACTACATAATCAAATCGCAACAATTGGACCGCCTACTCGGGAGCCCCCTAAATAGCGTAGATCAATCGATTGGGTATAAAGTGAAAAAGAGGATAAGAAGTGAGATAGCCTGCAAAAACTATCTCACTTCGCCCATCTTTTACAGGCTAAACTCTACACCGGCATAAACTGCAGCGCCGGTTGTGTGATAACCCAAAACTTCACGATAGTCCCGATCCAGCACGTTTTCACCACGTAGATTGACCCGCATATTCGGCGTAAGACGATACACTGCGTTCAGGTCTAATTTGGAGTAATTTTCCAACGCCACTTCCCTACTTAAGTCATTGCTATCCCTTATGCGATTAATACGATCTTCTACCCGTTGCCAATTGGCGCTTAACGTCAGCTTATCCTCCAACCATTGCTGGCTGAGGCCAAAGTTATAAACCCGCTGGGGAACGCCCTCACGCACAGCACCAGTGCTATTCTCTGTGTCGAGCCAAGTACCGCTAGCATACCAATCTAAACCGTTATTCAAGCTACCGCCCAAGGAGAGTTCAACGCCTTTTGATTGGCTCTCGCCGTCGTCCTGTTCGTAAGACCAAGTAATGGGATTATTAAGAATAGCATCGCTGATTTCCTGGTCGAAATAGGTCAACTCCATCTGTATCAGCTGCGCCCACTGATATTCCAGCCCCAACTCATAACCACGACTGGTTTCAGCCCCCAAAGAAGCATTGGTAGTGTATTCGTACGGGCTCGGAGCGCGGTAACCGGTACCAAAACTCGCGCGATACTTGAGCTGCTGATCTTCGCCTAGAGAAACTGGTAGGGCTGCGGAGACACGCCAGCTATTATGATTCTCAACCTCCAGGCTATCCCGGCGATATCCCAGTGTATAAAATATCTTTTCAGCAAAGTCACTATGCCATTCAGTAAATAAGCCGGTGCTTTCCAATACCTCATCACCTGAAGTGATACCGGCAAACTCTGTAGCATATTTCTGCTGTTCATATTCCCCTCCCCAAAGCAGTTTTCCGCCGCTCAAGGTATTGCTGCCGATATAATTCGCCTCACGAATTTCACCGTTTGTTATAAAGGGAAGGGACCCAGGGGTGATACCCTCCTCGCGGTCAATCTCCTGTTGAGAAAAGCTCACTTTATGATTCCAGTTGGAAAACTGGTAATGACTACTAAAGATAAAAAATTCCTGGTCGAAGCGACTCAGGCAATCATTAGGAGAAGCCGAAAAACAGATGTCGTACTCGGTCTCAGCATCTACCTTGCGGTACTGGCCCTCGAAAGATAGATTTTCATTTACTTGATAACCGAGACGTGCACTGGCGGTAAGGTTATCGTAACCATCTACCTCACCAGAAGTATCTTTTTCGGTCGCATTAAAACCATCGGTAGAATAGTCGGAAACATTCAAGTCATAGTACCAGGACTCAATGCTTCCCCCTAGGTTTGCACTGGTGGTCTGGCTTCCGTAACGGCCTGCCTCCACAAAAGCGCTGGCATTAATACTTTCAGTAGACCTCTTACTGATAATATTAATCACGCCACCGGCGCCAGCACCGTACAGCATGCCCTGGGGACCGCGCAGGACTTCGATGCGCTCAATATCGCTGGCCTGTAGGTGTTGCAACTGAGTACCTACTTGCGGCGAGGTGGGGTCGGCAATATTCACCCCATCGAGTAATATCAGAGTGCGGAAATTACTTTCTCCACGAATAAACAGAGAACTGACCTTGCCGGCACCGCCACTATTATTGGCAGCCATCCCCGGTAGAGTGCGAATCACATCCAGTAAACTGGTATATCCCAGGCGTTCAATATCGGTGGCATTAAGAATTGAAACCGATACGCCCAGCTGGCTCTTAGGTAAATCCAGGCGACTAGCCGTTACATTGACTTCTTCCAATTCCGCCGCAAAAGACAACAGCGGTTGCACCGCAGTAAATACTGCAGCGGCTAATATAGTTTTTTTCATTGTGGTTCCCCAATCTCGAACAGAAAAACGGATTGAGGGAGGGTGAGTACAATCGGTGCGCAACCCGCAGTGGGCACACTGACCAGACAAAGCCCTCCGCTTTATCCTCGAGGCCGGATAGAAAATTCCGGCTTTTGCCGCGGGCCGGTATCGGGCTTATCGTATTTCACAAAGAAAAAACGACTTACCGTTGCGGGGGCAGCGCCGGACTCTGTACATACATCACCGGACTTCCCGTTTACCCCAGCCAAGTAAAAAACACTGCTGGGCACCCAAGGCGGCGGAAAGTATAACAGCGTGGCAAGCGCTTCCCTAATTAGGACACAGTATTTTGCCAAGTGGATATTTTCCCGATAAATTTTATTCTGTCGCCCCTATCTCCTCTGACTTTCCGCAATATTTCTTTACCAAAAATCCACATTACTTGCGTATTCCTGAACTATGTTGGCTTGCAGCCACTGGTTAAAAAATATCCCTACGCAAAGAGGGCATACCAGACGCCGGTGTTACCCCATACCTGCCCCTGTGCAGGTAAAGCCCACTCGCCTCCAAAGGAGCACACCATGCACAAGGTTATTCTTCCCATCGCCTTACTGGCCATGATTTCCACGGCAAGCGCGCAACCGCGCAAGCCTCCCCAGGAAGCTTTCGATGCCTGTAACGGTATGTCGGAGGGGGATGCCTGCAAAGTGGAGACACCGCGCGGCACCATGGAGGGCACTTGTCGCAAGCCGCCCCAGCAGGAGCAAATGCTTTGCGTTCCGGCAAAAATGGAGGTCGCGGCCCGCGCAAAGATAAAAAAGAGGATGCACAGTAACGATTCCGGCCTTTCGGGGGCCGCGCAGTTTGAGAGTATTGTATGACAAAGTGGTTATTACTCAGCCTTACCTGTGTCGCCCCCATGGCTCTGGGTCACCTGCCGCAAACTGCCGTTGAAGCCTGCCAAAATCTGACCTCCGGCAGCAGCTGTTACATCAATCACAACAGTGGACGGTGTTTCCGTCTGTCTAAATCTCAGGCTCTGATCTGTAGAGCGGACAAATTGGTTATCGCCAAAACCTCTTTGCAAGACCGCGCCAGTGGCATGCCCCCAGCGCGCAGGCACCAGGTGATACAGTCAGAGGGGCTGCGGAACAAAGTCCCCGCCGACAGAGACCCAATCGCCTCCAGCCGTATTAAAGTTACCCTTCAAGGGGCTTGGCGGGTCATTGAAGCCAATGGTATTTCCGCGCACAAAACCGGCGCATTCCCAAATTCCGGTAATCCCCACGAAATCGCAACCCAGCGCTACAAATACCAGGTGCCGACCTCTCCAAAAATGGCGGCAAAGCCCACATCGGTAACCCTGCAAAACTTCGGCATCGCAGTGAACGGTGTGCCCTTCGATCCCAGTGCGGCGGAGTGGTATCTGGGCAATCGCGGGCTCTGGCGCTACGAGGCGCTCTCCGGGGCCGTGCCTCTGGGTGTGGACGAGAACTACGCCCATGTACAGCCGAACGGGGCCTATCATTATCACGGCCTGCCCAGTGGTCTGCTGGCACGACTGCAAGTAAATGCGGATCGGCACTCGGCGTTAATCGGTTGGGCTGCGGACGGCTTTCCAATTTACGCTTTGTACGGCTATAACGAAGGCGGAAACGAAGAGTCCGGCATTGTAAAGATGCACTCCAGTTACCGGGTAAAATCCGGGCAGCGCCCCAAAGGCCACGCCCAGCCCGGCGGCTATTACGATGGCACCTTTGTCGCAGACTATGAGTTCGTCGAGGGGGCGGGTTCCCTGGATGAGTGCAATGGCCGCTTCGTGCGCACTCCGGACTTCCCCCTGGGCACCTACGCCTATTTTCTCACTGAGGAGTGGCCGATTATCCCGCGATGTTTCAGGGGCACACCCTCAAAGGATTTTCGACGCGGGCCGAGAATGGGGCGGCCCAAGCACCGCGTAAAAGGTTAGGCTGAGGGGCCCCTGTTGAGGGCTGAGTGTTGGAGGCTCGGTATTGAAAACTCAACCGCTGGATTTTCGCAACAAATCCAGCGGTACAAAATCGGCGATGCCGTCACGCCAGCGAAATTCACAGCTCACCCCGTAGGCCTCACCAATCAACGACGGCGTAAGCACGGCCTGCGGCGCGCCCTGCGCCAGAAGCGCCCCGTCCAGCATCAGCAAAATCCGATCGCAGAAGCGCGCTGCCAGACTGAGGTCGTGCAGAGCCAGTACCACCGTTTTTCCGCTATCGGCCAGGCTGCGGAAATTCTGCATCAACTGCAGCTGGTGGCGGATATCCAGCGCTGCGGTGGGTTCATCGGCGATCAATAACGGCGCCCGCCCCACCAACAAGCGGGCCAGTTGCACTCGGCGCAGCTCACCACCGGACAGCTGAGTGACAGGGCGTTCGGCAAAGGCCTGAGCATCCACCAGCAACAAGGCCTGCTGCACCCGCTGTTCGCGGTCCGGCAAACGTCCCCAGGGCAGCAGCCCCAGCGCAACCATATCCGCCGCACAGAGACTCCACGCCGGGGTTTCCGACTGTGGCAGGAAAGCACCCAAACGGGCGCGCTGGGATGCCGCTAGACGCCCCGCATCCTCGCCGTTGAACACTATCCGCCCGGCACTGGGGCGCTGCACCCCGGACAGGCACTGCAACAAACTGCTCTTGCCAGCACCGTTGGGGCCCACCACCGCCGTCAACTCATAAGGCTTAAACGTACAGTCCACACTCCGCAGGACATTCTTGCGCCCGCGCTGCAGCCCCAGCGCGATACAGGCCGCTTCAATCCCTTGCTCAGCCGTATAACTCACAACCACTGCCCCCTGCGCGCGTTCACAATCAGCCAGAAGAAAAAAGGCGCCCCGATAAAAGCGGTTACCGCGCCGATGCGCAGTTCCTGGGCACCGACAACATTAATCACCAGAATATCGGCCAGCAATAACAGCAGCGCGCCGGCCAGAGCACTGACCCACAGAAGCTTGGCGGGGTCCTGGCGTACCAGCGGGCGCACCAGGTGCGGCACCACCAGCCCGACAAATCCGATGGTACCGGCCACCGCCACGGCGCCGCCCACGGCACTGGCGATGCCTAAAAGAATGATGAAAGGATACATACGACTCTGAAAACCCAGGGAAGCTGCGCTGTCTTCCCCCAGCGCCAGTGCGCGCAAATAATTGCGCGTAAAAAACAGACAAACTGCCCCCAACCCTAAAAATGGCAGGGCCAATAACAACTGATCCCAGCCTCGATTGGCCAGTGAACCCATTAGCCAAAAAACCACTTCCTGCATGGCAAACATGCTCGGCGCATAGTTGAGCGCCAGTGCGATCAGCGCCGACAGAAACGCATTAATGGCCACCCCGGCCAGCACCAGGCGCCCGGCACTGGCACCGCGCCCGGCCAGCAGCCACACCGCCGCAGCCGCGCTGAAGGCACCGCCGATCGCCAGGGCCTGCAACAACCAGCCGGATTTCCAAGCGGTGCCGTAATAGAGAAATAAAACCGCCACCAGCGCCGCGCCACTGGAGACACCGAGCAGCGCCGGTTCGGCCAGGGGATTGCGCAGCATGCCCTGCATCGCCGCACCGCCCATCCCCAGGGCGGCGCCCACCAATAGCGCCAGCAGGGCGCGGGGCAGGCGCAGCTGCCATAGGATGACCGCGTCACTGCTCTGCCCACCCCAGCCCTCGGCCAGCGCGCTGACAAGATCCACCGATACCGGGCCACTACCCAGGGCGCCGATCAGGGCCACCGGCAAAGCGGCGATCAACAAAAAAACTGCGCTTTTATTGTGCTTTAACAAGGGTTTCTCTCTTATCCATAAGCTGTTGCAGCGTATCCACCACCGCCAGTACCGGGCACAGGCTCAGCTGCGACGGCAGGGTATAGGTGCGGCCGCTGTCGATATAGCGCTGCAACACCGGGTGGCGGGCCGCCAGATAGGCCAGCGCAAAATGCTGCTCACTGCCGTAGAACACCAACAGATCCGGCCGCAGAGCGATCACCTCTTCCAGGCTGATACGGCCGAGCCCCTGCCCACTGACCAGGTTTTCAAAGCCGGCGCGCTGCAGCAGTTGGTGCTCCAGCATACCGCTACCGTAGGTGATGTTGTTGGCGGAGAGGATCACCGCACTGGGGCGCCCTCCGCCCGTGGACTGTTCGAGCAGCCCGCTCAGCGCGCGCTTCTGCCTCTGCAGTGGCGCCAGCGGCCCCAGTACCTGTTCCAGCGCATCGAGCTGCCGCTGCAATTGCTCCAGGCTGTAGGCATCGGGAATAGTTACCACATGCACACCCAGTGTCTGCAGCCGCTGGGCCGCGCGCTGAGCGCCGTATTGCCCCGCGAGAACCAGATCCGGCTGCAGGGGCAGCAGCTCTTCTGCACGGGCGCGATTGAGCTGTACATGCTGCGGAATCGGCAGGGAGCGATACTGCTCGGCACCGGAGAGCCAAGTCAGGGAGACGATATCGGCCGGTTTCGCCCAGTGCAGCAGCACCTGATCCAGGCACAGGTTGAGCGAGGCGATGCGCTCATAGGCCTGGGCTTTTCCTGCAAACAGCAGTGCCGCACCGAGTAGTAGCCACCAGGGGAGATAGCGTTTATGGGAATGTGCGGCCATCCTGATCAGCTCATATCGATCACGGCGAGGGCTTCCGCCAGGGTTTTTACCGAATGCATTTCCAAGCCCTCGATATCGTTTTTAAGGCGGTTGGCGGCGGGCACGATCGCCTTGCGGAAACCGTGCTTGGCCGCCTCGCGCAGGCGCTCCTGACCGGAGGGCACCGGACGGATCTCGCCGGATAGGCCCACCTCGCCGAACACCACCAGATCCCGCGACAATACCCGATTGCGGAAACTGGAAACCACGGCCAGCAACAGGGGCAGGTCGGCGCTGGTCTCCACCACTTTGACCCCGCCGACCACATTGATAAACACATCCTGGTCGCCCACCAGTACCCCGCCGTGACGGTGCAGCACCGCCAGCAGCATATTCAAGCGGTTTTGGTCGAGCCCCACGGCCACCCGGCGGGGGTTGCCCAGGCTGCTGTCGTCCACCAGCGCCTGCAGTTCCACCAGCAGCGGGCGGGTGCCCTCCCACACGGAGGTTACCACCGAGCCGGAAGCGATCTCCTCGGCGCGCTGTAGGAAAATCGCCGAGGGGTTGGAGACCTCTTTCAGGCCCTGTTCGGTCATGGCAAACACCCCCAGCTCATTCACGGCCCCGAAGCGGTTCTTGTGCGCACGCAGGGTGCGAAAACGGGAATCGTGGGTGCCTTCGAGTAGGATGGAGCAGTCGATAATATGCTCCAGCACTTTGGGCCCGGCGAGGCTGCCGTCTTTGGTCACATGCCCCACCAGAATGAGCGCGGTACCGGTCTGCTTGGCGAAACGGGTTAGATAAGCGGCGCTCTCGCGCACCTGGGCCACCGAGCCCGGCGCCGACTGCACATCGCTCATATGCATCACCTGGATGGAGTCCACCACCATCACCCGTGGATTCACCTCCTTGGCCGCCAGGCAAATACGCTCTACATCGGTTTCACTGAGCAGTTGCAATGAATCGGTGGGCAAACCCAGGCGCTTGGCGCGCATAGCTACCTGCTGCAAGGACTCCTCGCCGGTGATATACAGCGCCGGCATATTGGTGGCCAAATGGCACAGGGTCTGCAGCAGCACGGTGGATTTACCCGCACCGGGATGGCCGCCGATCAGGACTACCGAGCCCGGCACCAGACCGCCACCCAATACCCGGTCCAACTCCGAAGCGGAGGTGGGAATACGCGGCAGCTCGCTCAGATCAATTTCCGAGAGCTTTTGCACCTTGCCGGCACCGGCGGCACCGGCATAGCCACTCTGCGCCTCGGTAAAATTGGCCGCACGGCTGTCTTTATGCTCCACACCCAGACGTACTTCAGACAGGCTGTTCCAGGCACCGCAGGCACTGCACTGTCCCGCCCACTTGGTGTAGTCGGCACCACATTCATTGCACACGTAGGCCGTTTTGCGTTTTGCAGCCAAGGTCATTCCCCCAAAGCGTCGCCCGATCGAATTGGCGCACAGTTTACCCCTTATCCCACTCCAGCGGGCAGCGCTTAACGGTCAGGTATGACTCACCTCTACCTCGCCGGCGAGTTGGCACCTGTTTCACCTGTCTCGTGGGTCTACGCGATTGATCTAGATCAATTCACCGTCTTTTCACCGGGCTAATATCCGGCGCGGCGCAGCTCTTTTGCAGGTTGAGCCGGAGCAAGACTCTCGATAACGCAACAACACCGACAACCGATTAAACAGGAAGTAACTATGTCGTCTATTTCTCTTCGCGGCGCAATTCTGGCGCTCGTCATGGCCTCGACCCCCGCCCTGGCTGCAGATCACGAAGTTAAGATGCTGAACCAGGGCAAGGACGGCATGATGACGTTCGAGCCCGCCTTCCTGACAGTTGCACCGGGCGATAGCGTCACTTTCCTGCCCACCGACATGGCCCACAACAGCCACTCGGTACTCTCCCCGACCGATGGCGCCAGCTGGAATGGCAGCATGGGTGAAAAAGTCACCGTGACACTGAACAAAGAAGGGGTTTACCTGTACCAGTGCGATCCGCACCTGCCCCTGGGCATGGTGGGCGTAATACAGGTGGGTCAGGCGGGCAATCTGGAAGATGCCAAAAAACACGCCGAGGGAATGAGTGAACGAATTGCGGTCAACAAGGAGCGTCTCAACCAGTACCTCGACCTGATTCAATAAGAGGAGCCGCGGCGTGGACATCTTATTTGAGCAAGGCCCCCACCTGGTTGCACGCTTCTGCGATCTGGTCGAGGAGCAGAACGGCAGCGACGGCGTACAGGCCAACCAGTTTGTGATACGCCGCGGTACCAAGGGTGCGTTAATTGATCCAGGTGGCGATCTCACTTATACGCCCCTGACCATCGAACTCAGCCGCCATCTCAATCTGAGTGATTTGGAATATATCCTGGCTTCGCACCAGGATCCGGACATCATCGCCTCCCTGCCCCGCTGGATGCTGCACTCACGCTGCAAAGTGGCGGTATCCAAACTGTGGTCGCGCTTTTTGCCACATCTCGTGTCTGGATTTGTGGCCTCGCGCGCCGGCAGCGAACGGTGGCAAGAGCGTATCATTCCCCTCAGTGACAAGGGGGAAATTCTGCCCTTTGCCGGCAGCGAGATCTGGGCCCTGCCCGCGCACTTTATGCACTCCTGCGGTAATTTCAGCTTTTACGACCCGATCAGCCGTATCCTGTTTTCCGGCGATGTGGGCGCCTCCCTCGGCGGCGAAGAGGGTGAAGTGAACGATTTCGACACGCACATTCCCTCCATGGAGGGCTTCCACCAGCGCTATATGGGCGGCAACTGGGCCTGCCGCCTGTGGGTAAAAATGGTTCGGGAGCTGAACCCCGCCATGATCGTACCCCAACACGGCGGATACTTTGCCTCTGCGGAAGTCAAGGAGCGCTTCCTCGGCTGGCTGGAGCGCCTGGAGTGCGGCCCGGACCTGCTGCGCCACCAGGATTACCGATTGCCTCTGGGGAAATCCTGATTCGACCGGATTGCGCGGGGAGTGGAATGCTCCCTGTCCTCCCGCCCTGACCGCTTGCGCCCTCTGCAGACCGCACATACACTGCCTAGCGAACTGCTTCTGACTCACGTTATGCGCAACGGCTCCTTTCGCACATTGCTGCTCATTTTGCTGCTGGCCTTCGCCGGCCTGGCATCGGCCGTGCCCTGTGCGGAGCCCGCCGACATAGCGCCGCAGAGTATGACAAACGGCGAACAAAGCCACTGCGCATCCGATCAGCCCGCTGACTGCCGCAGCGAACACAGCGGCGACTGCGGAATCGAATGCAGCTGTTGTCCTGGACTGAACAATAGCCTCGCCGCAGTCTCGGAGAGCAAACCCAACTTCACCCGCTCGCCCCCCGAGGCAACCGCTTATTCGGTATTTACCCCCGCCCCCGACCCGGAAAATACCCTGCGACCTCCCATCCTTCGCTGACCTCAAGATCCAACCGCAAAATTCTGATTAGACCTTTTTCGCCTGCCCGAGACCAAGCGCACCCGCGCCATTTGGTTCGCGCAACGATTATTTTTGAACGACAGGAGTTATCCCATGAACCGCTCTTTAATGGCTGCCATTGCCACACTTTTGACCGCGCTAGCGTTGAGCGCCTGTGCCGAACCGGACAAATCTCCGGCGCAGAGTCTCACCACTTACAAATCTGCCACCTGTGGCTGTTGCAAGGTGTGGGTAGACCACGCCCGGGACAACGGCTTCGATGTGGTGGCAAAGGATGTCGATGATCTCAACGGCGTCAAAAAGCAGCACAGAATTGAACCCCGCTACCAGTCTTGCCACACCAGTGTGTCCAGAGAGGGCTATGTTTTCGAAGGGCATGTACCCGCTAAATTGATTCAGCGCTTTTTACAGAATCCACCGCGGGGTGCCTACGGGCTGGCCGTGCCCGGTATGCCACTGGGCAGCCCCGGCATGGAAGTGGACGACCGCTTTACCCCCTACCAGGTAATGCAGCTAAACGAGGACGGCAGCAGTGTGGTGTATGCACAGATCGACGCAGCCGGAGAACAGTTCTGAGGACTGTCGATGACAAAATCCCACGGGTGCGACGCGCTGACGCGCCGCACCTTTGTGACCGGAATCAGTGCCGGCATGGCCCTCCTGGGTCTGCCCGGCTTCCCCCCCCCCGCCAGGGCGAGGGTGCCTCCACCGGCGACGCTTATAGGCGACCGCTTTGACCTGACACTGGGCTATCGCCCGGTCAATGTCTCCGGTCTTCCCGGCACGGCCCTAGCCATCAATGGCGCCACTCCCGGCCCCATTTTGCGCTGGAAAGAGGGCCGGACTATCACCCTGGATATCCACAATCCGCTCCCCACAGGCAGCGCAATTCATTGGCACGGTATCAAACTGCCGAGCACCATGAACGGCATACCCGGCATCAGTTTTGCCGGTATTCTGCCCGGCCAACGCTTCCGCTACCGCTTTAAGGTGCAACAGAGTGGCACCTACTGGTATCAAAGCGCCTGGGGCTTTCAGCAGCAACAGGGACTCTACGGTGCCATCGTCATCGACCCGGCCGAAGCGGACCCTATCACCAGCGACCGGGACTATGTGGTGCTACTGTCGGACTGGAGCGATGAACGTCCCACCACTATTTACGCCAACCTGAAAAAAGACGGCCACTACTACGGTCGCCGCCATCAGCGCACTGTCACCGATCTTTGGCGCGAAGTGCGCGCCAAAGGCATCGAGCAGACCTTGCGCGAGCGGCACCGCTGGAATTTGCTCAGTCAATCCGACCGCACTGTCTCCGATGTCAGCGGATATACCTTTTTACTCAACGGGCAGACCCCCGAAGACAACTGGACCGCTCTGTTCAAGCCCGGAGAAACCGTGCGGCTGCGTTTTATCAACGCCTCCGCCATGACCCTGTTCGACCTGCGTATTCCCGACTTGGCCATGACCGTCGTCGCGGCCGACGGCCAAAATATCCAGCCGCTGCGGGTGGATGAATTTCGGCTCGGCACCGGCGAGACTTACGATGTCGTAGTGCGCCCCAGCGGCGACAGACCTTACACCGTATTTGCGCAAGCTATCGACCGCAGCGGCTACGCCAGTGGCACCCTAACCCCACAGGCAGGGCTCACCGCCGAAGTGCCCCCTATGGACCCAATCCCGGTGCTGGGCAAACGTGACCTGGGCCTGACCAATGCCAATTCCACGCCGGACTCTGACGAAGAATCTATGGCGAGACTCGCTCCCGCAGGGCTGGGTAGTAACAGCCCTATCGCCCATCCATCCAGTGAAAAAAGTTTTGCCGTAGCAACCCGCGCACAAGCACCCGCGAGTGGCTTAAATGATCCGGGGGTGGGCCTGCGCCTACACCGGCGACGCCACAACCGCCGCGTACTCACCTACGCCGACCTGCGTAGCCTCACACCCACAACCGACCAGCGCCAACCCCAGAGAGAATTACAGCTTCACCTAACCGGCAACCAAGACCGCTATATGTGGTCTATCGACGGCATTAAATTCAAAGATGCCTACCCCCTGGTTTTTAATCACGGCGAACGCCTGCGCATCACCCTGGTAAACGACACCCTGCTTATCCAGCCGATGCATCTACACGGTTTCTGGAGCGAGCTGGAGACGGGGGACGGAACCTATTTGCCGCGCAAGCATACCGTTCTAGTGCAACCCAGCGCCAAAATCAGTTATCTGGTCAGTGCTGATACCTATGGGCGCTGGGCACTGCAAAGCCAGATGTTGTATCGCACACAGGGAATGTGTCGAGAGGTGCGTATTGTTTAAATTATTTTCCTGCACTTTAACCATCGCACTTTGCCTCCTGAGTACGGCGATTTATGCTCAGCAGCAAGGGCCCCTACACCACAGCATCCAATTTCGCAGTGGAGGGGAAAAACCCGTAGCAAAAGTCAGCCTCGATTATTTTGAACTACGTGGCCAAAACGGCGCGGAAATCGAAGGAGATTTTACCTATGGGGGCGATGTCAATAAAGTGGGCATCGAAGTAGATTTCGAACGTACCGCCGGGGAGGTGGAAAGAAAGGAATTATGGGGTTTCTACAGCCGCGCCATCACCGCGAACTGGAACTTGATCGCTGGTATTCGCCACGACTTCCAACTGGAAAGCAACAGCCGCAACTGGGGTCTTATTGGCATAGTCGGAGAAACACCTTACTCATTAGAATTGGATGTCGTTTTTTTTGTCGGCAAAAGTGGCAGTACCGCCCTGAGGATTGAAGGAGAATACGATCTAAAGATCGAGGAAAAATGGAGCTTGGTTCCCCGATGTGAACTGAATTTTTTCGGGCAAAATGACGAAGAGATTGGCACCGGATCGGGTTTGTCAGAGTTAGAATTAGGAATACGTCTGTTCTATAAAGTTTCCCCGAAATTTTCTCCCTATGCCGGCGTACACTATTCTAGGGAAATAGGAAATTCTGCAGATTTCGCCAGGGAAGAAGGCGAAGATGTGGGCCTAACTGTCTGGGCTTTGGGCTTCCGCGCCTGGTTTTAATGTAAAGAACGGCCCTTCTTTGCTAACACTTAACGCTAACTATTTATTGGCTCAAAGTGATTTGCACAGTGCCTTAATACCAATCACTTTCATCGATTCAAAAAATAAAATAGCGCCTTCCTTACTTGAGTAATAAATACTGCACGCTAGATCTCCGCATAATTATTGGCGTATATGCCAGTAGTATTTTTCCTTTAAATCCACTGACAAACGTACCAGAACTCTTTCCATCTCACCTATTTTCAAGCGATAGCTTCGCCCTTACCCGTTGATCAAATCATTACTTCGGTCACAACGAGGGTTCGACGGACAGCTCACCAGAATCACCGGTAACCATCTCCCGCCACCAGGTTCGGGTTGCCAGTGGCGTTACCACATTCACCGGAGCGCCAACAATTGGTGTCAGTAATGTCACGCCTTGGCTTTCGGCGGCAGCCTGCACTCGCTCCAGAGGCTCAAACCAATCGTGCAAAGCAAGGTCAAAAGTGCTGTTATGGATTGGTATCATCGCCCGACCGCGCAAGTCCAAATGTGCCTGCACACTCTCCTCCGGCTGCATGTGGATTTCACTCCACAAATCGTTATAAGCACCCGTTTCAATCAGGGTCAGATCAAAGGGACCGTAGCGCTCACCGATTTCTCGAAAGCCACCGAAATAACCACTATCACCACTAAAGAAAATTCGCGCATCGCGCCCACCAATTACCCAACTGGCCCAAAGGGTCTTATCCCGGTCGGCAAGACCACGTCCGGAAAAATGCTGGGCCGGAGTTGCGGTAAATTGCAAACTGCCCAATGAGAAGGACTGCCACCAGGCAAGCTCGGTAATTTTGCCCGCGTCCACCCCCCAGCTCTGTAGATGTCTGCCGACGCCGGTGGGGACGATAAAGCGCTCCACTTTTTCATCCAGGGTGCGCACGCTGGCCTTATCCAGATGATCGTAGTGATCGTGGCTGATTATCACCGCTTTCAATGCAGGCAGGTCCTGCAGGGACAGTGGCAGTGGATGGAAACGTTTCGGCCCCATCCACTGAAACGGCGAAGCGCGCTCACTGAATACCGGGTCAGTAAGCACATAGTCTCCATCAAGATGGATCAATACCGATGAGTGACCCAAGCGATAAACAGTGGGCCGCCCCTCATTGTCAGCAAGTACTTTCCCAGTGAGGGATTGCAAGGGAATTGGCACTTTCGGTACCGGTGCAGCTCTCTCGGTGCGGATATAGGCATTGAGCATCTCCACAACCTTTCCCATTCCGGCTCTGTAGTCAATTTCGGTATTTTGAAACTTCTCGGATTGAGTCGCACAGCTATTAAAGAAACCAATCGACATAACAATAACCCCTACAAATAGGTACCAACGCTTCTTCATAGATAGCACCAAGTAAACTATACCGTACAGTGTATTTACAACAAAGGAAAAAGTAAACCGGTTAGTGTAAAATTGCTCATCGAAAGAGACCCCTAGTGGGTAGTGGGCAGGTGCCCGGATGCAAACAGAAATACCGAGAGTCCCATGAGTGAAAAGATGTCAACCAGAAGCGCGCTGAAACGCCAAGCCATTATCGATGCCGCCAAACAGGCCTTTCAGGAACTCGGTGTCCAGGGTACCAGCATGGATGAACTGTCAGCCCGCGCCCAAGTGTCAAAGCGGACTGTGTATAACCACTTTGCCAGCAAGGAAGCGCTGGTTATGTATTTGATTGGCGAGCTCTGGCAACAGGCAACCCTGTCTCCCGGCTGCAACTACAACCCAAACAACGATCTACATGCACAACTGCGCACCTTGCTGGCATTGGAAATTAAAACCATCTGCAACCCGCAGTATATTGAATTGAACCGTATGGCCTTCGACTACTTCTTTCACCAGCCGGATGCTCTGCACAAGGAAATGGAAAAATTTAAAGCCAATGAAACCGGTGTACAACGCTGGATAAAAGCCGCTGCGGCCGATGGCCGCCTGAAACAGCTGGATCCTGAAATTGCCAGTGGACAGATTCACAACTTGATTAAAGGAAGCTGCTTCTGGCCGCAGCTGTTACAACTTTCAGGACCACCTAACCAGGCCGAGCAGGAGGCCCTGGCTGAGCGTACAGCGGCTATGTTTTTAAGCTATTATCAAACTTTATAAGCCTATCTGCTCGCTCTTTATATCCGTTGGGATTTACAGGGTTACTACGCATCAAAGTCTGCTGAGATACTTTGACGATGCAGCGTTTAAGCCGCATTCATACATTTTGGGAGCTTATAGATTTGATTAAACAACTTGGGCGAAAGGGTTCGAAAATAAAAACCTCTACAGAAAGCTCCGTTCGCGAACGGTAAAATTTTAAACATCAATAGATGCATTTTATTCCAACCCTGACTTGGTGAAAACCTATATTACTGCAACCCCCAACAAGGATATCACTCGCATTGAATATCGAACCTTTAATGAGAGTACGTGTATTGCCAATTTTTGATTTTACCTAAGAGCGAGGTGATTAATGAATTTGAAGTATTTATCACTCTTTATTGCTATCAGCTGCATTTTTTTGAAGAATGGGTGCCAATCGAAATCGTGATCAAGTATACGGAATCCATTGTTAATTTATGGATAAAAAGAGAAATCGATGGTTACTTGTTTAAGCATTTATTCTCATGCGACATACACGACGAGATTGACTGGATAATTTTCAGAATGAGAGACATCCTAATCAATGAAAGACCTGAAGATAAAACAATAAACACAAAGATCAACGGAGCATCTATGTCAATGCCAAATTATCCACAAAAGAAAACTTTCCCGATAACTTTGACATTTTTGAAGTGAACTTAGGCATCGGCCTAATTTTAGAGTCAGAGATGACAGATAGCATCTATCAAACACCCGAGAATTATGTGTTCTTTTCATGGAGCACAGGGGTTTGAGCTATTTAGACCCTATTAAATCCAGGAAACATAAAGATAATGATCAGAAAATATAAACCAAAAGATACAGATGCCGTTTTAGATGTTTGGCTGAAAGCCTCTGTCGAAGCACACAATTTTATCTCTCCTGAATTCTGGGAGTCACAATTAGACAACATGCGCAATATCTATTTACCCTCCTCAGAAACTTATACTTATGAGAGACAAACGGAGATAGCTGGATTTTATTCCCTTAACGGGCACTCACTTGCGGCGCTCTTTGTTTATCCACATCTCCAAGGCCAGGGTATAGGAAAACAGCTACTTTCTCACGCGAAATCCAAACAACCTCATCTGACACTGGCCGTTTATAAAGAAAACGTTGATCCTACCCACCAACGACGGACACACCACTAAGCGACTAGTTGTTCCTCAAACGCCTCAGGGCTGAGATAGCCAT
>NZ_CANMKV010000041.1 GCF_947498635.1 uncultured Microbulbifer sp. | reverse complement strand
AAGAAGCTAAAAAGCAAAGTGCTTTCTCACATGAGAATGTTACAAAAGAAACCTGCGCGTGTAGCATCCTACTTCCGACATGAATCGATTAAATATGCAGCATAACAGAACTATTTGTCCGCCGGGTTAATAATCACACCCAGAGTTACCATCAGTCAGAATAACCTATGTCTACCTTCTGAGCCCTCCAGAACAAACCATCAACGTAGGCAGCCGCAGTATCATCAATACTATTTGAAAAAATGGATACCCTCCTCTTATCCACATTAAATAGTTTAAATAAAACTAAAACATTTCCGTCATCATTTCTGCTTATCATCAACCAAAAATCTCCCTCACAGCCCAGGCTTGCGCCTCCCCCTCCCCTTAAGCCAAACAGAAATAGCCACCAATGCAGACATCAATAACATTATTCCCCCAACCTAGTTAGAACCAACACTCCAAAACCAATCAAACCTATCCCCACCAGCTTCCGGCCCCAGGCTGAAACCCCAGAACCAGAAGCTATAAAAATATAATGAAAAAATATCCAGTGACAATAAACTTTTACCTGCAACCTAAAATCAAATATCTGCCACCCCAATCCATTGATCTAGTCGCAATCATAGGCAATGCCACGCCCATAAATCTCAGACACCGAGTATTGGTAATCCCCCCCAGAGGCGATAATTTTAATTCGGTCGGTTGCAAAGGGAGGGACAGAATCGATTGAGTTTCGTTTTGTTACTCCCCACTGGTTAGTGGGCCCCGCTTCCCAGGCGCTCTGCCAGGTATCATTTTCATCTAGGTAATACAAAGTATAGATATCGTTGTTATCTGCCTGAATCTTGAGCTGGATAATTAAATAGATTCTATCCAGAGTAATGATAATTTCATTATTACTGGATTCGGCAACACGGGCATCCCACCAAATAGTATCTTGGCTCCACGGATGCTTCTCAGAGAAGTAGGCATCGTCGGTTAAGGAGCTGGCTGCGGGCAAGGGCGTGCTAAACGATGAGGTATAGGAACCACCAGGAGGTAGCGTTGATGTCACACCGAATGTACCCACAAGCCACACAGGCTGCTCGTAAAGGACATTCTTATATCCCTCATTAGTACACTCAGCTGCCATTCCACCGGCTGAGCACAGGGTAATGGAGGTTGCCAATAGCAGCTGAGAGGCGGCTCTGGATAAATCATACATGGTATATCTCCCTTATTTCACCTTATTAAACCATCGCAATAAATAAAAAATCTGTTTTTTAGAAAAATGCTTACACAGCAGCAAGCATTAACCAACAACCACACAAAATAAATTTATGAGAAAATTAAACGGTACAATCCTAAAGGCCACTTAGAAAAAAATACAAATCCAACCCCTAAAACCACCTGTCACTTAGGGCAATTTATCAGCCGGGCTTTTTAAGCCATTTTTTAATATTCAGCAGTCAACCTTCTGGCGCCTCATAACAGACTATCAGAAATTTTATACTATCAATTTTACGACTCAAATAATGTTAAGAACTTTTCAACAAACTCAGAATAGAAGGTGCGATATGCTAGAGTCAATTCATCTTTTTGTAACTTTATGTTCCATAAAACAGAATTCAACTTATGCCACCTTATTGATTTTGGCGCAACAATTTCGAACTCAACTATCAATTAGCACCCCTCTTGAAAGGTAAATTATATGCACCCCCTATACATTAATCGCATCTACTGCATTGCACTTCCCAGCCTACCCCCTTACTTCCCTGTTCCCTTACCCCACTCTTCTGGGGAATCATGCTAGGGAATGCTAACAGACTAGTAATATATAAAAGCAAATTTCTTCTGAACGCTTTTATGAATTAATAACGACTCGGCTCAAGCATTGCCTGAGCATGAGTGACAACTCAATAAATAGTTTGGCTAGCAATTCATGCACATAATGACAACTTTAAGAGCACCACTAAAAAGTCACAGAGCGCACTCAGGATCTAAACTGTTACCTCCATCATTCCCTTCACCTTCAACATGATTTTTAGTTTCAGATAAAACCTTTTCCCGCTACAAAGACTATATAAAAGCGCTCCGTTGACGCACTCGATTATTATGGGTAATTTCCAATTTGAAGTATCAACCATATTAGAATTAATTTAAGTATGAAACGGAACCTCAGATCTATAGACCTAAATTTACTGCCTATATTCGAAGCTATTATGGAAAATCGGCAACTGACCAAGGCAGGAGAATGCTTGGGCATAAGCCCCCCGGCGATGAGCGCTGCCTTACAGCGATTGCGGCACACCATTGGGGATGAACTTTTTATCCGCAAGCGTAACGGCTTTACTCCCACCCCCAGAGCCGAGCGCTTATATATTACGGTGAAAGCAGCACTCAGCCAGATACGTGAAGAGATTGAAGAAAAAACAGAGTTTGATCCCGCACTAGAAAAGCGCAGCTTTAATATTATTGGTGGCGACTATGCGGAGATTATTTTCCTGGGCAACCTGCTCAACCACCTGGAATCGATTGCACCCAATATGACCATAAAGGTTGCGCCCTTAGAGGTGGGCGGCCTGGAAGAAAAAATGACGCATGGCATTTATGACTTCGCGCTCTACTACCAGCCGGTAAATTCCAATGAACTTCAAGCAGAGCATATCGCCTCGGACCGGCTGGTAGTGGTTGCCAAAAATAACCACCCCAGGATTCAATTGGCAATCACAAAGGAGCAGTTTACTGCGGAAAAGCACGTTACTTTACACCAAAATAAATCTGGAGTTACACACTTAGAGAACCATACGGGGGAGTGGGGAGACGATCCCTCAGACAAAACGGAAAGCTCAGTTGATCAGTTAGGCCGCAAAGTAGCTGTGCGGGTGTCACACTTCCAAAATATGATCCCGGTTATTCTGAACACCAACTATTTGTGTACCATGCCTGAAGGTATGGCGCAGCTATTTGCCAGACGAAACCCTATACAGATACTGCCTTTTCCAACACCTATAGCGCCACTCGATATCTACCTTGTATGGCCACACGTATCTAATAACGATATTGTTCATCGCTGGTTCCGCCAACAGGTAAAAGTTGCCACTAGCGCCAACAAAGCACTCAGTTCTGCAAACATTATTATTTGACACTGTTCGGCCACAGCGTTTCTGCGTTGTGGCCAGCCCCTGTCGCCCCTTTCTGTTAAAGACTAAACCAGCGCATTCACCTCAACCTTAATCCCCACCGGATCAAAAAATACCAGCGGCCTGAGGTTGCGGCCCGGTACATCCATTTGCCTGCAGGCAATGCCCATTGAATCCAATCGTTCTTTTATCGGCTGAAGATCATCCGTATGGAAAGCCACGTGATCCAGGTAGGGCTTAGCAGGTTGCTTTTCAGAAACCTCGCCTTCCATCAGGTGAACGATTGGTTTGCCGTTGCCGTAGAGCCAAAAACCATTGCTCTTGAAGTTCGGCCGCTCGCCTTCGGTGAGACCAAGGACTTGTATATAAAAATCTCGTACGCGCAACAGCTGATCTCGAGGTGCGGTGATATTGAAGTGGTCCAGTTGCATAACGCTTCCCTGTGCTATTCGTTTTAAAAGCCTAGGCAAGAAATCCCCCACTCTCGGCCCTATGAGGCTTGGATGCCAAATACAAACCTTAAGGGATGTATTCGCGGCGTGCCCCGAGAGCGAGGTATTCTTTGCCTCACTCCCAGCAATATCTGGCTCAATATCGTAATTTGAGTCCGGCTCAACAGGCTACCGGGCGATAATGTAATTAGACAACGCCATTACGCCGCAGCTGATTTATTTGCGCCTCATCTTGCCCCAATAAGTCGCGCAGAACCTCTTCAGTGTGCTCACCCAATACTGGCGGGGCCTGTTGATAATCGAGGGCCGATTCGGAGAAGATCACCGGGTTACGCACGGTTTTTACCTTTCCGGCTTGCGGGTGCTCCTGCTCCACCACCATGCCGCGTGCCTGCACCTGGGGATCGGCAAAAACCTCTTCCAGAGTATTAATTGGCCCACAGGGGACATGGGCATCGCTGAGCTTTTCCAACCACCAGGTGGAATTCTGCTGGCGGGTGGCGTTTTCGATTTGTGGTATCAGTTCATCGCGGGCCATGACACGTGAGGAGTTGCTCGCGTAAGCAGGGTTCTCAGCCAGCGGTTCTATACCAGCGATCTTACAGAAACGCCTGAACTGATCATCGTTGCCCACGGCCAACATAAAGTAGCCGTCTTGAGAAGGTACGGCCTGATAGGGCACAATATTGGGGTGGCCGGTACCCTGGCGCGCAGGGCTTTTACCGGAAGTAAGATAGTTCTGCGCCTGGTTGGCAAGCCAGGCTACCTGGGTATCCAGCAGGGCCAGGTCGATATGCTGCCCCACTCCAGTCTGCTGCCGATGTACCACGGCGGCAAGCACCGAGGAAACGGCATACATGCCCGTCATCAGGTCAGCGACCGCCACCCCCACTTTTTGCGGGCCGGCACCTGGCTGCCCCTCAGGAACACCTGTTACGCTCATCAACCCACCCATACCCTGAATCATGGCATCGTAGCCGGCACGGTTTTTATAGGGCCCGGTTTGGCCGAAGCCGGTAATGGAGCAATAAATAACACCGGGGTTAATCGCCTTGATGGAGTCATAATCCAAGCCGTATTTTTTGAGACCTCCCACCTTGTAATTTTCCAGAAGGATGTCGCAACGGGCGGCCATCTTTTTGATCAGGTCCTGGCCAGCTTCGGTGGTAATATCCACAGTAACGGATTTTTTACCGCGATTGGCACTCAGGTAATAGGCGGCATCGGCAGTGTCATTGCCCTCGGCATCTTTGAGGTAGGGAGGCCCCCAGTGGCGGGTGTCATCGCCACGCTCAGGGCGCTCTACTTTGATCACTTCCGCACCAAAATCGGCGAAAACCTGTCCGGCCCAGGGGCCTGCGAGAATACGACTGAGATCGAGTACCTTGAGATGCGCGAGTGGTCCTGCCATAACTTCCTCGTTTCGCTAATACGGGGTGTATCCCCGATACATTTTTGCGGCAGACTAACAGATATTACCGAGGGGCGCCCAACTTGGAAGACTGCGGAATTCGCCTTACACTGCTGGTGCAATAAAAATAAGGAGGCATAGCATGGCCGCTATAGAAGCCCAAAAATTCGAGTCTTTCCGCGACTTTTATCCGTTCTACCTGCAAGAGCACCGCAACCGAACCTGCCGCCGATTGCACTTTATTGGCACCAGCCTGGTGTTCGCTACCGTGATCGCCGCAATCACCACCGGCAATATGCTGTGGCTTGCCACTACCCCTTTAGCTGGTTACGGCTTCGCCTGGATTGGGCATTTCTTTTTTGAGCACAATCGCCCGGCTACTTTTAAGTACCCCTTTTACAGCTTTCTTGGGGACTTTGTGATGTTTAAGGATATGCTACTGGGGCGTATAGAGCGCTGAATCAGATTATTTCTTCTGCGCCGACAAACCGTATTTGCGCAGTTTGTTGGCGACTGCTGTATGGGAAATCCCCAACTCTTTGGCCAACTCCCTGGTGGAGGCTCGCCCCACCAATAACTCGCTGAGCAAAGATCGCTCCAGCTGCTCCATCATCTCCCTGTAACTAAGTCCTCTACCCCAGTCCCGCAAGGACAAACTTTTCTGCGCTGTTAAATCCGGCACATCCTCAAGAGCGATGGCGCTGGCTCTACGGCGCTCACAACTACCTGCAGCAGCCATCAAGTAGTCTCGCAGGCCATTAAAGTTTTCTGGCCAGTCCTGCCTCCGGATTAAATCGAGTACCTCCGCACCTATATCCGGCCTTTCCCGCTCAGGAAGCTCTTGCCTAAGCAGTGTTTCGGCAAAGCGCGGCAGCACCGGGCGCATATTACGCAGGGGCGGCAGTGTCATGCAGAGCGCACTAAATCGCTGAGCAAGGGCCGGCACCAAGGACTGGGGAGCGGTACAAGTGGCCACCAAGCGAATAGAAGAAGGCAGACTTCGCAAGTGGCGCAGTACGGCCAGTTGGGCTTCACTCCTTAAAAGGTGTAAGTCTTCCAGGATAAGCGTCCCACTGGCGCGCAAGTGTTTGGGTATTTCCAGTTTTCCGTCTTGCGGCACAATGCGATGGCAGTCCGCACGGGCAGCGGTAGGGGACAAATAGTGCACCGCGCAAGCAAAGGTAGTCTTGCCACTCCCCGCCTCACCGTAAATCAGCAGTGGCGAGCCCAGCTCGGCAAGATCCTGCAACTGCAGGCAACTCTCACGACGCAGATCAAAATCCCATAAAGCCACGGGCCGGGGAAGGCCTGCGATAAACTCACTTTTCTCCCACGGCTGCATACGCAAAACGGCTCCGGCAAGGGGATCCACATCTCCAGGCTTATCCAGAGCGATAGGCGACCAATCTACACGAAAATTTTGCCCACGCACCACCACCGGGAGACCATAACGGGGCACCGCAAAATCTCTCAGTAGTTCGGCCACCTGCATCAGCGGCAGGAAACGCTGTAACTGTAATCCGGGCACGCGGTCCAAGCTGACTCCAAAGGCACGTGCGGCGGCAACATTTGCCGCGATAACCCGGCCCGCGTGATCAACGCTTAGCACTGGGTCTGTAACATGCTGCAGTAATGTGTCCAGTTCAAAATAGCGCCGCTCCAGGGGCAGCAGGGATATACGCCTGACTCTCTGAACTCCGGGTACACGATAGAGGGACTTTTCAATGGTCTGGTACTGGGTGGCAAGCATCCCTGGCGCCAGCAAATAGACTTTGTCGCCACTGTCACCACCCAGCTCTCCCGAGGTGACATTAATGCGATATTCACCGAATATTTGCATAATTTCATGCAAAATGCCCACACGATTCGTACAGGTTATCTCAACTCTCACCGGCCCACCTGTAAACATTTCTTTACAGAAAGTGTAAAAGGTTTGTGGCAAAGAGCACAATACTTAGCTGCCAAGTCTCCCCTGAAGGCAGGACCCTGACTAAAAATACAGAAGACACATAACAACAAGGATTCAGCGGCACAGCCACAAGCCCCGTCACTAACCGGACTGGTGGGTCGCAGGAGACAAAATTATGAAAAAAGAAGCCGCCAAGAAGAGCACCAAGTATGTGGCTCGAGAGCCCAATACTGAAGGTTTTATCGAGTATACCGAGCAGGAACACCAAACCTGGCAGCGCCTGATTGAGCGCCAGCTGGATATTTTGCCGGGGCGTGCCTGCGATGAGTATATGCACGGTCTTGAGCTGCTCGACTTGCCCCGTGATCGCATCCCCCAACTCGAGGAAGTCTCCTCAGTACTGCGCCGGGAGACCGGCTGGGAAGTGGCGCGGGTGCCCGCATTGATCGGCTTCGAAACCTTCTTCGGCCTGCTCGCCGATCGCAAATTTCCGGTTGCCACCTTTATTCGCACCCCTGAGGAGTTCGATTACCTACAAGAGCCGGATATTTTCCATGAGATTTTTGGCCACTGCGCCATGCTGACTAACCCGGCCTTTGCCAATTTCACAGAGAAATACGGGCAGCTGGGCCTCAAGGCCAGCCCCAAAGAACGCGCCTACCTGGCACGGCTCTACTGGTTTACCGTGGAATTCGGCCTACTCAACACCGAGGATGGGTTACGTATCTACGGCGGTGGTATCCTTTCCTCGCCCAAGGAAACCCTGTACGCCTTCAGTAATCAGCCTGAGCGCTTCGACTTTACCGCGATCGATGCCCTGCGAACGCCGTACCGTATCGATATAGTACAGCCGATTTACTATGTGCTGAGCAGTCTACAGCAGCTGCAGGAACTCACCGAAATCGATCTGATGGCCAAGGTGCGCGAGGCCATTCAACTCGGTTTGTTCGAGCCCCGCTTCCCACCAAAGAACGCTGCCTGACGCATTGACCGGGCGCCACCGTGGCGCCAGGTTCGCCCCTTTGATTGAAACAGTACCACCCTCACCCACCCGCCAGCCCCCAATTCCCTTTTGCACAAAGTGCTCTCATTCACATTGCACTTGGGGAAAATTCCACTACCGGCGCAATTGCCCTGAGCCTATCGTTACGTCAGGTGGTAAAGGAGGAGGTAAACGACCTGCCAGCCTTGTAACCACCCAGAACATCAAATTACCGCCGGGGCAATGCCAGTGATGGCCCGAAAGGATACGCAGGGACACAAGGCCTTTGGTTATGGGAGCGCTGTAGCACTATGTCCTCACTTGACGCGATTGATAGGCACCTGCTCGCTATTCTGCAATCGGACGTCAGCCTTTCGATTGAGGAGCTGGCCGAGCGTGTAGGTCTAACCAAAACTCCTTGCTGGCGCCGGGTACAGAAGTTGGAGAAAAGCGGCATCATCCGCCGCAAAGTCGCACTGCTCAATGCGGAGATACTCGGCTTGCCAGTGTCGGTTTTTGCCCAAGTCAAAACCGACCAACATACGCCGGAATGGGCTGATGCTTTTTCCAAACATGTGGCACAGCTCCCTGAGGTGGTGGATTGTTACCGCATGGCTGGAGATTACGACTACCTTCTCAGGGTGGTTGTGGGCGATATCTCCGCCTATGACCGCTTTTACAAGGAGTTGATCCGGCACGTAGGCATCAGCGATATCATTTCAAACTTTGCCCTGGAGCAAATCAAAAGTACCACTGAGTTACCCATTCCCTCGGAAAATCCAGAGTAATTCCGAGGGGGCCGCATCGCGAAGGGTTTAGCTGTTCGCCCATCTGTGGATAATGATGAGATCTCGCTCACTCTCAAGGATGACCTGTGGCGGACAGCTCTCTATTTCAATCCTTCTTTCTAATTTTTAGCGGCGCGGCAATTGTCGCCACCTTGGCGCTTTTTGGACGCCAACCCTTACTCGTTGCCTATATCGCTCTCGGTGTTTTACTGGGACCGTCGGGGTTGGCGGTGATCGACAACCTGCGCCTACTTTCGGATATGTCCAGCGTGGGGATCATTTTCCTATTGTTTCTCTTAGGGCTGGATATGCAACCGCAAGCACTGGCCTCTGTGCTGCGCAAAGCCACTTTTGTAGGCATTCTGAGCTGTGCCATTTTTCTCGGAATTGGTTTTTGCATCGGCCAATTATTTGGTTTTACGACTACAGAAAGCTGGATCATTGGTATGGCCCTGATGTTCTCCAGCACGATTATCGGTATCAAACTGCTCCCCACCACGGTATTGCACCACAAGAAACTCGGAGAGTTAATGGTGGGCCTGCTGTTATTCCAGGATTTTGTCGCCATCGTCTGCTTGATGATCCTGCTGAGCGACAGCAGTGGGGATGTGCACCTTGGGCAGATAGCCCTGTCTTTCGGTGCCCTACCACTGTTGGTGGCTTTTGCCTGGGTCGTGGTGAAGTACTTGCTATTGCCGCTGTTTAGCCGTTTCGATCGCTTTCACGAGTATGTATTTTTGATGGCGTTGGGCTGGTGCATGGGTATGGCCGAGCTTGCTGAAACCTTAGGGTTATCGCGGGAGATCGGCGCTTTTATCGCCGGTATTACCCTCGCGGCAAGCCGTATTTCCCAATACATTGCCCTCAACCTGAAACCCCTTCGGGACTTCTTTTTAATCCTGTTTTTCTTTAGCTTGGGCGCCCAGTTTAAACTCGCCATGCTGCCAGAAATTCTGCTGCCGGCGCTGGTGACCGCAGCGGTGGTATTGCTGGCCAAGCCGGTGGTCTTCCGATACCTACTGGGGGGGCACAGTGAGCTCAAATTACTGGCCTGGGATATCGGTTTCCGCCTGGGGCAGATCAGCGAATTCTCCCTGCTGATAGCCCTGCTCGCCTTTGGACAGAACCTGATCGGGAGCGAGGCCTCTCACTTAATACAAGCCACCGCCATTCTGACCTTTCTGGTTTCCTCTTACATTGTGGTGATGAACTTCCCCAATCCCATTGCCACCAAGGACGAACTGCGCAGGGATTAACTCCGCACAATTGCCGCAGCACACCCAATCAATCGGCCCCTAGTTTCTCTACGGCTCTTTGAATAGAGGGTCCAATTTGGCGTTTGCGCGAGATCACACCGTCAGCAACCAGCATGTCGTCCTTGATGTCTCCACCAAAAGCCGAGACCACGATATGCTTGTCCTCATCATCACCCCAGAGCAAATAAGATTTATTGTCTCGGGTATCGACAATCGCAAAGATCAAGTGATCAACACCACTCTCTTTTTTCTGCGCTTCTATGGCAGATTTAAGTTCATATCGCCGGTTAATCAACTGCTGAGCGGTCAGCGTTTCAGCAACGCCAATGCCGACCTTTTTCCCACCGAACTCGAAATTCTTGTAATCGAGTAAAACGATATCCCTGGCCGACAATCCACCTAAATCAGACTTCGCGAGCAACATGCGCTCTGCAAGCTGATTGATATCAGCTATGCCCGCTCTCTTTGCCAGTTTTTGGGCATAAGCCTTGTCGTATACAATAGTGGTCGGTGATGTCAGGTTAACCGTATCCGAAAGAATCGCCGCAAGCCCCATACACGCGAGCGGAACCGGTAGCTCAATGCCCAGCTTCTGCGCATGGTCCACCAAGATTGTTGCCGTCGATCCCCAAGGTCTGATTTCAATGGTAATCACATTCGGAATATTGATCGGCGACCCGCCGATCGCGTGATGGTCGATGATGGCTGCGATCGAGTCCGGATCAGTGCCGGGTGGTAACTGGGTGCTCTGATTGAAGTCGACCAACCCCGTCGTCATACCAGAGAAATCCTCAATGACCTCAGGCTCGTCGACATCACACTCGTCAATCGCGAAACGAGATTCCGGGTTAAGTGCACCGGGCAGCCCTGGCTTGCCCCCGTAAATAAAGGCCGCGAGCAAGCTTGCAGCAAACGAGTCGGTATCGGGGATTGTATGCCCCGTCCAAACCAGGTTCTCCCGGCCCGCTAACTCCTTGCGCAGAAAATCCGCGGGGACACCGGTGGAGGGGTTATCCTGACCCCGCTCCGTGGCACCGATTTCAACCGAGACTACAGGGAAACTCAAAAGCAAACTGAGTGGTAGGGCTACCGCTGTACCAAGCAAATACAGAAGACCGGCTATGGGACGCTCACCTGATATCGACAAGCTTGAAATTAGAATTTTCATTGTCACCCTCGACAATAACTTGCCAACGGAATCCTTTGAGACTTATTAAAGGCTGCCTAGCCTGTAAGCTAGGTTGTTTCTCGATCGAAATAATTGTTGTCACGTCCGACAAAACGACGCTTATACCCAAGATTCGGTCACCAGAGGGTTGATCGTGCTCACTGCCTTTTCTCGGATTGACCACTTATGACGGAAGAAAAACTAACCCACTCTCTAGTTCCGTACTATAGACAACTCCCTAACGCTCATTGAACTGGTTGGTGTGATTCACGTATCCCTTAGCGGTTAATCTTGATCATGCATCTTCCCTGCACAATCTCCATTAGGACACACTGCGCAGGAGAGGCCTGCGCAGTTGACGCCATGAATCAGCAGAAGCACATCATCTTCACGCCCGAACCAATCCGGAGAGGGACTTAGCCGCGTTTTTCAAACGCATCAGCAGCCATGGGATATCTTTACCGAGCATCAAATACAGACAGGGGACTAACAGCAGCGAAATAGCGGTGGCGGCTAGAATCCCGTAACCGAGGGAGATCGCCATGGGGATCATAAAGCGCGCCTGCACCGAGGTTTCAAAAATCATCGGCATCAAGCCGCAGAATGTGGTCACCGTAGTCAACACGATCGGGCGGAAGCGGCGTGCCGCCGCCCGCTTAATTGCCGTCTCCAGATCAACCCCCTCGCTGCGCAGCCGATTGCTGTATTCAATCATTACCAGAGTGTCATTGATCACCACCCCCGCGAGCGCCACCATACCCAGCAGGCTTACCATACTGAGGCCGTAACCCATGCCCAAATGACCGAGTAAAGCGCCAATTACCCCAAAAGGAATGGCGATCATTACAATAAGCGGCTGAATATAACTTTTCAGCGGAATTGCCAAAAGCAGGTACAGCACGGCCATCGCCAGCAGGAAAGTGAGCCCCAGCGAGGCGAGCCCTTCCCGCTCATCCGCCTGGCGGCCCTCATAGGAAATCGCGAGGCCGGGAAACTCTGCCTGCAACTGCGGCATCACGCTGTTATCCAGGGCATTAATCACCAAGGCCGCCTGGTCGCTGGGCTCCACATTGGCGGTAACCGTAGTTACCCTACGCCCTTCGCGGCGATTAATCTTGGCATAGGCACGCCCTTGATCTATCTCGACAAGATCAAGAAGTGGCAACCACAGACCATTATTCGCGCGGATCATAATATTGTGTACATCGTCCAAGGTGATCCGCTCGCTCTCCGGCAAACGCACCATCACCTTGACCTGATCTCGACCGCGCTGTTGACGCAGTGCCTCGGCCCCATAAAGAGCGGCGCGCAACTGGCGACCGATTTCTTCGGCCGAAACGCCCAAACTCTTGGCCGTTTCTGTCAGGGTCAGGTCCAGCTGAGTTTTACCCAGCGAGATACCCGCATCGATGTCGCTCACATTGGGGAATTGCTCTAGCTCACTGGCCAGACGCAATGCGGCCCCCTCCAGAATATCAGTATCTGTGTGGCGTAGCTCTACGGTAAGGGAAGAGCCGGCACCGGGTCCGCCGCGATCAGAGGCGGTGATGGCACTGAGCGAGCCCGCGATCGGCCCCACTTCCCGGCGCCACTGGCGCACAAACTCCCCGGTTGAGAAGGGGCGCTGATCCGCTGCAACAAAATAGGTGTCCACCTGAACCGCATCATCCCCGATCAAACCTCGACTTCCGAGAAAAACCTGATCGCGGTCATACTGCTCGAGCACTTTATCGGCGGCCTCGATAATCTGCGCCCTCGCCTTCTCCAACTGAAACTGGGCGGTGCCAGTGGGAAAGGTCACGGCAAAACGGCCGGAATCCCGCTCCACTCTCGGCATCAGGGTAAAGCCCATACGACCACTGGCCGCGTAGCCTCCAACCACCAGCAAAATGGCAATAGCCACGGCAATGGTGCTATAGCGGTGCGCCACACACCGATTCAGAAACGGCCGGAAACGCCGCTGTACAAAGCGGTCCAGCCCTCGCGCCAACAGTTTCTGCCGTGCGGCAAAACGCCGGGCCCGCGGGCTCTTATAGTGACGGCGGGAGTGGGCTAAATGCGCCGGCAGAATAAACAGCGCCTCCACCCAGGAAATAATAAATACCGAGCCCACCACAAAGGGAATAACCCCAAAAATTTTGCCCATAAATCCGGGTAACGCCATCAGGGGAATAAAGGCGACGATATTGGTGAGGATGGCAAAAGTGAGTGGTACCGCCACCTGGCGCGCACCGGCGATGGCAGCCTCCAGGTTGCTATAGCCCTTCTGGCGCCACTCATGGATATTCTCCCCGGCGATAATCGCATCATCCACCACGATACCCAGGGCGATGATAAAGGCGAACATACTCACCATACTGATCGAGACGTCCAGCCCGGGCAGGAACAACAGCGACCCGAGGAAACTAGTGGGAATACCCAGCGTGACCCAAAACGCCAGGCGCAGCTCCAAAAAGGCACCGAGCACGACAAACACCAATAGAAGGCCGATAAAACCGTTTTTCAGCAGTAGGGAGAGGCGCTCTTTAAAGATCTCGGAATCGTCATCGCGAATGGTCAAAGTCACCCCCGGCGGCAGGTTTTCCCTGACATCCTCGATCACCTCCCGCGCCGCTTCGCTGACACTCATCGGTGTTTGATCGCCCACGCGATACACTTTGATACTGACCGCGGGCTCACCGTTAAACACCATATTGCGCGCCTCGTCTTCGAGGGCATCGCTGACATTGGCCATATCGCGCAAATAGACTGGGCCGCCACCGCTGCCGCGGGTGACCACCACATCGCCAAACTCCCGCGCCCAATCACGCCGCTCGGTGACCCGTACCAGAATCTCGCCTGCATCGGACTTCACACTGCCGGAGGGAATATCCACCGCGGCATTCTTTACCGTGGCAGCCACCTCGGCCAGGGTGAGGCCGTAGCGCCGCAGGTCATCGCGGCGAATCTCAATCGCCACTTCCAGGTTGCGCATACCGCGCGTCTCCAGCTGGGTGATGCCCCTGTGGGCCTCCAGCTTGTCGTATACCTGCATCGCCAGGGCGCGCAGACTGCGGTCATCCAGATCACCATGCAGGACAAGATCCAGCACATCGCGCTTACGCTCGGCCAGGCTTACCTGGGGGCGTTCGATATCGCCGGGAAAGGTTGAGACCGAATCGATAGCCTGTTGGATGTTCTGATAAACCAAGTTGGCGTCCGCATCGCCCTCCAGCTCCAAGATTAAAGAGGCACTGCCCTCATTGGCAGCGCCGCGCATCTCCTTAATTCCCACAATGCCCTGTACCGCCTGCTCAGCGGCCACCAGCACGCCCCGCTCCACCTCCTCCGGACTGGCGCCGGGATAGGAGATAGAAACCGACACCATATCCAGGCTGAACTCGGGAAAGACCTCTTTTTTGACCACCAGAGAAAAGGCCAGGCCACCGACAATCAAAACAAGCATCAGCAAATTTGCGGTGACATGGTTGCGCGCCATCCAGGCAATGGCGCCGCGGCGAGTGTCTATGCCGGCCTCATTTCTATTGCGCTCAGTCATTGGCGCCTCCGGCTTTCCGCCCCTGGGGACCGAGCTCCGAAGTCTTGGGTACTGAGGCGGCGGCCTCCGCGGGCAGACCCTCGCCCCGCGGGGCATCCGCAGCAACCCGCACCGGCATACCATCGGTGACCGTGATCAGGCGGGTAGTTACCAGGGTCTCACCACCGCTGAGGCCACTCTCAAGTACAGCGAAGTTGTCACTGATATAAGCGACAGCAACAGGCAGGATATTTGTACGGTTGTCCCGCACTACCCAGACCAGATTGCCATCCTGCAAAGCGGTCAGGGGGATACGCACCAGCGCCTTCTCGCTTCGAGAGACAATGTCCACCCGAGCAAGGTCGTTGAGTAAGAGCTGCGGCTGGGAGGGATTCAATACCGACAGGGGGTCATCCAGCTCGACCAAAACCCGCGCGAGGCGCCCCTGCTCCTCCAGGACCGGAATCACCCGAACAAACTCTCCCTGGCGATAGATGCCGGCAGGCCACTGGCTTCCATAAATACGCACCTCTGTATCACCACTGGTTAAGCGGTGTAGCTGCGAAGCGGGCACTTCAACAGCAATCTGGAAGCGGCTGGCACTGGCCAGGCTGTAAAGCGTATTGCCCGGAGAGACGCGATCACCCACATCCACATTCCGCTCCACTACCAAGGCGTCGAACGGAGCGCGCAATTCGGTGAGACGGAGATTGCGCTGCGCCAGTGCCACCTCGACCTCTGCCGCCTGCACGGCGGCCTCAGCTGCGGCCTGCTGCGGCTCTCTCAGTACCAATGCGCGGTCCGCATCACCGAGCGTGCTACCGAGCAGCGCGTACTCCTCTTGTGCCACCTGCTGCTGCCCTCTTTCCTGCTGCAGCTCCGCACGGCGCCCGGCCAGGGTGCTCTGCGCGGATTTCAGGGCCAGTTGATAGGGCTCAGTGTCTATGCGCAGCAAGATTTGCCCCTCGGGCAACACCGCTCCCGGTCCCAGGTCGTAGTCGAGCCACTCCACCTGCCCATCCACTAAAGACTGCAACTCCGCCAATTCGCGCGCGGTCACCTTCCCCAGTGCGCTCAGGGTAACCGGGAAGCTGCCCTGCTCGGCCACGGCGATGTCCACCGTCGGCGGTGGGGCTTTGCGCTCCCCGCGAGTGACCCTAGGCTTCTCCTGCATCATCCAGCTGGCCAGTACAAATGCTGATAACAGCAGGCCAACCGGTATCAACAGGCGCGGTTTGAACTTCTTTAACATCAGCTATTTCCCTCCAGGTACAGCTCCAGATCTACAGGCCCCGGCGCGGGCAGGTCTTTCTGGGGCAATCCCCCGGAGAGTGCGCGATATAGGGTGACTCGGTTTTGCAATCGCTGACGCTCGGCGGACAACACTTCCCGCGCCAGGCTCTGCTGTTCAATGGTTGCCGTGAGCAGATTGAGAAAATCGACAGCACCGCGGATATAGGCCCGGTTGCGCCGCTCCACGATCAGAGCAGACAACCGCTCGCGCTCGCGCAAGTGTGCCAGTTCCTGGGACAAAGCACGCTCGCGAATCAGGGCCTGCTCAACCTCTGACAGCGCCTGATTTACCGTTTCCCGATACTGCGCCCAGCCCTCCTGTAACACCGCATCCTGTTGCTCTCGTGCCGAAACCAGTGCGCCGCCATCGAAGATGACCCCTTCAATAGAGGCGGCAATCGCCAGTAACCAGTTCTCGGTAATGTCACTGATCAGGCTCGTGCCATTGCTGGCCACGGCGGAGAGGCTCAACGTCGGCAAGCGGTTCGCCCAGGACTGATCGGCGAGGTGATAATCTTGCAACAGCTTGCGCTGCGCTTCGCGCACATCCGGGCGCCGGAGTAGTAACTGGGAGGGAATCCCTGTATCGGGCAGGGCTGGTAACAGAGGCAGGTTCGCCTCCCTGTGAATATAACTGTGCAATTGAGAGGGGGTAATACCGAGCAAAGTCGCCAGCTGCACTTCGAGCACATCAATATTGGCACCGGCTTGCTCTAGCTCCTGTTCAGAGCGCTGTATGAGCTGACGCTGCTGCAGTACATCGGCGGCATCACTGACGCCGCGCCCAAAGCGCAACTCCAGCACTTGCAGGGACTGGCGATTGGTTTCCAGTTGTTGTAGCAGCAGGTCGCGCTGCCCCCACTGTTCGCGCAACTCCAACCAGTTGGACGATACCTCCGCGGCGAGGCTTAAAGAGGCTGTTTGTAAATTTTGTTCCTGGGCCAGGAAACCCGCTTCGGCGGCACTGGCACCAGCGCGCACCCGCCCCCACAGATCAACCTCGTAACTGGCGGCGATACGGGTGCTCCAGCTGTTGCCCTCGTTCGAGGGGGCGGTGAATTCACCGGAAGAGTAGCGCTGCTCGGTATTTTCAATCCGCGCGGTCAACCTCGGCCATAGGCCGGAGCGGGCCCCACGCGCTGCGGCGGCCGCCTGGCGCAGGCGCCAGTAACTGGCCTGCAGATTCGGGTTGTCCCCCAGGGCCAGCGCCACCAGCTGGTCGAGCTGAGGATCTTCAAACCCGCGCCACCAGCGCACCTCGGCCACCACGCTGCCACTATCACTAAACGCCACTGGCAGCGGCAAAATATTTTGCGGCGGAACAGCTTCGGGAGGTGCTGTTGTACAGCTGGCCAACAGCGGAACACAAATTGCCAAAACACGGGGAAAGCGCAAGAAAAATCACCGTAAATGAATTTAAATCTAGAAAAAACAGGGAATTATTGCGTGCATTATCCGCTCGTCAAAATACCTCGCAATGCGTTTTACCCTTGTTTACACAGTGACTTTAAACTCAGCTTAAATTTTGCCGCCTGCGGGAGTGCCCCGGCGCGGCGACTTCGGTATGATGCGCCACAATAACTGAATGGTCACCGGGATTTGTCGCGGGGCTCTTGCCGAGGCCCCTGTCAAAATCCAGCAGGTTTTGCCGGACTGGCGGCGGGCCCCGGTGCCGATTAATAACGGAAGTAGAAGAGACAAGCCATGAGTAAACATCAGCCACTCGCCCACTGGGACGATATCCTGCTGCTGGATCAGCAATTGACCGACGAAGAGCGTATGGTGCGCGACGCCGCGCGCGAATACTGCCAGAACAAGCTGATGCCGAGGGTTTTGGAGGCCAACCGCCACGAAATTTTCGACCGCGAAATCATGCGAGAGATGGGTGAGCTGGGCCTGCTGGGCTCCACCATCGAAGGCTATGGCTGTGCCGGTCTCAACTATGTTTCCTACGGCCTGGTAGCACGAGAAGTCGAGCGCGTAGACTCCGGTTACCGCTCCGCCATGAGTGTGCAGTCCAGCCTGGTCATGCACCCCATCTACGCCTACGGCAGCGAAGAACAGAAACAGAAATACCTGCCGAAACTCGCCAGCGGTGAGTGGGTCGGCTGCTTCGGCCTGACCGAGCCCGATGCAGGTTCCGATCCCGGCGGCATGAAGACTCGCGCTAAAAAAGTGGACGGCGGCTACCGTATCAGCGGCGCCAAGATGTGGATCACCAACAGCCCCATCGCCGACGTCTTTGTGGTTTGGGCGAAGGATGACGAAGATATCATCCGCGGTTTTGTGCTTGAGAAAGGCATGGAAGGACTATCCGCCCCGAAGATCGAGGGCAAGTTCTCCCTGCGCGCCTCCATCACCGGCGAGATCGTGATGGACAATGTCTTCGTTCCCGAAGAAAACAAATTCCCTGAAGTCGGCGGCCTGCGCGGTCCCTTCGGCTGCCTAAACCGCGCCCGCTACGGTATCTCCTGGGGTGCCATGGGTGCCGGTGAGTTCTGCTGGCACGCGGCCCGCCAGTACGGCCTGGACCGCAAGCAGTTCAACCGCCCGCTGGCCCAGACCCAGCTCTTCCAGAAAAAACTGGCCGACATGCAAACTGAGATCACCCTGGGCTTGCAGGCGTCCCTGCGCGTTGGTCGCATCATGGACGAGAACAAGCAGTTCGACCCCACCATGATCTCTCTGGTGAAGCGCAATAACTGTGGCAAAGCCCTGGATATTGCACGTATTTCCCGCGATATGCACGGCGGTAACGGCATCTCCGACGAATTCCATGTGATTCGCCACGTGATGAACCTGGAAGCCGTAAACACCTACGAAGGCACCCACGACGTGCATGCCCTGATCCTGGGCCGCGCTCAGACCGGCCTGCAGGCGTTCGTTTAAGGTCCACTGAGGCGCACCGGCAACCAGCGGGTGCGCCCCTCTCCATTGATTCCCGAGTATCCGATTTGGAAATGTCGTAATCCGTCCGGTTAGACGGCTTGTCTCTTAACCTGCAGCGTCGATCGCTCCCTCCCCTTGCCAAATCAGTAATGCTATTCTCCCCGCTTTTCCAACCTGTGGATGTTAAGACGATATGGATGAGCTGCTGCACTGGTTCGACCTGATCGGCATAGCGGTTTTTGCCTTCAGTGGTGTACTGGCCGCGGGGCACAAGCAAATGGATCTATTCGGCGCCGTGGTACTCGCCTGTGCCACCTCCACTGGAGGGGGGACCATTCGGGACATCATCCTCAACATCCCTGTATTCTGGCTGCAAGACACCTACTATTTGTGGATCGCGGTAATCACCGGTGTGGTCAGTTTTTACCTGATACGCTATTTACAGGTACCTATGCGCCTGTTGATGGTGGCAGATGCCATCGGTCTCGCGGTTTTTGTGGTAATCGGTACACAAAAAGGGCTGGAATTGGGTTTTTCTCCCACTATCGCCATCGTTATGGGCATGATGACCGGCACCTTCGGTGGAGTAATACGCGATGTGCTATCTGGCGATATTCCCCTACTACTGCGGCGCGAGATCTACGCCACCGCAGCCCTCAGCGGGGCCGCCGTTTTGGTTGCTTTGGATGCCAGTGGCAAGTTGCCGGGAGATTTAGTCATCGCCATAGCCGTATTGGTCACCCTATCGATCCGTCTGGCCGCTCTGCGATGGAACCTCTCCGCACCCATCGCTCGATTCGGTAATCATTGATCGGGTCCAGGCCCAACTCAAAAACACCTGAACCTTTTTCTGCTTACAGGTTCTGCTCATAGGAATTCTTTTAGTGCGAAATTTCCGCCCACTGACCGCCTCAATCATTTTTCTCAGCCTGCTGATCGGCGCCTGTGAACGGTCTGAGCCGGAGGCAGGCTCACCAGAGACAAAAGCGCCAAAAAGCCACACCCGCCTGGTTTCCAGGTCCTGCTGGTTTAAAACCGACGACAGCTGGCCCGCCACCCAGTGTTTTATGATGGAAGTGCCGGAGGATTACGCTCACCCCACCCGGCGGAAAATTCGCTTCCCAGTTATTCGCTTTCGCGCCAACAACCCAGCCCCGAACAAGACGCCTCTGTTGCACCTCGGAGCCGGCGGGCCCGGAGCCAGCATGGGCCTCGAACCAGAAAATGCCAGCGACTGGCTGTGGCTAAATTACGCGGCTATGACTGTTGAGGATGGCCGCGATCTGATCGTGATAGACCCCCGCGGCACAGGCATGGCGCGACCGCGTCTCACCTGCAGCGAATTTATTGACGACGCGCAAACCGCCTTTCAGCGCAAACTCTCCCCAGAAGAGGAATCCAGGGTATTCGCTTTCAGTATGGAGCGCTGCTACAGCCGCCTGAGCAAGGACGCGGATATGGCCCAGTACAATAGCTCGGTCATCGCCCGCGATGTGGATGAACTGCGCAAACGGTTGAAGATCGACAAACTCGACCTCTACGGCGTTTCCTACTCCTCCCGCTACGCCCTCACCTATGCGCGGGATTACCCCGACTCGGTGCGTGCCCTGGTGCTCAACAGCGCCGTATTCCCGAATATTGCCTACACCCAGCAGCTGGCCCAGGACTCTTTAGCGGCCTATGAGCGCGGCCTGAAACATTGCATCGAGGACAAAAAGTGCAACAGCCGCTACCCGGATTTGCGTCGCCGCCTGGAAAACCTAGTGCAGACCCTCGATGAAAAACCGCGCACTGTTTCCATCAAGCACCGCTATTCAAACCAGCCCTATCCCTTTGTCCTCACCGGCCAGCGCCTGCTGCGCGTGCTATTCCAGGCACTGTATAACGAGAACTTTTACAGTGAGCTGCCGAAATTAATCGAGGGGCTGGAAAATACTGGCGATGAAGGCCTGGAACCCGCACAGAAGTCCATCGGCCACTTTATGGAAATAGTGCTCGACCCCTACTTTGGCGACGCCGCCGGCGTCAGCCATTTCTGCTATGAGGAGGCCCCTTTTGTCGACTTCGACCAGGCCCGCGCAAGTGCTGCAAGCACCGGTATCCTCGGTGGCGCTGTGCGCTCAGATCTCAACTTATTGCAGCTACAGTGTCGCATCTGGGCAATTCCCGCCGCGCCACTGCTGGAATCCCAGCCAATTGCCACTCCGGCCCCGGTGATGGTGCTCCACGGCGGGCTCGACCCGGTCCTGTCCGCAGACGATGTGGATTCCGCCCGCAAAGCACTACCCAATCATCAGTGGCTGCTATTTCCGCAATTGGCCCACGATATTATTTCCGCCAGCAGCTGCGCAGAAAAAGCGGCCGCGCGTTTTCTCGACAACCCTAAAAGCGACCAGACAGAACCCACTAAACTTTGTCGCCAGCAGGAGCTGGCCGATCAGGTGAAGGAAGAGCAAGAGACGCCGCCCCAAAGTGACGATACGCAGGCCCCTTCCGTGGGGATACCAGCCGCAGAAAGTAGTCCCTAGAACATCGCCGGCAATGGAACAGCAAAGGGATAAAAATGGAGAGAAATCACAGTAGCGCGCTTATTGAAGCGGAAGACCTGCAAGCACTGATCACAGCCAAGGCCCCGGTAATCCTGGATTGCCGCTACGACCTTGCCGATAAAGAGAGCGGTGCCCAGGCCTATGCCACCGGACATATTCCCGGCGCCCACTACGCGAGCTTGCACCGGGACCTATCCGCCCCAACACAGCAGTTTGGCGGGCGCCACCCTATGCCGCCCAGCGCTCAGTTCCAACAATATGCCCGCAAGCTCGGGATCCATCGCGACACCCCGGTGATTGTCTACGACGACAATCGCCTGGGTTTTGCCGCACGCGCTTGGTTTCTGTTTTTTTTCTTTGGCCACCCCCAAGTGCAGGTTCTAAATGGCGGACTGCAAGCTTGGCTCGAGGCCGGCTTGCCACTGGACACCACTGCGCCAGCACCGACGGAAAAAGGTGATTTCACGGCCAAGCCGAAGGACAATCTCCTAGTCCACTACGAAACACTCAAAACCTCACTGGGCACTGCGCCCTGGCAATTGGTGGACGCCCGCGATGAAGATCGCTTTGCGGGCAAACGCGAACCTATAGATCCTATTGCCGGACATATTCCCAGTGCCATCAATCAGCCCTGGCGGCAAATAACCGACGAGAGGGGTAAAGTGAAATCGCCGGCCACGCTCGGCGCGTTATGGAACACCCTCGCCGGTGAGCGCCCCATTCTGAATTACTGTGGCTCCGGCGTAACCGCTTGCGTGAATTTCTTTGCCCAGTATCTGGCTGGCCGCCAGGATTCCAAGCTTTACCCCGGTAGCTGGAGCGATTGGTGTGCTCACCAGCGGAGTGGAAAGTGAACCAGACATTTAAGATTCGCACGGCTTGATCCACACCGTTCGATCGCCACCGATGGAATCGAAAGGGACTTCAGAAAGGATTTTGACAGGTAAAATTCTGAGGGTGAGGAAGGCGGAATCCATTCACCGCCCTCCTAGCGCCGCTCAGGTAGGCATCATTATTATTTATGTATGGGGTTGCGCAGGATCGGGCAAACAGCCTCTTTATTTTTTGCCATGTACTGTTGGTGGTATTCCTCGGCGTAATAGAATGGTTGATCCATGCTGATTTCCGTGGTGATCTTACCCTGCTGTTTATCATCCAGAGCCGCCTGTATAGCCTCCTTGCTGGCCTCCGCCTCTTTCAGCTGCCCTTCATGGGTGCAGAAAATACAGGAGCGATATTGGGAACCAACATCATTGCCCTGGCGCATACCCTGGGTAGGATCGTGCATATCCCAAAATGTCTTCAATAGCTCCACATAGCTTACCCGCTTGGGGTCAAAGACCACCTTAACCACTTCGGCGTGCCCAGTGCGGCCGCTACACACCTCATCGTAATTTGGATTTTCCGTAGCGCCATCGGTGTAGCCCACCGCCGTAGCGTAAACACCATCGACCTCCCAAAACAGTCGCTCCGCCCCCCAGAAGCATCCCATGCCAAATATCGCGGTCTCCATGCCCTCGGGGAATGGTTCCTGAATAGGGTTCCCATTGACATAATGAACGCCAGTAATTTCCATCGGCTGTGGTCGGCCGGGCAAAATCTGATCCGCATCCGGAATCTGAAATTTGTCGTATTGCATACTGTTATCTCAAGTGCTGAATTTTTCTTCAATCAGGATAGCCACAAGCCGCGAATACGCCCAGAGTAGAGGGGGCCCGATTCGGCTTATGGTAACCCGACGATCCAACGGGTCGGAGAGATATTTAAGCCCCAGACCCAATCTTGGCAAGTGTAAAACTTAAGGAGCCGCCATTGGCACGTTTAATTCTTCTGCTGCTTATCGTAATCGCCGCCTGGTACGTCTGGCAAAAAATCAAATCGAGTTCAGCGGGAAACAAGCGCAAGCAAATTTTCTTTATTACCATAATGATCGCTGCGGTGGTCGTAGTACTCCTGGCAGTCAGCGGGCGACTGCACTGGGTTGGCGCTGCGGTGCTGCTGATCCTGCCGGTACTGGGCCGCCTACTGAACCAACTGACACGCCTGATGCCCTGGTTAGCGCCATTTTTTGAACGGCATGCACGCAATCGGCAATATCAGGACCAGCAGCAACAAGAGGAGCCCCACCGGGAGCAGGAACAACCCGAGTCAGAACAAAAGACCACCCAAGCCGACCAGGGTCCGCCCCTGAGTGAATACGAGGCGCGGCGGATCTTGGGAGTCAGCCCTGGCGCCGGACGCGACGAAATTGTCGGTGCTCATCGCAAACTGATTCAGAAGCTGCACCCAGATCGTGGCGGCAACGATTATCTGGCTTCGCGAGTAAACGCCGCCAAAGAGCTGCTGCTGCGCACCTTGTGATCAACGCTCTCCTTGATCACGGCATGCCTATCTCGACTCCGTTTTATTCGGGCACCCGGCAGAGAAGATGGACATAACGCGCCAGCTGGCGATAGGGGTCCTCTTGTGAGTACTCCAACTCTTTTTGCACGATTGCCGCAGCCGGCAACTTCTCGCGAATACTCGGCGTCATAAAATCATGAAAACAGCGAATGCCGCTGTGACAGGTCACTTCAAATCCGGCCTGCTGCAGCCATTCGTTCACCCACTCCAACAGCAGTGGATTTTGCGGGGTAAGACTGCCCGAGTGGCCGCCCCAATAATTCTCACCGATATTGCGTTCCAACTGTCGAAAGCTGCCGCGCTGCAACAGTCGAAACTCCAGCGCGCGCCGATTGTAGAAGGTCAGCGACAAGTGGCCACCCGGCTTAAGCAGACTGCGCAGCTGCTGCAGGGCCTGCTGCGGTTCCTCCAGCCACTCCAATACTGCATGACAAATCACCAGGTCTGTATCCCGCAGCGCCTCCATCTGCGCCAACCCCTGCAGGGGCTCGTGTAAAAGCGTGATTTGCTTGTGCAGATGCCGCGCCTCAATTTCCGCTGCGGCGTGTTCCAACATCTGTGCCGATATATCGGCCAGGTACACCCGGTGCCCCGCGGCCGCCAGATCCATGGCAAAGTGTCCCTGGCCACCACCGGCGTCCACAACCTTTAGTGTGCGCGAGGCCTGACTGACGATCGTAGCGAGATCCCGGTTCAAGACGGCCAGGCGTATGTCCCCCTTGAGACCGCCGTAAATACGATTGCGAAAGCGGTGTGCCAAATCATCAAAATTTCTATCGCGGTACCGTGTATCACTCATGGGCGCTTCTACCTACAGCCACTTCGTCACAGCGGCACCAATTTTCTTCAATTGTTTCTCGCAACGCCAACGGCCTATCCATTACCGGAGCCCTGCCCTCGCCATCCACTAGGGGGGCAAATTCACGATTGTCATACCACTGATTGCGCCAAAGAAAGTGGCGGCCCAATTCCGCCACTTCTCCCGAAAATGCCATGGTCAGATTTTTTGCGGGATGTAGGTTTTCCCATCCCCGTACTCCGGCAAGCTCATTAAAGAGCGCCAGAATTTCACGGTTTTTCACTAAACTTCTTCCTCTGCTGGCGTTCCAAACCGCCCTCTCGCGCCGCCAAAATGGAGTTGAGCGCGCGCGACATAAACTCACGCCGATACAGCACACAAACCACGAAGACGTAACCGACAATAAACAGCAACGGGTGAATAAACCAACCCAATACCGACATGGAAAAGTAGTAGGAGCGCAGGCCGTAGTTATAACTGTGCCCGGCGTGATCGATCACTTTGGCGGTACTGATGGCGAAACGACGGCGCTCGGTCTCCGAGAGCTCGCCCGCTTCGGGTGGCGGCGCGGCCCCAATCAACACATTGGCAAAGGAGTACTGACGCAGCGACCAGGTGAAATTGAAAAAGGCGAAAATATAAATCAGGATCAGCAACATCACTTTGAGCTCAAACTGCTCAACCGTGGTGGGCTCGGCAAACGGCAAACTGGTCAGCACCTCGATGGCAGCCTTGTTCGCCGTCAGGGCTGTCACCAGGCCAGCCAGGATAAGGATACTGGTAGAGGCAAAAAAACCGATCACCCGCTCCAGGTTACTCAGAATCGCCGTATCCGCCATGCGCATATCGCGATCGAGCATGCGCAGCATCCACTCCACCCGATACCATTGCAGAGAAGAAGTAAGGCACCAGGTTTCCTTAGCTTTTTTTCGCGCAAATACGGTGTAACCCACCCATGTAATAAAAAAGCCAGTGACGCTGGCGATATCCAACCAGGACAACCTCTATCTCCCTGTTCGTCTACATTTATGCCGGGGCTTCGGCAGGTGAAGTCTTCGCCTTGCTGACATCCTTGTCAACACTGTCTTTCCGGTGTGCGCAAGCGGTAGAATAGCGCCCTTTCGCCGGCTGCACTGTCTGGCCAGAAAATTACCTATAACTCCCGGGAGCTGTCTTTTGAACAACTCACATCCAGCGTTTGAGCTGGTTACCAGCGCAGAAATCGATTCCCTCGGCGTGCGCGTCGAGGAATACCGCCACACCACCACCGGTGCTCAACACCTGCACATTGCCGCCGACAATCCGGAAAATGTTTTCCTGGTGGCACTGCGCACTGTGCCCCACGATTCCACCGGCGTGGCACATATTCTCGAGCACACCGCGCTGTGCGGCAGTGATAAATATCCGGTGCGCGACCCTTTCTTCATGATGATTCGGCGCTCACTCAACACCTTTATGAACGCCTTCACCAGTTCAGACTGGACCGCTTACCCTTTCGCCAGCCAGAACCGCAAGGACTTTAACAACCTTCTTGATGTGTATCTGGACGCGGTATTTTTCGCAACTCTAGACCCACTGGATTTTGCCCAGGAAGGGCACCGCCTGGAATTTTCTGAAACGGAAAACGCCGACAGCGAACTGGTTTACAAGGGCGTGGTATTTAACGAGATGAAGGGCGCGATGAGCTCGGTCAGCTCACAGTTATGGCACACCCTGAGTAAATACCTCTTCCCCACCACGACCTACCACTACAATTCAGGTGGCGAGCCCGCGGATATTCCCAAGCTTAGCTATGAAGAGTTGGTGGCTTTCTACCGCAGCCACTATCACCCGAGCAACGCCATCTTTATGACCTTCGGCGATATCCCCGCTGCCGAGCACCAAGCCGCTTTTGAAGAAAAAGCGCTGCATAAATTTGAGAAGCTGAACAAGACGATCGAAGTCGGCCGCGAAGACCGCTACCAGTCCCCGCTTAAAGTGGAAGAGCACTACCCCCTGAGCGGCGAAGCCCTGGAAGCCAAAGCCCACATTGTATTGAGCTGGCTACTGGGTGATGTCACCGATCTCGAAGAGGCCCTCACCGCGCACCTGCTCGCCGGTGTACTGCTGGATAACAGTGCCTCCCCATTGATGAAGCTTCTGGAAACCACCGACCTGGGCACCTCCCCTTCTCCTCTGGTGGGGCTGGACGATTCACAGCGCGAACTGGTATTTGTCTGTGGTATCGAAGGCAGTGAGCGCGAACGCGCCGACGAACTGGAAAAACAGGTCCTCGCCGTACTGGAAGACGTTGCCGAAAAAGGCATCCCCTACGAACAGGTAGCGGCCAGCCTACATCAATTAGAGCTACAACAGCGTGAGATCGGCGGCGATGGTTTCCCCTACGGCCTACAGTTGATTCTCACCGCGCTTACTGGTGCTACCCACCGCGGCGATGCGGTTGGCCTGTTGAATATTGATGCCACCCTCGAGAAACTCCGCGAGCAGATCAAGGACCCGATGTTTATCGCCGACAAAGCGCGCGAACTGCTGCTGGAAAACCAGCACCGGGTGCGCCTGGTAATGAGCCCGGACGACAAACTGGCAGGTCGCCGTGAGCAAGCGGAAAAAGACCAGTTGGCACAAATCAAGGAACGCCTTAGCGAGCGGGAACAAGCGCAGATTATTGAAACCGCCAAAGCCCTGGCAGACCGTCAGAACCGCGAAGACGACGCCTCCATCCTGCCCAAAGTGGGCGTGGAAGATATCCCTGCGGAAATGCCCGACGCCAAGGGGGAGGCGATCACTCTCGGTGAACAAAAACTTACCCGCTACAGCGCCGGTACCAATGGCCTGGTTTACCAGCAAATGGTCTGCGCCCTACCGGAGTTCACCGAAGAGGAAAAGGCCCTGGTGCCCTATTACTGCCAGGTGCTCAGTGAGGTTGGTCTCGCAGATAAAGATTACCTGGACGTGCAGCAGTGGCAGACCCGTGTCGCCGGTGCCTTGCACGGCTTTACCAGCAGCCGTACAGCCATCAATGATCTGGACCACCTGTCCGGCCACTTTATCCTGTCGGGGAAAGCGCTTTCGCGTAACCAGGGCGAGCTTACCGAGCTGATGCAGGCCACCATGGCGCAAGTGCGTTTCGACGAACACGCACGTATCAAAGAGCTGCTGCAGCAGACCCTGGCCCGCCGCGAGCAGGGGGTTGTCGGCAACGGCCATGCCCTGGCGATGGCGGCGGCAAGTGCCGGCTATAACCGCGCGGCCTGGGAGAGCCACGCCAGCGGCGGCCTACTCGGCCTGCGCAACCTGAGAGCACTGGTCTTGGGTCTGGATGAAAAAGACGGCCTGCAAAAACTCTCCGCACACTTCCAAGCTATCCACCAGAAAATCCTCGCTGCCCCGCGCCAGTTCCTACTGATTGGCGAAGAGGACAAACTGGGCGATTTCAGCCAGGCCCTGTCGCCACTGATTTCCACCCCCAGTGCTGCCGCAGCCAACCCGAACGCGCCCTTTGAGCGCAAACAGGTTCAGGAGCTCTGGGTAGCCAACAGCCAGGTCAACTTCTGCTCCAAGGCCTACGCCACGGTACCCATGTCCCATCCGGATGCCGCGCCCCTCTCCGTATTGAGTGGCTTCCTGCGCAACGGCTTCCTGCATCGCACCATCCGCGAGCAAGGCGGCGCCTACGGCGGAGGTGCCGGGCACGACAGTAATATCGGGGTATTCCGCTTCTACTCCTACCGTGACCCACGCATGGGCGAAACCCTGGCAGACTTCGATGCCTCTGTGCAGTGGCTGGCCGATGGCAATCACAAAGAGGAGCAGGTGGAAGAAGCCATTCTCGGCGTGGTTGGTGGCTTGGATAAACCCGGCTCCCCCGCCGGTGAGGCCAAAAAGAATTTCCACTCCAGTCTGTACGGGCGCAGCCACGCCGTGCGCCAGCAGTTCCGCAAGCAAGTGACCGAAGTGACTTTGCAGGATCTGCAACGCGTTGGCACCACTTACCTGGCGCCGAGTAAGGCCAGTACGGCCATCGTCACCGGCCCCCAGGGCAGTGACGCAGCCGCAAAACTCAATCTACAGGAAGAAAAGTTGTAATTGAGCCCAGCACCCCTCCAGTTGGATTTCCAGCCGGAGGGGTGCCCCGTTTTACCGGCATTCCACCCAAGGGCACTCGCCAGGGTGGGTTGCACCGGTTAAATGCCGTTATCCTCTAGCGAAGTTCCGATGAGCAAACAAGACAATATTTACGCGAACCCACTGGGCCAGGTAGCCGGTTTTGAATTCGACCGCCACGTGGTGCAAGTTTTCCCGGACATGATCAAGCGCTCGGTACCCGGCTATACCACCATCGTGGCTATGATCGGCACCCTGGCAGAGCGTTACGCCCAAGCGGGCAGCCGCTGCTATGACCTGGGCAGCTCCCTGTGCGCAGCCACACTCGCCATGCGCCACCGTATCCCTGCAGCGGATTGTGAAATCTTCGCCGTGGATAATTCCCAGGCGATGATCGACCAAGCGCGCACAGTTCTCGCCGCCGACAGTGGCGAAGTCCCGGTTCAGCTCATTTGTGACAACCTACAAAACGTAGCGATCGAAAATGCCTCTGTCGTGGTGCTGAACTTTACCCTGCAGTTTATTCCCGTTGAGGAGCGTGAAGAAATCTTGCGCAAGATCCACCAGGGCCTTCGCCCCGGCGGTATTTTGATCATTTCTGAAAAGGTGGATTTCGCCGATAGGGCCCACAATGAACTAATGATTGAGCTGCATCACTCCTTCAAAGCCGCCAATGGCTACAGCGCCTTGGAAATTGCACAAAAGCGCTCTGCCTTGGAAAACGTGCTGATCCCTGAAACTCTCGACACCCATCGCTCGCGCCTGAAAGGTGTTGGTTTTACAAGTGTGGATGTCTGGTTCCAGTGTTTTAACTTTGCCTCCCTGATCGCGATCAAGGGCAGCCCCGACAAGTAAGTACCCCGTGATTGACTACACCCAACTCTACCAAGGCCTGCAACACATCCCGGAGCTACGCAGCTGGCTGGCTCAACTGCCTCAGCAGGTGGCCGAGAACCTGAGCCCACACCGCTGGGGCGACCTACCCGACTGGCGTGCGGCGGTTGAAGCCTTACCGGATATTACGCCCTCCGCAATTGAGCTCGCCAATAGCGTGCGTATCGGCAACCCCAGTGATGCAACAGCCGAACAGCTGCTGCAACTGGAGCAGGAACTGAGAAAACTGCACCCCTGGCGCAAAGGCCCCTGGGAAATTTTCGGCCTGCCCATCGATACTGAATGGCGCTCAGACTGGAAATGGGATCGGGTGCTACCGCACTTGGCCCCCCTGCAAAACAGGCTGGTACTGGACGTGGGGTGTGGCAACGGTTATCACTGCTGGCGCTCGCTTGGCGCCGGCGCGCGGCGGGTGATCGGCATAGACCCTTCAGCAAAATTTGTTGCGCAGTTTTACGCGTTGAAAAAATACCTCGGTGAAGACCAACCGGTGGACCTGTTACCACTCGGTATTGAGGCCCTGCCGCCCAACCTGCGCGCCTTCGACACCACCTTTTCTATGGGCGTGCTCTACCACCGCCGCTCCCCGATGGATCACCTGCGCGAACTGCGCGACACTCTGCGGCCCGGCGGCCAGCTGGTACTGGAAACCCTGGTGATCGATGGTGAGGTGGGGGATTGTCTGGTACCCGAGGGACGCTACGCAAAAATGCGCAATGTGTGGTTCTTCCCCAGCTGTGCCACCCTGGAGAGCTGGTTGCGTAAATGCAGTTTCCGCAACCCCAGGACGGTAGACTTGAACACCACCACCTTGGAGGAGCAGCGCCGCACCGACTGGATGCATTTTGAATCCCTGGCAGATTTCCTCGATCCGCAATCGCCAGACAAAACGGTGGAAGGTCACCCCGCGCCCAAACGCGCCGTTTTGGTCGCGGAAGCGCCGTAGCTTGTATCACTGCCAGAGCCTGAGAACTCATAAATTCCGCAAAAGCCATTACAAATAGAATTTTGTACGGAATAGCTACTGCCATCTTGATTGTTGCGTCTTGTGAGGCAAAGTGCGCCCCCAAATGGTGCAACTATATCCTTTAGGGAGGGCCGCAGTTACGTGCGGGCCCAGCGCAGAGAAATTTTATGAGTATTAGCGTATTTGAGCTGTTCAAAATTGGTGTTGGCCCCTCGAGCTCCCACACAGTGGGTCCTATGGTTGCCGCCCGCCAGTTTGTACAGGATCTGCGCTCGCGCGGCCAGCTCGCCAAAACCGACCGCGTCCAGGTACACCTCTACGGTTCACTGGCCCTCACAGGCGTCGGCCACGGTACTGATATGGCTGTACTTATGGGACTTCAGGGCCTATCCCCCGATACGATCGACGTCGATAGCATCGAGGAAAGAATGGAGGCCATCCACCGGGAGCAAGCCCTGCCCCTCAATGGGGACCATAAAATTCAGTTTGTGCGCGATGGCGATCTGCTCTTCCACATGGAGGAGTTTCTTCCCCAGCACTCGAATGGCATGACCTGCCAAGCATATTCCGGCGAAGAGCTGCTTTTTGAGCGCAGCTACTTCTCTATCGGCGGCGGTTTTGTTCTCTCGGAGGAAGACTTCGCCCACAAAGAGGAGATCGCCACCCTGCTGCCCTACGACTTCAACAATGCCGAACAATTGATGGATGTCTGCGAACGCCACGGCTGGACCATCGCCAAACTGGCCATGGAAAACGAAAAAGCCTTTCGCAGCGAACAGGAAGTTAAAGACCGCTTATGGAATATCTGGAAAGTCATGGATGCTTCCATCGAGCGGGGCTGCCAACAAAATGGCATTCTGCCTGGCGGTCTGAAGGTTCGCCGCCGCGCAGCTGAGCTCTATCGGGAGCTGAGCAAACAAACTACCGAAGAGCGTAATCGCGGCCTCGCCATTCTCGACTGGGTAAGCCTTTTCGCCCTCGCGGTAAACGAAGAAAATGCCGCGCGCGGACGCATCGTCACCGCCCCCACCAATGGCGCCGCCGGAGTGATCCCCGCCGTCATCGCCTATTACGTAGAGTTTGTACACGATCCGGAAATACACGGTGAACTCAAAGATCAGGTGGTGAAGTTTCTGCTTACCGCCGGCGCTATCGGCATGTTATTCAAGAAAAACGCCTCCATTTCCGCTGCCGAAGTGGGCTGCCAGGGCGAGATTGGTGTCGCCTGCTCTATGGCCTCCGCCGGCCTGGCCGCCGTGGAAGGCGGCAGTAACCAACAGATCGAAAATGCTGCAGAGATCGGTATGGAGCACAATCTGGGACTCACCTGCGACCCCATTGGCGGGCTAGTGCAGGTTCCCTGCATCGAGCGCAACACCATGGGCGCAGTCAAAGCCATCAACGGCGCACGCCTGGCCCTGCGCGGCGACGGCGCCCATATCGTACCGCTGGATAGCGTGATCGAAACCATGCGTCAGACCGGTATCGATATGCAGAGCAAATATAAGGAAACCTCCCTCGGCGGACTCGCGGTGAACGCCGTCAACTGCTGATTTTTCGGCCACAAATTAACGGGCTGGCTGGCGGTGTGCCTGCATCCAAGCTTTAGAGCCGGCCCGAAGATCTCTGCCTAAACGGTACCTTTCGCCGCGCTGGAGCATGTCAATCGCTCCATATCGTCTTCCTCGATGGCAAAAATTGACTGCGCGGCTTTGCTGCAAATATTTCCGCATTCTCCAGCTCCGGCCTATCTATGCCTTACCCAATAGCTATATCTTCTATCAGCCATAGGTAACCAAGTCCCGCTTACCCAACATGACTGGAGCAGCGGTATTCTTTAGAATTTTGATACGACAGATTTCAGCCTAAATAGATCGGAGCGACCGTGACAGCGAATTCAAGCCACTCAGTATTATTTGTGTGCCTCGGCAATATTTGTCGATCCCCTCTGGCCGAGGCCGTTTTTCGCAGTAAAGCTCAGCAAGCGGGTATCTCCGCCTCCGTTGACTCCGCGGGTATTATTAACTACCACGCTGGTAAAAGACCTGATCCAAGAGTATTGGAGGTAGGCCAAAACAATGGCTACTCCTTCGAGAATAGCTATTCACGCCAAGTGGTAACTGCGGACTTCAACAATTTTGATTATATTTTTGCCATGGATACGGATAATCTGGAGGCGTTAATCTCTTTACGACCAAAGGCCTCACCCGCTCAAGTGGGGCTGTTTTTATCACTGGTAGAGCACTGTGATGAATCCGAAGTACCCGATCCCTACTATGGCGGCATAGATGGATTTAAACACACCCTCCAACTGATCGAACAGGCGTCTGAGGCGCTTGTTGAATACCTCAGAGAGCCTAAATAGCGGGGCGAAGATGGTCTATAAAGTGCTTAACCGACTTTGCATTTCATCCCAACCGGGCTTATGAGGGCAAGTGCTGCTCAAGGGCCGATCGATTCCACCCTCCATTTTTCGCCGCTGCCTCGTAGGTCGTTTGTAGAAAAGCGAGAAGAGTATCATCAGGGGAAGGGGAAGCTCGAACGACATCATAGGGCAAGAGAAATTCACCCAGATTTTTTGAGTAATAGGCCTCTGCAGGTGCAACCTTCGCCTGTGCAAATCGCTGAGGTTCTGGATAAGCATAAGAATAGAAACAAGCACCGTCTATCCCTCCACCTCCCGGCCAGAAACCTGCGCTGCTCAGCTCATGGGAATAGGCCTCCCTGGCCACCCAATCGGGGAAGTGAGGGACCCCGCCGGGATGAGGTGGTGCCTGACGACCAGAGAAACGCGTCAGGGCCAAATCAAAACTTCCCCAAAAAAAATGCACAGGACTGCATTTACCAATAAACCGGCTGCGAAATCGCTTGAACACCCTGTCAATCTGTACCAGAGCCCGCCAGAATCGGTTAGCGTATTCGGGATCATAGTCAAAGTGGTCACGATCCTCCTCAAAGCGTATCGCCCCTGTGATCTCCGAAGGCATGGTATTAATTTCAACTGGAATAGCCAACTGCTTGAGCCCATCCATCACTTCTCGGTAGAAATCAGATACCGTTCTCGGCGCCAGGGGAAGCACCCACTCACCGCCATCAGTCACTTGAATTTTCATCAAGTGATGAGAGAAGTCGAAGTGAATAGAAAATGACCGACCATCATAAGGTATTAGAGAGGTTCCCAAACCGCGGACATCAACATACAAGGGAACATGCCAGGAGTGATTAACCCAGGGTGATTGCATTAAGCGTATTTTACCAATCACCTGTGTCCACATATGTAGAGTCGCAATGGTATCTAACCACTCCGCATAGGGTAACTCAGGCCAACCCGCACCCCCAGCCCCCTTCGTTAAATTCCCCACAGAATTTGCTCCACCAACAGAAAACCCAAGTACCTTACACTTTAGTTCACCAGTACCCACTCACTAATAGATCCCTAAAGTTTCAACGGCCAAATCGGTTAAAGCTAACCGCCACTTAATACATCATTTAATAAAAAAGTTGAATAAAAATGCCAATAAAATATAAATTAAAACAACTGGCAGGGCACCCAATAGATTAACTACTAATACTTTCCCTGCTTTATTAGACAGCCAGAAATTGTAAACTCTAGTGATCGCAGGCATAGCCACCCAAGTGAGCACTGAGACAATAATGGCATTTATTAAAAACGTAGAATACGCTATCGGCCAGCTCTTGAGCAACGGATCTACCCACACTGCAGTTACCATAACAGTAGGATACAACATCAGCAGTATCAGCATCGCCATCTTCCACTGTGCTGGCAAACCCGCACTTTCTTTACCTCTGGCATTAGTAAGCCAATCCTCAAAGCCATGATTGATACGCTTAATACTTACAACTTCCAAAAACCCCTTTCCCTTACGCATCCAATACTGACACTCATCAGAGCAGAGCCAATGGTTCAGGTTTTTATTCGAGTCAAACCGAAACACAATGACCCACTCATCCTGCAAACCTGCAATAGGCTTTGTAATATCGAAGCCCAAAAAACCAGGAAAACTTTTCATCACTTCATTAACCTCTTGTTGCCACACCATATATTCAGAAGAAAACTCAGGCTTTACTCGCTTCGACACAACGACTGTCACCGGAATAGTCATTTGATTGGTATCGAGGACAATATACCGTTCAACCTTTATTGCAAAATCAGCTTCAGCTGCAGTAATAAGGCTCTTATACCTCCTATTGTTAAGGAGAATCTTCAGCTGACTGAGCGCCTCAAATTGAAAAGATTGAACCCACTCATTTTGAATACCCAAAATGGGGTCAAATAAATGAAGGCCCTGCAAACCATCACAAGTTCGAGCCACATCTACAACCTCCTGATGCCAAGCCCGGCAATCAACCTCTCTTGCCTGAGGAACCTCCAGTGATAGCACAACGCTTGCATTGGAACTGCCTTCCATTTACAGGTAAAACCCCCAACTAATTAAAAAACAAAGGAACTAAAATATTCCACAGGTAAAAAAGTGCTCACCTTTTTTCAAAAAATGAAAAAATCCCACAAACCGAAAAGCAGAACCAAAGAGCGAGGAACTTAAAGTCACCCAATAAAATCAGAATTAACCAGCGCTACAAGGTAAGCAAAATGAACTTAAACAAATGAAGTTTGTTCAAAATTTTGACACTAAGGATAGCATTCGAACCATAAAACCCAGAACGAACAGCTGAGGTTTTGTCACAAAGGTCTTCTTGCTGCAAGGCTGATGGCTTGCGTGTCACATAGCCCTAAACCTAGAAAGCGTCACGGCACTACATTAGGCGACTAAAATTCAAGATTACGTACAGTTAAGCATGATTAGTTCCTACTTGAACGGCATGCAGGCTCACTAACACTAGGTCACATGGTTATGTGATTGTCGAAGCTATCTTTTTAGTACTCCCTCCCAAACCAAGTCAATCAACATCATCCATTTTTAGATAGACACCCTTGTGCTACAACCCCCCGATTCGAACCACACTATCCCATTCCCCACTCTAACTCTTGTCCTCAAAAAGCAGGGGATATTCAGTAACCTTAGGATTGCAAACCTATTTTCATTCGAATGAGCCAGAAGAGGGGTATCCTAGATTGCCAACATAAGTGACACACGTTTACCCACCAAAAATTCCAGTGGGCTCAAGTAATTTAACACCTTCC
>NZ_CANMKV010000040.1 GCF_947498635.1 uncultured Microbulbifer sp. | reverse complement strand
TCCTAGTCAGATATTGGGAGAATATACGGCTGAGGCAGCAACCTAAAGGGTGATGCACTTCAGAGTTGAATGCAAGAAAGAACTAACCACAATTCTCCCTGGGAAGTGGTTTCTCTGCCCTATAAGAAAATAATAAGATCGAAATTTACCGCAGTCTATTGTCTCTCGATTAATAGTTGCCGGTAAGTTGTGTTTCGTATTTTTTTGCGCTGGCAAAATTGCCTGTTTCACGGTGAATAGAGATGAGTCCCTGGAGTATCTCTTCTGAAGCCGGGAACCTTTCCAATCCTTTCTCGAGGACCGCCAGGGCTCGCTTGGAATTTGCGGCGGAGTGAAGGGCAATTGCATATACGTAGATATAGCGGCTGCTGGTATCTTCGGCTTCTGCCGCCTGAAGCAGGAACCGGTTTGCTTCCGAGTGGCGATTCTGTCGTATGAGTGAGAGTCCCAGGGAGTGCTGTATGGCTGCCTTTCCCTCGGACCGGTTCAGAGCCGATCGCAGTAATTTCTCGACCTCTAACTCCCGTCCCTCAGATCGGTATAGATCGGCCAGGTTGATATAGGCGGGAGCGTAGTAGGGTGCTCTTTTGATAGCTTGCCAATAGAAAGCCTCGGCCTGAGTACTATTGCCTCTCTGTCGGTGCAGCCCTCCAAGATTGGCTAAAGACTCCGGCCGGTCGCTATTAAACAGCTCCGAGGCTATATAGTCCTGCAGGGCCAGGGAAAACTGCTTCTGCACAGAAACTGGATAGCGATCCATAGGTATTGAAACCAGGGCATTGGCGGCAAGCGAGCGGGTTACGCGTTCTCGTTCAAACAATAGGGGTATACCCAGAGCCGGACGTATTTGAGTAGGTATCCTATCCAGCGACTGGGCCAGAGCCAGGCTGAGCAGGGGCTCATCGCCCTGGGCAATGGCCTGAAGCAGCTGCGCAGAGCCGCGGGATAGATACCGAGGCAGCAGACTCACGGCGGTTGCCCTGGCGATTGCCGGTTGAGTGGGATCTGAAATCAGCGCACTGAGTTTCTCCTCAGCGTTGATTGCGCCAGAAAGTCCCGCTTGTAGTGCTTCACCGTAGTGCTCCAGGTCTGGGGGACCAAACGCTTTGTGTAGGACCTCAGCGGCCCACTGGTTGGTCTTGCCCTGGTGGCAACTGGTGCAGGCATTCGGCGTCTGTATTTTGTTGGAGAGATCGGGCCTTGGGATTCGAAAGCTGTGATCTCGACGGCTGTCCACCTGCATATAGTTTTTCGCCGGCATATGGCAATTGACACATCTTGCGCCGGGGCTATCACTCGGGTGGAGGTGATGACTGCTTTGCGCAAACTTCTCCGGGAGGTGGCATTGGGCACAGACACTATCCCCGCTATTAACTAGCTGCAGCCCGTGCGGATCATGACAATTACTACAGGTAACGCCTGCGGCGTACATTTTGCTTTGCAAAAATGAACCATAGACATAGACCTCTTCATTGATTTGACCATCGACGTGATAAAGCGGTGGCTGTAGCAGGGCGGGATTAAAGTGGTCGAGAAACTGGTTCCCTGCCTCTGCGCCAGGTAGGAAAGTAGTGCGCCTGGAGTGGCATTGTGCACAGGTCTGTAATTCCTGGGATACCTGTGTCTTTCCGTTCCGGGCAATACCACTTTCAATGTCCATCTTCCAGTTGATCGAACTGACTCGATGCAGCGCAAGTGTAAAGCCAAAATTTTCCAGATCGGACTGTTTATCTTCGGCCCACTGGAGATGTTTTGAGGCGGGTCCATGACAGGATTCACAAGCGACATTGATTTCGGACCAACTGGTATCGAAAGTATCGGTATTTAGGTCATAATTTTTTTGCAAGTTGGTGGAGTGGCAATCGGCGCACATAAAGTTCCAGTTCTGGTTGATGCTGCTCCAGTGCAGGGGATCTGTGTGTTTAACACTTGCACTGGGGTAAAGGTGGAACCAGCGCTGCCCTCCCACCGATTTTGCGCGATTATCCCAGGCAATACTCAGCGCCTGAAGTCGCCCACCTGGAAATTGAATCAGGTATTGCTGCAGTGGTTCCACACCAAAGGTATAGGCGATGGGGAATTCTTTTAGACTGCCGTCTAGGGTGTCAGTTTGGACGTAATAGTTTCCACCTTTTTTATAGAACGAAGAGGTAATGCCCTCATAAGTGAATGTTGCTTGATTAAAGTTGCCAAGCACGCTGCGTTCGTCTGCCTTGTTCATCGCCAATGCATGGTGAGATTTTTGCCAGGCAGAGTTTTCCTTTTGATGACAGCTGCGGCAAGAGCTTGAGCCCGCATAAGCTGGTAGTAAGTCAGGTAGTGAATTTAACGGGTTAATCTTTGCTGTGGGAGGATCGATATTGTTTCGTGTATTTACTCCCACTATTGTACCTCTGTCTACTCCGCAGGCAGCGAAGAGAAACGCAGCAAAGGGGATACACAGGCGGGAAAGATAGCTGGCTATATTTATCATAATTCTTGCGCAGTTCTGATTTGTCCATATTGGCTCGGATTTGCACAGCCAAGATTAGTTCATACGACGCCAAAGGGTGGATCGCAAATTGCGAGGAGCACAAAATTTGATGGGTAAGATCAAGCAAGTTTTGTTTGTTTTAAGTGCATTTATACTGGTTAACGTTTCTATTGCTCAGGAGCAGAGTGGTGAGACGCTGGCTACCTGGAATAACAGTGCAGCAAAGTCTGCCATTGTCAATTTCGTCGATAGGGTTACTCAAAGAGATAGCCCTGATTATGTACCCCCTGAACAGCGGATTGCCGTTTTCGATAACGACGGCACACTATGGGCGGAAAAACCCGCCTATTTTCAATTGCTATTTGCCAAGGATGAGGTCACGCGGTTAGCGCCAGAGCATCCAGAGTGGAAGACAGAGCAACCTTTTGCGGCAATCCTGAATGAGGATATGGTGAGTTTATTGGCACAGGGTAAAGGCGGAATTGAGAAAATGATTGGTGCCACTCATGCGAATATGACTAGGGAGGAGTTTAACCGGGTTGTCACTTCCTGGCTCAACACGGCGAGGAATCCGCTGACGGGAAAGCACTACCGCGACATGATTTACCAGCCAATGGGGGAACTGCTGAATTACTTGCGAGCTAAGGGCTTTAAAACTTTTATTGTTTCCGGTGGTGGCACGGATTTTATACGGGTGTTTTCCGAGAGCCTGTATGGTATCCCACCAGAGCAAGTGATCGGCAGCCGCCTTAAGGCGCGCTATGAGAATGATGATGGACATCCTCGTGTTATCGCGACCGATGAAGTTGAATTTGTAAATGATAAGGAGGGCAAACCCATTGGTATCAGCCAGGCAATTGGCCGCCGTCCAATTTTTGCCGTGGGTAACTCCGATGGTGATCTGCAGATGTTGGAGTGGACCACCGCTGGTAAAGGTCCACGTTTTGGTATGCTGATTCACCATACCGATGCCAAAAGAGAGTGGGCATACGATCGTAAATCCAGAGTAGGGCATCTGGATAAGGCACTAAAAGCCGCTAAATACCATAACTGGACTGTGGTGGATATGGCCAAAGACTGGAGTGTGGTTTTCCCGCCGGCCAAAAGAACGACTTCGAAGCGAGGGGCACAAAATTAGCTATTACCAGATTAATTCTGCAATTTTAGCGGGTATTTCACTTTGTGGAATCGTGACATCCACTATTAAAGCAGACTTGGCTAGTCTTGCTATATCGTCCCTCAAAGGAAAGTGTACCCAGGATTTTTTGGCGTCAATAAAGGGGGACACTCCACAGGTTGGACAAACGAAATTTGTCTCGACTTGAGTTAGTCAGCGAGCGCAAAGCAATTTATGAGGCCCGTCATGTTTTCTCTCCCCCTGCTGTCTCGTCGAGTGGCTGTAGTTATTGGTCTGTTGTGCATTCTTCAGTGGCAAGTCTATGCACAGTCGCAACCGCAACCGCAACCGCAACCGCAACCGCAACCGCAGGAGCAGCAACAAGAGCCGCCGCAGACTCAGGAACAGTTGCCGACACAGCGGCAGCTTGAGGGGCCATCTGAGGAACTTCCCCAGTCGCAGTCCCAGCAACATCAAATGCCGGAAAAGCCCAATATTTTGGTGATTTGGGGCGATGATATTGGCATCTGGAATATCAGTTTTAACAGCCGTGGCATGATGGGTTATACCACCCCAAATATTGATCGGCTGGCGGTCGAGGGGTTGTCATTTACCGATTACTACGGCCAGCAGTCCTGTACCGCTGGTCGCGCAGCATTCTTGGCTGGTAATGTGCCGGTACGTACTGGAATGACCAAGGTAGGGCTACCAGGGGCCAAGGAGGGCTGGCAGGAGAGCGATGCAACGATCGCCACGGTGATGAAGAGCCTGGGCTACGTCACCGGACAGTTTGGTAAGAATCATCAGGGCGACCGGGATGAACACTTGCCCACTAATCACGGTTTTGATGAGTTCTTCGGTAACCTCTACCACCTGAATGCAGAAGAAGAGCCAGAAAATCGCGACTACCCCAAAGATCCAGAGTTCCGTAAAAAATTTGGCCCACGTGGGGTTATTAAGGCTTTTGCTGGAGGCACAATCGAAGATACGGGGCCGCTGACCAAAAAGCGTATGGAAACCATTGACGATGAAACACTTGCCGCGGCCATCGATTTTATCGAACGTGCGCACCAAGCCGGTAAACCATTTTTTGTTTGGTGGAATGCCACCCGAATGCACTTTCGTACCCATGTGCGGGAAGAACACAAAAATCTGGCTGGTCCCGACAGTAATGAGTATATGGACGGTATGGTGGAGCACGATATCCTGGTAGGTAAGTTGTTAAGCCTGCTGGATCGTCTGCAAATTGCAGACAACACAATCGTATTCTACTCAACAGATAACGGCCCTCACTTCAATACCTGGCCCGATGCTGCCACAACACCCTTCCGCAGTGAAAAGAATTCAAATTGGGAGGGGGCTTACCGTGTGCCAGCTTTTGTACGCTGGCCCGGAAAATTTCCCGCCGGCACCACATTAACTGGCATCGCCTCACATGAGGACTGGCTGCCCACTCTGGCTGCTGCCGGGGGAAACCCGAATATCAAAGAGCAATTAAAACGGGGGGTAGAGTTAAATGGTAGGAAGTATCGCAACTATGTGGATGGCTACAATATGCTGGATTACTTCACCGGAAAGTCAAAGCTGTCCCCGCGCAAAGAGTTTATCTATGTCAATGATGATGGTCAGATCGTAGCCATGCGCTATGAGCCTTGGAAGGCAATTTTCCTGGAGAATCGGGGCCAGGGATTTGAGGTCTGGCGTGAGCCCTTTACAGAATTGCGTGTTCCCCTACTATTTAATTTGCGTCGGGATCCCTTCGAAAAAGCACAGCATAACTCAAACACATATGACGATTGGTTTATTGACCGGGCTTTTGTATTGGTACCTATGCAGCATCTCGCTGCAAAATTTTTGCAAACCATGCAGGAATACCCACCTAGCCAGGTGCCGGGTTCTTTTAACCTGGAAAAAGTACAGAAACAGTTGGAGGCAGGTGCGGGAGGTAGCAATTGAGAAATTTGAGAGAACACGAGTAAAATCATTAGCGTGGGAGTTGTGGGCTAAGACATGAAAAATTCATATTGCGCTGTCAACCGACCGTATTGAGGAAACGGTAGAAGACTACAGCGCTTGTATGAGGTGCAGACCTTGCTCCTATGTGCCTGGTGAATACGCGTTATGGCGAACGGATGCTTTGAATTTATCGGTTCGCAAAGATAATCAGTGTAAGCCAGGCGCTCTCAGGCACTTGGGTTGGGAAGATCCTGGTGCTACCACCTTCACGCAAGAAAAGGACGTCAACGGTATTGTTTGGGAGTACTTTAATGCTCAGCTACAAGCGGATGAAATCAATAATGCTTGGAGCAGTGCGAACTATGATCCAGATTAGTGGTGGCTATAAATATCTAATACTTAGTTGACAGCTGACCTGACACTCTTTACCGGTTTAAATGACTTTGATTGCCAGTTAAATCATCTCATAAAATTTAATTAACAAATAGGTAAACCACCGCCTCAGGCGGTGAGACTTGATAAGGCTCTGCCGTTCCGGCGTGCAGAGTAAAAATATGGCCTCCATGAACCGGCAAGTTCTTTAAGGAGGCCATATGAGAGATTGGCAGTGCCAAGCTCACGTGAAACATTATTGCAGGTACCATGTGGTATTTGTGCCCAAGTATCGAAAGAAAGCGTCATTTGGAGCATTGAGACGTGAGATTGGAGCAATATTCCGAGACTTATGTCGTCAGAAAGGCATAGAGTTGGTCTTGGGGTACGCAATGAGGGATCACATTCATATGTTGTTAATGATTCCTCCAAGGTTGAGTGTTTCCAATACGGTTGGGTTTCTGAAAAGGAAATCTGCGATCCAGATATTTCGGAAGTACAAGCATGTGCAGAGAAATTTCACAGGAAGACATTTTTGAGCTCGGGGCTACTGCGTGAGTACAGTAGGTCTTGATGAGCAGATGATTCGAGAGTACATCAAGAATCAAGAGGTTGAAGAACGCCGGCAAGAGCAGATGCAACTGGCGGGGTTGTAAATAGCCCCCTCTGGGGGCTTTCACCATACCACCCGCTATGCGGGAGGTTGCTGATTTTCTCTATGCTTCCAACCAAGTGGGTGAAATGGTCCTATTTCCTTGATTTATATGGCGATGCTTTGACTCGATTTCTTTAATATGTCGAATGAGTGAAAAAATCTGAATTTTCAGGATGCCTGAAAGGTTGTTGGGTCCAATAGAATTATTCAGGAGTTGTTTTTTAGGTTTAATAGAAGGTAATCTCGAGGGGGCTTGGTGTTGGCCAGTGAGGAGTGAAAATGAAGGCGTTATCTTCTGCTCTGCGTTCAGCCATTTTGTTGAGCTTACAGGTGACGCTGTCGAAAAATTATTCTGCTACTAGATTTAGATTATATTTCTTCGTAGGGCTGTTTGATTACCTTATTTGTCAGGCTGAACTTTTCTAGGAGGCTGTTAGGATGTTTGACTTATTAATTATAAGTGTTGTTTTGTGCATTTTTTGAACCGGTGGGTCGCCCAAAGTACATGATCAAAACTTGGTTCTATAGTTTCAAAATAGATGGTTCCGTGTGAATAGTAATGGATAAGGCAATGGGGAAAGGTATATAGTGGCTCCGTAGAAAAGATTATATTTAAAATATAAAATGGAGTTTAATCTTATGTATAAATCCCTGTTATCGTCAACCTTGTTGATACTTATGTTTCCTCTGCAGTCTGTATATGCAAAGGGTGCATCTGAACATGCTGAAAAGCTATTTAAAGAAGCAGTATCTTCAGATACAGTTCCTGGCATCAGCGTCGCTGTTGGCAGTAGTGACGGTACTCTATGGGCTAAAGGATTTGGCTATTCAAATCTAGAATCCAAAGTCCCTATGACAAAAAAAACAAAGCTTCGCATTGGAAGTGTCTCCAAAGTAATAACGGCCTCTGCGTTAATGCGCTTAGTTGAGCAAGGAGTCATAGATCTGGATGCGGGGGTCGGGCAGCTAGTCTCTGTTTGGCCAGAGAAGCATCCAAATATCAGTTTAAGGCAGTTGACAAATCATACCTCTGGAATTCGCCACTATAAAATCCCTGATGAATTTTTGTTAAATATGCAGTATAACAATACCCTGGAAGCTCTTGATATTTTTAAAGATGACCCTCTACATTTTACGCCTGGCACAGATAAGCGTTACTCCACTTATGCGTGGACTCTTTTAAGTGCGGCAATGGAAAAGTCTAAAGGGGAATCCTTCAAGGATATTGTCTATAAGGAAGTTTTTAAACCCCTAAATTTAAAGACGAGCACTTTTGATGATTCAGCACCAATTATTCCAGGAAGACAAGGTACATATTCTTATTTTGGGGGAGTTTTGGTTAATTCACCGGAGGTGAATAGTAGTCACAAATATGCCGGCGGTGGAATATTGTCAACCCCAAAAGATGTAGTGAAATTTTCTCTCTCTCATTTGTCCCCGGGTTATTTGCGGGAAGAGTCACTTTCCGAGTTGTTTACAAAGTCCAGGCTGTCGGATGGATCAGAAATCAATGTGGGGATCGGTTGGTTTATCGGATCAGAAGACTTTATGGCTGAATATGATTCAGAGGAATATGAGGATTTAAGACGTATCCTCCTAGAGCACCCTAATATCCTGTCTCATAGCGGACTTAGTATTGGGAGTGTTAGTATGCTTATGCTGTGTCCTGATCACCAACGCGCCATAACCGTAATCAAGAATGTAGACTTGGAAACAAGTGTGGATTTGACGGTACTTTCTTTGAAGACGCTGGATCTCTTCCATAGATCTGAGTGAATTAAATAAACCTTGGCTAAACCTCTATTGAACTGTGCTCTACAACTTTAAGAGTTTTAGGGCATGTTCATTGAGAGGTGTATATTTAGGTAGAGCTTTTTTGAAGATAAATATGTAGAGTTTAGATAAGGTTGATCTGGAGTTGTCGGGTTAATTTTGAGTCTAATTTTATGCGGCAAACTATAGCCGCCTTCATTGATGATTTAATCGGAAGCTATATCCACCCAAACTAGGAATGATTTTATGATCAAAGCCATAGATATTGGCATACCCAATGCCTTTGGGTTCGGTATATCTGGAGAAATTACGGAGAGCGATGTCTCTGAAGCTCTGATTAAGGCGAAGTCTCTTGGTGAGCATTTCGGAAATATCACTATTTATGAGGAGATTGAATCTTTTCAAGGACTGGAAGTCTCGGCGGTGACAAAAAAATTCAAGTATTTGTTGGATGTGGGGATTTCGAATATTTCTGCCGCAGCAATTTTAACTGATAAAAAGTGGTTGCAAAAAATTGTTCGATTGGAGGATAAAATTTTTCGCAATATCGATATAAGGTGTTTCTCACTGGAGCAGCGTGAAGAAGCTATCCATTTTCTTGAGCAGTATGCGCCGAATGGCTCTGATTAGCACCAATGACGTAACAATGGAATTATTGTGCGTTTTGTGGTTCAAACCAATGATATCTAAGGCGGAAGGCGCTACTCTTGACTTTCAGGCTGATGAGGAATCAACTGCTACAAGTGCTCTCAGGTGACTGTCAGATTAGGAATAAATTAATAATGAGGATATACCGAGGTTATTATGGTCGTTGAACAAATTTTAGGCTTCGATTTGGTGGGGCTTCGCACAAGAACAAAAAACGAAGATGAAGCGAATCCAGCAACGGCACAAATTGCTCCGCTGTGGGCGAGGTTTAGCGCAGAAGCAGTACCAAACTTTCGGGGTACTCCCCAGGTCTATGGGGTGTATACCAACTACGAAACAGATTATAGCGGGATGTTTGATGTGTATGCTTGCTCGGATCTGCTCTCAACAGATATGTCCGAGGACTTCCAGTCAGTGCATATCCGGGAAGGAAAGTACTTAGTATTTTCTGCGGAGGGAGAAATGCCACAAGCTGTTATCGATTTGTGGGGTGAGGTGTGGAACTATTTTTCTGCACCGGAGTGCCCTCACGAACGTGCTTACACGACAGACTTTGAGCACTATATGGGGCCAAATAAAATAACAGTGTCTATTTCTATCAAATAGCCCACTAAACAAGTTCTGTTTAGCGGGGAATCTCTGGATTAATCTGTGGCTACTTTAAAAGTCGCGATACGGTGTATCTTGATACTGACCTGCCAGGGAGTATTGGTTAGAAGACCTGGGAGTCCCCTCTATCTCACCGGGGCCCCTTTCACTCAATCGCTGAACCGTTTGGCATAATATCGGGCTTGTCAATATGGACATGTGACTTGCCAAAATAGACAGAAAGGTCCATGGGCCTGCTGTCCAAATTTTGTTGAGCTGAACCAGTTACTGTTTTGAGACGCTGTATGTCGATGGTGTGTGTCTGCTGATTGGCTTTTCCTATCTCGACATTTTTTTCTAATTGCTCACCACCCATTTTTCGCCTTTTCTCAGGAACTGTACGGCGTGGAAGCTAATGTTGGCGGGTGTAGATTCTTCAACTTGTAGGTCCCTGGGTGACTTTGTTGGTGAGAATTCCTACAAGCCCATTTCTGTACCTCTAGCGGGAACAGCGACGAAAATGCAACTAGCATAGGTGGATAGCATTAATCAGGGCTTGCCGGAGAAGAGGGTAGGTCTTGTTATATCGCAAAACACTAGATAGTCTTTATTCTCCCCTGGACTGGCAGGTTTGCGCAATTTTCTGACTCAATTTGGTTGATTTAGTCAGACTGAAAATTCCTTGCGCAATATATCTCGTCCACTGTATCGGATTAATAGCAGGTCTATGAGTAACAACGAAAAGCGCCCATTGTACATTCCCCATGCCGGCCCCTCCTTACTGGAAATGCCATTGTTGAATAAAGGCAGTGCATTCACTCTGGAGGAGAGGCTTGAGTTCAATTTGGCGGGCCTTCTGCCAAACAATGTCGAGACCATTGAGGAGCAGGCTCGGCGCGCCTATTACCAGTTTCAGCAATGTAAGACTGGACTGGAGCAACATATTTATTTGCGGGGTATCCAGGACGATAACGAAACCCTGTTCTTTTATCTGATCGAGCACCACATTGATGAAATGTTGCCGATCATTTATACCCCCACCGTGGGGGCCGCCTGCGAAGAATTCTCCAGTATCTACCGCAATCACCGCGGCTTGTTTATTTCCTACCCAGATCGCGAGCATATGGACGACATATTGCGCAGCGCCACCAAAGAAAACGTTAAGGTGATCGTGGTTACCGATGGTGAGCGTATCTTGGGGCTTGGGGATCAGGGCATTGGCGGTATGGGGATTCCCATCGGTAAGTTATCCCTGTACACCGCCTGTGGTGGTATCAGCCCAGCCTACACACTGCCGATTACCCTGGATGTGGGCACAAACAATCGCACTCTTTTGGGGGATCCCATGTATATGGGTTGGCGCCATGAGCGTATCTCCCAGGAAGAGTATGACGAATTCCTGGAGCAGTTTATTGAAGCGGTGCAGCGCCGCTGGCCCAAGGTATTGGTGCAGTTTGAAGACTTTGCCCAGACCAATGCCATGCCGTTGTTACAGCGCTACCGGGATCGGCTCTGCTGTTTTAATGACGACATTCAGGGAACGGCTGCTGTCACTCTGGGTACTCTTCTGGCCGCCTGCAAAACCTGGCAGGAGCCACTTACGGCCCAGCGAGTTGTGATTGTTGGTGCCGGCTCCGCCGGCTGTGGTATTGCCGAGCAGGTGGTGACCGCCATGGTGCAAGCGGGGCTGAGCGATAAGGAGGCCCGCGCACGTATTTTCATGTTTGACCGTTACGGATTAGTCACCTCGGACATGAAGGGGTTGCACGACTTTCAGGCCGCCTTGGCTCAGGCCCCGGATATTTTTGAGAGTGTTGCAGAGTCGAACTTGGAGAGCCTGATTGGCCAGGCTAAACCGAGTATTCTTATCGGTGTATCCGGCCAGGGTGGACTGTTTACTCAGGCTGTAATCGAGTCGCTACAGAAAGGTCACGAGCGCCCATTGGTAATGCCGCTATCGAACCCCACCTCGCGCGCGGAAGCGACCCCGGCAGAAATCTTGACCTGGACCAAGGGGGAAGCGCTAGTCGCTACTGGCAGCCCCTTTGCTGCAGTGGATATCGATGGCCACCATCACGCCGTGGCCCAGTGCAATAATGTCTATATCTTCCCTGGCATTGGACTTGGCGTTATCGCTGCTAATGCCACCCGGGTGACGGAGGGAATGTTGATGGCCGCCTCCAATGCCCTGGCGGAACAGGCGCCGGTGGTCAAAGAAGGGGTGGGCGCACTTCTCCCAGACCTCAACGATATCCGCGAAGTGAGCCAACAGATCGCACGTGCCGTAGCCGCTCAGGCACAACTTGATGGGGTGGCACCCAAGGTAAGCCATGAGCAGCTGGAGAAATCCTTAAAGCGCAATTTCTGGCAAGCGAACTACCGCAGCTACCGCCGTCGCTCTTTCTGATTTTCGTTTTCTACGACATCTATACCTATACCGGGGCGCGATTAGGCCCCGGTTTTTTTCAGGCCAGCTGCTCGCCGGAGTAGAAAACTTCAGGTTGGCGCAGTACTAGGTAATCCTCCCAGTGAAAGCCGTTGCTTAAAAACTCGGTGGCGGCTTTGGCTCCCGATACAAACAAGTGCTCGCAGTGCTCTCCGGGCATGGCGAAATCCAGCCAATGCGGGCGCTTGCCGCTTGCCATGGGCTCAATGGCGATCTCCTTCACCAATGCATGGTATTCCGCATTGAGGCTGGCGCGCACATGGTTATCCAGCATGTTGCGGCAGGTATTGATCAGTCCCATCGTAAAACGGCCCATCCCGTTGGATTTGGGCTGATAGTGGTCCACTTCCAGCTTGATGCCAAACGTAGGCAACTTTGGCGTGCCGCCGGGTTTGTGGAAAATATCGAAGGGAAAATTAGATACCAGGCCACCATCCACAAACTCCACCTCCTGAGGAAACCCATTTTTGAAGAAGCGCTCGGGGTTGCCGATCCCTTTAATGATGCGCCAATTTTCGACTATAGAGTGGCACTGGTTCAGTTGGGGAATATTTTTTACCGTGTAGGGCTTGAAAAAGCCCGGCACTGACATGGAGGCCCGCACATACTCCGCGGGATTGACGCTGTTGGGGTCGGCGAAATAAAGTGGCGCTTTGGCTGGAAACACCGCACGAGTCTCCGTGGTAATGTCTGCGGCCACCAGTGCCACTTCAGCAGCGCCCACCTGCGGGTCGGGCTCACCCTGGTAAAGTAGTGTGGGAAATTGGTTGATACGTCGATATAGCTGCGCAGTATTGGCGATACCCAGCTGACGCAATTCTTCCTGAAGCCAGCGGGTGAAGGTGTCTCCCGGGTTCAAGCCTTTGTCACGTAAAAGTTGCCTGCAGGTACGCAGGGAGTCAAATGGATGTAGTGCCAGGTTGGTAAATACCCCCCGGCCTTTGAGGAGGCGCTGCACCGTTTTTCGCGCATAAAGCTCACCATCTTCAAAACTGGCAAAGTCCGCTTTGGCCATGATTTCCAGTAACTTTTCGCTCTTACGTGAGCCTGGGGTTCCGGCGGCGGCCAGGAAAAGTGCATTGATGGCCCCTGCGGAAGTACCCGCAACTTTGCGGAAACGAATGCCGGCTTTTTCAAGGATGTAGGTGTAACCCACCAAGGCAATGCCAAGCATGCCACCGCCTTCCATTACCAGATCCACATACTGGAGCCCATCGGCATCCTGTACATCGCTAAAGGATTTACCTTCGATCGATTTCCGCGAATTTTGCCAAAGGGTATCCGCTTGGGAGATAGCACTGGTCACCCACGCTGTTTTACTCATTTGATCTTTCCCTGAAGTGGCGGTCGATTCCATACGAAAGTTAAAAATATTATCGGTTAAAAGAGTGGGGCAGGGTATCACCCAGAATCAAATTCGCCATAGCATCCAGCTTGTTTTTCGTGCCTTCCCACTTGGGCATCACCTGATTCATTAAACGGTAAAATCGCTCGCCATGGTTGTGTTCGGCGATATGGCAGAGCTCGTGCAAAATCACATAGTCGATACACTGGCGCGGAGCTTTTACCAGATGGGGGTTGAGGGTGATACGCCCCTGGGGGGAGCAGCTGCCCCATTGGGTTTTCATGCTGAGGGTGCGCAGGGGTGGACGCCCGGAGACCCATAGGGTCTGCTCCAATAGCGCATCCAGGCGGCGGTGAAAAATTTCTTTGGCGCGCACCTTGTACCATTCGCCCAAAAGCAGGCGCACTCTTTCGGGATCTTTTTTACGCACGGAGACTTCCAGCTTGCCGCGCAGTAATTTCACCTGCTGTTGGGTGTCTTCAGACTCAATGACTTTCAGCAGATATTGCTTGCCCAGATAGAAGTGGCTCTCGCCACTGATATATTGCCGTGGCGTTATATATTCCAGCGCTTTGCGGAAATCCCTCAGCTGCTGGTAAATCCAGCGCCCGCGTTTTTTTACCGCTTTTAAAACCGCATTGTTATCGATAGGTTCGGGTGCGCTGACCACCACACGGCAGTCGGGGTGTACTTTGATCAGCACTCGCCCATTGGCCTGGGAGCGGGGCTGGCATTCAAAAGTGATGCGCTCATCCCCATAGGCAAAGCTCAGTTGCCGGGAGTTGGGGTTATTTTGGGGGGAAGTAAAAGGCACATTCATGCCGGGATTAGTCTCCGCTTAAACCAACGCGGGTGATCTGTAGGATCATCTCCACCATTTTCTTGGCCTGCACCATACCACTGCCGATGGATTTACACTCCATAAATAATTTGGGCATCAGTTTTTTATGGATATCCTTCTCAATATTTTGCGGGCTGATGGAGTGTTCCATTACGGACTGGGTAACCATTGTATCGATCTCGAAGGCCAGTTTGATCCACTTATCCTGTACCTGGCTATCGCCAACTGCGAAAACCTCCGGCAGGCTTTTCTTGAATACACCAAAATAGGCCTGGGCATGACGGTTATCGGCAAAGGCATTGGGGATTTCATCCAGGTTGCGGGCTTTTACCTGGGCTTCCAGCGCTTCGAACAGTAAGTACTGCTTGTGTGGGTGATCGAACAGTTTTTCCGCCGCCTCAATCGCTTGCAGCAGTAACTTGGAAAAGGCTTCCTGGGCGTAGGGATCGTCGCGCAACTCCTGTTCGATCATGCGGGTGACGCGGGTTTTAATAATATCGGTTTCGTTGCGGGTTTTGTCCTCTCCCCAATCTTCAGGCCGCTCCGCTTTGCCCATTTTATTGACTTCGTATTTACCCTCGGGCTGTAAGATTTCCACGCCCACCACATGCTTATCCAGCAGGTTTTTTACCTGGGTCGCGTATTGGTCATAGTCCACAGAGATTCCGGTTTGCTGTAGCGCCCACTGGCGTAGTTTGGCGAACTCTTTAACCGTCTGTTTATAGTGCTGGCGATCACTATCGCTAAAAGTTTTGTCTTCGAAAAAGGTGGCGGATTGCAGGGCTACTTTCAGGCAGGTGGTGAAGTGGGTGAGTGCCTCGTAGAAGTCCTCGCGCACTTTTAGGTTTATATCGACCAATTCACTATTGCGCTGTTCAATTTTGGGCACTATCACCTGACGCAGTTGCTCGGTGTCCTGCTTATTTTTCACACCGGCGAAAATGCCCCAAAGATTTTTATACAGTAAGGGCAGGCGCTTGTACTCGCTGCTCATGGGGCTGTAGAGCCCGGCGATATCGTCGATGTCGTAGCCGCCCTGGGTGCGTGCGGCCAGATCCTGGTATTTCTGCAGGGTGGTATCCAGCTCTGCCAGGATGCCCCGGTAATCGATCAGCAGGCCGAACTTTTTATCCGGGTGCAGGCGGTTGACCCGCGCGATCGCCTGGATCAGGTTGTGTTCCTTGAGCGGCTTATCGATATACAGCACCGTATTCTTGGGTTCATCGAACCCAGTCAGCAGCTTGTCCACCACAATCAGCAGTTTCAGGGAGTCATCTTTATCGAAGCGCTCAATCACTCCCTGGGTGTAGCGCTGTTCATTTTGCGAGCCCACATTGTCCTTCCACCACTTCACCACCTCCGGCATCGAGGACTCATCTACCGCCTCGTTGCCCTCGCGGGTATCCGGTGCACTGATCACTACCGCCGATTCAAATTTCTGCCCCTCTGGCCAGTGCTGCTGGGCTTCATCCAGGTACTTTTTATATTGGATGGCAGTGGCTTTGCTATCGCAGGCCAACTGGCCTTTTAAGCCCGCATCGATGTTTTTAACAAAATGGGTGGCAATATCGGTAGCAATCAGTCGAATGCGATCGTCGGCAGTGTAAATCTCTCCCTTACGGGAAAACTTGCGCTTTAAATCTGCCTGCTGCTCCTCGCTTAACCCCACCGTAATGCGCTCAAACCAGCGGTCAATTGCGCGCTCGTTAACATTCAAGTCCGGGATACGTTCTTCGTACAGCAGTGGGGTTACGGTGCGATCCTCCACCGCCCGCTGCATGGTATAGGCGTGGACTATGGGGCCGAACTTATTGGTGGTCTTATCGTCTTTCAGCAGGGGCGTGCCGGTAAAGGCCACAAAGGCGGCATTGGGCAGGGCCTGGCGCATACGGATATGGTTTTCGCCGCCCTGGCTGCGGTGGCCCTCGTCGATCAGCACAATCAAGTCGGCACTGTCGTTGCAACACTCCGGCAGGGCAGTGGCGCCGGTAAATTTTTGCACCAGCGAGAAGATAATGCGCTCATTGCCGCTGCCAATCTGCTGGGCCAAACGCTTGCCGGAAGTAGCCATCGCCGCTTCCTTATCTTTCTTGCCCGCCAGTTCGCCACCGCTGGCAAAGGTATTGCTGAGCTGGCGCTCCAGATCCACACGGTCGGTGACAATAATCAGGCGACTCTGTTTGAGGCTCGGCTGGAAGATCAGCGCCTTGCTTAAAAACACCATGGTGAAGGATTTACCGGAGCCGGTGGTATGCCAGATTACGCCGCCCTCCCGCGCGCCGTCACTGCCGCGTTGGGCAATGCGCTCCAAGAGCCGTTTGATACCGAATACCTGCTGAAAACGGGCGACGATTTTGCCGGCCTTTTTATCGAACAGGGTGAAGTAACGGACCATCTCCAGCAGCCTCTGGGGCGATAGCAAGCTGATTAGCAACCGATCCTGGCCGCCCAGGGCCAGCTCGCCGCCGGCGATCAGGGTTTGGTACCAGTCCAGATCGGCCGGGGAACGCTGTTGAAACAGGGTTTGGATTTGTTCGCTGGAAAGGGGGCGGTTTTTGATCGCCAGCATTGCCTCATCGGCGATATCCTCCTCGCGCCAGGCCGCCCAGAATTTTGCCGGCGTGTTACAGGTGCCGTAGCGGCCCTCGGCGCCGTTGACCGACAATAACAGTTGGCTGTAGGCGAACAGTTGCGGAATTTCATCGTGGCGCTGGTTGCGCAGACTCTGGGAAATGCCCTCGTCGATAGAGGGACCTTTCTTGCCATCCGGGCGCTTGGCCTCGATCACCACCAAGGGAATACCGTTGACAAAACACACCATATCCGGGCGGCGGCTCTCTACGCCGCTGGCGCGGGTTACGCTGAATTCCTCGGTAAAGGCAAAGTGATTGTTGTCGATGGTGTGCCAGTCGATCAGGGCAATGGTGGGGGTGGCTTTTTTGCCATCGACAAACTCGGTCACCGAAATGCCGTAGAGCAGATGGTTGTACAGCTCTTCGTTGGCCGCAATCAGCCCTTTATTGAGCGCCGGGCTGCACACTATGCCGATCAGGTGGTCGATGGATTTTTGTGAGAGCGGCTGCTCTTTACCGGCGAAATGGAAGGTCCGTTTGCCCAGCTCCCGGCGCAGTACTTCGGTGAGTACCACCTGGTCCTGGCGCCCACTGCGGGCTTGGTTGGCCTCGGCGGGTGGTAAAAACGACCAACCCAGATTGCATAACAGGGCCAGGGCGGGGATCTTTGCGGCGTATTCTTCTTGGAATTTTGGTACTGCTGTGTAATCCATTTCCACGGTAATGCCTATCTCCAAAGGGAAATCCGTTTTTATTGGGATAAAAGTGTCTCTGTTTCCGGGCTGTGGAGCAAGTGGAAAGGGGCTATTGCCCAGCTCGCTGCTTGCGAGGCTGTGCCGCAAGCGGCGTTGGTTCGAGCACTGTGAGGTTGGAAGCTGATGGCTAGCCGTTGCTTTGCTGGCTGGTGGTTTTGGGGTTGGGGAGTCCCTGGTAGGGGTATTGCACTGGGTAGCGGAGTGCTTATCTCACTGCTGGATTATTGGCCTTGTGAGTATTGCACCGCGCCAAGAAGTGAGAAAGGCACTCCTTGGGCGGGGCTGTAACTAGCGTGTGGGTATTATCCAGTCGCTAAAGCTAGCGCCTATTAAATTGAGACACCCATATTGCCTTCAGTACCGATACAATATCCAAATATTTCATGGAAAAAGAGGCTTTTACATTCAAAATTGGAGGCGATATGGAAAGTGTCATTCGGGAATTTGGGATCGTGAAGTCCCAGGTTGTGCTCGGTTCCCACGCAGTAGATATCATTTCTTGGGTCACCGGGCCTAAAGGCAATCCAATCCAGTTTCCAGCCGCCGAGATCACCCTGATCATCCCACTTGCCGTCAATGGGGTTCCATTGACCTACATTACCGTCGGCGCCTACACACCACATTACTCCAAAGTTATCGAAGGCAATCATTTTTAGGGGCCAGGGCTTTTTAATCTCCGGTTCCTCCCAGGCTCCAGTGGTGGTATTCCACTTGGCAAGATTACCTTTAGTCCCAACGCTCCACATGGCATTTGACTTATCAAATGCAATCATCTTGGAATCCCAGGATTGGTTGTACTCTTTTTTGTCAACGAGGCCAAAAGTTCTTGAATTCCACTTTCCGATATTATTCGAAGTGCCCACACACCACAGGTTATCTTCTCTATCAAAAGTGACCATATTTAAATGCCACGTTGAGAGGAATCCTCTGTCTTTAAATTGCATTTCCATGGTTATTCTCCTTTGGGTTTTGGGATCAGGGTTTTCTGATGCTTCGGGGTACCAAAATATGAAGGCTTAAAATGAATGCACTGGATAATTAATCAATAAGCCAGCTGGAGCCTTGGTGTCATTTTGTTGACAATTTTCAGGCAAGAAGAATGTGCAGCCTTTTGAAAGGGAAAGTTTTTATATGCGCTTAGCACTTTCCAGCAAAGACTGATACTGTGCTGGCTTATTTATTTTCCATTCGCTGGGTGCTATCTATCCAGTGGCGGCTATTGCTGCAAAAAGTGAGATTGAGGCTTTGTGGCTGATTGTATTTCTGTCCATTAAGGGGTAGGGCTAAAAAACAGAACTGGCCACTCGGCTTGATAAAAACCTCCTAATCAGTTGTTGCAAGCGATCTTAAAGCAAAGGTCTGTTATTTAATATCCTCCTTCGTTAAAAGGGCGGGGATTCCTACCGGTGGTTGGCGCCATTTTTGAAGTGGTCTGCCAACTCAAAGTAATTTAGAGGAATTAAATAATTGCGAGTCAGTTGGGTCGGCATTAATAGGTTGTCGCCGTGGCGCGTGTATCAATTAATTTGGTCTTGCGGGGAGGGTGTCGTGAATTTTTTGGTTGGAGCGGCAGCCACGGAATTGTCAACAATAGATTTGCCCCAGCGATGGGTTTTTAAAAGTTGGCATTTGGGCGATGTGTTTTCGCCGATTAGGAAAGGAGCAGTTGCTGGAAAGAGGAAGGGAAAGAATACGCTGAGCCCGGACCCTATAGGGTATAGGTATCGATTGGGCGCTTCTAAGATGTGTTCACAGGACATCTGAAGTACAGCGTATTCTGTTCAGCGGGATAGAGTTCTCTATTTTATGCGGGGCCGTGTATGGCCGCTATCAATGCAAACAGCAGCGTTTAAACTTTTTACCGCTGCCACAGGGGCAGGGGTCGTTGCGGCCGGTTTTGGGGTCTGCTCGGTGAGGGGTTGGCGACAGTTCCGGGGCCCGTTGTTGCAGCCAGTGACGGTGCAGGGCGCGGGCGGCGGGTTCTATTTGTGCGATGCTGTGCTGGTGCTCTGCATTGGTGAGGGTGCTGAGGTGATCGAAGTGTTCCTCGCGGCCGTGCAGGGCGATGGCTTGTAGCTGGGTATTCAGTTCTGTGGGCAGGCTGGGCCACTGGCCCAGGTCGACGCCGCGCATATAGCCGAAGCACCACTCCTCGACGATGGCGAAGGGAGCTTCGCCCTCTCGCTCGGTGATACGAAATAGGGCGCTGAACTCTGCGGGGGTTTCCACCAGCATCATGGCATTGCTGTTCATCAGCTGGAACAGCAGCGCGGTAAAGCGCTGCATCTCCTCCTCGCTCTGCCACTCCGGCTCATTGCCGGGGCCGCCCCAGAGGGCGGAGAACCAGCGGCTGGGGGGAATCATTTCCGGGCCGGATACCAGGGCGGTGAGAAAGCCGTCCAGTTCGCAGATATCCAGCACCGAGTCGTCGTTGCCGTATTTGTGCAGTACGTCCTCAATAAATTCCAGATCGGCTTCACTGATGGGCGCATCGAGATCGAGAGTTTCGCTAAATGTCATTGGGCTTCCTCTACCTGGACCCGGCGCTTGCCGGTGAGCAGCTGCTGCATCAGGGCTTTTTTCTCCTGCTTTAGGCAATCGAGTTTTTGTTGCAGGGTTTCGATTTCCCGATCGGCGCTGGATAGGGTTGCGGCGATTTTTTCTTGTTCACCTAAAGATGAGGGTAGGGATAACTTTAGACCTTTCAGGTAATCTGTGGTTACCCTTTTTTGTCCCGCAGATCCTTGCATATTAGCTTCTCCACGGATTCTAAATTCAGATGTATTTGTTGTGTAGTATATGTATTTGGAGCTAATGTCTTGCTTGGCTCTTAAGATGTGAAATTCAGTACTACCGAAGCCGACGGAGTTTTTAAGGCCCTCAGCATATGCTCCTTTTCCATTTTCAAAGCATGGTGTAATTTTTGCCACAATCACGTCATGGTCAATGAATGATGTGAATCCCTTGTTAACCTCTATATATTTTCTTTCTTCTTGTCGCTTTATTTTGGCATCTTCGGACACGGAGTCCATTGCAATAAAAGAGACTAAACCATCTGAAGGTTCAGCAGGCTTTCTGGGGTTTAAGTCGCAAATCTGAGATAATTTCTTTAATTTCCACTCCCCACTAAACCGAACCCCATTCTTATCCCGCAGGCGCTTTTTGCCGGTCAGCAGTTGTTGCATCAGGGCCTTTTTCTGCTGGCAGCTGTTGGCGAGTAGTTTTTCGCTGGTGTCGATGGCCTTATCCCAGGTGGATAGGATTTGGGCGATCTTTTTTTGTTCGGTGAGTGGTGGAATGGATATTCTTAAGCTTAAAAGTTCACCTTTGGTGATATTTTTCATAGATCCACTTGTGCCTGTCGCTAAATTTGACAAGCGATAGCGAGTGGAATCGGATGCCAGAATATAGCTAAGCCACTTCATATTTGAATCTGGCTTGGGAATTGTTTGCCACAGCTTATCTGGTAAAAATAAATCAAGATAATCTTTTTCTATATAAGCGCTAGCCCCAACTAGTTCTTCGGTATTACTTCTACTAATTATTATTTGATTGGCCTTTGGTGATGTTTTTGCTCTAGATATCTCATATGGCGCAATAACTTTAGCGGCGCTTGGGTCAAACACTCCATATGATACTGCGCTTACTTTCAGTACTCCTTGCTCACCTTTAGAAAGAGTACGGTCTTCGCCATTTACACTCACTCCAGACTCTAAGCCGAGTAATAAATCATCTACACGCCCTTTTCGCCACCCCTTAGGCACCATAACCCAACTCCCGCAAATACTGCTCCATTTCCCCTTCAAGCTCGCTTAACTGAGCTTTCAGCTGTTGCCGCTCGGCGCGCACTGCCAGCAGGTCGATCTCCTCCTCCTCCTCGAAGGTATCCACATAGCGGGGGATATTCAGGTTGTAGTCGTTATCCTGGATTTCCTTGAGGCTGGCCACATAGGCGTATTTGTCCAGGTCGGCGCCCTGGCGGTAGGTGGCCACCACCTTATCGATATTGTCCTGGGTGAGCAGGTTCTGGTTTTTGCCGGCTTTAAATTCCCGCGACGCATCGATAAACATCACGCTGTCGTCCTGCTTGTCGTGGGCGAAGATCAGGATGGCGGCGGGGATGCCGGTGCCGTAGAACAGTTTTTCCGGCAGGCCGATCACTGCGTCTAGCAGGTTCTCCTCGATCAGCTGCTTGCGGATCTTGCCTTCGGCGGCACCCCGGAACAGCACACCGTGGGGCACCACCACGCCCATGCGCCCGCTCTTGGGATTGAGGGTTTCGATCATATGCAGGATAAAGGCGTAGTCCCCTTTGGTTTTCGGCGGTACACCGCGATTAAAGCGGCCGAAGGGGTCGTTGCCGGCTTCGTCGTGGCCCCATTTGTCCAGGGAGAAGGGCGGGTTGGCGGTGACGATATCGAACAGGTCCAGGTTGCCGTTTTTGTCCAGCAACTTGGGATTGCGAATGGTATCGCCCCATTCGATTTTGTGGTTGTCCTCGCCGTGCAGGAACATATTCATCTTGGCCAGGGACCAGGTAGAGCCGATGGCTTCCTGGCCGTAGAGCTCGTACTGCTTGCTGTCGTGGTGTTCCCGCACCTTGCGCCCGCATTTCATCAGCAGGGAGGCGGAGCCGCACGTAGGATCGCAGATGCGGTCGCCGGGGCGGGGGTCGAGCAGTTCGGCGATCAGCTCAGACACTTCCGGCGGGGTGTAGAACTCGCCGGCCTTCTGGCCGCCGCTGGCGGCGAAGTTCTTGATCAGGTATTCGTAACCGTTGCCGATCACATCCAGGTTGCCCACGCGGCTGGGGCGCAGGTTCAGCTCGGTTTTGGCGAAGTCTTCCAGCAGGTGGCGCAGGATGGTGTTCTTCTGCTTTTCCTCACCCAGCTTGTCGGTATTGAAGGTGAGGTCCTGGAACACGCTCTTGCCGGCGTCTTTGAGCTTGGTGCCGTTGGCCTCTTCGATGGCGTGTAGGGCCTGATCGATGCGCTCGCCATTGCCGGGCTCGTGGCGGTGTTCGTACAGGGTGTAGAAGCTGGCACTGGGCGGCAGTACAAAGCGCTCGCTCTTCATCATCTCTTCGATCAGCTCCGGCTCGTCGCCGTAGGCTTCCGCGTAGTCGTCGTAGTGGTCCTGCCACACATCGGAGATGTACTTGAGGAACAGCATGGTGAGGATAAAGTCTTTGTAGGTATCGGCGCTGATGGTGCCGCGAAAGGTATCGCAGGCATTCCACAGGGCTTTATTGATACTGTCCTGGCTGATTTGTTGGGCGGCGCTATTGCTGCTCATGGGATGCTTTTTGTCCTTTGTGTACTGCTGGGGCGCTGTGGCCCAATCGAATTCGGTTTGCGCTGGCATTGCTACAGGTGTTGTCGCTTGGATGCTGTCTGTCTGGTTTTGGGCAATGGCGCACATTATACCCTTGGTTCCACGCTTTAACTGCTTGCTAAGGGTTACCGGGTATTGGGTTGGGTGGTGGAGTGCACTCCAGTGCGCCGCGGTGATTCATTGTTCGCCGGGCCTCGACCCATCCGGCGCACTTGCTGGAGATTTGGGGGCTGCTCTATAAGTCCCGGTCTATAAAGTGAAGCCAGCGCGGGATGTCGTACTGCCCCTGGATTGCTCTGCCCTGGTTTGGTCGTGAATGGTGGCGATGGTGATTTAGCTGCCAGGAGACGTCAAGAGTATTTGAGTGTGCGGTTAGTGCGGGCCCGTCAGCAACAATGGGTGGCTCTGCGCGGAATGGAGTGACTTGTGGGTGTTGTGAGGGGGTTTGGAATCATTTGGCAATGCCTCTGCGGGTCTTTTAGAGGTGTCACGGATAGAGGTGTCACGGATTGATTTATAGATGCTCCAGGTCTTTTTGAGCGACCGGCGATAGTCCAGGGGCCGCTAGATCATGGTGGATAATCCTATAGATAGCGCTACCTTTTAGCGGCTTGACACATTTCACGGTGCCTTTCAATCCTGGGACTGGGGTTAAAAATGCTTCGACGAAAAGAATATCGACTTTTGAGCCTGATTCTTTGGCTTTGCTGTGCTGTGGGTTTGGCGGCTGCGGAACAGGAAAAAGGCCGCTATTTGGGCTCTTTTAACGATCCTGTTCGCTATTGCAGGGCAGTACTCAATGCGGATAATCCGCAGGAGCCCTATATCGGCCCGGCCAAACCACAGATGGTGTTATCGGGTATTTACCAGGCGGCGGGTATTTCTGCGGCTGCCCCGAGGGATTGGGTTGCGGGGGGCACTTTCTGGCGTTGTATGGATGGCGCTGTCTATGCCTGCTTTGCCGGTGCCAACCTTCCTTGTGAAGAAAAAGCGGACACTGCTCGGGCGCCGAGCGAGGCGATCGTGGCTTACTGCAAAAGCAATCCGGCATCGGCTGCCATTCCGGCGGTAGTGACGGGGCGGGCGACCATATTTGCGTGGCGTTGTAAAAATGCAGTGCCTGAAATATCCCGGCAAGCTCTACAGGTGGATGCGCGGGGCTTTATTGCCGATTATTGGTATCGGTTGGATAGGCCAGGGTAAAATACAGCTCTCTTGCAGCATACCGAAAAGGCCCCCCTGTCGTTTCTTACTCGGCATCCATGCCGTAGAGAAATCAAAATACAGTACATTCTGCGCGCTGGTCTTTTTAATATCTACTGCGTGCCAACCGTTTTCTATCGGCAAAGCCATCGCTAAGAAAGAGCGCTATTTATCCATCCCCGCAGCCTGTTCATTATCCCGCTTTTTAGCAATCTTATGCCCTTCATCCGATTGCCCGAGTTTCCAGTAGCTGGATATGTAAAAGTGGTTCTTGGAAATTTCTTTCTCCTGCTTAAAGAATTTTCGCAGAGTACGCATGCTGCCAAACTCGCAAGCGGCCCAGATGGCGGGTTGACCTTTCATCCAGGGTAGGGTTTGAATCTTGGGGAGCAGAAGCGCGCCAGTGGGGGTGGGGTTGATTACCCAGTGCAGTTGCAGGTTTTCTGGATGTACCAAGTCCTGAATATCTGACTCACTTGCCACTTCTATAACGGCAAACCCACTGGCCGTGCTGGGCAGTTCAGCGAGGTTAACGCTGATGGCGGGCAGGGCAGTCATATCGCCGGCGAGTAGGAACCAGTCTGCCTGGTGATTAATAAGTTTCTTGGGGCCAGGTCCACCAATCAAGATCCGATCACCGGGCTGTGCGTTCACCGCCCAGTTTGAGGCTGGCCCTTGGTGATCGTGCAAAGCGAAATCGATATCGATTTCCGTCTCTCTTTGATGTCTGATGGTATAGCTTCTCATCAGCGGTCGTTCCCCTGCGCCCTGCGGGAAAACGAATTTGATGTAGGCACTTTCCTGGTTTGAGGGAAAGGACTCAAGTGTATTGCCCCCCAAAGTAATTCGTAACATGTGTTCTGAGACTTTTACACGGCGTACGACAGTCAATTCATATGTGCGTTTGTCAGCCATTGGATTGGGATCTCCTAGTCTTTGGCGGAATCTTCGGCCAAGTTTTGAATCATGACATTGGCGATATGGGTAAACACTTTGAGTTCCTGGTCACTGAGGTTATGGGTCATCTCGCCTGCAACTTCTGATTCCAGGGCGTTCACTTTTTCGAGGGTTCGCTGCCCTGCCACTGTGGGAATAAGAAACTGACTGCGCCGATCGTTCGGATTTTCAGCCTTCTCGATCAACCCGGACTGCGTCAGTTCGTTCAGTACCCGTGTAACTTGGGCCTTATCCTGGTTCATTCGCTGCGAAATTGTGCGGGCGGTACTCTGGGGGCACTTGCAGACCCCCTTAAGCACGCGAAGGTGATTAACCGGAAGGTCTATTTTCTGCGCTTGAGTGGCTGTGCGCAGCCGCCTTTTGTAGGCGTGAATCAGTTGATGTAAGGCTTCATTAACGGGATAGGCCACTATGAACTCATCGTTGCTTGGTTGACTTTGTCAACTTTATGTTTTTTGGTTGATAGAGTCAACTAGATTGATACTGCTTTATCTCTTGGCTTGGGGGACTTTTTTTGGGTAATGCAATTTGGGATTGATTGGTGAGGGTTATTGCTAAGGGAGTGGAGGCTTTCGGGGAGGGGACCCTCCCCGAAAGTGACTGAGCGCGGAATTACCAGGTCAAGCTGATATCGGTTCCATCAAACTTGACGTCTGAGTCGTACACATATTTCAACGTGCCTTTCCAGAAAGAGCCGTGCCATTCCCAGTCGGCATCGTAGCTGACTTCATTGAGCACCTTTTGGCTAAAGGCTTCAAAGCTGCCGTAACGCGCTTCGCTTCCCATAATGACTACCCAGGTCTGCTCGTTCCAGTCGCAGGTGACAGTGTTGGAGTCGCCATTGCCGCAGGGATAACGCACGGCGATATAACCATCGTCTTCCTTGCCAAACTTCCAATTGCCGCTGCGTTTTTCCTCTGCAAAGCCTTCCGGCCATTGCAGGGCCACGTTGGAGCCGCCGGAGTGGAACAGTTCAATTTCCGGGTAGGGGTTGTACTGGATCACCGCGACATTGTTGACCTGCTTGATCTTGGGCAGATGATCGTTCTGCATGGTGCTATTGCCATCGCCAACCTTCGCCCAGACTGATTGGGTGCCGGTGGTGGCAATCCAGGGAGTCTGCTGGTAACCCTGGCGGCCACCCCAGTAATTTTGGATGGAATGCATCATCACACCGCCATCCTTGTATATGGAGAAGTTTGCGCTGGAGAGCACCGAGCTGCGACTGAACACGGCGCCAGCTTTGGCGGCGGCGGGGGCGGCGGCTTCAGAGAGCCCCAGGAATTGATCGAATGCTTTCAGGCCTTCATACCCTTCAAGCTGATATTTGCTGGCAAACCAGGCGGTGTCGGCGGCGACATCGGGATGGAAGTAGGCGCCCTGGCTCCAGTAGAAGGGGACGCGCTCTTCACGGGGGAAGTCGGCATAGAGGCTGTTTCTGGCATCGCCGAGAGAGTGGCCTACCGAGTAATTCATATTCAGGTCTTTACCGAAATACTCGAAGACTTCGTCGCTAATCTCCAGGCCGGAGGTGGCCAGCATTACCCCTGCGGGGCTTGGGGTTCTTACTGACTCTTTGCCCAGGCCCGTTAACAGGTAAATGATGCGGTTGATGTTGCCCCCGGAGCCATTCCTGCGGTAGCCGTCATTACTGCGGCCGGCGGCTGAGAAAAGAATGCCCTGGTCATTGGTAACCAGCAATATGTCTTGCAGCAGGCGCTGTGCAGCCCCTGTGGCCAGTTCGCGGATTTCTGCGTCCTCGGAAAAATCCACCAAGTTAAGTAACGCGGATAGGGTGTAGGGGTAATAGACCGGGGAGTAAAATTCATAGAAGCCATATTGATTTTTTACTTCCAGGTAGCGTTTTAAGCGCTTATAAGTTCTGTCATCCTCAAATACTCCGTATTTCTCCTGCAGGAGATATTGGGCAGAGGTGTACATAATCATATGGTTTTCTGAGGCGAAGACATGATCGCCAGTGCCACCTTCTTTGAACCAGAATTGGTATCCGTCCAGGGCGGCAAATAGTTCGTCTTTAATTTCCGGGCGGAAAAACAGGATGCGAATCAGCCGGGTAAGAGTGAAGTCTGAATTCTTCTTCCCGCCATTGCGCAGGACATCCAAGTTCTTGTTCAGTGCTTCCCAGTTAAGTTCATCGCCAGTGTACGCCTGTAGGACTACAGCGGTATCATTGGTGGAAGAAACCCCCTCCTCAATATATTGCAGTTGCCTATCTTGATACGCGCTTTCATCAAAAGACTGCGCATTTGCACTGGTCGAATGTATCGCCAATCCTAAAAAAATCGGGTATAGCATTCCTACTACAGGTACTTTCATCAGTACGTATTCCTATTTTGATTTTAATTTCTGGTGCCAAGCACCATAAATGTACCACTTGTGTATTACAGGAATTCATTGGATTAAATGATAGGTATTTTCTGTCGCGGCAGGTTGCCAATCCGATCAGTTGAGGGCTTGGTTCTCACTTTGAAAATGTTTTCTTGCTTGGAGGTTATGTCGCTCAAAATATTTATTTTTGAGCGCCTAATAGAGGCTTTTGCGCACTGCTAATTGGTACAAAATGGTATTCAAGATAAGTTTGTTTTGCGTTTTGAAAATCGAGATTTTTTCATAAAAGCATGAGATGCCATTTAGAGTCTCTGGTCTGGAGGCGGAAAGGATCAAAGGGGTGAGCCCTTTCATTTGCTGGTTCTATATAAGTCTATTTTCCTGTGCGGCTTATTCCGATCATCGTTGTATTTGAAAAGTACGACTGTTCAGAGTTAATTTTTACGTAGGTGGGCTTGAATATTTGCTATTTTGGGGGGGGAGATGTAAGTGATGAATTCCACTATTTGGCACCCAGAGATTAAAAATGAAAAAACTACTGATTTTCTTTGCCGCGGGCTGCTTGGGCGCTTTGGCAAATAGCTTAATGGTTTGGCTATTTGGGGTCCTTGGTATTACTGCTGCCCTTGGTGTTTCTATTGCTCCCGCCTTATCTGCTGAATGGCTCTACCCAAGGATTGTCTGGGGCGGCATTTGGGGACTGTTTTTCTTCCTTCCTTTTAAGTCATCAAATTTGCTGTTAAAAGGGGCCATCTTGAGTTTACTGCCTTCGGTTTTTCAGCTATTTGTCGTTTTCCCAATGATGACCGGCAGCGGGATAGCCGGGTTTGAATTAGGAATACTTACTCCAATTTTTGTATTGTTCTTTAACTGGGTGTGGGGTGTTGTTGCGGGACTCGCGATAAAATCGGCCTGATAACGAAAACCATTTTTATAGTTGATTTTTCTCTTTCAGGGGCTTAGTCCAAAAGAATTCTTTTAGCGACGCCAAGGCCCCGGCTGGTGGTGGTTAAAGGGCCATCCAGCCAGTGGTCGATAATTCGGTGGGCAAATTCACGTCTTTGTGGCCCACTACGGCCTTCAGTGAGTTCACCGAGAACCCAGTGATTGTGGGCGATCCAGGTATCTCGGGCGATTGGTCGAACCTGTTGGTCTGCTTCGCAAAATAAGGGCAGTGACGAGGTCAGATCGCTGGGTTCGCGCAAAATTTCTCTTGAAATACTCGGATTCCCGAGTGTGGTCCACCAGCGCCGGGCGCCCTCAGGGTCGTGACCAAATCTTTGCTTAAAGGACTTTGTGAAAGGGCTGAGAAATGGCCAGTTGCCGCCATTCAAAATACGCTCAACGATTTCTTTGGTGCTGGCCCGGTCGCCGAAGTTTTCCGGATCGTAAAGTACCCGGTCTTTTGCCGCGGCATGGATAGGGCTGGTGGCATCTGCGGTGACCGTTGTTTCTGCCGGTAGGGCCGCGGCGGCAATCGGCAGTAACGATGGAGCGCCCAGGCCCAGGCAGTGAAATCTTTGCAGGGTTGCGTTGCGATCACGATACCCCTCTGCGATACCTTTGAGCACTTGTGCCAGACGCACATAACGGCGCGGAACTGGCCGAGCAAGCTTAAATGAGGCCCGGCCACTCACGTAAAAGTCTGTCGCGTTGAGATCGCCACAAACGCCGGCCAGCCCCATGGCTGCCGATGATACACCGGCCTCTGCGGCGAGTTGCCCCGCATGGCGGGCGGTGTTGTAATCCATTGCACTCAGTACGGCATACGTTGTGAGCCCCTGGCATAAACGATGCTCGGCTACCTTTTGCCAGAGTCTTAAACTGCGACGGTTACGCGCGGCGATGCGCTCCACGCTCCAGCCGGTGATCTCGCGTTCCAGGTCCAGGGCTACCAAACAGGTACTGGTGAAATCCTCCTGGGCGATCAGGTCAGTGGGGTTCATAGAGAGCTGGCGTTGAATCAGCTGGTTGGTGTCGATAGACTCCGAACGTTCGGTGCAATCGGTAAGTACCGATTCGGCCAGGGCGTCTGCTTGTTTGCGCAGACTGAGTGGAACTTCACGACCGCGGGGAAGGTGGCCGAGCTGACGGCGCAGCATTTTGACCTCGAGGGTCACTGCTCGGGCGCTTTGTGAAAATTTTGCAATGACCGAGTCGATCAGCTGCTTTGTGCCGTTATCGGCAAAGAGTGGCAGGCCCCTGTTGCGCACCTCAACAGCCAGTTGCAGGTTGGGATTTGTTATGCGATGGGCGGATAGCAGGTAGCCATCAGCTGAGACAAGATGGCTGGCGAAAGCATCGAGGGTTTGACGACGTAAGTTGGCAATAAACCGCATTCAGTGAATTACCTGAGAGGCGCTCCTCCGTGGAGCGCATGTGAGCAGGACTTCCACTCATCAAGCAAGCCGTGCATGTCTTCCAGCTCCACTTCAAGTTCCAGCGCAACTTGTTCAAAAATATCCCATGCGGCAAAGACATCGGGGTGCGTTTCAATACACTCGGCCACCGCGTGATCCATGGGCTCAATAGGCATGTCCATTTCATCTTTTTGATGCAGGTTGGGAAGGCTGGGAATAGCGGTCTCCAGGCATTCAGCTCGCACAGCCTCTTTGGCAGCGTGCCACTCAGCCTTAGCCAGTTGTGCCATCGCGAGCAACACTTCCAGCTCTAACAGTTTGATTTCGACACTTTCCTGTTCCGATAAACAGCCGTCATCCGGTGGCATGGTGAATCTCCTGTTAGCGTATCAACGGGGTAAAGAGCAGCTCTGCGGCACCCTGGGCAGCCACGTCACTGCCTTCGGCACTTTGGGCGCCAAGAGACCAGTAAAGATTTGCATTGCTTCGCCAGGGTTGGAACCAGCGATTTGCCAGCCGCATAAAAGCGACATCGAAGCTATTTTTACCGAGGTCGGCCAGTGCTAATGCGTCTACCTCCACGCCGGGCCTACCGCTCAGCAGGCTCGAGCTTTTCTTAAACGTACCGCTGAGTCTACAAAAAGCACCCTTGGTAACACCCGCGTGAGGCAGGTGAGAGAAGCGCACCACCGCATTCGCTTCGGCACCGCTGGAGGGGTCTTGCAGCTTGAGATGGCTTAATAGCATGCCACCTTCCTGGGGTGGAGAGGTGACCTCCTGTATAAAACCCCGAACCTCAACAAACTCCCCCTCAAAATCGTTGTTCAGCTTAGCAAGTTCCACATTCTTGCCATTGGGAAGGGGGGTGGTAAAGGATATGGAGGCGATGTTTTTCTGCAGATCCCTGATATCTTTTGGCGTGTCCAGGCCGCAAGCGCTGGCGGCAAGCCGGTAGCAGGCTGTGTGACAGGCAATGGCCTTGCGGGTTAGAAAATGAGCGTCGACCGCGATATCCCCGAGCCGCTCTGCCAAGCCGCCGCTATTTCTCTGTAAAAGCGCCTGAATGACAGTGTGCATCGCCGCCTGAGCCCCTGCGAGTGCCGGTAATCTTCTCTCGATTTCTCCGGCAAATAATAGTGAGGCGTTTGTGATGTTCTGTGGATCTCCAACCAAGAGCGCACTGTAAACCTGCTTTTGCCCACCCTGCAGGAAACTGGAAAATGCATGCGTGACACTTTTCACTTCGCGGATGTCAGCCGCTGAAAATCCAGGTTTATGCTCCCCTGCCTTCAAGGCGTTATTAAACTGGGCATGCGCCAAGGCCAGCAGGCCCCGGCTAAGGCACATAATTACAGCATCGGTGTGGGTTGCCAGACCTGGATTTAAGGACTTATTTTTATTGGGAAGATAGGCGTCGAGTAGACCGATATTGTCCGTCTCACCATTTGCTAGCCTCTCCATGGATGCCTGGATATCCGCTCTTGTCTCGATGCCTGCCAATCTTGCCCGCAATCGCTCAACGGTACTTTCGGGGATTTCCGCGCCCACCATCTCTTCAGCCTTTGTCAATAGCCTGTCGAGTCGGCCGCTGGGATCGCTCTGTTGGAGACCCTCTTCAAAATTATTTGCAAATTGATCACGACGGTCGCTGATGGCAATACCGCGTAATACAAACAGAAATTCCAATCCCATCCGATGGTCGATCTGTTGCAGCATCGATGATTTGTCTCCGCGGCTTTGTAAGCCGCGAAACTCGGCATACCCCAACCCTAGGCATCGGCGTGCCTGCTGCTCTAGCTGGCTCCAGGAGAAGGTCAGGAGCGATTTTTGAATCGCCAGTGCTTCCCGAAATAATCTATGAAGGGCAGGGTTTTGAACCCTGTAGGCTGGCAGTAAATCGAACTGAGACCTTAATAGGGTTAAATAAGTCTCGCTGGGACGCACATTTGGCTGTGGCATCCAGGCCTCCTTGGGTCGTGGATTGGATCAGTTTTTCTCAGTTCGGGAAAGGATATAGTAGTAAATCATGGTGTTTCTGCTTTTTATTCTAATTGTTTGTTATTGTTTATCTTATTTGTGTATTGTTTTAATTCAAGGTTGAACCATATCTTTTAAGCTATGTTTGTTATATTTTGAGTTGAGCATTATCTGAATATGGTTTTTATAGTATTAATTCTCGTAATGAGAGACCTCTACTCACAAGTTTATTACAGCAAGTTGCCATTAAAGATAATAAATATAGAGACAATGGACAGTTGTTATAAGGTCGATTTTTCCGGTAAGCATCTATAGAAAAGTGTTTTGGAATGACTGCCGTTATCATTAGAAGGGTATAGGAAGCTACACACATTTTTTTTGAGTTTTGTGGCGCTAGTCAGCTGGTAAGTTTATGGATTGCTTGTTTCAGGTGCTCCCTCAAAAAAGGATTAAGCATCAGGGTTTTTGCTTAATGGTCCTCGTTTCAAATTTGATCGTATTCATTGCAGCAGGGTGTTGGAGTTTTGGCGAGACTTATGGCGCAAAGTGTAACTAAAATGTGTCGCACTTTTGCCGAAATGTTGAGTATCTTGTAGTTCAGGGGAGTGTTGCAGGTTTTATTGGCGTTGAATGTTACAGTTGACATTGAAAGCTACAACATTTTCCGTGCGATCAAAAATTCATCTTGTGAAATAACTTATGGAATCAACTAGGGGGTCACTTTCAGCGTTACATTATTGGGGGCTGTTTGTTCTTTTACTTGCTGTGTTTCTAGTATGTAATGATTTTTCTGCTTTTTCCACGTCAATAGTTTCAGTTGAGGGATCTTTTTCAGTTGGTATTGCGGTGGGTCATTGGCTTGTCAATACCTATGTTCTTGTTTTTGGCGTATTAATAGTTACTAGCGGAAATCTAGCAGATATATATGGGCGGAAAAGAATATTTCTAATTGGTATTGCAGTCATCGCTGTTTTTTCTCTTTTGGGCGGTATGGCAGAAAAGGTGTGGTTGCTACTTTTGTCGCGTGCTTTTATAGGGGTTGGTGGTGCTTTAGCGTGGGCGTCCATTCTTGGAATGGCATATAGCTTAATGCCCAAAGAGCGTGCGGGGCAGACTGGGGGGTTGATTTTGGCCGTCACTGGATTAGCTAGTGCGTTTGGCCCAGTGATTGGTGGTGTATTTTCAGATTACTTAAGCTGGCGCTGGATTTTATTTTCCAATATACCTCTTTCAATCTTGATTATGATTATTTGCTGGAGTAAATACCCCTCAGATAATGTAAATAGGCCAAGTAAAGGTATAGATTATTTGGGGGTGCTCACTCTTTCTGTGGCGCTATTTTGTTTCTTGCTGGCAATGGATGAAATAGAGCAGATCGGATTTTGGAATAACATTATCGCCAGTCTTCTTGCCCTCTCATTCGTGTTTTTAAGCGCTTTTGTTTTGATTGAATTTTGGACTAAGGATAATGCGTTGATGCCAGTTAGGTTGCTGGTTAATCGCAGCTTTATGGCGTCAGCGCTAAGTATGCTTTTTGTTGCCGTTGCCTTCTTTTCAACCCTCTTCTATATCCCTCAGCTTTTTATAAAGGTACATGGATATACTAGCTTACAGGCGGGTTTTGCCTTGCTACCTTTGATGGCGGCATCTGGTGTTTTTGCGCTTATTTCTGGAGTCTTACATGAAAAATTGGGGGCGAAGATATTAATTTGTGGCGGAGCATTGGGAATGTGCGCAGGATTATTTATGCTTTCAGACTTGGAGGGGGAAGTTAATTATGTGGCTTATCTCCCTGGGTTATTGTTGGTCGGAACAAGTATTGGCGTTTATAGCCCAGCAATTATCACCGCGGCTATTACTGCGGTAACTCCAGGGGAGTCAAGTCGTACCGGATCAATTATTTATATGTTTAAGTATATAGGAGGTGCGCTGGGACTAGGTGTTAATGCTACAATTTTGGCCATATCCCCTGATATAGCTACTGGCATATTCCGAATTTTCAGTGTGGACGCTTTTCTTTGCTTGATTGGATTTTCTGTTTCAATACTTTTTATCAGCAATGATTCCGTGAGGAGCTTTAGGGTTTAGTTTTAAAGGCATAAATGAAAAGCCTGAAGCCAAGCTGTCAGATTCTAAATATCGATAACGCCAAGCCAGCTTAATTCTGAGCGCATACACTGTACTAATTTGTAAGTTTATGGGTTTTTCTAAATATAAAGTCAATCCATTTCTTTTATCGTCTCTTCAATTGCGTTCTGGAGAATATTGATCATACTGTCAATTTGCTGTTCATTGATGATAAGAGGGGGAGAGAGAATACATAGGCTTTCATAGGGCCTTACTAGTAAGCCTAATCTTTGGCAGTGGGTGTCAACTGCTTGTGCTATTGCGATATCTTCAAGTGTCGGAATCGGTGAATAGGCATTGCTTGCACGAAATTCAATACAGGCCATTAAATGATGTCCCCGAATATCGCCAACGATGGGGTATTTTTCTAATTCTTGTAGGCGTTCGATAAAATAAGGCCCAATCGACCGAACGTGTTCGCAAAGCGCCATTTTTTCCATGAGTTCGATGTTTTTTAAAGCTACGGCGCACGCAATTGGGTGGCCTGAATAAGTGTAGCCATTAGTAAAAACTGGATTTTTAAGGTGTGTTTCTTTTATTTCTCTCGCTAGATGTTCTGAGAGAATGATCGCACCCAGAGGAGCATAACCTGACGTTAAACCTTTTGCCGTAATGATGATGTCTGGATCAAGTCCAAAATGTATTTTCGATGAAAAAAAATGGCCCAGCCTTCCAAATCCTGTTACCACTTCATCACTGACAAACAAAATATTATGTCTTTTCATTAACTCTTGTGCACGTTGATGGTATCCATTAGGCGGCACAATAACACCGCCAGAAGCAAGTATTGGCTCAGCGATAAAACAGGCGATATTGTCTGCCCCCAGTTGCTGTATGGCTTCTTCCATCTCATTCAATAGGTAATTGCAAAAATTCTCCTCAGCAATGTGTGGTGGCCGTCGATAGCTATGAGGGGAGCTAAGGTGATGTACGAGAGTATCCATATATTGGAAGCAGGTTCGATCCCATGCTTTCCCAGATAAGGAGGCCCCAAGATATGTACTGCCATGATACGCATCTTTGCGAGATAGAATAATTTTCTTTGACTCTTTCCCCGTCGCATTGAAATAGTAATGACAAAAGCGAATGGCTGAATCTACAGCGGTGGAGCCTGAGTTAGTGTAATGGACAATATTCAAATCCCCTGGGGCCAAGGCAGCAAGCTTTTTTGCAAGTTGCACCGCTGGGATATTGCTCATGCTACCAAAAGGGGTGTAATAAGGCATGCGGACAGCTTGCTCCTGCATGGCCAGAGCTAGATCTTCATTACCGTAGCCCAGAGTCATGCACCACATACCACCAATGGCATCTAAGTATTGATTGCGATCACTATCAGTGACATAAACACCGTTAGCACTTTCAATAATCATAGGTTCGTCATTGGTGTTTTCTGATAAGGTTCCCCAGGGGTGCAATAAATACGCTTGATCATTTCTTTTTAATTCTTTACTTTCATTGGAAATGTCGAATACTTCATTCATGATAAGAATTTTCCTTATGGCATTTCAGTTATTAAGGAATTACAATTTCATTAAATTCTCCGCGCATGCAATGGTTTGAGCTCATCGCTGATGCATAGGCGCCGGCGTTGATCAATACAAGAGTGTCTCCAGTATCCATTTCTGGGATGTCAATGTCTTTCGCCCAGATATCAACTGATTCGTTGATATTTCCAGCAATAGTGACCTTAATTTTTTTATTCCCTTTTATTACGCATGGGGTCGGTTCGCAGGGCATTTGATAAAATCCTGGCTCTATAGCCAAATTAAAGCCGCCATTGACACCCAGAAAAAATTTGTCACGTCTTGGTTCTAGATACACAGTTTGTAGTAGTAAAACGCCTGCATCTTTTAGAAGATAATCGCCAGGTTCAATTGCAATTCTAATATTTTTACCTTTGAAGTGGCGATGAATTATCTTTTTCCAATTACTTAAGTCTAGTGGTGCGTCATTAGAGGTATGAGGTACGCCCAAGCCTCCACCAAGATTGACTTCATTAATGTTTCCAAGACGGTCGATAAATTCCAGGCTCGCAGCAAGTATCTCATCCCATACCGGCAGCTGCTGGTTCAGGTATCCGCACCCTGTATGAAAGTGTACACGGGATATTTTAAGGTCATAGAATCTGGCAATCGCCATAGCTTCATCGAGCTGTTCTTGATAGATGCCAAACTTAGTTACTTCAGTACCGCTGTATCGTAGAAGGGTATTATCATTATATCCTAGGCCTAGTGCTGGATTAATACGAATGCCGACTTTTTTTCCTTTGCCATACGCACCATAGTTTTTGAGAGCAGCCAAAGAATCCAAGTTAATTTTTATCCCTTGCTGGCGATATAAAAAATTCCAATCATCCATGGAAACTGAAGTACCAGTAAATGAGATTTTTTCAGCACTAAAACCACAAGACATGGCCCGCAAGACTTCTTTCGGTGAGCAAGCATCGATGCCGATATCTCCATTGGCTGCTAAATGTGTTAGGATTGACGGGTTCCGATTGGCCTTCATCGCGTAGTAGATATCAAATTCCAGGCCAGTTTGGCTAAGAGCCACCCGCAAGCGTTTGATATTCTCTCGAATACGTTGGGTTGAATAGACAAATGTCGGTGTTCCGACCTGTTTAGCAATCTGTTCGAGTGATTGACCGGCTAAGTACAATCTTCGATTGATATACTTTAAGTCTTCACGTTGCCACCAAGGATGTGCCAACATTAGGTTAGTAGTAGGCTGGGGTATGCTATTCATATTTTATCATTATATGTTTTGCGATACTGTATTCATCGAGGCTATAGGATGACAAATCTTTACCGTAACCTGACTGATTTAATCCACCATGGGGCATCTCATTACAAAAAGTCAGATGCGTATTAATCCATGTGCAGCCGAAACGCATTTGGTTAGCGCCAGCTATGGCTTTACGTATATCATTTGTCCATATTGATGAAGCTAATCCATATCGGCAATCGTTGGCAAGGGTTAGGGCATCCTCAAAACTTGAGAAAGGCATGACTGTAACTACCGGGCCAAATATTTCTTCTTGAACTACAGCATCGGATTGGCGACAGCCTAATATCAGGGTTGGTGCATAATAGAAACCTTTGTCATTCAGGAAGTGACCGCCTAGAGCGATTTTTCCAGAATTAGATTGTCGACAATTCTCAATAAATGCATGCACATTCTGTCGCTGATGAGCACTGATTAAGGGGCCAACTTCAGTAGAGGGATCTAGTGGATCACCGACCTTTAATGACTTTACTGCATCGGTTAATTTGGTAGTAAAGGTCTCAAAACTACCCGATTGCACATAAACGCGGCAGGCCGCTGTGCAATCCTGCCCAGTGTTGTAGAATCCGGAAAACTTTACTGCCTCTACCGCCTGATCAATATCGGCATCATCAAATACTATTACTGGTGCTTTGCCACCTAGTTCAAGATGAGTGGCTTTAACATTACTGGCTGCCTGCCTTAATACCTCACGTCCTGTTGAAAATGAGCCTGTCACTGAGACATGCTGGACCATATCTGATGCTGCGAGTAAACTGCCTACTATGTTCCCCTCACCATAAACTAGGTTGATGACACCAGCTGGGAAAATTTCAGAAAATGCATCCGTTAAGTATTGGATACTTAGTGGTGTTAATTCCGAAGGTTTGAAAATTACTGTATTGCCTGCAGCCAGCGCTGGTGCTAATTTCCAGGCAGCCATCATAAGTGGATAATTCCAGGGGGCAATTAGTGCAACAACACCCAATGGCTCTCGCCGAATTAGGCTCGTATGCCCTTTGATGTAATCCCCTGATGATACATCCATTGTATTGCGACAAATTCCTGAAAAATATTGAAAGCAATCAACAATGGAAGGTATTTCCTCTTCCAAAACCAATTTAATTGGTTTGCCGGTATTGCGGCTTTCAATGCCCGCAAGTTCACGAGAGTGTTGATCAATGTAAGTTGCTAATTTACTAAGCGCGTTAGCGCGCTCTATGGGGGTTGTTAGGCGCCATTTAGTAAAGGCTAGATTAGCGCGCTTAATTGCAGTGTTGACCTCGGATGGATCAGATATTGCCACCCGCCCAATAACTTCCTCAGTTGCTGGGTTAGTTATTGATAGGAAGCGTTGGCTTTTTTTTATTGAAGTCTCATGTTGAATGTTATCAACAGCCATTATTTGTATCCATTTTAGGTGGCTTTAGTTTGGTTTCCCTCGAATTACTGCTACTGAATGGTAAATAGGGCCATATTTAATTGATTTCTCCGCTTCATGTGCGCTAATCGGTGTGCGGGCGTGAGGGTTATTGTAGAACTCACAATTTAATCCCTGCTTTTCCGCTTCAACAAAAAAATCTAATCCAGTTGTCATGCATTGCTTTACTCTTGCTTGGTAAAGCAGGTTTGGCATATAGCCGCTATCAATAAACAACTGTAACAAGGGTGTTACGCCGAAGCGACAATTAAGATTTAATATCACCTCAGCTTTAGGTGATTTCTTCTTGGCAAATTTCAATAAGGAATAATTTAGATCTAGTCCTAGTTTATGGTAAGGAGATTTTTTGAGAGAGTGTTTTCGATAAAAATGCGCATTAAAGTCAGGTGGTTGCTTGTCTATTTTATCGTTAAAAACCTGAGGGATGCATGCAATAATGTAATCTAAAGAGTGGTTTTCATTGTCGGATAGTTTTGTTTCAATAAGATCGATGTCACCATGTATCGGTTTGCAAATTGGTAGTTTTTCTGAGTGTGTAAAGCTTAAGTTCTTATAGGCGCGGTGCGTTAATCGAGCGTCGATATCGCTGAAATAGATAGAGTGTGGGTGAAAGTTGTCGAGCAAAAAAAATAAATTAGTCCCTATGCCAACTCCCACTTCATAAATGCACTTATGATTAAAATCAATTTTCTTTAGCCCCTTCTGAAACACCTCCACCCAATCATCTTTTGGGTTGAATGCAAAGTCTGGAATGTCATCAAATGAAGCCTTCTTTGCAAGTTCTGTCTGCTTTTTCTTGGGCATATCGGTATGATTCACTGGTAATCCATGGTTGAAATACAGATTAATGTAATATTGATTTTTATTTTGCGAATGCATAATTATTTTATGCGTCGATTTCAACGAGCGGAATCGAATGCTAATAGACTTAAAGTAGATTTCCATATATGGGATGTCAAGTGGTGCCAGGGTGTTACTGGCCGACAAGGGTGAGTATGCAAAAGTATTGCATGATTAACTGAGTTTCCCTAAATAGGTTTTTTTGCTGAAAAATTTAGAGAGAGTCGAAAGTACATTGAACATAGATCGTTTCTTATGTTTACTTTCGATGGGTGTGATTAGGTGGTTTGGGAGGGGAAGATCATTTTAAGGCTTGGATCATCTCTGTAGTGCATTGCTGACTAGGTAGGAAAAGGTGAAGTTGTGTCATAAAAATACGGCTAAATCAATCAAAATGACGTCAGTAATGATCGGTCTCATTGAGTTCAGTATGCTTAGAGTGGAGCCCTGAGCTGGTCTCTAGTTGGTTACTTGAGGATCGAGAGCAACGGATTATTCACGAGAATATTTATCTCCATACTTAGGCGAATACGCTGGTTAGTGGAGTCCTTTATAGGCACCTACACCGGAAAGACAAGAAATGCAACAAGTGTCCCAATAGTAAGTCGACACGAGTAAATAATGAATTGGATGATTAATGATGATCACCCTAGCCTTGTTGAGGGCAAGCCACCGATAGGTGTTTCGGCGATTGATACCATGATAGGCAAGGTCTAATGTCACGTTTTGAACACCATTATTGAGCGGGTAATGTGCTTCACAATATCCGCACAGGTTTAATAGTCTAAGTCCAGCAGGTGCTACTCTACCCACTAAAGTATTGCCTAGATTCCCATAACAACCGACACACTTGGCAATAGCGAGAGAGGCCAGCTGGCTGTAGGCTAGTAAGCTTCCACA
>NZ_CANMKV010000039.1 GCF_947498635.1 uncultured Microbulbifer sp. | reverse complement strand
GGAAGGTGTTAAATTACTTGAGCCCACTGGAATTTTTGGTGGGTAAACGTGTGTCACTTATGTTGGCAATCTAGGATGCCGTGGTAACTCTTAAAGTTCGGCGGGCGAGTCTAAAGCCCGCCTCTGTTGAGTTGTACGATTGTAAAGGCCTTAAGGCTATTACAGTGGGCTGCACCTAACATCTGCAGTCTTTATTCCGCTGGGATGTTACGGCGCAATTCAGGGGTTCCTTAGGCCCAACTCCTGCTCAATTTGAGCTTTACGCCATATCGAATAGTTTTGGGGGATTGTTGCCTCTTTAGCGTTATCGGCAATGATCGCCCGCCCCATACTGGGCCAGCATAAAACCGCGAGTACCTTTGGGGAGATTAACTGGAAGACCTTGGGTGGTCCCATTAGGGTTTTTAGCTTCTGTACCAATGGCAGCCAAGCTGCCGGAACTACTTGCTCGGCGATTGCCCAGGATGCTTGTGGTTCGCTGCCTAATTGTTTGGTGAGAGATTCGTAGCGCAGTGTTGCCGCGCGCAGGGCCGCTTGTGGTGGTGCCATTATGACTGCGCGCGCACGTCGTTCGGCACAGAGCAGGCAAATTTCTCTGGGGATTCCACTGCGCTCTGCGAGCTCTGGGTTCAATGCCCAATCGCTAGCTTTTACATGGCACTGGCAAATGGCGCAGGCATATTCAGCCGTGTCAGTGGTGAATAGAGCGCGTACTTTCTGGGGGCGTTCGCCGTTTTTCCAGAATAGTGGGTACTGGTCAAAAATAGAGCTGGAAAAATATCTTGCATAGTTTAGCCAATCAATATCCGTAAGATTTCCAAAGCGGTCTTTGCGCACTAACTCGGCAATATTTAAGCTATACAGGTGGCGTAGGCAATGAGGGCAAGGCTTTAGCGGGTCCTGCGGAAAGGCTTTGCCCGCGGCGCTGTAGTCGCTACTGGCCCAAAGTGTGCCCTGGTAATTACTTGCCACTGGGCATTTTGGTGAGATATGAATTTGCCCGAAAGAGCCTTCTTGTGCTGACGAAGATTGCTCCAGTCCAAACACAAAGACTGGAATACACCGATAGCGCCAGCCGCAGGCGAGCTTGTCGAGGTCTGAAGAATCCAGTTGGATACCCGATTGAATAGCCACGGCCAGGCTGTTTCGGTTTGGTTTGTCGATAGATGATAACGGTTTTTTAGGTCTGCGAATGGGTGACTTGTTCACACTGGTGTGCGGCGGGTGTGAACATGCCGGCACAGCCTTAAGTATAGATTGTGGTACTTGGGGGCTGCGCTTTGGAATCTGTTGGAAGTTGGTAAGCTTCACAACGCCTCCTCAAGAATTTGTAGGATATGGCTTTCCGAATCCCGTACTACCCTGAAAGCGACCCGACGTGAGCGATCCGGATCTTCTATACCGTTGGCATCCACTACGGGGCGGGCGGAAGAGTAGCCAACGGCGGCGACCTTAGCTCGAACGAGCACAGCTTGTGTCGGTGGAAGTAGGGAGTGCGCATATTGCATTACTGCCCGTGAACGCTGCTGTGAAAGACGCAGGTTGTGAAAATAACCTCCTTCTGGAGCAGTTTGATCTCCCCATTCGGAGCTGGTGTGCCCCTCAATCTGGATTGCGGCAATGGAATCCATATAAGGCGTGAGTGCGGTAATGTAGCGGGGTACAAAGGAAGACATAATCGTGCGCGCATTATCGCTCAGGGTAAAATTACCTGTGCTGAATAATGCATCACTGTTATTGAATGAGATAGCAAGGGTTTGCTTATCCAGAGAGGCTCCCCAGCGCTCCAGGTCGTGGGCGAACTCCTGCTGTAGAGTCTGGTAAATGGCCAGTTGGGTATCTCGGTAAGATTCGGCAAGCTCTCGAATTTTGGCGCGCTCATCAATCAAAGAGCGCATCACAAACACGGCGATACAGAGAAACACCATCATCAGGCCGGCCATCATATCGGATAGGCTGATCCACTGGCTCTCATTGGATTCGCTGTTGGAGTGAGCGCGATCAAACATGCTCCTCTCCGGTAGCCTGCTTCACTTGAGTGTCAATCCGCTTCATTTGCTGAATCAGCTGGCGGAAATCTCGTGAGAATTCGCCGCTTAAAGTACCCAGAGCATCACCCATCGCGGCCATAACACTCTCCACCTCATTGTGCAGGCGCTGGTCCAGCAGTTCGTACTGTCGTTTGATGCTTACGTCCGCATTCGTCAGATCACGGGTGATCACCTGTGATAGCTCTGTGATCATCTGCTGATGGGTTTTGGCGATTAGTTGTGCGAGCTCAACCATAGAGTCGCGGTGGCTGTTGGCGGTCTCTTGAATGACATTGGAGAATTGATTGGGGTCGATATTAGTTAGAACATCGGCAAGAGCCACCACTTTATTCGTTCTTTGCTCAAAGATCTTGGCCTGGGTTTCACTCAGAGAAATCAGATGTTGAACTTGAGTGCCCAGCTGCTGGTTGGCTCTATCCATGCCCAGGGTGAGGGATTCGAATTTTGGTGCTATATCCGGGATCGACTTTTGCAGCACCTCAATCGATGCCTGCTGCTCATTGAGCATAACGGATATCTGCTCTGAGTGTGTGCGCTGTTGTTCTACCAGTGAAGGAATAACGTTAAAAATTTCGGGTAGCTCGGTAATGCGTTGGTGTAGTTGCAGGAGATTTTCCTGGGCATTATTAATCTCGATTAGTAGTGAGGTGGTTTGTTCACGGTAGATTGTGGCTAGTTCCGCATGTTGCTCATGCTGATCTATTAAGGCTTGTAGGGCAGGGGATACGGCTTCCAGTTGTTGAGTAAACTGTTGCAGGCTTGCGCCCATCTGAGTATTCAGGCCTTGGTTAAATTTTTCTACCACAGAATTCAGGGACTGCAGTACTTCCTCACTCACGCTGTGCTGAAATTTTGATAAATCTTGTCGTTGAGCATTAATTGCCAGCAAAATATCATCGGCTGTCGCTTTGGTTGGCAGCTCTTTACTAAATACTTGAAAAATAGTACGCAGTATCAAAGAGAGGAATAAGCCCAGAATGCTGGTCATAAAGGCCGTCTCCAAACCCTGCATAAGCTCAGAGATAGAGGTGTCAATATTGGCGAGATCAAAACCGTAGATGCCAAGGATAATGCCAATAAAGGTGCCGAGTATGCCCAGGCCGGTGAGGAGTGACGGGGTTTCTTTTACAAAGCGTGAAAACTTACCTAGGGGATAGAGGATCAACGCAGCAGCGCCAAGGGCAAGCATAACGATAAGAAAGGTGTCGGTCACCTGCTCTGGAGATAACTTAGTCAACCAGTGGTAGAAGAACTGAGTCATTATTAATCCTTTACAACTTTTTGCATGGTTATTTCGTGATAAAAGGGCCCGCTAGGTATCCGCCCTGTGCTCTGGTTAAGCACTTTCATTTGCGGCAGGGACTTCACCACGTCGGTAACGGTGCGGAATTTTGCTTGCTTATTGCCGTATGGATGAATGTAGGTGCCAACATGTCCCGATGGCTGAATCTCGAATACACCACAATTGATTGGCAGTTGTTCTTGCTTAAATAGCAGAAAATGCATTACGCCGCCATCGCTGAGATAGTTATATAGTGCGTTGGTGATTGATTGTATTTCTTCAGCGGAAAAGAAATTCAGTAGATCCCAAAGCAATATACAGTCTAAATTGTCGGGCAGCGTAGCTTGCCGTAAAGCGGCTTGCACCGCGCCGTCAAACGGCACTTTGCGGCTGCACTGCCAGAGAATGGCAGAGTAAAGATCGGAGATGAATAGCTCCCCAACCGAACGTTGGAGTTGTTGTATATTCCGGCCAGCTTTCTGACCAATATCAAAAATCTTGCTCACGGGGGAGCGTGCAACTTGTGCGAGGGCCGTATCGAGAGCGGGAAAGAGAAGCTCTGTTAAGCGAGTTTTCCTAAAGGCAGAGATTGCTCCGGAGGAGCCTCCCGCTCTCACCGTATTTTGAGATTTTGCATTGCCATACTCAAACATCAGCTCGATAAGATCTTTACGCATGCCTTTCCTATGTAAAAGGGAAGAGCGCAGGGAAAAATTCCCCATGGTTTTCATCAGCTTCAGTGATGAGTAGCGATAAGTGGGTAAGGGTTTCTGCAGATCCAGGGGTTCAGTATTAAATGTAAAGCCTGTTAAACGCTTAAAGTCTGCTGGAGCTTTGGGCATTGTGCCGGTATACAACATTGTGAGGAAAATGGTTCCCGGTTTTAAGTGTGGGCGGATTTCCTCGATCAGCCGAGCGATAAGCTCGGGCTCCATAAAATTAAATAGATCCCAGCAGAGTACAATGTCGATCTTTACTCGTTGTGGCTTTTTTGTGAGATGTCCTGATAACTGTACAGCTCTGCTTTGTGTATCGGCGGCATAAATCTCCAATAGGAGGCTGCGTAAATCTTCAATAAAGGTCTGGCAGGATAACTCTAAGAAGGTTTGTGTGGTGCCAAATGACAGGCACCCCAGATCCAAAACTTTACTGCCAGGTTGAATGACCTCATCCACCAGGGCGGCAGTGCCAAACGAGTGATGCTGCAACATATTTTCCACACCAAATAAAACCCCGGCAAAAGCCGGGGCCTAAATTGAGGATTATCTGAAGTTATTAGCTCAGCTTTCCTCAGCTTCCTCTTCGGTCTCCTTGGAGCCGAATAAGTAATCGCTGGTGTCAGATAGGCGCGATGAATCAGTTGCAGAAGTGCTGCTAGAGACGTAGGGAGCGTTATTCTGCGCACGGTTTGCGGGCTTGTCCTCTGTCGCTGGCAGGTCAGGGTGTACCAGGCGATCGGAGAACTCTTTATGGCGCTCCTTCATCTCGGAGTCGGTATCTACCATGTCCATCGAGCCGCGGAACTTACCACCGTCATCCAGCTTGATTCTCGGTGCAATAAGATTTCCATTCACTTGTGCAGTATTGCGAATTTCGATCAGCTCGTCGGCAAGTGCATCGCCATCCAGAGTGCCTTCTACAACAATATTTTTCGCATGAATATTAGCGGTTACTGCACCACCGGTACCCACAGAAAGGTTGTGACCAACCATAATAACGGTGCCGTCGACTGTGCCCTCTACGTGAAGATCTTCGGTGCCAATCAGCTCACCGCGAAAATTGATCCCCTGCCCCAGCACTGATTTTGCGCCTGAATTCGAGAGAGATGATTGCTGTTCACCAGCACTCATGCCTGCTAGAAATGGTGTGGAGTCATTGCTTTTGTCAGTGCTCATTGAAATAAATCTCTTCGTTGTGGAAAAAGTCAGCTCTTGAGTCTGTTGCACCCATGCCCATCGTTGAAGGTATGCTGGTACGTAAGATCATCTTTTAAGTTAAAAATCATCGATAGCCAGGTCACTAGCCTTCTTAGTGCAATGGCTGGCATGGGTCTTCTGAAAAAAATTGAGCACAATTGCGCAAGCCATTTTTCTAACTGGGCCCTTTATATACACTGTCTTGCAGTGCCGCGGGATGAATAGCCCCTTGCAATTTGCGGGCGAGGATAGGGGCCTGTAATCAAATTCCAGGCGCTGAGTAACCTCAATGATAATTGCAATAACGCGGCATCCGAGAAACTTACTACAGCGTGATAGCTGTAAGTAAATATTCACTTTTAAATATGGAGGACATACTGCTAAATTGTCTGCTGATGAGTATAGGGGCCCTATCGGACACATATCATATGAGTTGGGATTTACTACTTTACAGCGCGCTTGCCAGCGTATAAACATCTGACTATCAATCAAGCTGACCTCGACTTGAATGGAGCAAATTTAGCACGCATTGCACGCTAAAAATGTGAACCATGGCACTTTTTTCTTTTTTGGGAGATTTTTACGTAATTTAAGCCTATTTGCCCTATAGCTAAAGGAATGCCGGTAGCGCTTGCGCCTCTCTCTCTGTTAAGCGGAGGGCGTGATCCGGTGGCACTATGCAGAATATGGAGGTAAATGAGTTTGAATTTTTCCAAAGCGCCCAACAAGCAGAGAAGCCTGATGGCCAAGTTCTTCTCAGTGGGTTGTGTGAGGTTATTTAAAGTGAGTGAGCTTGAGTGTGGCTATGCCATGATCCGTAATGTTATGTCTGACAATCAATTAGTGGCTCTGCAGACTAATTTAGTAGATTTAACACTTGCTAGTCGAAGAGGTGGTATACGTAACGCAGAAAAGAAATTTTCGTCCATCGCTTTATTAGCAAAGTCGGGCCCAATTTTTGGCTTGGTACATGCATACTTATCGAAGCCTGCCCAATTGGTGAGAGCCATTCTATTTGAAAAAAATGAGGAGAATAACTGGTTTGTTACCTGGCATCAGGATAAGACGGTAGCTGTTTCCTCGCCATTTGATGGCTCTGCGTGGGGACCCTGGAGTTTGAAGGATGGGGTTCACCATGTGCAGCCTCCTTTGCATGTATTAAAGGAAATGATCACTCTAAGGGTGCATCTTGATGATACCGGTATTGACAATGGTTGCCTATGGGTGCTGCCCTATAGTCAACGAGAGGGAGTGATGGGCGCTGAGGCGGTTAGGCAGTTTGTAGCTAAAGGAGGCGCAGTATCGTGTGAGGCAAGAGCAGGAGATGTATTGGTTATGTGCCCTTATATTCTTCACTCCTCGAATAAAGCTTGTTTGCCGGGGCGTCGTCGTGTTATTCATTTGGAATATAGTAGTTTTAAATTGCCCTGCGGGGTCAAGTGGGCTTAAAAAGGCTGCCTATTTACTTGTTTCAAGTTGGTGGGTTCAAGAATCTAGCTGGGCCTGCCAGTAGCCCACGTCGAGCCATTGGCCAAATTTAAATCCAACCTTTTCAAAATGCGCAACCTTCTTCATACCCAACTTCTCATGGAGAGCGACACTTGCAGGGTTGGGTAGTGTGATTCCACCAATTATATTGTGGATATTCCTTTCTTTCAGTTGGGTAAATAGCGCTGAATATAGTTCTGTACCCAAGCCTTTCGATTTCATATTGTTCGCAATATAAACCGTTGATTCCACTGAAAATCGATAGGCACTTCTCTCCCTCCATTTTGAAGCGTATGCATAGCCAATGACTTCTCCATGTATTTGTTTCACTAGCCATGGCAGATTGGAATTCCGAATAAATTTTATGCGGTTGATTATTTCATCTTCGCTGACCTCTTGCTCTTCGAAGGTGGCAGAAGTGTTTAAAATAAAATGGTTGTATATCGTAGCTATCGCGTTTGCATCCTTTTGCTCAGCGGGTCTAATCATTGTTTGAATTTCTCAGATAGGTTGTTTGTCGTGATTTCTTAAAAAAGCCAGCCAGTTCTAAATGAGATGCCCACATAAACAAAAAGAACTGATAACACCGTAACCGGAATAATATGGTAGGCAAGCGACTTAAGGTTATTCTTAGAGAGGTTTGGGATGATTCGAAGTCTTGCATCTATGGCCAGTAGGAAAGTGCAAGCGAGCAAAATAAGTTTGAAGGCGACCAGGCGAGAAACTGGGTGGGAGAAATCAAACCACTGGGACAAGTCTGGCAGTAGGGTGTAAGCGAGATAGAGCCCAGATAGAATCTGAATGATCAGAGCGGGGATGCCTATTTTTTCGTAGTGGCTCTCAAATCGGGAAAGAAATGCGATGTCCTTATCCCGAAAAACATTGGGTAATATTGTGCAAGCCAGTATTAGGTGCCCGCCGGTCCAAACTGTTGCACCAAGCAAGTGAATGAAAAGTACAGCGTTGTACATTCTGCCCCCAGAGAAATTCATTTTGGGGGACTATAGCGTTAAAAATTACGAGTGTCTCTATTCCTTGGGTTCCGTAGGGGGTCAGATCCCATAAGCGCCGCAGCTGATACCGCTGATGGTGAAACTGAGCAAATAGAGGCTACTGATATGGAAAATGGTAAAAGCAAGCGGCGGCACCCCGTAGCTAGTGCATCCAGCCCTTTGCCAATGGCGGCGTGTAGGGCAATGTGCTGTCTTTAGTGGATTCTTTCATTAAGGAGCTCAAAGTTTGGCTCATTACGACATCGCTATATTTGCAGCATGTATATGTGTTCGTTTGGTCAGTTGCTTCAAGGTATCAGCAGGAGGTGTCGCTAGTGGAAATACGGGGGGCTCGAGAGTACTGTGCGGTTTGTTAACGTATAAAAACTCGACTGGAACAGCCATGCCCAACGACGAGCTCCGCTTCGGTTACCTTGGTAGCTAGAGAAGCTGTGCTTTACCACTGTATCATCATTGGCATCGTCGGTTGTATCCCCTTGCAGGGCGAGTTTCGGTTGCTCAATAGATTTAGGAGTTTCCTCCACCTCCTCCGCTAGGTGATTCATTAGTACCATCAGGTCCCAGTGCGCTACCGTACTATCGGCGCGCAATAGTATCTGTTGATCGGTGCCAATGTCGCTTGCCCAGAGTGAGGGTGAGCTCTTTTTACAGTGTGAGGTATTTGGGGCTTCCGCGGGTGGTTGTTGAGGCGCTGCAGATAGGTGGTAGGGAAGCACCCTAAAAGGGCATCTTCACAGATGCCCTTTTTTATGGACGGAGAGTTTTAAAAACGGTTTTGTTCCCAGTCAGAAACGGCCTCCAATACAAATTTTTGACCTACATCGTTGCTGTCACACTGGTAAACCTGCAAGTGCTCTCCCTCCTTGGCTAAATTTCCTGGGGCATCCATACAGTAGCCCCAATTCTTGTCGCGATTCTGAATGGTGCCGTCTAGCTGAATTTTCCACTTTTCTGAGTTGCCGCCATCGCAATCCCATAAATGCATTTTATCGCCGTTGTCAGCGCTCCCGGTGTTGTAATCGACACAGTATTTATTATTAGCCTTGGGCCGCAGCTGGCCTTCGGCAGTATAGACAAACTGCTGTTCGTGGCTGGTATCACAGCTACGCATGGTTAGGTTGGAACCATTGCCATAGCCTTGGGATACGGTCATACACAGATCGCTATTCGAGGCGGGGTGAAGGCGCATATAGCCGGGTAAACTGCGTCGAACACCAACAAAAGGAATTGCCTGATTGGTATATTCTGGGGTGTTAGCAACGTTAGAGGGGTCCATACCTATAGCTGTAGCGCCGTGTGCAACCGCGAGGTAAGCATAAGCAAAATCGGTATTGCTAAAGTCGCCAGAGCTGCTCCACAGGTGCATCAACTGCTTGCTACTGGCGGCTTCGTTAGCGGTTATTTGGTGGTGGTCGCCCGCCTTTACATTACCGCAAACTATTCGCTTGGAGCTGTTAGAATCGATTGAATCAATATTTCCAGAAAACTCCTCGGGATTGGCGGTGTCAATATTGGGGCACAGGAAAGCATGAAGATTGTAGCCGTCCAGTGCCGACTCCATACGATTGTTGACATTACCACTCTGGCCACCAGTAAATACTACCAATACTTTTTTATTCTTGGAGTGCAGTTCACCCAATGTCGGCCAGCCGATATTTTTCAGCGTGTTGCGGTAGTCTGTGGAGGGGGAGCTTGCCTGTAAGTGCGTGATGAGTTCCTGATAACTGAATTGCAGATCTCCTAGCTCCTGCTGAATATATTGGTCCAGCAGATAGATCTCATCCGCATACCAGGCACTCAGCCAATTGCTATTGGGCTTCATGTCAATATAAAGCATCAACGGCGCTCTAAGTTCGTTGTTCGCGAGCCAGGATTTGATGTCGTCTAGGCAGTGAACCAATCGATCCTCGTTGCCATTACTCCCACACATATGATTACCGATATCATTCTGACCGTGAGCGACATAGGGCCCGTAGCTGCTTCCCTGCCAGGGGCCGTGGTCGACAACATCCAGGTCCAGCGAGCGAAACCCCTTATCCAGCCAGTCTGTGAGGCGATCACTGGCCTCCAGGCGCACGTAGCTGTTGTGGGGCTGGAGGTAGTAGAGCTGGTCTATGCGGTGGTGGCTGTCGGCATGGCTGGCTTGAAATGCCGAGTCTGTACTTGCAGATAGACAGATACTGTACAGAGTTACAAATGATAAAGTAAGGCGGATAAGGGAGTTCTTGAATATGTAAGTCATATGTATCAAAGGGCTTAAGTGGGTGAGTCTTGGTTTCAAGTAATAAAGTTGATAATTTATATTTTAAGTATGAAAACGCCGTTACATTTATTTTTAATAGGGTGAGTGGGTAGAGAGCTTTCATGTAAGCGTCAACATACGTCTTTTTCGCTGGGTGTTTTTAAGTGCAACCTGAATAAAATGACTTTTGTGCCAATATGAATAATTGTGCATGTCGGGGTTGATATTTTCGGAGTGGCTGCGCATTTTCAGATAAAAATCTATTATTTTTATTATGATTTTTATAGTTTGTGAAGTCTGTAGAGGATTCAGGGTTATCTTTTGGCTCGATTTGTTTTTTTATTGAAAGGTCGAATTTTCTTGTGTAGGTTTGCGCCGCAGTTGTAGACCAAGCGGTAGTTGTAATAGATGGGTTTTTCTCAGTCCAAAAGGAGTGTGGACACAGGTCTGTCTGCCTTCCTGTTGGTGGCACGTTTCCACCAAGTACCCGCCGATGCAGATCAGTTACGCCATGAGTTTTGCTCTGGTGAAACATCCTTTTCTGAAGCAGAGATTCTTCGGGCGGCAAAGTATCTTAAATTTAAGGCGCACGCCTTCAAGACTTCATGGGAGAAGCTTTCTAGTCTTGCCTTGCCTGCTATTGTGTCGTTGAAAGATGGCACTTTTGCTGTATTAGCCGGCGTTCAAGAAGGCAAAATTCTTATTCATTTTGGGCGCGGCGGCCAGCCTGAGGAGTTGGAGAAAGAGGCTTTTCTCTCTTTGTGGGACGACCGTGTTATTTTGCTTGCAAAACGATCATTGTTACCGGGGAGTAAAGGAAAATTTGATATTAGCTGGTTTATTCCGGCAATCCTAAAGTATAAGCACTTACTGAGAGATGTAATAGTTGCCTCCTTCTTTATCCAGCTTTTTGCTTTGATTACGCCTCTTTTCTTCCAAGTAATGATCGATAAGGTGCTTGTACATAAGGGGGTGACAACACTGGATGTGCTGGCCTTTGGCTTGATTGTCATATCCGTATTTGATGTGTTACTGAATGGCTTGCGTAACTATATATTTGCTCATACAACTAACCGAGTAGACGTCACACTTGGGGCAAAGTTGTATCATCACTTGACGCGACTGCCGATTGCCTATTTCTTGGTTCGACAGGTGGGTAATACGGTTGCCCGGGTACGCGAACTGGACACAATTCGTAATTTTATTACGAGTTCTGCACTAACTTTGGTGATCGATCTATTTTTTACCATCGTTTTCTTTGCTGTTATGTATTTCTACAGCCCCACATTGACATGGATAGTATTGGGTTCTATTCCATTTTATGTGGCGCTCTCTGTCTACATTACCCCAATTCTACGAAACCGCTTGGATGAAAAGTTTAAGCGGGGCGCTGAAAACCAGGCATTCTTAACCGAGTCAATAGCCAGTATTGAAACGGTTAAGGCAATGGCGGTAGAGCCGCAGATGCAGAAGCGCTGGGAAGAGAATCTTGCGGCCTATGTTGCTGCATCTTTCAAAGCAAGCAATCTTGGGAATATCTCCGGTCAAGTTGCACAGCTCATCAATAAGATTGTAACCGTGTTGATTCTATGGGTTGGCGCCACTCTGGTGATGAGCAATGAGCTCAGCATTGGGCAGCTGATCGCTTTTAATATGATTGCTGGGCGAGTAAGTGGCCCTATTCTCAAGTTGGTTCAACTTTGGCAGGATTTTCAGCAGGCTGGGATATCTATTGAGCGGCTAGGAGATATTCTCAATACCCCAACGGAGCCGGGCCACAATCCAAATCGAACAACACTACCAAAAGTTAATGGTCAGGTCACATTTGACAATATTTCTTTTCGTTATGCACCGGGTCAGCCACAAATACTTCGTCAGCTTTCTTTGGCGGTAAGGGCGGGGGAGGTTGTCGGTATTGTCGGACGTTCGGGGTCTGGTAAAAGTACGCTCACTAAGCTTGTGCAGCGTTTGTATGTTCCGGAGAGCGGTCGTGTGCTTGTGGATGGTATTGATTTAGCACAGATGGAGCCATCTTGGCTGCGCAGGCAGGTGGGTGTGGTTTTACAGGAAAACCGACTGTTCAACCGGTCTGTAAAAGAAAACATTGCTCTAGTTGACCCGAGTTTATCAATGGAAAGGGTCGTCCAGGCCGCAAAGTTGGCTGGCGCACACGATTTTATTGTGGAGCTACCAGAAGGCTATGACACCCCGGTGGGGGAGCAGGGTGCCTCTCTCTCTGGTGGACAAAGGCAGCGAATTGCGATTGCACGTGCGCTGATTACCAATCCCAGGATCTTAATTTTTGATGAAGCTACCAGTGCTTTAGATTATGAGTCTGAACGTATTATTCAAGAGAATATGCGGCATATATGTAAGAATCGCACGGTCTTTATCATCGCCCATCGCCTTTCTACCGTTCGCCATGCGGATAGGATTATTGTCGTGGAAAAAGGAGATATTGTTGAAAGTGGATCTCATGACGAACTAATTGAGAAAGAGGGGTATTACGCTCGTTTGCATAGCTATCAAAACCATACCCCCAAGCTTAAGGCGGTGCCGCAAACTGGGCAACTGGAGGAGGGACACCTATGAAATGGTTACCTGCATCCTCAGATAAAGAGGCGATTTTAAGTGATAAGGAAATCCATAGCTTTCGTCCTGCGGCGATTGAGGTGGAGCAAACGCCCCCTCCGCCTTTGGGGCGTGCAATTATGTGGTCCATTGTCTTGCTGTTTGTTATCGCGATCCTTTGGGCCTGCTTTGGTCGCATTGATATTGTGGCCACGGCTCAGGGCAAGGTGATTCCCAGTGAAAGAGTAAAGACTATCCAGCCGCTGGAAACGGCCGCGGTAGCGGCCATTCATGTAAAGGAAGGGCAGAAAGTGAAGGCCGGTGACCCATTAATTACTCTGGATACCTCCATTACTGCCGCAGATGTTCGTAGGCTTAATCAGGAGTGGCGGGATGCAGCTTTGCATCGCAACCGATTGGAAGCCCTAACGAACTGGTTTTCATCTGAGCGTCAGTCATTGCCCAGCCTTTCTGTACAGCTTCCAGGGCTCGCTCCCTATAAAGGAAAATATGAAGTGCTATTGCAGCAGGAGGCAGCAGAATTTACTGCAAACCTCACTTCTCTTCAACGAGAGGCGGCACGTATGGCCGCTGAGTACAAAATGACTGAGGCGGAAGTTACGAAAAATAAACGACTGCTAGAAGTGTTGAATGAGCGAGTCAGCGCTTACGAAATTATGCAGAAGAAAAAGCTTGGGGCTCGCATGGAGTATTTAGAGGTAAAGCAGAGCCAGATTGAAGTGGAACAGGATATCAGTATCCAACAGGCTAGTTTGCTTCAGTTGCAAGCAAGCATGGCTGCAAATGAAGCCCAACAAGATGCGCTTCTACATCAGCAATATAAGTTAGCTCTACAACAATTGCACGATATTCGTACTCGTGAAGCCTCTTTGTACGAGGAGAAGCTTAAGGCAGAGCAGCGAAGTAAGCAATACCATTTGACCGCCCCAATTGATGGCGCAATACAGCAGCTAGCGATACATACGATCGGTGGTGTGGTAACACCTGCACAAGAATTAATGCTGGTCGTTCCTGAGCAAAGTGATATGGAAGTCGAGGCATATATTCTTAATAAGGATATAGGGTTTGTTCATAAAGGGCAGTCGGCGGAAATTAAGATTGATACGTTTAACTTTACCAAATATGGGGTAATTGATGCGGAGCTTGTGCATCTCTCTGATGATGCTATTCAAGATGAGCAGCTGGGGTTGGTTTATAAGGCACGCTTAAGACTGCAGCAAAAGGGGCTTGCTGTAGATGGTAGGTTTGTCAGGGTTTCACCAGGGATGTCGGTAATGGCTGAGGTAAAGACTGGAAAGAGAAGAGTTATTGAATTCTTTTTGTCACCTTTGTTGCGATACAGAGAAAGTAGCATGGGTGAGAGGTAGTAATGACAGGCGCCTTTTGACCGGTTTGACTCTTTGATTTTCTGTGATTTGATTAATCAGATTTTCTGCGCTTAGTGTTTCCCCAGGGATCAACTTGCTCTAGTAGTTTTCTTGAGGTGTGGATTTTTCTTTAGAAGAATTAAGAAGTTGAACAATTGAATTTTAGTGGACTTAGATGATGAGTGTCTCAAAGAAAAGTGAATTTTCTTCAATGTTTGGGGTAGGCAAATTCTTTTTGGTTTTGCTGGTTACAATTGGATTTTTATATATAGCTATAGGCTTATCTAGGGAGTTTTTGCAATGGTTTTCATGGTGGAGAGACGGTGCTGAACCAATCGTACTTAACGGAAAAATTGAAAATGTATATGAATATAAGGGAAGAGATAAGGGTATGCAGCGTATATCCTTTAGAAATGAAGATGGTTCAATATCTCATTTGCACTCCTTGTTTAGTAAGAGTCAGCTTAAGTCGCTTTATAGGCCAAGTGTTAAACTGGAAATTAAATATTATATAAGCCCAATTGGTAAAAGATATATTGTTTGGGTGAAGAGTGAGGGTGATGTTGTATATAAAGGATATATGAATAGGTCGGGTTGGCTAGGTGTGCCGTTTCTTGTTATTTGTATGTTTTTTTATTCGGTTCCTGTTTTTTTATTTTTTGCTTTGTTTGGTAAAAAACTAGAGGGTTGAGATGGTGGCTTTAAATGATAAATGGTTTGAGCTTTTAGAAGGGGGGGGGTCTATGATTCTCAAAAGCAGAAAATATTCAATGAATTTGTTGATGTAGCTGAGACTGCGGAAAGCACAATTTCTGGACCAGATGGATCCGCAAAGTTTCTTGATTCTCTAGCAAAGATGCAGAAAGCAACGGATGAGAATGCTACAGCTTTAGAAAAGGGGGAAGCAGCTATAGCATCTGCTGGATTCTTATATGGTATATCCCAGATGCTCATGGGGGATGCTGCTAAAAGTAAGTACTTCGATGTGATGTATAAGAAAGTCCCAATTTTTGGGACACTCATTACCGGCACAAGTTTAGCGGTTAATACTGGGAAAATAATGGACTCGGCTTTTGTCAAAGGAGAGCCGATAAAAACCTCCGACTTGCTTGGTGCTGCAAGTGATATCACGGGTTTGGCAGCTTTTGCTTTGGCTGGTGCAGGAGTACTTTTTGGTGTTGCAGCGTCTCCGCTTCTTATTGCTGGTCTTGGAATAGCGTCTGCCGGCCTTGGAATAGCAAGTATAGTAACTTCTTATAGAGAGCAGATTGAAGATGGACTAGAGGGGGATACTGGTGGTGGTAACCCTGGTACGGTTGATGATGGCACTGGGGGTACCGGAGGTGCTGGGGGCACTGGTTCGGATGAGGGGGATGGTGCAGGTACAGGCAGTGGTACAGGCTCCGGTGGCGAAGGCTCAGGCGGTGAAGGTACTGGCTCAGGCGGTGAAGGTACTGGCTCAGGCGGTGAAGGTACTGGCTCAGGCGGTGAAGGTACTGGCTCAGGCGGTGAAGGTACAGGCTCAGGCGGTGAAGGTACAGGCTCAGGCGGTGAAGGTACAGGCTCCGGTGGCGAAGGTACTGGCTCAGGCGGTGAAGGTACTGGCTCCGGTGGCGAAGGTACTGGCTCAGGCGGTGAAGGTACTGGCGGTGAAGCTACTGGTGGTGAAGGTACTGGCGGTGAAGGTACCGGTAGTGCTAATTATTGGCCAACAAACTTGCTCGGTGAATATATGCCTAATATTGATGGGTCAATCACGCATGCTGGAGAGACCGAGGCACAAGACAAGCGTTATCAGCCAGGAACTCCTGAATGGGAGGAGGCAAAAAAGAAACTAGAAGAACAGTTGGGAAGGGAGCTTACTCCTCCGGGTTCAGAAGAGGGCGGTGAAGGAGGGGGCGCAGGCGAATCGGCGGGAGAGGGCAGCGGAGGCTCAGGAAGCTCCATCCCTAGAGACCCATTAGTGTTGGACTTAAATGGAGACGGTGTGGGGCTAACCGCGCTTGCGGGAAGCAATGCCTATTTTGATCTTAATGGTGATGGCTTCGCAACGCTTACTTCCTGGCTGAGCAGTGATGATGGCTTCCTGGCACTTGATCGAAATTTGGATGGTCAAATTAACGATATCACTGAACTTTTCGGAAGTCCGGAGCGTACCGGTTATGAGGAGTTGGGTGATCTTGATAGCAATGCCGATGGTATTATCGATATTAATGATGAGCGGTACTCCGAGCTTCTGGTGTGGCAAGACAAAGATGGGGATGGTATTAGCCAGGCAGAGGAGCTAGTTTCCTTAACAGATATTGGAATAGTCAGTATCAGCTTAAGCCATACAGCTGTAGAAGCCCAAGAGGGTGCTGATGGGCAAATTGCTCGTGAGGGTGTCTTCACCTGGTCTGATGGCTCTGAGGGCGTTGCAGCCGAGACCACTGGCATTGCTGCAGATGTATTGTTCTCTTCAAACCCAACTTTTACTCAATTTGTCGGTGATGTAGATATTGATTCAGAAGTACTCGCTGTCAGTAATATAAAAGGTTATGGCCAAATGCCTGACCTGCATATTGCTATGAGCATGAATAGTGATTTGAAGGATTCGGTTTTAGATTTTTTGCAGACTCCAACTGCTGAGTCTCTTATTGCGAATTTTGATCAACTGCTGATTGAATGGGCAGGTGCCCGTGATATTGCGATTGGGGAAATTGACCCAAATCACAGGTTGAGCGTCAATAGCGACTCCGGATTGGTGGAATTCCGACTTGCCGGTGAAGCGTTCAGCTTGGAACAACTGGGTGTTATTAAACAATATGCTGGTATGGATGTCCTGCAGTTGGGTGATGGCCAGTGGCGGCAAGATGGTGAGATAGTAACAACGGGTAGCTTTTATCGCCAAGCTTACAACGAACTTTCCAGGAATTTATTGGTTAAGTTTGCAATAGCCAATGGTTTGCTTGAGGAGGTGATGCCAGAGTTAGCTTATTACCCAGAAACTGATGTTCTTTCGACAGTCAAGCCGATTAATAAAGAGACTTTCGATGAAGCACTTGGCAATATTGCCTCCTCATTGAATGATTCGGAAGCTGTAACCCTGCAGTGGTTGGCAATTGCTTCCTTGGTAGAAATTAATCCTGCATCACGAACGATTCTGGCTGAATCTATTGGCCAGTTTGTTTCCTCATATGGTGACCTCGATGCACTATTACCTGCTTTTGCCAATCCTGTTTTTGAAGTTCTAGATATAGGTTCGAATATCGGTACTTCAGCATCTGAGACTATTTATGGTGATGATGGCCAAAATGTCATGGTCGGCTTTGATGGCAACGATCGAATTTTCGGTCGTGCTGGCAGCGATGCGCTTTACGGTAATGACGGTAATGACTCCATCTACGGAGAAGATGGGAACGATACCCTTGAGGGAGGAGAGGGGCGCGATTACCTCTACGGCGGTGATGGTAATGATACCCTGATCGGTGGTACAGGTAGTGGCGATTATCTCTCTGGAGGAGCGGGTAACGATAGCTATATCTTCACTAAAGGGGATGGTTCAACCACTATCTATAACTACGATACCAGTGCTGAGCGACACGACAAGTTAGTTTTGACTGACGGTATTGAAGCATCAGATGTTGTGGCAACGCGCTCTGGCACCAACCTTTTGCTGACAATTCAATCTACCGGTGAAGTTATTAATATTCAGCGCTACTTTGTGGGCGATGGGTATGGCGGCTACGCAGTGAATAGTATCGAGTTTGCGGATGGTACTACCTGGAATGTTGATACTATTAAGCAGCAGGTCATTGTTCCAAGTGAAACCGCGGATGAGATCTGGGGATACGACGCTACCGCAGATACACTGGAAGGCCTTGGTGGTAATGATGCATTGTATGGGCAGGCTGGTGATGACTCCCTGGATGGTGGGGCTGGAAATGACCGGGTAAATGGCGGCACGGGTAATGACAATATCACCGGTGGAGAGGGTGCGGATAATCTATACGGTGAGTCTGGGGATGATATCCTTGTAGGTGGCTCTGGCAATGACTACCTAAGCGGAGGAAGCGGCAACGATATATACCGGATTGCTGCTGGTGATGGCCATGACACTATTCGAGAATCAAGCAGTGCTTCTGAGAATGATCGCCTGATTTTCAGTGATGGTATTTCCCCTGAAAATACAGTTTTGTTACGTCGTGGCAGGGATTTATTGATTGAATTTACTGATCAGGACCAGTCCGTTCGAATTGATGATTACTTTGCTTCCGATGCTTTAACCGGCCTCGCCGTAGATACCATTGAATTTACCGATGGCACTATCTGGAATGTAGATACTGTTAAAGCCAAGGTATTAATTCCGACTGCTGGGGCAGATGAAATCTGGGGCTATGATGCCACTGATGACAACTTAGTTGGCCTTGCGGGCAACGATAAAATATACGGTGAGAAGGGTGCTGATACTCTGGATGGTGGAGAAGGAGATGACACCATTTCTGGAGGAGATGGAGATGATGTTCTTAAAGCAGGTTTAGGAAATGATTATCTACAAGGTGGAGAAGGAAGTGACATTTATGAAATCTCTGCCGGAGATGGCCAAACGACTATAAGGGAGAGTTATTCCACCAGTGATACTGATCGCCTTATGTTGGGCTCGGGTCTCCTTCCAGAGAGTGCTGTATTACTTCGTAGAGGTTGGGATCTGCTGATCCAATTTGAGGGAAGTGCTCAATCAATCCGGGTCGATGATTATTTTAATGTAGACGCTACCACTGGCCAGGCAATAAATACTATCGAATTCAAGGATGGAACTGTTTGGGATATTGATACCGTCAAAGACAAAGTATTAATTCCAACAGACGGTGCTGATGAAATTTGGGGGTATGATGCCAGCGATGACGATCTAAAAGGCCTCGCCGGAAACGATACCATTCGTGGTCAAGATGGCAATGACAGCATTGATGCCGGTGAAGGTAATGACAAACTCTATGGTGGAATAGGAAACGACACGCTTGATGGCGGCGATGGGGCAGATTACATCTATGGTGAAAATGGTAACGACATCATAAATGCTGGTGAGGGAGATGATTATGTTTCAGCCGGTAATGACGATGATTCAATAACTGGTGGCACAGGTAATGATACCCTTTATGGCGGTTATGGCAGTGATACCTATTACTTTAACCTAGGTGATGGTAGGGACTATATATCAGATCGTAAAGCCGATGGTTCTGACATCAATATCCTACAGTTTGGTCCAGATATTTCTTCTGATGATCTGTGGATACGCCGTTCAGGTGATGATCTGGTGCTTTACCATCAGAATATGCAGGACCAAATAACGGTTGATAATTATTTTGAAGCGGATGGCTTGGGCGATTATGCGCTGACCGAAATCCGATTTAACGATGGTTCTATTCTGGATTTATCTGAACTTAAGCAGCGTGCCATTCAGGCTACAAATGAGGATGACACCATCTATGGTTTCTCCAGTAATGATGTACTGAGTGGTCTCAATGGCAATGACGAACTTTATGGCCAAGAGGGAGACGACATCCTGCTTGGTGGTGAAGGAAATGATCAGCTGCACGGTGAGGACGGCGAGGATGAGCTGCAAGGCGGCCTTGGTGAAGACTCACTCAATGGGGGGGGTGGGGTTGACCGTTTATTCGGCCAAGATGGCAATGACTCCCTTTATGGAAACGATGGGGACGATGAGATAGTCGGCGGTAAGGGGAACGACTACCTGGAAGGCGGCGCTGGTGAGGATAAATATTATTTTACTGCCGGTGATGGTCAGGACACGATTGTCGATAGCGGCACCATTTATATTTATGTCAGTGATATTGAGCTTGAGGACGTGGTTTTCCGCCGTGATGGTCTTGATCTCAATGTCTTCTTCAAACAGAGCGAAACCGACAAAATTACCATCCGCGATTATTTCCCCGATTATAGTGGTATTGCTGGAAGGAAAATTGGATTCCACCAAGCTCTACATGGAACATCCTGGGATGTTTCCGCAGAGGAAATAAATAGCAAGATGCTAGAAGGTACCGAAAATGCTGATTACATTTTTGGCAACGTGAACTCCAATATCGTAGATGGCCTGACCGGTGATGACATCATTGATGGTTATGATGGAGACGACGAACTCAGCGGAAACGTGGGTAACGACCGTCTTATCGGTGGTGAAGGCGATGATCTTCTGATCGGGGGTGTTGGTGACGATGTGTTAATTGGTGGCGAAGGAAATGATCGCTATCAATTCAGTACCGGCGATGGTCAAGATCAGATTGATAATAGTGATACTAGTGGAACAGACACAGTCGTGTTTACCGCAGATGTATCTCCAGAATCTGTTTCTGTTACTCGCGATGGTAATAACCTGTTATTGGGTTATGGCTCAGGTGATCAGGTTCTGGTGCACAACTTCTTCCTGGAAGAAGGTAGTAGCAACAACGCTATCGATGAAGTTCACTTTAGTGACGGTACTGTTTGGAATCGTGAGTCGCTATTAGATAAGGCTCTTATTGGTGCCGAGGGCGATGATTACTTAATTGGCTATAGCACCGATGATTTGCTGGAAGGTAACGACGGTGCTGATGTGCTGGAAGCAAATGGTGGTAACGACACCTTGTCAGGCGGGGCTGGTGATGACCAATTGAGTGGTGGCGAGGGCAACGATATTCTCTCAGGCGATACCGGTAGCGATAAGGTTTCCGGCGGCGCAGGGGATGATATTTATCGCTTTAAACGCGGTGATGGAGCCGATACTTTTAATGAAACCTCCGGAGCAGATCGTGTGGAGTTCACCGATATTGCCTCGAGTGAGGTTTTAGTGCGTCGTCAAGGGGCCAATCTGGTCATAAGTATCCCCGGTTCTTCCGATGCAATTACCATAAGTAATCAGTTCCTTGGAGAACAATTAACTGCTGCAAGCTCCAGCTTTGAAACCGTCAATTTTAGTGATGGTGTAACTTGGGACTTTGAGGCATTGATGGCCCAGGCAATAGCCGGTACTGAGAGTGCTGATACTATCCAAGGGTTTAGTTCAAGCGAAGTGATTCAAACCTTAGGCGGTGATGATTTGGTTAATGCCGGTGACGGAGATGACCAAGTTGAAGGTGGTCAGGGTAGTGATGAGCTACATGGTGAGCTTGGCGATGACACTCTGAAGGGCGGCGACAATAACGATACCCTTTATGGCGGCAGTGGAGATGATGAGCTTCACGGTGATGCCGGAGAGGATGTCCTTGTCGGCGATAGCGGTTCCGACACTCTTTACGGTGGAACCGAGAATGACGACCTTTCCGGCGGAAGTGGTGAAGACACTCTGAATGGCGGAGAAGGCGACGATACCTTACGTGGTGGCCAGGACAATGACACCCTGTATGGTGATGCTGGCAATGACACCCTGTATGGGGATAGCGGTACTGATGCGCTTCATGGTGGAGAGGGTAATGATGAACTGTACGGCTCTGGTGAGCTCTATGGCGATGCTGGCTCCGACAAGCTCGAGGGTACAGGGTTACTGGAAGGCGGTGCTGATAACGACGAACTGTACGGGCTGGGTGCAGCAACATTAATAGGTGGTTCAGGAGACGATACCCTGGTTGCAGACACTGATACCTGGTCTGGCACGGCAAGCACTCTTGCGGGTGGGACCGGTAACGATACTCTGTATGGCTCATTCGGGGATGACATCTATCAGTTTAACCTTGGGGATGGTAAAGACACCCTGATCGAACGTCGTGAAGGTGAAAACTTTAGTAATGTTGACCCTTCAATGGATACATTGCAGTTTGGTGCAGGTATTAATTCTGTTGATCTGGAATTTATTCGTCAGGGAGATGACCTGCATATTCGCCATCTTAACGGCACCGATGAAATCACGATAAGCAATTGGTTCCGCGAACCAAATGACCACTTCAAGATTAACCGCTTTGAATTTACTGATGGAACGGTCCTTACTGATGCGGATCTTGAAGCGCAGATGGTGACTTTGGGAACCGATGGCGTCGACTCTTGGACCGGTTATCGTGACCTCAATGAAAAAGTCTTTGCCGGTGGCGGTGATGATAAGGTTTGGGGGCGCACGGGTAATGATGAGCTCCATGGTGAAGCCGGAGATGATTACCTGGATGGTGAAGAAGGTGATGATCGACTCTTTGGTGGAGACGGTGTAGATAATCTGGTTGGCCGTGCTGGCAATGACTATCTGGAAGGCGGCCTTGAGGGAGATTCTCTTCAAGGTGGCGAAGGTGCTGATCAGTTATTTGGCCAGGATGGTGAAGATAGTTTGTTTGGTGGTGAAGGCGACGATCTATTGGATGGTGGTGCTGATAATGACTACTTTGAAGCTGGAGAAGGTGAAGATACCTTGCTTGGCGGAAGTGGTGATGACCAGTTGAGTGGTGGCGCCGGCGATGATGAGCTGACCGGTGGTATTGGCAATGATATGTATGTATTCGGTGCTGGTGACGGCCATGATGTTATTCACAATAGTGACGGTGGTTCTGATGGTGTGTACTTTGCCAATGAGCTAACTGAAGATCGCCTGACATTTACCCGTGATGGTGACGACCTGTTAATACTTATCGATGATGGTAGTAGCGATAGTGTTCGTGTAAAGGATCATTTCCTTGGCGGCGAAGCAGCAATTGATTGGGTACAACCAGTCGGTGGCTCAATGATCAATACCACTAGTATCAACCAGTTGGTGGCCGGGGAGCAAAATGGTGATTTCGACAACGTAATCACTGGTACCAATAGTGGAGAGCAACTGGGCGGCACCAGTAATCAGGACCTTATTCAGGGGCTTGATGGTGACGACATTATCTTTGGTGCGGGAGGTAACGACCAGATCGAAGGTGGTGAAGGTGCTGACCAATTATATGGTGGTAATGGCAGTTACTCCGGTAGCGGTGATGACGTAATCATTGGTGGTGCTGGTAATGACGTTCTCGTCGGCGAGGACGGAAATGACCAGCTGGCTGGTGGAGCAGGTGATGATCACTATTACTTTAAGGATGTTCCCGGGGTGAATACCATCGACAATAGTGGTGGTGGTGCTGATGGTATCTTCTTCCTTGATGGACTTGAGAGATCACGCCTGAGTTACCACCGTGATGGCGATGATCTGGTGATATTGATTGACGAAGACTTGCAGCAACAAGTGCGAGTAACCAATCACTTCCTGGGAGGGGATTATGCTATCAATTTTGTTCAGCCAACAGATGGTGGCTTCTCAATAAGTGCCGCAGATATTGACTCCATGTTAACGGCATTGCCCGCCGATACAGGTAATGAAGATGGTGACCAAGGCACTGACCCTGGCACAGGAAATGGTAATACCGATCCAGGTGAGGGCGATACTGGCTCTGGTGATGGCAGCACGGATCCTGTACCCCAACCCGGGTTAGGTGGTAATGATGTGCTTACCGGTACTAGCGGGGATGAGATACTTGTAGCTGGATCCGGTGATGACACGCTTACCGGTGGTGCAGGAAATGATGTTCTCCGTGGTGGTGAAGGGGATGATGTTTATATCTTCACTGGTGGGCAGGATGTCCTTGAAGAACTGGGAGGCGTTGATACTTTGCGCTTCTCGGGAGGCATTACTTGGAATGATGTCGCTTCAGGTTTAGTAGGTTCGGGTGATGACTTGGTTTTACAAGTTAACGGCGGGCCGGATCAGATTACACTTAAGAATTTCTTCTTGGGAGGGGATAACCTAGTTGAAACCATTGAATTTGAAACCGGCGGCCAATTGACTACGAGTGATATTTTTGGTGCCTTTGGGATGGCGATACCAACGCCTCAGGACGCCTTTGACCAGATTATTGATGGTAGCTCCGGAAATGATAGTTCCTTAGATGGGACTGGTAATGTTGATTTAATCCGTGGTTTTAATGGCGATGACCAGCTCAATGGCGATGCTGGGAATGATCAGCTAGAGGGGGGGAATGGTTCAGATCAACTATCTGGTGGAACTGGCAATGACCTGCTAGTTGGTGGCCGTGGAGATGATGTTTACCTATTCAGTGCCGGAGATGGTCAAGACATTATCGATAATACCGGAGGGGGGGTAGATATCCTTCGCTTTGAAGGTATTGGTTTTAACGATATTGCCAGTGGCTTTTTAAAATCTGGGGATAATTTGATCTTACAAGTGAGCGGTTCTAGCGATCAAATTACGCTGAAGGATTTCTTCAAGGGGGGAGATCATGCTATCGACAAGATCGAATTTTCCTCTGGCCAGGAAATATCTTCCGACCAACTCTTTGGGGTTTTCGGTATTAGCAATCCAGACTCTCAAGGCTCCCCTGATTATAGTGGGTTACCGGATGAGCGCAGTTTTGGTACCTTGACTACTGGTAGCTCTGCAAATGAAGTTATCGTTGCCTCTTCAGATGCTGACTTTGTCGATGCCGGAGCCGGTGATGACCATCTGTATGGTAGTACTGGTAATGATTATCTAATAGGCGGAGAGGGCGATGATGTCTATCACTTTGCCGCTGGTGATGGCGTTGACACCATAAATAACTTCTCGAATTCTTCTGGTAATGATGAGCTACAATTTGCCGAGGGCGTTGATGAAGCTGATTTGTGGTTTAGTCAACAAGGTGATGACTTGGTTGTAGATCTGCTTGGTAGCCAGGATCAGGTTGTTGTACAAGATTGGTTTGCTAATACTTCAAACCAATTAGATAACGTACGAACTAACGATACCGTGATCTCTAATAGTGATATTGAGCAATTGGTTACAGCCATGGCATCCTTTGGAGCACCCTCTGGTGGTGAAATTACTTTGACCTCAGAGGAACAAGAGCAGGTTAACACTGCAATTGCTTCCAGCTGGCAAGCTAGCGCATAAACCCTAATAAATTTGGTGCTCCACTTCTGGGGAGTACCAAATCTTATTATTTAATTGAAGGGCCTGCTCAGACTGCGAGCAGGCTTTTTTGTGTGAGTAAGGATGATAGGGGTGGGGATTTTTATTCTGCGAAAAGTGCAGAGATAAATAAGGTGAGGAGTTACCGGCTCTTTGTTTTTTCTTAACAAGTAGAGTTTCTATTGCCTTCTTGCTAATAAATAGCGCTACTTTTTACCCATCCGTTTTTCAACCTGCTTCTTTTCCCACTCGGGCCCAAAAATCGAAAATGGCTTAAAGGTGCGTATTGCATGGGAGGTGATGCCAACACCCCAGCCCAGAGCGGCCCAAAGGGACCATAAATATTCTGGGGCTAGGATTAAGTTGGCGAGAATAAGGCCAGAAACGATCACCAGGTAAGTGATCAGGTGCTGATAAAAGCCTCTGAGCTTTCTGACATGCTCGATGGCTTCTCTCTCTTTTGCCGATGTTTGTTGCTCGGGGTGCATCTTATTGATCTCGTCGGATTGGGTCATTAGAGGCCAAGGCCAATATTGCAATAATTTCTTGTAATTATTGCCAGGGATATTACCCACAGCTTGCCGTGGCAGGCAAGCATAAAGAATGTGATAGGTGTTGGGGTTTGTTAAGAGGAGGAGGGATAGAGACGGTGTAGTATTTGACCGGTTGTTCAGCGTTTGCTCAGGTGTCCGGTCGCCCGAACACCTGAAGCGCTCAGTTATACCGTGCTGTCTGGTTGACTTTGTGGGTGGGCTTCGATAAAGGCCGACAGTTCATTGCAAGTTGCAGCTATTGTTTGAATTTTAGGATATTGATTCATATCTACTCCAAAGCGCTCGGCATTGTATACCTGGGGCAGCAGGCAGCATTCAAATAGCCCAGGTGTGTCACCTACGGCAAAGGGGGTCGGTTTTAACTGCTTTTCAAGGGCGGCAAAACCTATGTGAATCCACTGTTGGATCCACAGAATTTTTTGCTCTTCCGTGATTTTGAACTCAGAAACTAAATATTTGAGTACACGAAGGTTTTGCAGTGGCTGAATGTCGCTGGCAATACTCTGTGCGAGTGCGCGAATATACGCACGGGCTTCCGCTCCCTTGGGTAGTAATGCGGGCTCTGGGTGTGTTTCATCCAGCCATTCCAAAATGGCTAGTGATTGAGTGAGGCTGGTATCGCCGTCATTGAGGGTTGGCAATAGGCCATGGGGATTTAGTTTGCGATAGTGCTCACCGTGTTGATCGCCTTTTAATAGATTGACCGGGTGGTAGTCATAGCTGAGGCCTTTTAAATTGAGACCTATGCGCACTCGGTAGCTGGCGGAGGAGCGGAAATATCCGTAAAGGTCCATTCTCTTTTTCCCTTTATTTTACGCGTTATTCTGGCGGCAGCAGGGGGAGTTGCCGCTTACTGTATTGTTTCTGTTCTCTGGAGGCTATGGCGTCTTCCAGGAGTTAACATAATCCTCACACTCTATCGCATGGGCATCTGGCAATATATCCCAAGGAGATCGGCTATCGATCATTACGGCTACCTCATCGGTTGCCTTTCTCGCGTGTTTAGCGCCGGCGGCAAAGGCCTTTGGATGGGGACCGTGGGTGAAGCCCGTGGGGTGCAGAGTGAGCATGCCGGGATGGATATTGTCGCGGCTGAAAAAGTTGCCTCGGTGGTAAAAAATCAGTTCATCATAGTCGTCATTGTTGTGAAAAAACGGCACCTTGAGTGCGTCGGGGTCACTTTCGATCGGGCGGGGTACAAAAGTGGCGACGACAAAGCCGGGGCCGACAAAAGTGGTGTGGGCGGAAGGGGGGAGGTGGTAGCGATGGCTCATAACTGGGCGTATATCACGCCAGTTCACCCTTACGGCCAGATTGTCCCCGGTCCAGCCGACGGCATCCAGCGGATTGAAGGGGTAGGTGATCTTGGATAGCTGTTGGCGGGCTTTAACCACCACCTGCCATAGTGTTTCCTCCTGTTGGGCGAGAAAGGCATTGTCGATGCATGGAACATCCAAGATGGCCTCGTCAAAAATGGCATTGGGGCCCAAAATGCCTTTCTCCGGCAGCTGGAAATGGCCGCTGGTTGCCTCTATCAGCAATAGTTCCAGGGGTTCGTCTCGCGTGGGGGACAGGCGCCACAGGGTACCGCGGGGGAGGAGTATGTAGTCACCATCGCGGATGCTTAAGTGGCCAAAATCACAGAACAGGTCTCCGCTGCCGTTGTGGACAAACAGTAGTTGGTCGCCATCGGCATTGCGAACCAGATGATCCATGGGTTCCCGGCAAGTCCACAGACTTATCAGGCTGTTCTTATTGCACAGGAGTGGTCTTTGATCCCAGGGGCTATTGCCTGAATGCGGGATCTTCCTACCGTCAAATGCGTGGGGCCGCATGGGCCCTGCAAACTCGCTCCAGCCAGTTGGTGGGTGGCTATGGTAGAAGTGCGTGCACGGGCCAAAGAACCCCTCTTTGCCCATCTCTCGCTCAAAGGTGTTGGGGGGGAAGTCCGCATGGGCCTGGCGGCTGGTCTTCCCTTCAACGCGGGGGAAGCGGATCCACTTGTTCATTGGCGGCCTCGCTTCTTGCTAACCGGGCACTTGGGGTAGGGCAGGGAACTGAGCGCCCCGCTGTTTGATCGCACCTGTTTTTTACGTTTAAACGGCATTGGATTAACCAGAATGGCGTAAAAAACCCTATACTGTGCGACCAATTTCGTCCGGTGCCCCAGGAATTCCCAGTTCAAAAAATGCACATACAGTGGTTACAATTGAAACCAATGTTAGTTAAATTGGGCATCTGGTACAACCGGAGTTCGCAGACAGGCAGGTGTGAGAGCAGCCATGACTAATGACCACAATGCACCGCAAACGGTGATAAAGCAGGATGAGTTGCGCCTGGAAAAATTCTTGCCATACCGCCTTTCGGTACTCTCCAATCGTGTGAGTAATGCCATCTCACAAGCGTATGGTGCGCGTTTCCATCTCACCATTCCCGCTTGGCGTGTAATGGCTATTCTCGGGCGATTTCCCGATATTTCTGCCGCAGAGCTGGTAGAGCAGACGGCCATGGACAAAGTGGCGATCAGTCGAGCGGTTTCCTCCCTGCTGAAGAGCGACTACGTCACCCGCAGAGAAGATCCGGCCGACCGCCGCCGCCAAGTACTAAACCTGTCAGAGCAGGGGCGCGAGGTATATGCGCGCATAGTGCCCCTGGCCCAGCAGTATGAGAATGATTTAATCACCTCACTCTCCACAGAGGAGAGGGAACAGTTGGATAGCATTATTGAAAAGCTGATGGTTCGCGCTAAAGAGTGGTCCGAGCGCGGACTGATCGACGAATAAATAGCATAAATAAGGAGTTTTCAGATGTTTGAGCATTTAGGCAGCCTACCGCCCGACCCAATTCTCGGCCTGCTGGCCAGTTACCGAGCGGATGAAAACCCCAGCAAAATCGACCTTGGGGTAGGGGTCTACAAAGATGAGGCCGGCCACACGGCGGTTTTGCAAGCGGTGAAAGAAGCGGAGACCCGCCTCCTGCATAGCGAAGAAACCAAAGCTTATATCGGCCCCGCGGGCACACCGGGTTTCAACTCGGTGATGCAGGAACTGGTCCTGGGCGCAGGACACCCGGCACTGGTTGGCGGTCGTGTGCGTTCCGCACAAACCCCCGGTGGTTGCGGCGCCTTGCGTGTCCTGGCGGAATTGGTTCATCGCGCGAAGAAAGGCGCTACCGTCTGGGTCAGCGATCCCACTTGGGCAAACCATGTGCCTTTGTTGGGTAATGCCGGCCTGCAGATCAAAAGTTATCCCTATTACGATCGCGCCACCAGCTGTCTGCAATTCGACAAGATGGTAGACACCCTGAAGAATGTGGGCGAGGGCGATGTAGTTCTATTCCACGCTTGCTGCCACAACCCCTGCGGTGCAGACCTGTCCCGCGAGCAGTGGAAAGTGCTGGCGGAAATGGCCCAGAAGCAGGGTTTTACCCCGTTTATTGATATGGCGTACCAGGGCTTCGGTGAAAGCCTGGAAGACGACGCCTACGGCCTGCGCCTGATGGCGCAGTCTGTACCTGAAATGCTAGTGGCAGCCTCCTGCTCCAAGAACTTTGGTCTCTACCGAGAACGCGTCGGCCTGGCCATGGTGATTTATGCCGATGCTGAGAGCGCCGATAAAGGCCACAGCCAAATGCTAAGTGCGATTCGTGGGAACTATTCCATGCCACCTTCGCACGGTGCAGCGATTGTGGAATCTATCCTTACAGATGCGGGCCTTAAGGCGAACTGGGAAGCGGAGCTCACCGAAATGCGCGAGCGCATCAACGGGCTGCGCGCCGGCTTGGTTGAGGGCCTGGCTGCCGCCGGAGCCGCAGGAGATTTTAGTTTTATCCGCCAGCAGAAGGGCATGTTCTCCTTCCTGGGCATCAGCGCAGAGCAGGTGGAAAAACTACAGAAAGACTATTCCATCTATATGGTGGACTCCAGTCGCATCAGCATTGCCGGCTTGAGTTCCAACAATATGGAATACTTCTGCAAGGCGGTTGCCAGCGTGCTGTAAATTCGGCACATTTGAGGGTGAGCATTGTGCTCACCCTTTAAGAGTTATCCTTAGAAGTAAGAGTGAAAGATGGAAGTTGAGCTAGGAGTCCAAGTGCCTGAATCCCCTAACCAAATCTGGACCCCACAGAGTTGGCGAAACTTCACCGCGCACCAGCAGCCCAAATACACCTCCGCCGAAGACGTCTCCCAGGTAGCCAAGCAGCTCGCAGGCCATCCACCTCTGGTGTTTGCCGCTGAAGCGCGCGAACTGCGCCGCCAGTTGGCCCAGGTGGCAGAGGGAAAGGCATTTCTGTTGCAGGGTGGTGATTGTGCGGAGTCTTTTGCCGATTTTAATGCCAACCGGATTCGGGATACTTTCAAAGTGCTGCTGCAAATGGCCGTAGTTCTGACATTTGCTGGCAATTTGCCCGTAGTCAAAGTGGCGCGTATGGCCGGCCAATATGCCAAGCCACGCTCCGCGGACACTGAAACAGTCGATGGTATTGAACTCCCCAGCTATCGTGGCGATATCATCAATGGTATCGACTTTACAGCGGAATCTCGCCAGCCAGACCCCCAACGCATGGTTACTGCGTATAACCAGTCGGCGGCCACTCTCAACTTGCTGCGCGCTTTCGCCCAGGGCGGCCTCGCCGACCTGCACCAGGTACACGGCTGGAACCTAAGCTTCCTACAAAATAATCCCCAGCGTGAAAAGTACGCGCAATTGGCGGAGCGTTTGCAAGAGGCCCTAGAATTTATGGCGGTGTGCGGGGTTACTTCAGAAAATACCCCCGCGATACGTGAGACCGTACTCTATACATCCCACGAAGCGCTGCTGCTGGAATATGAGCAGGCTCTAACGCGCACTGACAGTCTCACCGGCAAATGGTATGACTGTTCTGCACATATGCTCTGGATCGGCGAGCGCACTCGCCAGCTGGACGGCGCTCATGTGGAGTTCCTCTCTGGTGTGTGCAACCCTATCGGCGTAAAAGTGGGCCCAGGCATGCAGCCCGATGAGTTGATGCGTTTGATCGACAAGCTCAACCCAGAGAATGAAGCGGGTCGACTTACGCTGATTACGCGTATGGGGGCGGACACTCTTGCCGATAAACTACCGGGCCTGGTGCGTACCGTCCAAAAAGAGGGTCGCTCGGTTGTCTGGAGCACAGACCCCATGCACGGCAATACGGTTAAAGCCGGCAACGGTTACAAAACCCGTGATTTTGATAAGGTTTTGCGAGAGATTCGTGATTTCTTCTCGGTGCATTGGTCTGAGGGAAGCCACCCCGGCGGTATCCATTTGGAAATGACGGGCGAACACGTCACGGAATGCACTGGGGGTGCCTGGAAAATTTCTGAAGCCGACCTCGCCAGCTGCTACCGCACCCAGTGCGATCCACGACTCAATGCCGATCAGGTTTTGGAGTTGGCCTTCTGTGTGTCTGAATGGTTGCGCGCAGGGCGAATAGCCTAACGGCATAAGTAAAACGCAAAGTAAAAAGTGAAACCCCTTCTTTGAGTTAACGCTTGGATAAGGGGTTTTTTCTTTATATAACTGCAAAGAATCAGGCCCCTTAAAAACCATTAATGGGCATCGTATCCAATGTAAATTTCAGTGCCTATTTATAAGCGTGTTGAGCTTGATTTCCTTACTTCGTGACAAAATAGTTACGGTAGTTCTGGTTATTGTGACGATTGTTTCTGAAAAATATGAAATTCAAGGGAAATATTTCTTAAAATCAACTGGTTGAAGCGTATAGAAATAAATGTGATTGTGAGCATGAAGAACCCTTTTCTAGGGGGGGAGGGCAACGGTGGTACCAGTTGACCATATCTAATTGATTCTTTAAAGAAGGTTAGGGGGTGAGGTACAAGTTTACAGCAGTAATAGTAATCACGAGAATAAAGGTTCGGGTGATCACTATTAAGCTGGCGATCCTATCGTTCCGTATAATGTCCAAATCGATATTATTGATGCAAGAAATTTACCCGCTACCGTCTAGGAAGAAAAATACTGAACGGCTTTAAATTTTGGAAGAAATTAGAGTCTAAAGAGGAAATTGCATGGACAATGGATATTTCTAGTCGAGGTGTATTAAATTGGATTAATGCTTATAAGGCAGGTGCTTTCAAAGCATTGGCTGTTAAAGCACGGCCACCCGGAAGGTATGAGTTAGAGGCTAACTGCAGAGTAAAAAAAGCTTTAAAAAATCACGGATGAACAGCCAGATCAATTCAAGCTCAAGGATGTGTTGTGGCCACAATTGGCTGTCATGGAGTTGATCGAATGCGAATGTGGAATAACAATACTAATTCGCATCGCTGATGGTTACCTGAAACGCCGGAGTTTTATGCCTCAGAAACCCGCTAAACGGGCCTATGAGTAAAACCCAAAAGCGGTTAAAAAATGGATGGAAGAAGGTATCCAGGTATTTGGCAGCGTGCGAAACCAGTAGGCACAGGGGTTTAATAAGCGCGACTGTGTACCAAAAGGAAAAACGCCTATTGTAAAGCTGAATACAAAACGTACTTAACCCAATAAGCTCTCCGCGATTACAAGTTAAGGAGCCGTGCGCTTTCAATTTTGCAAAGGAAGTATAAATGGTGACAGATAGATTGATATTCTCAAACGATGTATCAGAGCAGCAATCCCGCAAACTTAATCTCATCATGGATAACCTTAGAGTGCATCATGTTTGATTCGCTAAAGCTTGACTGAAAGAGCTGGAGGCTGAAATAGAAATAGTGTATTTGCCGGCACATTCACCTGAGCTGATCCTAGATGAGTACCTGTATTGCGACCTTAAAGAAGGCGCCCACAGTGGGATGCCAGCGCGGTCCAAGGAGAAGCTGAAAGGGAAGTGCTTTACCAGATGAGCATATTTCAAAAGAAGCCTGAGCGTGTAGTATGCTAATTCCAACATGTATCAATTAAATATACAGCATGGGTGAACCATTTATTCTCCGGGTTAATTACAAGGGCCACTACACAGTAGCCCTTGTCCCCGGTCAAACAATCCCAACTCTAAATAAATAATTCCTGAAGAATAATTAAAAAATATCATCCAAATGTTGTAAAAAAGGTACTACGGTCAGATCACGTACAGTAGGCGTCATATCTCGATCGATAGTAATATGATTTAAGTTGACCCATTGTTGAGCATACCACCCTAAATTGATATCCGTTGCCGCATATACAAAAGAGTGGACTCCAGTAAATTCAATCACCTCATCACCTCCTGCCAGTTGCCGGATATACAGGTTGTCTTTATAGGGAAACTGAACATCCAGATCAGTATAGTAACTCAAATAATTTGAATTCACTGGACTGCGGAAAAATGAAGAGGTTACTCCCATTTCATTTTGGTCCCACTTACAGACACCATCAAAACTGTGAACTATAGTTCGAATCTTACGAAAAGCAGGATCATCACGCAGGGCTTTAGCCAAGCGCATGGCCAGGCATCCACCTCTGGAAGATCCGGCCAGATAGATAGTTTCAAGATTGGACGCATAAGCTTTTGACTTTAGCCAATTTAGGTAAGCCCTCTCCATGCGAGACTTCTCACTGCTACTCACCATATAATTAAATTGGGTATCAAAAGCTACCGCAAAGAAAGTGTCGTCAGCTGGAAAATATTCTGAATCCAGTACCTGCCGAGCAAGAGAGCGGCCATCAACACTTCGGGAACAGGATCCCTTTGAGACTCCACAGTCTTTCTTATAGTTATCTTCCTGACCTGTTACAGAGCTCTCAGAACCGTATCCCGGTGGCTGTTGCCCAGCTGCAATAAACACCAAATTTCGCACATCTTCCCGCATCGGTTGCTGAATTCTGGCAATCTGAGTGTACAACTGATGCGTTTTACTCACACCTTCTTGATCCCAAACCTGATACTCGGGTTGAGTATACTGCTGTGTACACCAAAAGTTTTGACAATAACGAACACGCTCCAAGTTCACTGAGAAATTCGATTTAGGTTCAAATGCCTGAGCTTGGATGGCGCCAAAAAAAAATGCCAAGTAGGTTGTAAATTTTGTTACTTGAATATTCATTTTTCACCATTTTAATTTGATTATTCTTGTAAAAACTGGAGAAATAGCCCTCCTCTTCAGTCAAATAGAGCGACTCTTCACTTGGTCACGTAGGATTCTATCAACCCTAAAAGCCATTAAGAAGAAAAATCAATAAAAAATGCAATTTTTCAAAATAGATAATGACTCTCCCCCTAGCCCATAAAAAATGAATAATTACGGGATATGTATAATTTTTAAAGGCCGTTATTCAAAATAACTACATTTAACTCCGAGGTGCATCGGCTGATCATCTGGAAAAAGGGGCCAGCGGGGGGGGTAATATTTGCTAGTTTTTCAAAAAATTTCTGCCTGGTTAGAGCTTGAGAAATACCTGCCTATCAGCGATGAAACTATTTATCTAGTTGTCTGGGTCAATAGGCATCGATAGGGACTTTGTACTAGAGCTCACGCCGCAGGTTAGATCTTAAAACAAGTGAACGAATGAGTTACTAACTCGGAGTACATAAGGATCCCATCAGCATGGCGCTGGGGAACAGGCTGTAGATAATAAGTCTTGCATCGAAGACTGTAAAATTGATACCGCTAATGGTTTAGGTGATAGTGATATTCTGATTGCTATTATAGATCGTAAGAGAAAATTCACACTGCTCTCAGCCGGCTGGGTGAAAGAAGGCAGACTTGCTTGGTCGGTCTGCCATGACACATCTTAATCCCTAAAGGTACTTAAACAGCCCCGTCGATAGTGGCAAATAAATTACTTTGCACGAGAAGATTGGTGAGGCTCTGGATATGGAAGTCCAATCTACACATTCGTATGCGTCTTGGGAGGGTAGACGGCCGTCGCTGTAGTCTAAAGAGTGATGTAATTTAGAGTTGAATACACTTTTAATTAATGCATTAACGGCCAGGCCTTAGAATTTGAGATTGTGTTCTTAGTTGTAATTTTGAACGTTCATGTAGTTTTGGGTTTTAATTACTATAGAGTCCCAAAGCGAATTTTTAGGGATTGCGGCTGCGGATGTCTAAAAATTTTAAGTTAAATGGGGGGTATTTAATTTTTCAGATTGTTTTCTATATTTTTAATGGGTTTTTTCATGATATTCTTACAATGAAAGGTTAGGCTTTTGAGTGGTTCTATAATCCAGTATTTACTTATAATTATTAAGGCTTGGGTAGGTAGATATCCCCGTTTTGCATAAAAAATACATGCATATTGTGCGTTCTTTACCGGGCCCTCGTAAAGCTTGTGAGGAAAAACCAGTGATTGAATTTTCGCTATTTTGGGGTGTTTGGCCCCGCTTACGATGTATTTCTTTTTACTTTGGTGTATATCCCAAAGTGAGTATAGTAAAATAACTCCCCGATAGAACTGGTTAACTTCACGATTAATCCATAGCCCACCTGTTTCGATTACATTAATTGACTGGGTTACAAAGCTGGGTAAGATAGTTGTTTTAGGGATGTCCTCAAAGTATCGTATCGGTAGGCGTGTATTTAAGCTGTAGCCACCGATCATGTCGCCCTGTCTATTTTTGAATACTCGAACAGTTGAAATACGCTCGAAATGCTTGATTGATGTCTCGTTTCCTGATTCAAGTATATAATTTCTGGTAAATGCTTCTAGTTCTTTGCTCTGAGAGATAAGGCATGTATTAATCATCGTAAATACTCTATTTTTACTTTATTTGATAGCGGCCAGGATTGATAAGATTATTTGGGTCAAGCATTATTTTTATTTTATGCTTTAGCGCTAGCGCATCTCTATTGCTTTCCTTGGATAAATCGAAGGGCATTTCATCAATTGAACGCCTGTAACACTGCCAGTTATTGTCTTTAAAGCATTGGCGGAGTTGAGTTATCAACTCTTTTGCCCTTTGCTTTTCTTTATCGCATTTAACGTCGTAATAGAGGCTGATAATGGCCTGACACATATGTGCTGAAATAGAAGTTAGGGTAACGCCAAATTCAAACCCGAACTTTTGAAATAACTGTTCACTTTTCTGCATGCAAGCATTTATTTCGTTACTTAACATCGGCAGTGCAGGCGCTATCCAATAGAAGCCGCAATCGCTATCGATTGGATCATTGCTATTATCGAAGCTCTGTGATTGGTTTCTCCAGTAGCATCCCTTTAATGCCATAGGGCTGGGATTACCCTCAAGCATAAGCATAGCTTGAGTGAATTTAGTTAAATTTTTTTGAAATTTGGTGAGCCGCGATGAATAATTAAATAACGGCTTTAAGCCGTGTAAAAACCAATTCAACCTGTTGAGTTTTTGTAGAGATAGGATCTTTACATCTCCAATATCACTTAGTGCCTGCTTAATACGGTTGGCTTTTGCTTTTGCGACTTTAGATTCACCAGAAACAACAAAAGCAGCAGTCCATGGTGTTATATGATTCTGCATCTCAAGCGTATATAGGTCGTGTATAGGTACGCCGTGACTTGGATTCCATTTGGAAAAGTCAAATTGGGTGATCATGGAGAGCACTCGGTAATTATTACCAATATGCGCTAGGCAGTCTAATGTGTTTTCAGATTTAAGTTGACGCATGATATCTATGTAAGTACCGATACTCTCTGATTCTTTTAACCTAACTATGCAGCGAAGACTCAATTCTTGCCGCATTGTTAATTCAAAGCGGATTTTGGTAATTACGGCTAGGTTGTTTTGTGTGAAGACTTCTGTAAGCCCGGCGCTATGACCGTTGCGCCCAATATAACGTGAAGCAGTATCTAAGGATTTTGTCTTCCCATTTGCCTGGATGTACTCGGTTATGGTGAAGTGTTGGCTACGGTAGCCGCGAGAACCGTGGCCAAACCCTCGTTCAAGTACATTTCCAACGATACTGGTTGCTGGTCCTGCACCTGTGCAATCAAGCATCCAAGGCGTACCTTTTAAATAATTCGCCAGTTGCCCTTGGGTTACACCTGGGCCAATTTCAACTACTCCCAAGTCGGAGTCATAATGATAAATCTCATTAAGTTGGCTAAGGTCAATTATTATATTATCGTCCATGACGGGGACGGATTTTCCGTAACCCCAATTTTTTCCTGTACTTATTGCATAAAATGGCTGGTTTATAAGGTGGCAAGTTTGGATTATTTTCTTTAATTCATCTGTGGTTTTTGGTATATAAATACCTTTAATGTCTCTTATGTGGCCAACTAAACCACTGTTTTTGTAATTTTCATGGTTCGAACCCTTATCGCTTAATTTCAATGAGTCCAATTTATCGAGAAGCATATTCCAATCCTTACTGATAGTTATAGGGATTTTAGCTTTCGATAGAGGCTTCTAAATAGATTTTTATCTGAATTTTTTGCCGAATCTCTCTCATTACCAGTGATTTTATTTTGAGTAAGCATCTAGAGGATTTTGCAGGTGATTGCCTGTTGGTGAGTTTTAATTTGATGGTTGTATGAGAGGTTGAGTTAGCAATTAAATTTAATGCATCTTCAGTTTGTTTTGTTAATCCTGCAGTTAACGCTGAAGTACATTAGATGATCATCTAGAAAAGAACATCCCGCAGGTGATAATATCTGCTGATACTCAAAAAAATTGCGACTGGTTAGAACTTGGTAAATAGTTGCCAGTCAGCTATGAAACTACCTACCGGTATGTCTAGTTCGATAAATGCCGTGGAGGATTCTTTGCTCGAAATTACGCTGCAGAAATAGAATTTATAACAAAGGAGGTAGTGATAAATAAACTCTGGGGTGTATCAAGAACACCATCAGCATTGGGCAGCGGCAACAAGTAGTAGAAGATACATCTTGCTTCGGAGAGTGGAAAATTGATACTGTTATAGGTAAATCATCATATTGATGAGCTGGTTGCTATTTTAGATTATAAGAACAAACTCACACTCTCTCAGCAAGTTGAGCACAAAAAGAAACAAGGTTGGTCACTCTAGTTTTTTTACATGATTCCTAAAGGTATTTAGACACCATCGACGATAATGGCTAAGAATTTGCTCTGCACAAGAAGGTTAGTGGGGCTCAAGATATCGATATCTATTTTACACATCCGTATACATCCACAGTAGTAGCTCAAAAGGTGATGCTTTTCAGGGTTTAATGTAGCTAATTTTATATTTTTAGGGGTCGATTAATTATATACTTATCAGGTGAGTAATGGATGTACTCGATATCATTTTGGCCTTATGAGATAGGTGGGCGACTTCAGGTGGTTTAATTCGACAAACATATCAGGCAGGTTATAGTAAGGCCTGCCACTGAAAGGCTATCTGTTAATATTTCTTGGCTGGCTTCATTATGATGCAAGCACTAATTAATGAACCAGAAGAATGATCATATTCCCTATTGCAAGGATTCTTAGTTGATTTCCTATTACTCTAATTTCAGTCGGTGTTTAAATGTTTTCAGTATTATATAGAGGGTTCGATGGTCATATCTTATATGCATATGAAATAATCCGCTATGAAATGATTCAGAATGTATCGCTGAGCGGAGCAAAAAGTTTGAATTTTTAAGGATTAAATCCACCTTTTAGCACCCAAAGGCGATATAATCTCAGGTTTCTCGTGGCGTATTGGACTTGGTGGCTTTTCTGGATACAAGTTTGATCTTGCATTTGGCTTAAGGATCTTAAGAAAGGCAACTAAAGAGTCTTCAGTTATTTTCACAATGTCTCTATGTGACCTGAAACCACGATGATGATAGGTGGAACTTGCCGCGAATGACAATTACATGACAGGTGTTGCTTTTAGAGGTTTATGGCGGGCTACCAGGTAATTGATACTTTACGCTTCCGATTTTTGATAAATCTAGATGCTCCTAATATCTTTTTCTTGACTGCGAATCTCTTTGAATATAGAGGGATTCCAGAGTGATCTGGAAGCTCTTTAGGCTCATCTTTGACTGTTAACGACCGTGAACGATTACACTCATAAAGAGAGTTACCATTGAAATATGTAGAAATAATTGCAAGTGCAGGAAGTAAAAATACCATTTCTGCCATAGCCAAAAAAGTCAAGGCTCTTGACTTTCGGGTTGGAGTCCTCGGGGAGGATGGTATGCAGCAGATGCGCATGCTTGTTGATGATAATAATCTGCAGGAAACCTTAGATACATTGCAGACTGTTCTAGGAGCGCAGCCCACTATTCGTATAGTGGTTTTACCCGTCTATGCCGATCTACCCAAAAAAAAGGATGAGCCAAAAGATGAAAAAGTATCGTCCAGTATAATTCGTGAATCGCTTTATCAAGAAGTCGCCAGGGGGGCGCGATTAGATTCCAATTATATTTTACTCGTGATTTTGGCTACAACCGTAGCTGCCATTGGTCTAATAGAAAATAATGTTGCAGTTGTTATTGGTGCGATGGTCATTGCACCATTACTCGGGCCGAATCTTGCGCTAAGTCTTGGAACAGCATTAGGCGATGGGAAGTTAATGCTAAATTCCATAAAAACATTGTTTATCGGGATTCTTATTGCCATTGGTATGTCTGTGGTAATCGGGTTGTTATGGCCTGGACAATTCCATAATCATGAAATCATGTCTAGGACTAACGCCAGTCTGGATTCAATTGCCTTAGCGCTTGCTTCCGGAGCTGCAGCTACTCTTTCATTGACCACTGGTTTATCTGGGGTTCTTGTTGGTGTAATGGTTGCTGTGGCGTTGCTGCCACCAGCTGTAACTATGGGCATTATGCTAGGTAACGGGCAGATGCATCTGGCGAGCGGCGCTGGGTTATTACTTGCTATCAATATTGTCTGTGTTAATCTCGCCAGTAAATCAATATTCTTGTTCAAGGGAATTCGTCCCCGAACTTGGATAGAAAAAAAGAAAGCAAATAAAGCCATGATGCGTTATATCCTTGGCTGGATATCTACATTAACAGCCCTGTTGACCTTTATCTTTTTTCGTGGCAGCTCTTAAGGCTGTCGCTAATTGCTTTCTTTGAGATATCTATAGAACAATTTATCTGGTGGGGCAAGGCTATAATCTTGCCTTATTTGCAAGCTTTTATCACGGCATCTGTTTGATGTGTGTCTGCTAACTTATTTAATGTAATCAATGAGAACTATGGCTAGAAAAATACTGTCTCTGAAGGTAAAACGAAATACAGATGTCGAGCTAGATGATAATAAATTGAAAACTGAAAAGATTGAGGATCCCCAGAAACGATTTTTGGATGGTATCGCGGTTAATCCTTCTGAGCCTATACGTCTAGAATCCGGTTCTGAACAATTCACTATGCGCGCAATGGATTTAATAACACCAATTGGTATGGGGCAAAGAGGATTGATTGTTGCGCCACCGGCCTGTGGAAAAACTACCATTTTAAAACATATTTGTCAGTCGGTCGGAGAAGCTTATCCAGATATAAAGCTCTATGCGTTGCTGATTGATGAGCGACCAGAGGAGGTAACAGATTTTAAGCGCAGTGTTCCTGCACAAGTACATGCCTCATCCTCAGATAACAGTTATGAACAGCATGTTCGTGTGGCCGATGACCTTCTTAAAATTGCCTGTCGCGAAGCAGGAAGCGGCCACGATGTAATGATTGTTATAGATTCACTTACAAGGCTTTCTCGTGTACATAATGCAGAGCGAAAGGGGCGAGGGCGTACCATGTCTGGTGGTATTGATGCTAGAGCTATGGAAATACCCCGTAAAATGTTTGGTGCGGCAAGAAAGATAGAGGGGGGAGGATCGCTTACTATATTAGCAACCGTTCTTGTGGATACAGGCAGTCGGATGGATCAGGTAATATTTGAAGAATTTAAGGGTACAGGTAACATGGAATTGGTTCTGTCAAGAGAGGTTGCGAGACAACGCATTTTTCCTGCGCTGGATATTGTTAAAAGTAGTACACGTCGAGAGGAGCTACTGATAGACTCAAAAGATATTGAAAGTATAAGGGTTCTACGTCGAGCGCTCGGCAGCCTAAAACCTATAGAGGGTGCTGGAAAGCTTGTAGAGCTACTTGAGAAATATCCTGCGAATGCGGAGCTACTAAGTCGTTTTTCCAGAAAAGAATAAACTATATGCCCTGAAATATTATTGGTGTCTGCCTGGTTTGAGCATGCAGTGCCTATAATAATACATTTGTTATGTGGTATCGTAATTTTGGAAGGTATGGTAAGGCGATGAATTTGTGTGATTCACCAAGGGTATTTCCCATTTTCAATCCGTCTTGAATTTGGTTTATCCGATTTTGTTCTTGGGTGTTTGTACAATCATTGTATTCTCATCAACTCAGGTTGTTTATAGTTCTATAGTTTCGGAGGTTAAGAGAAGCTTATGTTTATCGGCGAAGCATCTAAAAAGACAGGGCTATCGATAAAAGCTATAAGGCTATATGAAGAAAAGGGTATTATTAAGGCGCCAAAAAGGCAGGGACGTTATCGTGTGTATACCAATGCCGATATCGAAGTTCTTAATCTGATCTCTGAGGCAAAAGAGTTGGGTGTTACGTTGTCTACACTTAAGAACGTTGTAACCTATGAATCTGGAAGAGTTGATTGGGAAAAAATTTCTAGATTTCTCGTTGAGGTCAAAGATCAGCTTATAGGAGAGATGCAAACCATTCGAGACAGAGTTACACGTGTTGAGCGATGTCTTGATGGTATAGAGTCGTGTCCTAAGGGTCTTGACTCTCCCCCTAAGGGGAGACTTTAGAATCATCACTAGAGATGAGATTTAGGACGTAAGGTGATGAAGAAGATATTACTTTTGAACGGAAACCCAAAAATAGACAGTTTATGTTCTCACTTAAGTGATACTTATGAGATTGAGGCGCGTGAGAGTGCGATTGTTAGGCGCTTTGATTTGTGTGCGATGGATTTTAACCCTAGTTTAGACTGCGGATATGATGAATTTCTGAGGCTAGAGTACTGCTTGTCTGACTTCACGGAGGCATTATTATGGTCTAATCATATCGTAATTGTATTACCAGTGTGGTGGGGTGGGTTGCCAAGCAAGCTGAAAGGGTTAATAGATCGTACATTTCTTCCTGGAGTTACATTTAAATTTGAAACGGGTTCCGCGGTACCTGTACAACTTTTACAGGGTAAAACTTCCCGATTAATTGTAACGATGGATGCCCCAGTCAATATGCATACTGATCAGTTCAAACCTGTCTTGGAGCAGTTAGACCGGTTCACGTTGCAGTATTGCGGTGTAAAAATGGCGAAGTATAATTTATTTGGTTCGGTAGTATCTGCTTCTGAAGAGCAGATAGTCCAGTGGACTGAGATAGTAAAAGAACTGGGCTCTAATTGTATTTAGATTAAGGCATAGATTCAACTGTGCTCCACCATCAGGTGGGGCATTCTTAATATAGAGTTAAATTTCACATCGGTTACCAAAATGATATATTGGTTGTCACTTCTATGCCGAATATGTCGTATTGTTCAGGGAACTAACTTATAGTCTAAGCACACTTTTTCCATCTGAGTTTCTGTAGTTCCGAAATTTTATATAGGTACTCGTTTAATATTTCCTGCATTCAACTCTGAAGTGCATCAGTTAATCACCTGGAAAAGAACGGTCAGCTGAAGGTAATATCTGCTGCTTCT
>NZ_CANMKV010000038.1 GCF_947498635.1 uncultured Microbulbifer sp. | reverse complement strand
TGGGCCTCTTTAGTTCGGCCTAAATTCAATGCCAGGTCATTTTTTTGCCGCCTGCAGCGCAGGTTATCTTAGCGTTAGGTTTTAGCGCTGATCCATCGAATAGTAATAACTAAATCAAGGAGTAAAGAATGGAATTTACACAAAAGTCTTCCGAAGAGTTCAAGGAATTATTAAAGAAGCATTCACTTGCGCCAAAAAATGCGAAAATCGATGATATGGCCTCAGTTCATGATGCCCTATATGAGTTGAAGCGATATATTTCAGAAGAATCAATGGGCCAAATTTGGCCAGAAGACATCGGAACTGACCAAGACGCTAATGTCGACTATGAAGGGTACCTAAACGGATTTCAGAACTTTTCTGACGGCGAGCTAAGTTTTGAAGGGCTTACATCCAAGATGGATGGTGATTTAATTGAAATAAAGTTCATGGATGGAAGCGACGAGATTGTTTGGAAATTTGAACAGTATTCTGACAGCTTTAGTTCTGAATTCATTGCCTTTCTGTTCGAGTATTCGCGAATTAGAGGTGAAAACCAACTAATCGATCTTCTTAGTGAAGATATGTTCGAGTTCGCTTATGTGCCAAACCAAATCGGTGATTTTTTGCGCGATCATGAATTGTTTGAGCAACTCGCGTAGAGTAACCTAACAAAAAGCTGCACCCGACTCCGGCGCTATCGCGCCTCCGCGGGTGAGCTTGGCGTTATGGGTTAAAAAATAATGAGTAGAGTATGGCGAGAAATCGCAGACCCAAAAAAGCACATCGATTATATGAGTACTCGAAATGAGGGTGGTGTTCCTGTTGATGCTTCAAGAGATAATCTAATTGAAAAATGGGTCTATTTTGCGGATGTATGTAATTTCACTTTTCAGTTTGCGAGCACTTATCAAGTACAAGAATGCAAAGAATACTTTTTAAAGTCTGTACACACTTCTACTCGAGAAGAAGGCCATGATTTAGAACATTATTGGCACCCGTGGTACTCGAAGTTGCCAAAGGGTATAAATAAGGGCGTTAAGCGCGAGAAGGTTGTTAAAGCGCTCGACAATATTTTAAGCAAGTGGGGCAACCCATAAATCGGGTAGCCGGTAGTTTTTAGCTACCGGCCCCCACACCACCCATCGTGCGGGTCCGCAATGGGCGGTTCCCTATCCGTAATGAATCTCTACCCAACGATAGCGTCGAGCAGCTCTTCATTTGAGTTGAGTATCATGGCAGTGCGCTACCTCAACTTATCCGACTGGAAACATATCAGTAGGCTAGCCCTGTCTTTTAACTCGTGGATTTTGGGTTCAGGCCTTCACCCTGTCCAAGGTATTAATCTTGGCATTTGGCTACTATGCCGTCGGCTGACTTCTGTTTAATCACCTTGACCATTACTGACCGAGGCGCTGCTGTGTCCCACCATTTTTGTTTACCCCCGCGATGGTGGCTAGCGGGTTGGGCCTACTTATGAGTCAGCGGCCACGCTGACAGTTTCACAGCAGCAAACTAAACAGATCTCCCCAGATAAGAACGTGAACTTTCACTACACAACTGCATCATTTACTCTACCCGTTAGATCACATGGCTTCGGTGTCCTTGGCCACCTCGCCTCCAGGCTAAGCCTTATAGGATGTTTCTGTTCGTCAGCTCGTAGTTTTGCTAGCGGCTTCCTCCCCACAAGACCTCGCGGTATTGCAGTTGCCATTCGCTAGTAGTTAGCATTTAATGGAACCCATTAAATGGTGATCCACCTACAGGGGACTCTCACCCCATTAGTTCACGCCCATGCTGGGCGTACCAAGTAAAGGCACCCGACGTCAAAACCGCCGCTTCGCTTTAGTTTTGACGCAGGTGCTTTAGGCGTTATGTTTTTTAGCCTGTGGTAATTATGAGAGAAGAATTTAAAAAAATAATCTATGAAGGGCTTAGAAAGGCCAAAACTCGTGAATTAGATATATATACCTTTGCTTTGTGTCATGACCATGAGTCGCATGTGGCAACGGTATGCATTGACACAGTTGAGTCTTCATTGCGAGCTGTTATGTCTAGTAATAAATTTTCTAATGAGCGATTTATGAGAGCGGTAGATGATGGAGATATAGAATCTGCAGCATCATGGAATGCCATCAGTGGTAGGAGCTTAATGGTTGGTGATTTTGCACTTGTTAATGCATCAGAAGTAGATGTTCCTCGTAAGCCAAAGAATCCTGAGTTTTATCAGGAAATGGTTAAAGCTATCGAGGAGATGCGAGATTTAATAAAGCTGCAGAGTAGCCATGGGTGTAACTTGATGTTTTGCTGCTCAACTGAGACGTCTGAGGTAGGGTTAGTTTGGTCATGAACATAACAAGCCACTCTAGCACCATTCCGGCCGTGAAAAGCGCGGCCTCCACTGGACTCGCTACGCGCTAGCACTCTTAAGGAATAAAGATGAACGTCCATGAATTTGGTGACTCCGGCGGTGTACCAGTTGTTCTCTTCACGGGAACTCCACAGAAAGGTGATTCTGGTCAGGAGTTTTCAAACCTCGCGATTCAATTTGGTATTCGGCTAATTTGTCCTACCCGTCCATGGTACGACGAATTTGATTCTGCTCCCTCATTCTCCAAGTGTACAGATAAGACGAGAGCGTATTTAGAAAAAAATAAAATCAATATATGCCATGTAATTGGTGGAAGCGGAGGTGGCCCATTCGCGATTCACTTCTCTACCACCTATTTTGATGTCGTTCATTCTTGCTATCTTTTAGCATCTATGGGTACTCCTAGTATCTTTGTCGAGAAGGTAAAATCGCCACCTACATTAAAGCTCTTAGAATTTTTCCGAAATAATAGCTATAGGTCAGCTATTGACTACCTCACGTCATTGGGCCTTTCAGAAGAATTGGCTCATGGTGCGTGGTCTGATTTTAAAGTTCTTCTTGGTTCGTGGGAGTCAATCGAATTTCAGCGTTCACCAGTCGTGTACATCCATCACGGAGAGGAAGATGAAAATGCTCCTATTGAGAGCATTCGAGATTTAGCAGGGAAATTGCCCAGGTCGGAAATTCGCGTTTCCCCCCAAGCGAGCCATATTGAACTAGCTGAAGACAAAGAACTTTCGGAGTTCAATCGAATTTTTAAAGAAATCGCGGCCCACAGGGGCACCGCGAGCTAACAATGCGCTGTAGCCGACGGCCAACTTTGCGCACTTTTTGCCCGGTCGCTGCGCTTCTATTATCGTGCATAAAGCATCCATAATTTTCCGAGGCTGTGCGCAGCGTTGTATGTACAGGGCGTTGAAGTGATAATTCGGTTTCTAGTGGCAGCAATATTGATTATGGTCGGTTTTGGTGTAGGAGTTCTTGGAGTAAGGAGAATGATTCTGTGACGCTCACACAGCCACTGGTGTTAGAAGAGGCCCCTATTGCAATTGGAGCTCTTCCAAAGGGTACCGTTCTCTATCCATATCCACATGGACCGTCTATTTCTACTTATGTTGTCTTTGTGAATACTAAGAAACTATCGCCCCTACGGGGCCGTAACAACCTTTCCGCTGCAGCGCAGCTACAAGCCCGCCCCAGCGTTGGTCGTTAAATCAAAAGGAATATAAGATGAAAAAATTATTAGCCCTCATATTAGTTAGCATTTCCTGTCCTAGCCTTGCAGGTGAGGTGAGGTGAGTAAGGGAAATTATGGGATGTATTGGGAAAGTTATGATTCAAAGGTTCAAATATAATTTTATACCAAGTCGATTCTGTAGCACAACTTTGCTTTGTTGTATCGATTGGCGACGGCTTGTCATTAATACGATGTGAAAATTTGAAAGCCCGTAATGAGTGGAAGGATGTTATAACTTGGGGTGGTGAATAGTATAACCCGTCGCAACACAACAAAACTGCTCGGACATATTTACGCGTGCCCGTATGGGAGGCGTTACGCACCCAAGTTAGGTATAAATTAATGAAGAAGCTTTCTTTTTGGCTTGGAATTTTGTGTATCGTTTATACGGCCCTCTATTTACTAGGCTTTCTCCCAGTTAGTGTATGGCAGTATATTCTTGATCTATTCACAGATCGCGAGCCGAATATTTTTTATAAAATTGTTCCATCGAAAGGATCTGGGTACCAAGCAGCAGCTGCGTTTTTGGTTGGATTAGCACTGATCTTATTTTCTAAACTCCCCCCAAAAAAATAAGCCCAAGAAGTATATATTTCCAACGCTTTTAATTCACACAAAAAATATTTTCACATGTCGCTCACAAAATGAATGGGCTGGCCTCGCTTCACTCGCCTGAATTATGGGCGTTACGGTTCACTTAAGGTATCAGAACGACGATGATTAAGAAATTTATTTTTACAATGACTCTATCCATAGTTATATGTGGAGTTGGATGTGCGAGTCAAGAGGATCTACTGTATGCTGATCTTTGGTCTGACGATTCATATATCGCTATTCCTAGTAGCAACCAGGCCATCCAAAACCTAGGAAAAACACCTCGAGCTCAGATGTTAGAGCAAAGGAAATATGATGAAGCGCGAAAGAATCAAACATTTAAAGATCAACTCCTTTATGATCTAATTCTGGGTAAAGACAGAAAGTTAAATTTGTAGTCTAGCACCAGCAATATTCGGTGTAAGGCGTATCCAGAAAATCCATATAAGCAAAAGTCGTTTACTTCGGAACTCCGCGGGATACCCTAGGCCGGGCGAATTTCATACGGGTCGCCATGGATAAGAAAACACTGTCTAAAATTTTAGCCAACCTAAATTGGGCTACTGAAAATAGTGCAGACATAGGCCTTCACCAGATAGGAATAACCCTAATGTTAATATATTCGCTAGTCTTAGAGACTAATTCACTTATTAAAATACGTTTAAATGTGTTCTGACCAAAAATAAGACCTCCACTGGACTGCCTACTACATCCCTTTAACTACATATTTGCTGACCAAGGAGCATTGAATCCATGAATAAATTTTGAATGGGAGTTTTTACTTTGTTTTTAGCTGGATGCACTGGTAATTCCCAGTTCACTAACTACGAAAATAAAGGGAATCTCGTTGCCAAGAATCCGCTTTCATGCGTAAATACTGCAGAGGTAGGCTCTGAGGGTACGGCCGCAGATATAACCGCTGGAGCGAAAGAGTACGCTGTTTTGTCTATGTATAACGAGGCCGCAGAATTTATCATGATTGCAGATGGCATGAGCGCATTTACAGGCTCTATAAAAAAGCCATTAACCCAAGACCTTAATGCAAAACTTCAATGCAATTACTGCATGGTTAAAATCATTAGTATTCGTTAAGTACGGTAGCTACACGTAAATACACAGAACGTGAAAAACGCTCGTGCCTTAGGCTGTCATAGGAAGCATATGATACCAACAATAGAATCAAAACGGCTCAAATTAGTCCCTCCATGTTTAGATTGCTTTGATGTGTACAAACGATTCTACACGGATTCAGAAGCATCAAGAATGTATGGTGGTCCCATCAGTGAAGAACAAGTTTGGGCTAGATTGAAAGCCGATCTTGGCTCATGGTATTTATTAGGTTTTGGTGTGTGGGCCATCCAATTAAAATCAACGAATAGCTTTATTGGAACGTGTGGCTTTTGGCAAGGAAGGTATTGGCCTACAGAGCTTACATGGTGGGTAGCGCCTGACAATCGTGGAAAAGGTATTGCTACAGAAGCCTCTAAAGCAGTTTTATTACACGCGTACAATGAATTCAAATGGGATAAAGTTGAAACCTACATGAATGATGAAAATATTGCAGCACGCTCTTTGGTAAAAAAATTAGGAGGCATCAAAACCAGGCGGACTAAGTTCAATGACGGCTTAAGTAGAGATATCTATAAATTACCGAAACCAGTCTAACAAACCAATCAATTCGATCTCAATACACCTCGCTCCTTTCGGAAAATAATTGAGGCGCCAGCTGTTAAAAGCATGAAAAATCCATAGAGATTAGTTTGTCTAAACGTATTTATACGACTTTTTCTTACCCCTTGCTTAGCATATGAGACAAATGAAACCTCAATAAATATCGATAAAATTCGGGTCGTTATAGCCAAAACCAATATTGTCAATTTTTGAAGGAGGTGCGATAGCTACTGCTGTTAACTCTCTTGATAATATTCCGGATCTTCTTTCGCTTACGGGCGTCATCTCAAATGGTGCATGGTTTGATACTACAAATATTGTACAATTTAAAAAAGAGCCCCCAATATATCTTGCAAGAATTCTAAAAAAAATGTTATAGAATGGCTGGCAGCGAAAGATGTCAAGCTCGAATCGTTGCTAGCAAACCAATTAATCTGACCTCTATACACTACGTTCCTTTCGGGGGCTTATTATGGCGTTAGAGTTCCAAGTCACCCATAAAAAGGACACCTCACATGCGTAAGCTCGTTAACTCTGGTTCTCATTTTGAAGTGCCTATCGGATTTTCTCATGCTAGTCGGATTGATAACTATATAGCGGTTTCTGGAACAGCTCCCATTGATAACGGAAAAACAGTATTTATTGGTGATTTATACAAACAAACCAGATATTGTCTTGAGCTCTCGCTGCAGGCCATAATAGAAGCTGGCGGTAGCATTAAAGATGTCATACGTACACGTATCATGCTCACAAATATTTCACAATGGCAAGAATCCGCTAAGGCTCATGGAAAATTTTTTTCACAACAACGTCCAGCTTGTACATTCGTGGAAGTAAATGGATTTATCGATCCAAATTGGTTGGTAGAAACTGAAATGGATGCTATTAAATCAGCGTTATAACAACTTTCTTAGCTCCAAATAACGTTTTCTTTCGATAATTGAATATAAACACCATCAAGGATCTGCAATAATGTTTCCCATGAGCCTAGCTCTGCCAATTTCGCATATGACCTCCTATAGAACTTTCCAATTCATGGAGTCATATTTTTATTTTTCACGCCGGAACGATAGAGATCCGTTGAGTCAAACCAAAAGAATCGTTGATTCACCTATAGGTTTATTATTTTTCAAGCTAAAACCATGATAAAAACAATCTTTATTTTTACTATCTCTGGGTGTGCGATACCAAACAATATTTATAAAAAATTTTGAGGTCAAAGAACTGGAAGATCAAACCTAAGCAGCTAGAGCGTATAATAACTATTTTGGTACTGCTGAACCGGAAAGAACGACAGGCTAATGAAGAAGATTTCCATCGGAAGAGAAGGTATTACTGCTGAGACCTCCCATGACATCTTCACTCAATTATTTGGCGCGAATTCTAAATATGAACATCGTGGCTGGCAGTAAGAAAAACTCAGAATTGAAACCATTTTAATAATTAATTATGAAGCTCTGAAAGTGACACAACGGGGTCTCCAATATAGGCTTAAATGGTTAGGGCTTTCAAGTATTCCATGTAAAGCCTTATTGTTCGTTTATCGGTTCATTAAGCCGGGACTCCCACAACCGTCGACACACTGGGCAATATCGAGGGAGACTAAATGCAGCCAATACAAAACCCGAAAAAAACGACTGTAAATTTACCTCCATTGCTCAAGGCCTCTTGAGCTGAATTACCCTCTTGATCTGGCTCAATACGAATTTCCCCCATTACTTCATCATACGCCGGCACTAAGGCCTCAATGGCGCGCTTTTCAACGCATTAAAGCGGTAAATGCTCCGCGTCAGAGACGCCCCATGATAACGTAGACCCAAGAGTCAACTGCACAAGGCAGAGACCGGAAAAAGCCATTGTTCTGGAGGAAAGATGGAGCAGCAAAATACCGTATTCGTGGTCGTGGACCCCAACGATGACAAGCATGTGGCCCTAGAGCGGGCAATGAGCACTTCTCGCGGGCGCAACCCGCAGCCGCGTCTGGCTGTGTTTGTCGCGGTGAACGGAGAGGCTGTGGATACCCGCGCAGTGAACGACCACCTCTTCCGCGATGAATCCTGGTTCCGCGAGCAGATTCGCGACCCCATTTCCGCCGCCGGCCTCACTTGTGAGATAACTGTGTGTTGGTCCAGTGACTGGCAGGCAGCCATCGTACAGGAGGCCAAGCGCTGCAATGCGGAAATGATCTACCTACCGGTGCACAAGAAATCCACCCGCCGCTTTACCTTCGCGGAATCCAAGTGGCGGGTTTTGAAAACCGCACGCTGCCCCGTGGTGTTGATTCGCCCCGGCGCCAAGGCGGCGCGTAAAGTAGTTCTGGCTACGGTGAACTACCAGGCGAAGACCCTGGAACAGCGCCAGCTAAATCGGCAGATCAGCGAGCGCGCCACCTATATCGCCGGCCATTATGGTGCCGAGCTGCACCTGGTGAATGCCTTCCTGGATTCCATGCGCTATCCGGATCGGGGCGCCCTGGCCAAGCTCGCTGATAAGACCGGTGTGCCCACCCACCGCATTCACGTGAAGCAGGGCTATACCAGCGATGTAGTGGAAACCGTGGCAAAGGAAATTGATGCGGATTTGGTGGTAATGGGCACACTCAACCAGTTCGGTGAAACCGGTTCGCTACTACGTGGTAATACCGCCGAGCGGGTGATCGGCCAATTGGACGTGGATGTGATGGTGTGTAACCAGTTCACCAACACCGACGTGTAATAGCTCGTCGAAAGCGCCACAAAAAAGCCCGACAATAATTTGTCGGGCTTTTTCTTTCCTGGGTCTGTTAAAAACTGGGGCTATTTTGACTTAGCTGAAAGCAGCAACAGATCCCCTTTGGTATTAAAAGTAACATTGCCGCCCTCGACTTTTGCACGCTCACCAGAATAGTAATCTGTTAACACCGCACCATCGGCAAACACGCCTTTTACAGAAATGCGCTTCTCCCCGCTGGGCAGGCCCATTGCCACCACCACCGGCGGCTCCCCCGCTAGAGTGCGGGCAAAGGTGTAGGGCTTATCGGCGAGTTTCTTGTGTACACCGGCGCCCACGGCGGGGTGCGCGCGGCGGAATTGGCCGAGCTTCTGCCAATGGGTGAGCAGTGCGCGGGTTTCATATTTTTTTAGGTCGCCCCAGTTCATGGGGCTGCGCATGGCCGCATCGCCATGGGCTCGGGCATCGGTCATGGGGCGCGCAAGTTCATCGCCGTAATAAATCTGCACCGCGCCCGGTGCCAGCATCAATTTACTGGCAGCATTGTGGGTCTGTTTGCGCTCGCGGTCGAAGGAGTGGTGGTCGTCGTGGGAGCCCAGATAGTTGAGCACCCCCAAACCCTTTAACTCGCCATCGTTAAGTGCAGCGGAATAGCTGGAGAAGATATTTTCGGCGGGCTGGCTGGCCACCTGGGCAAAATCAAAGTTGATCAGGCTGTCGAAACCGTACTGGTAGAAATCCACTTGTTGATCACTGTAATCGTAAACACGACCAACGGTGGGGCCATAATTATTTACACCAAAATGGTAAACCTCACCCAGCATAAAGAAATCCCGGTCATCCAGTTTCTTCTGTGGGTTTTTCGCTTTCCATTCGGCCAGAGCCAGGTCTGCCTCTTTTTTCAGAATTGCCCAGGCTTCGGGCTCGACATGTTTTACCGTGTCGACACGGAAGCCATCTACTCCGTACTCCCGTACCCAGTCGGTCAACCACTTGACCAGGTAATATTTGGGCGCGCGCGGATAGCCGGTACGTGTAAAAAATGCATCCAGCTCGAGTTGCTCCTGCGCCAGGCGGCCCTCGCGTTTCCACTTATCCACAAGCTGTGGCGGCAGGTCCACGGGCTCATCACTTTCGGTGAGGATATCGGTGAGATTGGCGTGGATCGCGCACTCCACATTGCCGGCGTAATCAGACCAATCGCACTGCGCGCCTTTGCGCAACCAACTGGCGGGCCACTCTGGATCCTTTGCGGTTATTGGGCCGGTGTGATTGAGAATCACATCGAGTAACACACGAATACCGCGCTTATGCGCGGCTTCTATCAGCTCTGCCAACTCGGTCTCGGTGCCAAAGTTGGCATCCACCGCGGTCCAGTCCTTGGGCCAGTAGCCGTGGAAGGCATAGGTGCGCTTGTCGGACTCATTGTAACCGTGAATATTCTCGATGACCGGGGACATCCAGATAGCATCTACTCCCAACTCATTAAAATAACCGGCCTCGATCTTTTCAATTATCCCGCGCAGGTCACCACCGGCAAAGCCGCGCAGGTATGCCGCGTCATCCTTGCGCCCGTAGGGGAAGTCATTGCCCCTATCGCCATTATAAAAGCGGTCCGGCAACATAAAGTAGATGGTGGCGTTGCGCCAAAAGGGATCAACCGGCATAGCGGCCTGTGCTGTGTGCACGCCCCCCAGCATCTGCACTACCCCAAGAAATAGACCAATCAGTAAGCTGGTGCATCTAACCATTGTTTTCTCTCTTATCTCGCCGCGCATATTTTTACCAGCCAACTCTAATTGGCCGTGGGATTCACACATCCTCCCAGGCGGGGGCGTAGCCAGTCTTCAAACTCTGACGGCCTCAATTTTCGCAACGGCTCAGGGCCAAGGCAAATCCGCTTTGCGACCGGCCCTCATGGAGAGTAAGGTAAAACTCAGACACCGCGGAGAAACCGAAGCGCTTTGCCGTGGTCCAAGCGTCACATTCTGATAGCAGCAAAAGGAGGCAGGGAATGTCGGAACATCAGTCTAGGCATGGGTGGATCATCGGGATTATTGTGGTGATCGTTGTCGCTGCAGCAGCCTATTGGCTGTGGACCAGTGATGATAAGAAGAACGAAGTTCCCTCAATTAAAGTCATTGAGGAGCCCCAGACTACCTCTGAGCCCGGAACACTCGAGCAACCTGAAGAACAGGCTGCCGCCCCAGAACCTCAGGAACCTGCGCCGGTGGAAGAGCCCGGCAGGGAGCCCCCACCCCCACTGAATGAGAGCGATAAGGCCGCTTACGACGATCTGGAAAGCCTCGCTCCGGACAACGCGCTGTCACGCTGGCTGGTAACTGACGAAGTCATTCGCAAGTGGGTGGCCGCAGCCAACTCTGGCTCTCGTGGGGATCTCATCCATAAGCATCGCCCGCTGAAGACCATCCGCGGCCCGATTGTTGTCAGCGGTTCCTCCATAGAGGGCTATCAGTTATCACCGGACAATTACCGTCGCTACGACCAGCCGGTGCGTCTGTTCGCCCTGATGAATACCGATACCGCCGTGGGTCTCTACCAGTATTGGTATCCACGCCTGGCACAGGCCTACAGCGAACTGGGTATTCGCAATAAAACCTTCCACCAAGTGGTGCTTGAGGCGATCGACAAAGTACTCGCGGCCCCGGAAGTCGAGGGTCCCATCAAACTGGTGCGCCCATCCGTATACTATAAATTTGCCGACCCCAAACTGGAGAAGCTGCCCGGCGTGCAGAAGCTGATGATTCGCATGGGCCCAGACAACGCCACACGGGTAAAGGAAAAGCTCAAAGAGCTGAAGGAAAAGCTGGAAGCCATGCCGGTACAGCAACCCCAGCAGTCCCAGTAGAACCCGACCCGACAAGCGCCCCTCCCGAGACAAACAGCCTTGGAGGGGCACTGTCCTAAGCACGCCTTTTTATCCACATTCAGCCATTACCCTCGGCCAACCCAATATTATCTCCCCCTTTGTTCAGGTATATTGCTGCGATAACAGCCGCTTAAAGGTGTGCCTGCAGCCAACAACCGCTCGGCGCTGCGCCAGGATGTTCGGGCGACTATCGAGAAGTTCAGGAGGAGCTATCGATCTGCCGGTCCCAACCGGTAATCCCCTGCCCCTCTCTATACCCTCTGCCCATCGAGACCCTCTGCCCATCGAGCGCCTGAACTCACCTCCGGCCTATAAACACCTGCTGTGGGTAACCATGGCCGTGAATAACCCTAGAGGCTCACTTTGAAATACCGTTTTCACGGCCAACTACTGGCCACCGTGTTTATCGCTCTTACTTCTCTCGCACAAGCGGCCCCGGAACTCTTTTTCAGTGCAGCCCCCGACTGGGTTGAAGTGTTACCGCCAGTGGTCTCCAAACGCCCGGCGCAGGGGAGCGTGCGCGTGCATCTGTTGAATTCTCAGATACGCCACTGGGGTAAAGAGCAGCAATACTATTTCCAAGTAATTATGGAGCCGCTGAACCAGCAGGGCGTCAATGAAATTGCCGAGCTGAATTTTAGCTTTTATCCAGCCTTCCAAAAGCTGCTGGTGCACGACATCAGCATCCAGCGTGACGGTGAGCGCCTGAATCGTTTAAAAGAGGATGCTTTCAAGCTTTTTCAATCCGAACAAGAGTTATCCAGCAAACTCTATTCCGAGCAGTGGAATGCACTTTATATCCTCGAGGATATCCGCCCAGGCGATATCATCCGTTACACCTACACCATCGATGGCAGCAATCCAATCTTTGCGCGCAACGATTTTGGCCGTCTCTATCTCTCTTGGCCTCAGGCGGTAGACCGCCGCCTTGTAAAAGTAATTAGTGACAAAAAGCTCAACTACCGATTTAACCACCATGCCGTTCCCGTCAGCGAAACCCGCCACCAGGGCAACTTTGCCTACACACTCGACCTGAGGGATGTGGCGGGAGTGCTGGCAGAGAGTGAATACCCCTACTGGCACGATCCCCTGAATTACTTCCAATACTCTGGCTACGATACTTGGGCAGAGGTCAATAAATGGGCCCTGGAGCTCTATCAGGTCGATCGATCGCTGCCCGCGGCGCTGGAAAAAACACTGGATAGCTGGCGGGCACAACTGGGGCTCGAGGGCGCCGTCAGTAAGGCGATCGAATATGTACAGGAAGATATCCGCTACTTTGGCATTGAGCTGGGTATCAACTCGCATCAGCCTAGAACTCCACAGGAAACCCTCCAGAAACGCTACGGAGACTGTAAGGACAAAGCCCTGCTGCTCACTAGCATGTTGGCTCATCTCGGGGTTGAGTCCTACCCTGCCCTGGTATCCTCTTCTCGCGGGCGGGACATCGGCCGGGATATTCCCTCCCCCGAGACTTTTAACCATGTGATCAATTTGATCATATTAAATGACCGCGAATACTGGGTGGACGCCACCGCGTCCGGTCAGGGTATCGACATCGAACATAAGGGGTTTTTCGACTACGAACTGGCACTGCCTATCGCAGAACATACCCAGAGCCTCAAAGCCATGGAGCCCAGTTCAGAGAGAGTCGCCAGCCTCAGCGCCCGTATCGAGGAACAGTTTGAGATCGATGCCGCAGAGAACAGCGCGCACCTGCACGTGCGCTCACACTTTACGCACCTAAAGGCTGAGCAGGTGCGCCAGTTTTTCCTCTCCGCAGATTCCGAGCAGATCAAAAGTAGCTATACCAATTTTATTGCCGGCTACTATCCAGGAGTAAACGCCAATCCAGAAATCCTTTACAAGGACAGCCTGCAGGAGAACCAGCTGGAAGTGTCCGAACACTACCAAATCAGTGAATTTGCCCAGCTGCATTCCGCGCGCAAGATATTCTCTCTATACGGCTCCGCCATCGTGCCCTACTTGTCAAAACCCCAGCGGCCTATTCGCAAGACCCCATTGGCCCTGGCACACCCTGTCGATGTCCTGCAGAGTGCGACAGTACGTATTCGCGGCGAATTACTTTGGCAGGAAGAGCTGGACACCATCAGTATCGACAACCCCTGGTTCACCTTTACCCGCAGGGCAAAGCGGCTGAAGAATGGGCTAGAGGTCAAGTACGCCTTTAAATCGAAAACCGATCATGTCGAGCAACAGGATGTGCCCCAATATTTGGTGCAGTTCAAGCAGCTCGACACAGCACTACAATATAAGTTTTGGGCCAAGAGTGAAGCCTCCCTCGAGCGCAGCAACAGCCAGGAAATGAAAAACCTGATTAAATCTCTGATCAGGAAATAAGACATGAAAAAACTGCTGCTGATACCGATCGCCCTACTGTTCTCTGCCTGCACCTCGCAAACTGTGATTGAAACATCAACAGATCCGCTGTCGACTTTAACCGCACAGGTAGCGCAAATACCGAACTCCGTCCTCTATGACACTTATTGGCGCCATTACCTGGAATCGCCTCAATCCTTGAAAACTCTCGAGGCACAGCAGCGCTACCAGGGAGAAATGGCAGCCATCGAGTCCGGGCAGAAAACCTGTACCGAAGTAAATTGGCAGGAAATTACTCAGCTCAACAGTATCTCGTTACTACCACACTTGAGTGCCACCGAGTGCTATGAGTCCACCGGAAATAATACGCAGGCCAATTATCACCAAAATATTTTCAACTTTATCGCCACCGGTGTACTGTCCACCCGCAGGGGCGACGCCTTTTACAGTGCCTATGAAATCGCCAGCTGGGGCGATGCCGAGGACCTACTCGGCTTGTCAGGCTATGAAGTCATCGATAGCTATTTTGAATTTGCTGCGAGCCGCAACGGTTTATATAAAATTTACAATGTGCGCGATCCAGAGAATAGCAAGGTCAGAAAAATATATTTTGACAATACCCGTTTCCTGCACCGCCTACTTGAGATTAAGTACCCCTTTGCAGGTCTCTCTGACGCGCTTTATAAAAAAATTATCCAGCCAATGGCAGAAACTGATTACGCCGCACGCCATGCCATCGGTCAAGTTCAAGAGGCCGAAGGGCAATTCCTACAGGCGGAGCAGTCTTACCTAGAAGCGATCGGCATGGGCTCCATTAGTGCGAGTATCAGTCTTGGCAATCTGTGCCTTGCTGGTAAAAGCACAAAGTTTACTCTGAATGAATGCGCCCAGCTGTTTGTTGCCGCCGCAGACCAAGGTCTGCAAGAGGCCAAAGTCATACTGGCCTATATCACTCAAATCGGCCTCGGCATTGAAACCGATACGCCGCTAGCAAAACAATTACTGGCAAGTGCCGCGCAAGCTATGGATAGCGGTGAGGCCGAGTACATCATGGCCCTGCTACTGTCATCTTCTCAATACAGCGAGTCCAGGGAGGAGCAGGTACAACATTACCTCCAAGCCTCGGCAAACCATGACTATGCCCCGGCACTGTTTGAACTGGCTGGCTTCCACCTACAGGGCCCGTCCGCACAACAAGACGCTTTTAAAAGGCTACTCCGCCGAGCGGCAGAACAGAATTTTCCTCCAGCACAATTTTACTATGGTAAATATCTGCTTGAGGTCGCCGATGAAAATCTGAGCGAGGAGGGCATGTATTATCTGCAGCAGGCCGCCGAGGCCGGTTTCCCTATGGCCTTGCATCTGAGAGGAAAAATTGCTGAAAACGGTCTTTATCAACAAAGACAAGATTCCCAATCTGCCCTTAGGGATTTTGAGGCGGCTGCACTGCGCTGGCACCTGCCGGCACAATTTCGCATGGGCACTCTAAATGCCACCGGAAAAATACTACCGACCAATCACGAGCTTGCCTATGGCTGGTATGCCCTCTGCGCTAAGGTCAACCACCTCGACTGTATCACCAGTCTGGGCTACGCCTCTGCTAAGGGCGCGGGCGTTGAGCAGGATTACCAGCGAGCACTCAAAATATACCAATATGCTGCACAACAGGGGTCAGCCAGAGCCAGTTTTAACCTGGGGTTACTCTATCAACATGGTCTGGGAGTAGAACGGAATCTGCAACAGGCAATAGGTTACTTGAAGCAGGCCGCAGAAGCCGGATCGGTGGACGCTATGAATGCCCTCGGGTTGTTATTTCTTAGCTTAGGTGAAGAGACCGGTGAGCAAAACTATACTGACGCATTGACTTGGTTTAAACACGCCTCAAAACGCAATTCCATGTATGGCCTCTTCAACCAGGGTCGCATGTATGAGCAGGGGCTGGGCGTAAGCAAGGATCAGGAGCTGGCCCTTGAACTGTATAAAAGTGCCTCTGAACTGGGCCATACCGGCGCCTCTTTAAAACTGGCCAGGGCCTACAGTTCCGGTGACCTTACCAATTACAATCTGAAAAAGGCCCTACATTTCTTGAAATTGGCCTCCGAGCAAAGCGGAAATAGCACCATAAAGCGCACCTTACAAAGGTGTCAGGAGTCACAATCTTGCAACGAGTGGGAAATAGGGGAACTGGTGAGCCTCTTATCAAAAACTGAATAACCCTTCAGTATTTGCCAATACAGCGGTCAATGGTCAGATTGGTCGCTTTGCCCCCACTTATGCACATTACTGACACACCAGTGAAATAGCGGATATTTTTTATCCGCCAATGTAAGTTTTTCGTGCAAAAAATACATGTTTTGACAGGTAATTAAGAAATTTATTTCCCCTATCATTTTGTTTTTTTCTCTATGAATACTAAATATCCATCAGCCCCTAAAACCCAAATTAAAATCCGAATATCCACCCAATTTCACAGAATAAGAAAATCACCCCTCTATAATCCTGCGAAAAATTACAAGTAGATTTCGAGAGCAATATGAACGAATCGATAAAACTATTTTCAGCGATCAGCCTAACGGCCTTCCTGACGGCCTGCGGCGGTGGCTCTGGTGGCGATGGTGACGGAAACCCTGAAACTGAAGTAGATAGCAGTGGCGGTGGCAGCAGCCAGGGGATAAGCATTAGCGGCGGCGAAGGCCGCGTTGTAGAAGACAGCACAGCCTCTGCGAGTGGCAAACTGGTTGACGCCGCCAACCCCTCTCAGACCTTCGAAAATACCAGCTTTCAAGGCCGCTACGGCTCATTGACTGTCTCTAAAGATGGCAACTGGAGCTATACGCTGGATAGCGACCTGGCCAATCCGCTGGATCTCGATGAGCAGACAAGCGATGTCTTTACCCTCGGCGTTGGTAGCGGCAGTGACACCACCAAAATTAGTATTCAGATAACCGGCGCTGACGATCCCTATTCCTTCACCCCAAGCGTCCCCCTCTCTACATTGGTGCTGAATAACAAAGAGCGCGCCTCCGGCCAATTAAAAATTGAGGATGTCGACGGTAATACTCCCCTCTTCAGGGCAGACACCATTAATGGTCAGTACGGTAAATTTACCATTCAAAACGATGGAACCTGGGCATACTCACTCGATAGCAACGCTGGGGTATTAAAAGCAGGGGAAACCAGTAAGGATACCATCAAGTTCCTGCTGACCGATGGCAGTGAGCAATCGGTGACTTTTTCAATTGCCACCACAGATCCCACTGAAAGCAGTATCGTTTTTATATTTATGAACTTCTCCGACGCAATCGCCACCAGAGAAGCGGGCGTTAGCGATATCGCAGATATGGTCTTCAATGATGTCGACTCCCTCGATAATGCCTACCTGGAAAACTCCCAGGGGCAACTCAAGTTTCTAAGACATAGAATCGACAGTAAAGACCTCCCCCACTACTGCTACGGTCAGCAGGGCGTGGAAGAAAGCTCCATTGACTGTATCACTTACAGTATTCCAGACCCGCAAAATGGGGGGATTTTAAGTGTTGCAAGTGCCCAAGCACGCCAAGGCCAGGGTGGAGAATACACCGATGGCGGCTTCTCCTGGAGAGACGATGCCCACCAGTGGGCCCGTGACACGATGGTTGATGATAACGGCCAGCCCTTGAATCTCAGTGACTGGCGCCATCAGGTCTATATCTACCCCTCAGAAGCCGAGGATGCCGGCCTGATCGGCACCGGTATTGCCTCTGTAGGCGGTAAGTGGAGTGTGGTTGCCGCACGCACCGATCAATTAGTGATGGGGCACGAGCTGGGTCACAATATTGGCCTAGGCCACGCGGGGTGGGACGAAGATAACGACGGCAGGGCTGAAAGTGAATACGGTACCGCCGGCTCCCTAATGGGCAACCGCTCAAAATCTCGCCTGTTTGGCAGTGCCCACAGGGAAGTTATGGGCTGGTACAAGTTATCTCCTGATTACAGTACTACCGTCAACCAGGTTACTGGCAGTATTCAGGATATAGAAATCCAAGCCATTGAGCTGACCGCTGGCGAACTCTCTGGGACTCTCCCCCAACAGCTCAAAGTGCAAAGTAACGGCAGCAAAAATGGTCGGAGCCACTACTATGTTAACTACCATGTTGGCCACAACATCCTGAATCCAAACTCTCACTATGCAAATTCAGTGACCATTCACTATTTAAATGATATAGATTCAAATCATGTGGCCGTACTGGAGAGTCCAGGTGATTTCTTTGAAGATAACAGTGCTGGCATTACCATTACTTACAAATCTAACAGTGACGCCGATCAATCTGCAGTAATAACAGTCCAATATGATAATTGAGGACTGCAATAATAATCTGGGAACCACCACCGTCGCCAATCATTAAATTTAGAAGGTACACTTTATGTATAAAATTATAGTATTCGTACTCAGTATTACTTTTAGCCTTTTCTGTCAGGCAGAGGAAGTCGTCACCGGAACCTTAGAGGAAGTCATCTCTGAAGACTTTAAAACCGGCAAGGTCGAACGTCGTTTCAGCCTCAAGGATGAAACCAGCGGAACTTACTACTTTATTGATGCCGAAGAGGTTAAACGCAAAGGCATGAAATCCGGTGATCGGGTAAGAATTCGTGGCGAGCGCGGTGATAAACGAATGCTGCACCTGAAAGAAAGCAAGAAACTGGAAAAAGTCGAAGACGAATAATCTTACGAAGAGCCGGACAACAACAGTTTCCGGCTTCTCTCTCCATTTAACTTTTCTTCAAAACAAGCAACTCAAGATTGCTGCAGTGTAAGCAGCTGATCCCTATGTAATTTAAAGTTTAAAGCACAGCGCCGGTTAAACTCTCGGATATCTTCAATTTTATATTTGTGTGCCAGATCACTGCCTGGACGCAGCTGTTCACGATTTGGATAAAGCCCCTTTCCCGCCAAAAGGCAGTTCCAAGAAGTATCGGGAAAATAAGTATCCAGCTTTTGTTCCAATAATTCATCGGTAATATTCTTACCAGCCATCCAGGACATTAGTATCGAACGTAGAGAGGGCGATATCTTTTCATTGGTCGTATTGGCGATCCAGTAATCCGTGTCCGTTCGCGAACTAATGCGATAATGACCCACAATGTAGTCGCGCACGGCATCGAAGCGGGCGCTAACACGGTGATTAAAATCATCCCTGAACTGATCGGTGTAATGACCGTTATTATAGGCCTCAATAAAGCGCACCACAGTTTCCTGTACCATGTCCAAGGCAGTGGCCTCTAGAGGCTCAATAAACCCCTGGGAGAGACCCACTGCTAGGCAATTTTTTACCCAGTGCTGGGCAACCCGCCCCACCTTAAATTTTAACCGACGCGCCTCGACATCACTATCGAGCAGGCCTAAATGCGTACGAAACTCAGTTTCGGCCTTGTCATCATCGATAAAGCTGGAGCTGTACACATAACCGTTACCATTGCGGTGAGTCAGGGGAATTTTCCAGACCCATCCATATTTCATCGCCGCAGAAATCGTATGTGCGGCATAGTCTTTTTCCTGATCCGTAGCGAATACAACTGCAGAATCGTTAAATAGGCTCTCTGCACTACTAATAAAGGGAACGTTCAGGGACTGCTGGATCAGGCTTCCCCGGAAACCGGAGCTATCAACATAGAGATCGGCTTTGAGCACCTCGCCATCCGTAGTTTTCAAGTGATCGATATTACCTTGGGTATCGAGCATAGCACCGGCAACCGTTGCCGCCTTGTAGTTAACACCCTTTCCTTCGGCAACACGACGTAAAAACTGGCCTAGCAAACCGGAGTCAAAATGGTAACCATAGGCAATATCAAAGGGAAAGTTCTCCGGTGCTACTGGAGATAATTTTTGCCGGATCATTTCCGTTGCCAGGAAGAAATGATCCGGATGCCCCTCAAGGTCGATACCTTTTCTGCGCAGAAAGCTGTTATGAAAAAATGCCGGAATATTAAACTGATCTGGCTGACCCACAAACGGATGCACATACTCAGAAAAACCTGGCTTAATGGACCAGTCTTTAAAAGTAATACCTACTTTATAGGTAGCATTACAGTGCGGCATCCACTCCGCCTCGCTCACGCCGATAGTTTCCATAAAACCCTTCAGCGATGGTGTTGACCCTTCACCAACACCAATAATGCCGATATCCGGTGATTCCACCAGGGTAATCTCAAACCCTTTATCCCGCCAATGGGTCGCCATCAGATTAGCGGTTATCCAACCAGCGGTCCCCCCGCCAAGAATAATAACTTTTGTATTTTGGCTGTTCATAACGTTTCTCAAATTATTATCGTCGCGCTTAACCTTGGGGCACGTCACGATTTTTAATCGAAAAAAAACCGCCCGACGAGCATGGCTCGGCGGGCGGTTTTTTATCAACAATCCGGTTTATACAAGATTAGTCAAAGTACTTAGTAGCTATAATTCATACCCAGATAGAACTGACGTCCAAACTCGGTGTATTCACCCAAGACGCCATCAACGCCGTAGGACTTAACATCCGCTTCATCCGTTAAGTTATTGGCTGAGAAAACTACATCGATACCATTATCGAAGGCATAGGACACCTGAGCATCCACAGTCGTGTACTCCCGGGCAGGAACCACAGTAGAACTGCCGGGGATAGACATTACCTGAGTAAATTCATCCCTATAACGCACATTCACATGGCTGCTGAAACTACCGATATCCCAAAATACCGTAGTACTCCAAACGTTTTTCGACAGCCCTGGTAAAGGCATATTTTCGCCAGAGAGACTGCCTCCAGTAACTTCCGTTTCACTCTCGGTATAAGAATAACTAGCGGTCATGCCAAGCCCAGAATAAATACCCGGTAGCTCATTGAAGGTTTTAGTACCCGCCAGCTCGATACCACGAATATAACCGCCTTTATCGTTATTAACGAAGGTTTTAAATGCAGCCGCTTCACGCCCTTCAGGCACTATGATCCCCAAGGAGTTGAATAGTGCATCTCGCTCCTCTTGGGTATCGAGATAAATAAACTGCTCTTCAACCAAGGTTTCGATGTCTTTCCAGAAAATTGCGGCCGTTACAGCACCACCATCTTCGAAATAGTGCTCATAAGCCAGATCAAACTGGTTCGCACGGAAAGGGTCTAGGTAAGGGGAGCCTTTAGTCCATACGTTGTAGTCATTTTGGCCATCAGAATTCCACGAACCAGCACCGCCTTTCAGCTGCCCTACCGGTGGACGTCCCATAACTTTGGCCGCTGCGAAACGGACATAGTCCTGTTCAGTAAGCTCAAAGTTTAAATTCAATGAAGGTAAAGTATCGGTATATTCGGGGCCATATTCGACATCATCATAGTCGTTACTGGTTACACCCAGATCATCAGTAATCTCTATACCTTTACCAGCACCGACATTCTGGATACCACGGGATTTCACATCGGTATCAACAACACGTACACCAAAATTACCCGTGACCGGTATGCTACCCAATTGAGTATCGATGTTTGCCATTAGGTAATATGCGAAAACTTCCTCGGTGACCGCACCGGACTCAATATATGTCCAGTCTTTACCATCACTAAACATCTTAACACCGCCGTAATTACCGGTGCCGAAAATGCTGGAGGCCAAGCCATCCATGTTAGTTACAACAAAATGGTCTGGAGCTCCATCGACAGATGCCACTTTAACGAAGCCATCAAGTGGCTGGGGCATACATTCGACGTCAGATATATTATCTGCACAGTATCCGTTGTACTGACCATCACGACTGCCATAGAGGAAGGTGCTACGATCTGAATCGAAAGTACGCTCCGAGAGTCGAACACCGGCTTCTAAAGAGGCGATAGCCCCCCATTGCAGATCAAACTGGTAGTCCAGCTTAAAAGCCTCTACCTCATCGGTGTACTGATGAGGATACTCTTCGTAACGGGAAAGGCGCATGGTGTCCAGGTTGGTAAAATCCACTCCCATAAACGCCGAAGTGGGGATTCCTTCCCCATCCATCTTAAAAGTAAAACCCTGGTTCGCGGCTTCCTGCCAAGTTTCCAGGTCACCCTCCTCGTTGTAACCTAAATCATAGGCATGCATGGACACAATCTGGTCCTTGCGGGTTTTGGTGCCTTCGCTGTAAGAGTAATCAAAAACCAGCGTGTGACGATCAGCAATATTCCACTCCAGATTCAAACCGATACTATCGCTATCGGCCTGAGTAGACTGATCCTCGGAACGCGCCTCAAACCAGGGACCACTGATGGTATCAGTAACATTGAGACTTGCTTCTGTCACAGCGCCACCGGAAATTACCGCTCCAGTACCAATATAACCCCCATACTGATCCAAATTCCCAACCGTAATACCATGACGGGTATCGATACGCTCGAACTCAGACTTAAAGTAATCAAGCTGAGCTTTAAAGTTATCAGTCGGCTGGAAAACAACACTGGCCAGATAGCCATCGCGAGTATCGGTTCCTGTACCCGCTTGCCACTGAAAAGCGCGGGGAACATTTACATCGCCCTCGCCTTGAAGACCAACATTGTCATAACCCAGCTGCTCGTCAGCCCCAGCACGCGCCTTGGTAAAACTATTCGGCTGCTCAAGGTGTGAGTAACCCAGGGCCACACCAACCTTGTCATCCATAAATTTACCCATATACGACAGGGTTACGCGCTGGCCGAATTCATCGGCACCCACATCATCAGCAGCGTCGTTAAACGACATACGTACATTGGCATTGAAGTTGTGCTCTTTCTCGGCATCCAGTGGGTTGGCCGTTTTCAGCTCAACAGAGCCGGCCACACCACCTTCAATGTGGGAGGCTTTAGGAGACTTGTACACCGCGGCCTGGCTGATCAGCTCGGCCGGGTACTGGTCAAAGGAAATCCAGCGGGTGCTTTCGGTGTAACCACTGGTGGAGGCCTGCTCTCGGCCATTCAGCGTAGTCTGCAGGAAGTCGCCATTCATACCGCGAATATTCAGTTCTGACGACTGGCCGGAAGAGCGCACGGTGGTAACGCCGGGCAGGCGGCCCAGGGCGTCGGCAATAGACTGGTCGGGAAGAGATGACAGCGCACCCGCATCCACCACATCCGCCACAACATCCGCGCTGCGCTTGGCTTCAAGGGAACCCAAGACGCTTGCACGGATACCGGTAACGGTTACTTCTTCCAGTGCTTCCTGCTCCTGTGCGTAAGCCCCAATAGAGGCGGACACAGAGGCCGCAATGGCCGCAGACAGCAAAGTGGGTCTGAGCGCCCCTTTACCTTTATTGGATAGACTCATCATCTTCTCCCTGGACTTATCGTTATGTTGAGACCCTGCATCCTAGGCCGGCCCCCTATCCATAACATCCTCCCCCGCGGGGGGAGGAGGTGGGAGAATCTGTGACTTTAAACACACTAAGGCGCTGCTAGATTACAACCTGCAGCGACAGATATTAATAACCTGACAAACGGACTAACGAGTGGATGCTAGAGACGTGAGAGGACAAGAAAAGATCAACCTTCCAGTTGTACTGCGGCACCGATCAGTGCCTGATAGCCCGCATTTAACGCGTACACCGGTACGGCTTCCATCCACTGATGAACCCGCCCTTTGTTGAGGAAGCGTTGCTCGAACGCGCTCTCGGGCAGCAGTTCGGCAATGCGCGGCAGTATTCCCCCCCCCAGGAAGACACCGCCCTTAGCACCCATATACAGAGCGGCATCTCCTGCGGCGCTACCGAGGAAGCCGAGAAAATCCAGCAGAGTCTCTCTGCAAAAGGGGTCGGAGTTATCCAGGCCACGGGCACTAATATCCGGCGGGGCCAGATCATCGGGTGTTTTACCATTTAACGTACATACGGCGCGGTACAGGTTTACCAGCCCATTGCCGGAGAGAACCCACTCATTAAAAACCGGAGCGCGGCTCTTCATTAAAATCTGTAATAGCTGTAGCTCGCGCTCAGTTGAGACCGTCAAGTTGGCATGCCCCCCCTCTCCCGCGAGGACATGGTAACGACCTTCAGCCTCTGCCAATCCGGCCACACCAAGACCTGTGCCCGGCCCCAGAACTGCCATAGGGGCTCCAGGTAAGCGAGGAGCCTCCCGCAGTACTTGATAGTCGTTGGCAGACAAACGCGGCAGCGATTGAGCCAGTGCGGCAAAATCATTGATCAGCTCCAAGTGGGGAAACTGAAACGCCTCAGCTAAGGTGGCGGCTTCAATATTCCACCCCAGGTTGGTCATATAAACACGGCTACCGGAGGCCGTTTTTTCCAGCGGACCCGCAGCGGCAATACACGCTTTATCGGGCCTGGGCTGATCGAGGCCATCGAGCCAATGCTGTAAAGCAGCGTCAAACCCATCAAAGCGTTTGCAATCCACCACCTTCAGCCCTTCAAGCGCATAACCCTGCCCAACTGGCCTGGCTATCGCAAAGCGGGCGTTTGTGCCGCCGATGTCCGCTACGATACTCGTCATAGTTATCCCTATAAGATCCCCAAAAAAGGCGATATAAGTTAAGGGGTCAGAGGAAATTATGCTAGCCCCAGAACTCCGTCCTGAGGACAGCCTGGCCCATAAAATAACCGGGTGGTCTATCTTTGTATAAAATGGCCACTGCCAGGATAGCCCTCATTTCATTACCCCTGACCAATAGATGACAGCTGGTCACCAGGCTGAGCTCTGTCCCACGTTATTCAGGAAGTCAGCGCGCTTCGGCAACAATTCCCTTTATCGACTGGGCAAATTCTTGCATCTCTTCCCGGCTAAATGTGCTCAGTACCCGCTGCCCCGAGGGCGGCTGAAACTCGAGCCCCACTCCAGGACGCCGCGCTATTTGTGGACGAATGGGGCGAGAACAAAAACCACCACCGCAATTAGGGCAGACATTACTTAAAACTTCCTCAACACAAGTGCGGCAAAAAGTGCACTCATAAGTACAAATCATCGCTTCAACCGAGTGAGATGGGAGATCTTTATCGCAACACTCGCAGTTGGGTCTCAATGCCAACATAGACCATTTTCCTTTCTTTAATCACCTAAAATTCAATACTTAGCCAACGCTAGGGAAGAACACTACCCACCACCTAAAAGTTGAAATACTTGAAGCTGAATAACTCTTAAATATTGCTAAAAAGCCCTTATCGCAGAGCGATAAAAAATCGAAATCAATCGCCCCAAAGAAAAAATAAAATATCGGCCTATAGATTTTACTGTATTCAGTCAATCACTAAACATCTCTGGGGAAGACTTATCATACGCTGCCCTCACACTCTATCACCAGAACCCGAGCCTCACCTCGCGGATGAGCGACATGTTCAGTGCCTTCCGATGCATAAAAAATATCACCAGTATTTAATAGCTGCGATCTCACCTGCCCGTTTACCTTATAAAACATCTCAACACAACCACCAAGTACGGCAAAAACTTCCTGGCCATCATTAATATGCCAAACATAGGGCTTATCGGTCCAATGCAATTTGGTTGTAACACCATCCATATTGGCGATTAATTTTGATTCCCAGGCAACCTTACCGGTAAACTCTTTACTTCTCACAAATTCCATAGCCGTCTCACTGCTTTTTTATGGTACACATAAAATAAAATTCGTTAACGAACAAAATATTCCGCCCCCCAAAAGACAGTTATCAAGATCCCTCTTTTCACTCGCTTCATCAAATTTCTCCTGGCACCCTTTAATATTAATAAAATTTATTGTAAAGGTATTCACAATATCGTGAAACTCAATATTCAGAAGCAATATAAAAATTCGAATCGGCAATCAATCAGTGTTTTCAGAATCTACATTATCTCTGAGCCGATAGGAGTGAACCTATATACACCGAGCCACTCCGTGAGTCTGTTTTAAAGGCTAATAATCTAGCAGCATCTACTAAAAGGAACAGACTTAATTACCTCTGGCGCTTTTCTCCCAGCCCGTTAGAATCGGCTAACGATAATGAGAACCAGGGGAAATCCGTGAGAAAATTATTCCTACCGCTAGCCATCAGCACTGCCCTACTGACCAGCCCAGCGTCTGCGTCCGATCAAGGACCACAGCAACTATTACAGGATACCGAATCCAAGGTCATCGAATGGCGCCGCCACCTGCACCAGAATCCCGAGCTGGGCAATCGCGAATTTGAAACCGCCAAATACATTGAAAAGCACTTGCGCACATTGGGCCTTGAGGTAGAAACCGATATCGCCCATACCGGTCTAGTGGGCTTTTTGAAAGGTGGCAAACCCGGACCAACCGTTGCCTTACGCGCGGATATGGACGCTCTGCCGGTCACCGAAAGAACCGATGTCCCCTTCGCTTCCAAAGCGCGAGCCACTTACCAAAGCAAAGACGTGGGCGTAATGCATGCCTGTGGCCACGATACCCATGTAGCCATGCTGATGGGCACTGCCGAGGTACTCGCCGGCCTGCGCGATGAGTTGGCCGGCAACGTACTGTTTATTTTTCAGCCCGCTGAAGAGGGCGCACCCGATGATGAGGAAGGCGGGGCTGAACTGATGCTCAAAGAGGGCATCTTCAAGAAGTACAAGCCGGACGTGGCCTTTGGTCAGCATGTGACTTCCTCTCTACCCTCCGGTGTCATCGGCTATCGCTCAGGCCCACTCATGGCCGCTGCCGATGAGTTCCGCATTACTATCAACGGCCGCCAGACCCATGGCTCACGCCCCTGGGGCGGCGTTGACCCCATCGTCGCCGCTGCACAGGTGGTCATGGGCACCCAGGCGATTGTCAGCCGCCAGGTCGATATCACCAAAGAGCCAGCGGTAATTTCTTACGGCCGTATCGATGGTGGCGTGCGCAACAATATTATTCCAGACAGCGTTTATCTGAATGGCACTATTCGCAATTTTGATATGGATAATCGCGCTGAGATCTTTAAACGCTTAAAAACCACTGCGGAATTAATTGCCGAAAGTTCTGGGGCTAACGCCGAGGTAGAAATTCTGGAGGGTTACCCTGTAACGATCAATAATGCCGAGCTAACAGAAAAGGCTCTGCCTATTTTAAGGTCTGTAGTGGGTGACAAGCGCGTGGTCGAAGTCCCGAAAATAACCGGAGCCGAGGACTTCTCCTACTATGCGAATGAAGTACCCGGCTTCTTCTACTTCCTTGGCGTAACCCCACAAGGCCAAGATCCAAGCAAAGCGCCAAGCAACCATTCACCGCTGTTTTATGTGGATGAAAGTGCTTTGCGCAAAGGTACTGAGGCTTTGACTGTATTGACTTTGAATTATATGGCCAATTATAAACAACAGTAATAGAAAGCGAGCCTCTTGTGAGGCTCGCCTTTATTATTATCTACTCTTCAACATCTAAGGTTATAGTCGTGTCGGTCGTCGCTCCATCATCATCCGTTATGCTGAATTTAAAAGATAAACTGGCAGGCTCCGCTGGAGTCATAAAATAAGCAGTCAGTTTGTCCGCATCAATCAACTCAACGGATGGACCCGATACTTGTTCCCATTTCTGGCTCACAATAGTTCCATCTTGATCTCTTGAAGCCCCACCGCTCAAGGTCGAAATTGTATTAGTCTTAACACCGCCTACAGCCCCATATGCAACCACCATAAACGGTGGAATATTTCCTTCAACGATTACTGTAAATACACCCGTAGCAGTCTGGCCATTGTTATCTTCAACCTCCAGCTCAAACTCCAGAGTAAATTCACTCCCCGGATTTTGTGGCGCTATAAAACTCGCGCTACCATCGGCATGGATTGTCAATTCCACATCCCTATCGGAGAGTGAACGCCAACGATAATCTACAATATGCGCACCTGGAGCGTCCCAAAAAATATCAGGAGCCAGTATGATATTTTCACCGGGCCCCACTTCTTGAGTCGTACTTATTACTCTGGGAGAAACTAACGCAACCTCTATACTGACAGTAGACTGAAGTGTCACCCCTCTATTATCAGTGACACTCAATTTGAATGACAATACGGCTGGCTCTGCTGGCGCTTTAAAATTAGTAATTAAAGTATTAGCATCCATCAATTCAACGGGGGGACCTGATACTTGCTCCCACTGTTTACTCACAATAAATCCATCTGAATCACCTGAATGGGAACCATCTAAAGTAATATTTGTATTCGGTAAAGCCAATGGTTGAAAACTTATCCCAATAAACGGGGGAATATTCCGCTTAACAATTACAGTAAATACCCCCGTGGCTGTCAGGCCATCGTTATCCTCAACCTCAAGCTCAAATTCCAGTGTGACTTCTGTACCCTCAGGAATTTGGGGTGCTAAAAAGCTTGCGCTACCATCGGCGAGGGCTGTTAATTCGATATCCATATCGGAGAGTGAACGCCAGCGATAATCTACAATATGGCCGTCATTATCCCCAACCCAACCTTGAAGCAAGACTTCCTCGCCTGGGTCTACTATTAGAAAAGCACTTCCGACCACAGGAGCTGTTAACACTTTAACAAAAAAATACCTTTTCTGTTTAACCTTTGCGCCGCCGTTATCTTCAATCTCAATCGTAAATACTAGTGCTGAGTAGGAAACTCCTGGCTCTGCAACTATTTTGGGAACAATAAATGTTACCGAGCCATCATCAAGCTCTTTCAGTTCAATACGCGGGCCACTAGAAACCTGCTGCCATTGATAGCTAACGATGGTTCCATCAGGATCATAAGACTGACCTGCAGATAATGTAACCTCTTGGCCGGCAGTAAATGCTGACATTATCAGATCGACTATCAAAACAGGATCTAAGTTAACCCCAACACTAATCGTTACTTTGCTAGTATTCTTTAGACCCTTATCATCCTCAACTTCCAGCTCGAAAATTAACTCTTGCACCACTCCAGTAATTTCGGAAGGCGCGGTAAAGCTAGCAAAGCCATCACTAGAGTCATTTAAGATGACGGAGGTCCCGGAAATCTGTGTCCAGCGGTAGGCCTCGATACTGCCATCGGAATCAGAAGACAGAGTACCATCGAGCAATACCGCCGTATTACCTTCAACCGTTTGATTTTCACCGGCAACCGCTGTGGGCGGCTGATTGATATGCCCAGAACCACCCTTTAGTACAACCAATCCCTGGGAAGGATTTACGATAACGATATCTGCAATACCATCCCCGTTCACATCACCACTAGCCATACTCTGAGGGTTGGTATACATCGCACCTGGAATGGCGATCTGTTCACTCAGAGCCAAAGCACCATCATCTTGCTGCTGATAAATACTTAAGAATTCGCCACCAACCGGCAAGACAACTAAATCAGCAAAACCATCATTATCAATATCTTTTATTAAAAGTTCCCCAGGAATGCCGCCATAGTTATGAATGTCAGCCTGCTGCAATAAGCCATCTTCTCCCTGGTAATATACCGCGACTCCAGGGTTAAGACGCCCCTCACCAACGAGTGATACGGAAATATCGTTGCGCCCATCATTATTAAGGTCACCAATGGCGATCCCTTTTATTTGAATATCATCAGCATTTCCATCTAATTCAATACTGGTAATTTCATTCAACCTCAAAGAATCATCCGGCGATAGAACAACCAGGCTATTTTCGGGAGCCCCGTTAGCAATTAGAGAAATATCCGTTATACCATCTCCATCAACATCACCCAATGCCATTTGCCCTAGACTTTCAATAGCTAGATCGCTAGCGGTACTTACATAGGTAGGTGACCCCCCTACTTTATGGGTTATTACAGCACCATTCTCTTCCCAACTAACCCCGAGAATTCCTTTATTACTATTATTGCTAAGGTCGGCAATTGCGACTCGCTCAGAATAGGAGTTTTCCAAAGATTCCGCATATACTAAACCGTCAACGGGATCTTGCAGATATATCTCAGTTACGCCACTGTCAAGTCCAACAATAACATCTATCAAACTATTATTATCAAGATCACCCACTGCAATAGATTGAGGCAGACTTGTCTCTCCACCTGTAAGTGGATAATCAATAGAACCCGCCAGACCACCAAATTCGTCCTGTAGAAATACCTTTAATTTAAAGTCATTTTCAGGATCAAAGTTGCTCGATGTAGTTAGTACAACATCATCAAGTCCATCATTATTAAAATCGGCAATAGCGACCGCTTCTGCCTTTGATCCCGAGGAATAAATTTCTACCGGCTGAAACTGAACCTCTCCACTTGCAGTGTTTGTAAATAGAAAAGCAGCCGAGGAAAGTCCCAAATATTTTGCGAGTAATCTAAGCTTCACAACATCTCCTTGTAAAATCGCTTTTAAAAGCAAACATAAATTAACACGAATATTACTTAAAGATGTGACATAAAATGAGAGGAAAGAGGAAAGAGGAAAGAGGAAAGAGGAAAGAGGAAAGAGGAAAGAGGAAAGAGGAAAGAATATTAAGCACAGAATTGAACACTGGTACCAAATATCGAGTGAACTTTTTCTTTAGCAGTAAAAATACGATTGAAAACGCTTTAAAAGCGATACTTAGAGAAACAAATAGACAGGAAATAAAAAAGCGGCTTATCGCCGCTTTTTTATTTTAATGGTTAAGCGCTCTCAGAGCGGCCCCCTGCGGGGCGGCGACGGGGCGCCCGCTGGGGAGCGGTGCCAGAAGGGCTATTCCCGCGCCCGCTCTCGCTGCTCTTGCTGCGAGCCCCGGAGCTTCCGCGACTGTCTCCACCGTTACGCGAGCCGCTCTTGCTCCGGCTCTCACCATTGCCACGACTATTCCCACGATTGCCGGAACGGTTACCCTCGCCATTGCGCCCACCACGACTGTCGCCGTTACCGCGCGCTCCTTCGCTGCGCTTTTGACCATTAGCGCGCGGTTTTTGTCCGCCGCCGCGCTTTGGATTACCCGATTCAGGCAACTGATGATCTGGCTCAAAACCCTCAATTTCTTCGCGGAGAATCGGCTTACCAATTAAGCGCTCGATATCGCGCAACTGCTTGATTTCATCTGCGCTAACCAGAGAAACTGCCTGTCCGCTCGCACCTGCCCGGCCTGTACGGCCAATGCGATGCACATAATCTTCGGGCACATTAGGCAGATCAAAATTAACCACCTGGGGCAGTTGGTCGATATCAATTCCACGGGCAGCGATGTCAGTGGCAACCAGAATTTGTACCTTGCCCGCTTTAAAGTCGGCCAGGGCACGGGTGCGTGCATTCTGACTCTTGTTGCCGTGAATTGCTTCCGCGCGAATATTATCGCCCTCAAGCTGCTTCACCAGGCGATTGGCACCGTGTTTGGTACGGCTAAATACCAGGGCTTGGTGCCAGTCGTTTCCGCGAATCAGGCGACTCAGCAGTTTGGTTTTACGGGCCTTATCCACAGGGTGTAACTTCTGGCGCACCGTTTCCGTGGTTGTATTGCGTGGGCTGATATCAATTTCCAGCGGATTCTTCACCAGCCCTTTTGCCAGCTGGCGTATTTCCGGGGAGAAAGTGGCCGAAAACAACAGGTTCTGACGCTTAGCCGGCAAAACTCTCAACACTTTCTTGATATCGTGGATGAAGCCCATATCGAGCATGCGATCGGCCTCATCCAGTACCAGGGCCTCAAGCCGATCAAAACGGATGGCTCCCTGATTGTATAGATCCAACAAGCGCCCCGGTGTCGCCACCAGGATATCCGCACCACCGCGTAGTCGGACCATCTGCGGGTTGATCTTCACTCCACCAAACACAACAGAGTGGCGCAAGGGCAGATATTTGCTGTAACTCTGCACATTATCGAATACCTGCGCAGCAAGTTCTCTGGTTGGGGTTAGCACCAGGGCACGAACCCGGCCCCTACTCGCACGCTCCCCGGAACTCAGAAGATGTAGCAGCGGCAGAGTAAAACCAGCCGTTTTACCGGTACCCGTCTGGGCCGCAGCCATAATATCATTGCCCTGCATCACAGCTGGGATGGCCTGGGCCTGAATGGGCGTAGGCGCGCTATACCCCTGCTCAGAAACCGCACGGGCAATCTCCTGGGCGAGGCCCAGATCTTCAAACAACATAAATAACCTCAAACTGCGCTCCAGGCGCAATCAAACACATTCGCACCACAGAGGTGCAAATAGAAAAATCGGAGTTGGCATCCAGAGCAGAAAATGCTCGATACACACAGCCGTCTATTCACCGGTTAATCGGCGCGCGGCATTCAGTAGAAGGTTCCGGGAAGAATTTAAGAAAAGTTCACGGGAGGATACCGGTGGATTACCGGTCTACAAATGACGCAGCTGAGAAAATTCAGCCGGAACACTATACCACATACAAACTGACTGTATAGTTCCAAACTCTCTCTTTCCAAGAGTGTGAGATGTGTTAGGGATCTGGGCGATTCGACCGTAACATAGTTCCACGTTCGCAACGCGAGCGTCTATCTTTGTGATATCCAACCCCCGTTGCGAACCACAAATGATTCAGCCAAGTGCTGTCGGGATATTCACAACCATGTCACACAACAGTAGTGTCGGTAACGAACATAAAATTGAGCAGGTAACACTCGACAATGGCCGCAGGGTCTCGATACGCCCTGTATGTCGCAGTGATGGCCAGCTGGAAAAGGCGTTGATTGAAGACCTGTCGCCACAGACCCGCCGTGATCGATTTATTGGCGGCAGCAGTAAAGCCAGTCAAAAATTGATTGAGTTGCTCACCGATAACGACCATCAGATACATGAAGCCTTTATTGCCCTTTGCAACAGTGATCATGCACAAACAGCCGTGGCCACTGCGCACTATGCCCTGGACGCCGATGGAAGAGCCTGTGAATGTGCAGTTGTTGTCAGTGATGATTGGCAGGGATTGGGGCTCGGTCGGCTAATGCTACAGCGCCTCATTGACTGTGCCAGGGAGCAGGGCTTAGAGCGGATTTACTCCATTGAGTCCGCAGATAACAAACGCGTACAAATTTTTGCCCGCTCTATGGGTTTTATCTGTAAGGCGGACCCTAAAGATTACACCCTGTTAACCTATACCCTCAATTTGCAGGCTAACTCGCAGGCCAACGGCTTTGATACAGCCTCCAGGGAGGCCGGAATTAACCTAAATTAAATATTCCCCCCTATTATTCTTGGCGGTTAGCGAATTTTATTTGTCTGCCGCCAACCTCTGAAAACTAAAAAACTCTCGTTAGAGCCCGGCATCCCTCTTAGCCTCGCCTACACCGCTCACCTTTGACTATCTGGTCATCCAGTTCCTCGTTCTATTTGACTAGTGTCCTAGTCGGTAAGACGCAACACTTGAGTTAAAACCTTTACACTGCCCTATAGCAATCAAAAAGAAAGGTAGACCTTGCTTACCTATATTTGCTAGAACTCACCCATTATCTCTCGTTGAGTCGGTTTAGGGCTATAACATGTAATCGCCACCACCGGCACATCTGTGATTCATGGCCCTGTTAATTTTTGAATTCACACATAAGCTAACTGATCACTTAAACTCCATAAAAATGAAACGAATAAAACTATTTTTGACCATATCATCTTGCATACTTATTTCATCTTGCGCATTCAACATTTCAGAATATATTGCAAGCTCAAAAAGCCTCTCTTACAACCACATAATTTCCAACGAACAGATTAAATCATGGGGATTTAATAAAAATAACTACTGTGACAAACAAAGAAATCTCTGCATCAGTTATTTTCATGCTGCCCCTTTGAAAGGGGGGAGGCTAAAATACTCTATAGAAACTGGTTCAGGTAACCAAACCAGCCAAGTTGATTTTTCTATAGACAAAGAAAAATTAAAAAACAGTTATTCTGGCACCATCGTCCTTTTACATGGATTCCGAATCTCAAAAGAGTTCATGCTTAACTCAGCATTATACTTTCGCCTCCTTGGGTTTCAGGTAGTGATTCCAGATCTTCTCGGCCATGGTGAATCCGAAGGCCATAAGGAATATGGTGTTGGTGATAGCGAAATGATCAACAGACTAATGGACGACCTTATTCATAAAGACATAATAGAAAGCAAACCTATTTACCTTCTTGGAAATTCTATGGGAAGTCTTACCGCAGCGAGAATCACTCAATCGCGGCAAGACATCAGTGGCCTGATATTACAGGCCCCCATGTTGAAGTTTGATCAGGCTGTTTATAATTATGCCAAAGAAAATTTTCCACTACTGAGTAAAGCGCTCTCTGAGGAAGAAATAAGAAAGGGAGCATTAATTGCCCTCGAAGGAGTCAATATAGGCTTACTGGAAACACAAATTGAACCCTTGCTCACCAAATCCTCTGTACCCGTGCTTTTATTTGCCTCTAATACTGACTCAATATCACCCTACGATCACTTCCGAACGCTGAACCAGGATCATATCGAGGTTGTGCTCTTGAAAGACAGGAATCATCCAAGCATGGCGGTTATCGGGGAAATTGAACATAGCGCATTACAGGATTGGCTGATCCAAGGTAGGTAGTTTCACTTTTTGATACCAATAGGACTGCTGGCTTACTTTAAAAGGCGAAACCCTAGAGTTCCGCCTTTTAAAGTGAAAATAATGAATTATCCTGTTAAAAGCATTGCATCTCAGTTAAAAAAACCATCACAAGCCAAGGGACCACTAAATTCCAGAAGACCCTGGGGCACCTGGATAGATTCAACCAAAATTCCTTTTTTATACAGAGAGAAATCAATGTTGGCCTGCATAGACTTCATATACCTTTGCTCGCCCCCAAAGATAATGACTGAAGGGAACAACAATGGATAAAAGCTATTAATATTGGCTTGCGCCTCCATGATCAACTTGTACTTTATTTTGTTTAGCTCAACTTTGATACGACCAGTGCAAGCATCCAGCTCCCTCTTTACCGAAAGATTATTAAATGCCGGATGAAATATTAAGTCATACTCATCTGAAATATACCTACCAGCCCACATCTCAAAATCAGATTCCCCCAGTTTTGCCCCGGTGAACATATAGTAAAGTTCATCTGACAAGCCCATGGAGTAGATCATGCCAGCACTGGATTCCTTGTCATACCATCCCTTATCCAATTGGGCATAACCCAGTCCTATTAACGACTGGCCAGCATCGCTAAAGTTGTATTCAACAGGGGTTCCGACTGTGTAGAGAAACCATCTTCCGCCAACTCCCGGAAGCTCTGGAATAATGCCAAACGGTGTCTGCCCAGGATTTAAACCATGCCAATAATGATGATGCTCCCCGTTCCAACGCATAGAGAAATTAAAATCTGAGTGATTTACTCTTATCCCCTCCTCATTTGCCATAACCACACCGGGCACTTCGTAATAAAAACCCTCGGAACCATCTGGATTAGATAAAATAACTTCATCTCTAAAAATATCATATTTTACCTCAACACCGTTTCTTGGCGAAAACGCCAAGTGGATATAAGCCTTGGGTTCCGGCGCAATAAAATCTGGGGCAATATACGTTTGGAGGCTTACTTTGAAGTAACCAACATCCGGCACGGCAATGTTATAAAACCATTGTTCTGCCCAAGTCTTATCTGACGTAGGAGTGTGAGACCTTAGATCCTCCAAAGTGGTTGCTGATAAAAATGCGCTTAAGGAACCCAAAACAAACAGAATAAATACTTGTATTATTTTATTATGAAACACCGTCCACCCTCTCTCTTAAAGTAAATGAATAGAAAACCTCACAAAAATCACTTCGAACCTATAGAGATAGCATACTAACAGTATGAATATGGCCGAAGTTTGAAACCAGAGAATCTATTGTTCAGGTTGAGAAGGTGCGCACAAAAATCCAATATTGCTAAAAAAGATGAGAAGCCCACAAAAAAAGATATTTATCGATATTCACCACCCCATAATACGCTTTAGAATCAAAGCCGATCTTTTTCCTATCAAGAAGCGGCGCAAAACACCTCTTTTTTCAATCAGGCAACGCCTAAACTGTGTGGCACTTCTCCATCTGTTACTGGTAAGGCAAATAATATGAATAAATCCACCCCTTCACGCCTTCCTCTATTCATTGACGGCGACTGGCTGCAATCCAATACCGAGGAGTGGCTGGATGTAACAAACCCCGCCACAGGGGAGGTTTTAACCCAGGCGCCCTATACCACTGAGGCCGAGCAACTCCAGGCGATTTCCTCCGCAAAGCAGGCGTTCATTACCTGGCGGGATACCCCAGTCCCTACTAGAGCGCGCATTATGCTCAAATACCAGGCTCTTCTGAAGGAGCACCAAGAGACCCTGGCTGAAATTCTCGCAGAGGAAACCGGTAAAACGTTTGAGGACGCCAAAGGGGATATTTGGCGCGGCATTGAGGTAGTTGAACATGCCGCCAATATTGCGACCTTGTTAATGGGTGAAACCGTTGAAAATGTTGCCAGCGCTATAGATTGCTATTCCTATGTTCAGCCCATCGGCGTCTGCGCCGGTATTACGCCATTTAACTTTCCCGCAATGATTCCATTGTGGATGTTTCCGCTAGCCATTGCCTGTGGCAATACCTTTATCCTTAAACCTTCTGAACAGGATCCCATTACACCGTGCAAACTGGCTGAACTGTTTGAGCAGGCAGGAGCCCCCAAAGGTGTGCTACAAGTTATCCATGGAGGCCGCGAGCAGGTAGATTTCTTACTTAAGGACCCAGATATTCGAGCCATTTCTTTTGTTGGCTCAGTGCCAGTGGGCCGCCATATTTATCAAACAGGCACCCAATATTTAAAAAGAGTCCAGGCCTTTGCCGGGGCAAAAAACCATATGGTGGTCATGCCGGATGCCAATAAAGGGGCCGCTATTAACAACATCATCGGCTCTTCTGTAGGTGCTGCCGGTCAACGATGTATGGCTATCTCAGTGGCGGTATTAGTGGGTGAGGCGCAAAGTTGGATTCCCGAAATACGGGACGCGATGGCAAAGATAACACCCGGGCATTGGAAGAGTCCGCAATCCGACTATGGCCCCTTGATTTCTCCCGCAGCAAAGGAGCGAGTACTGGGTTATATCGAGACAGGTAAAAAAGAGGGGGCAAACTGCCTGCTGGATGGTTCACAAGTTTCAGTGGAGGGGTATCCCCATGGTAACTGGGTTGGCCCGACATTGTTTGCCAATGTCACTACCGAAATGTCAATTTATACCGATGAGATTTTTGGTCCCGTATTGTGTCTGGTGAGTGTAGATCACCTCGATGAAGCTATAAAACTGGTGAATAACTGCCCCTATGGCAATGGAACGTCCATATTCACGGCCAGCGGAGCGGCCGCACGTAAATATCAGCATGAAATTCTTGTGGGGCAGGTAGGCATCAATGTGCCTATCCCGGTTCCACTGCCCTTCTTTAGTTTTACTGGCTGGCGCAGTTCATTTTATGGAGACCTTCACGCTTATGGTAAGCAGGCCGTACGTTTCTATACTGAGACAAAAACTATCACCGCTCGCTGGTTCGATTCAGATATTGAACACGCCGAACAGGCTAATATGACCATACAACTTAAGTAACTCCATATACCAACACAGTTTTATTTTTTGGGTAACGTCATGAATAAAATCGCCGCCTTCCTTGGTCTGGGGCATATGGGCGCCCCTATGGCCTACAACTTAACCAAAGCCGGGTTCCTTGTGAAAGGCTTCGACCCTGTAGAGGCCTTACTCCAGGCATCTGTAGAGCAGGGAGTGGAAAAATGTTCATCGGCAAAAGAAGCGGTGAAGGGAGCAGATTTTGTTATTAGTATGTTGCCCAGCAGTACTGCGGTGGAGTGCCTTTATATTGATAAAGATCGTCTGCTGGAAGACATCGAAAAGCAATCCTTAATTATCGATTGCTCCACAATTGCCGCAAGCAGCTCAAAACGCCTGCTTAGCGCCGCCCGAGATAAAGGCCTTCATGCAATAGAAGCCCCGGTCTCTGGCGGAGTGAAAGGGGCTGCCGCCGCTACGCTCAGCTTTATGTGCGGCGGTGAGCACGAGGATGTAAAGCGGGCCAAAACAGTATTACAACATATGGGGGCCAATGTTTTTTTTGCTGGCCCTGCTGGAGCTGGGCAAACGGCAAAGATCTGCAACAATATGTTGCTGGCTATTCATATGATAGGTACTGCCGAGGCACTCCAACTGGGTGTTGATAACGGCCTGGACCCCAAAGTGCTGACCGAAATCATGTCGAAAAGCTCTGGCGCTAACTGGTCTCTACAGACTTATAACCCCTACCCCGGTGTTATGGATAGTGTGCCCTCGAGCAATCAATATCGCGGGGGGTTTAAAGTGGGGTTGATGTGTAAAGACCTAGGGCTCGCCCAGCAAGCCGCCGACAATAGCAAAAGCTATACACCGCTCGGCTCACTGGCTAGAAATCTATATGGCTTACACAGTTTGAAGGGCAATGAAGGGCTGGATTTCTCCAGCATCCAGACAATTTTCAGGAAAGAGGCTGATAAATAGGAAAGCTTATTCAGTCTCTTTCCCAATCAAACCTATCTATCCTGACCCGTAGCGGCTATCTGAACTTCGCGGATATTCACATGCTGGGGCTGACTGTACATAAACAACGCCGTACGAGCGATGTCCTCTGCATTGATGGCACCACCAATGGAGGCCTTCCACTCTTCGTAAGCTTTGATAATCTCTTCAGAGGTGGTGTGGCTTAGCAGCTCAGTCTCCACAGCACCTGGGCAGAGGGCCATAATACGTACTCCGCTTGCGGCGACCTCTTCCCGCACGGTTTCGCTGATCGCCGACACGGCGTATTTGGTCCCACAATAGGCCGCGTGATTGATAAAAGTTTTCACCCCGGCAATAGAGCTGATATTGAGGATAGTGCCACAACCGCGAGATTTCATATCAGCCAAAACAGCCTGCATACTGTTCATCAAGGCAAGCACATTCACATCGAACATCTCCCGCCACTCTTCGGTATTCTGGGTCTCAATACTCCCCAGTAACATCTTACCGGCATTATTCACTAGGCAATCCACAGGCCCATACAGCGCTTCCGCCTCCTGAATTGCCTTAGTTAAAGCTGCGGTATCAGTAACATCGACCTGTCGGCATAGGGTATTCGGTAACTTCATCGCCTCTAACTTTTCCTGACGACGGGCCAATAGCAACAACGGATGCCCGGCATCCGACATATGCTGGGCTATTGCCGCTCCAATTCCAGAGCTGGCGCCTGTTATTACAACTAGCGGCTTAGACATACGAACTCTCTCTTCTGAAATCAATGATCTTGAGTTACTGGGGTAACCCTTCTGTATCAGCAGTATAGAATTTAGAATTAGAATGACTAACCTAACTAATATGAAAACATTGTTTGGATTTTATGAACAGTATCTCTTGGCGGGCCATACGCGCTTTTATCGCCGTAGCCGAGCAGGGCAGCTTTACCGCTGCAGCGGACCATACAGGCTTCTCCAAGGCCACGCTCAGCCAGCAAGTCTCCGAATTGGAATCCGCCCTGGATGTTCAACTGTTACACCGCACTACCCGCAAACTGCGACTAACTGAGGTCGGTGAAGGCTATTACCAGCGCTGCAAGCAAGCGATGCAGCAACTGGATAGTGCAACAGAGTGGGCAACACATTCCAAGGAGAAGGTAAAAGGGAAGATACGCATCAACGCGGTGGGTGGAGTAATCGGTGAGGAGATCATTGCCCCCGTAGTCATTAAGTTCCAGAAGGCACATCCCGATGTGCAAATAGAGCTGGATTTCTCCAGTGTGCATGTCGATCTCATTGAGGATCGCTATGACTTAGTCATACGGATGGGTGAGCTGCCAGATTCCACCCTCAAAGTACGCAAGCTGCACAGTATCAAAACCCGCTATGTTGCGAGCCCGAATTTTATCAAGGTGCGGGGCCCAATTTTAAAGCCTATGGATCTTTCTGGGGTGCCCCTAATTTACGGCAGTGTTGGTCAATGGGTGCTGACTCGCGGTAAGACCAAACATAAGGTCGAAGTCGAGCAGGGTATCAAACTGGTCAGCGGCCGGGCGATGCGCCTTGCAGCGCTGGCGGGACTTGGAATAACCCGCCTGGCGGACATCTACGTTCAGGCGGATATCCAACAGGGTAAATTACAGGAGATATTACCTGGATGGTCAGAGTCCACCCAGCTCTCCATGGTTTGCCCGCCCTTACGCCACCAGTTAGCCCGCGTACGCAGTTTGATGCAATGGTTAAAGGACCACTTCGCCACAGAATATGGGCAGTTGCTGAAAAGAGGGCCCGTAGAAAATAGCTAAAAAGTTACAGGTACCAATCTTTATACAATGATATTTTAAAGCGTTCAGCAGCTTCATCCACCCTTTCTCACTCTTTTATCAAACCCTCTCTGGGGTTTTCTGCGCCGTTACTTTGCTTGGGCTCGTCTTCAGCTTGTCTATCCATATTAATAAAGGGATAAATACAAAAAATAATTGCCAGAAGTACCCAAAAAGCCGTTGCCTGTGCCATAGACACCGTCAAATAAAGCTAAAATACCTTTTCTCCCTGTAGCGCAGCATAAATATAAACTGCTGTACCGCCCAACCCTACCAGTACGGGGCTCATATAGGGAATAAAATTGATCCAGCACCCCTTTAAATCCTTGGCCATACGTTCACACCAACCAACTATAAAAGCCAAAGAAAAATTGGCAAGAATAATTCCTAATAAAACTTCCAGTAATCCAATATTCCTGCCCAAGTAAAACCCAAACAGCTAAAGGCCAGCATATTTAGGGTAATATCGAACTATAAAACACAGCAAAAATAGAACATCCTATAAATTATTTTTAATAAACTTTATTATTATTGATCACGCTATCAGTTGCTTCTAGCATCACCTAAAGAAGAAAATCATAGAGTTGAATACAGGTGATAATAGATTACCTAGGGCATCCTTGGTAAAGATTCCTGTGCCCGCTCAATGGCTTCCAGATCCTCTTCTGTCAGGGCTTTATAACCCCGTAAATAGGGCCAACCATAACCCCAGCGAAAAGGGGTTGGCAAGAATGGCGTCCCGCCAACTCTAACTCCAACCAGCATCAGTAACGCTACTTCGCTCTCTCCAGTTTTGGCAACACAGACTTCTAGGTTACGATCGGCCTCTTGCCGCTGCGCATAGCTTCCCCCCTTCCAGTAGGCATAATCATGGACGCGGCAACAATCCAGCCATAAATCACTCTGATTGGGTGTACCGTCAGGAAAGATACTGCATCCATCAGAATAAAAATCCTCTATCTCTACAGCGAACAGGGACTTCACATAGAATAAAAACAATAACGGCAAATACTTCATGGATATTATTTTAGGCCTATTCTCTTTTTCAATATACTCATAACCGGAAAAACAACCAAACAAGTGTCTATAACCTACCAGGAAAATATTGCAAATCCAGCTACCGATTACTTTACCCGCTTACCTTTAATATTCAGGCAGCCAGCACGGTTGCATGTAACCTCATATATAACAGTGACAAGGACAACCAAATAGATAGAAGATAAAGTATCTTAAATCAAGGTAAAGACACAAACCAACAATGATACATCCAACAAAAAACAAAAATTCCTGCGTTCAACTTTGAAGTGCAACATCCCAACGGAAGACCTACTTCAGAGTTGAATGCAGGACACAAATAAACGGCAGGAAATATTTAAAGATATCATGCGGAATCACAATCACTAGGAGTCCAAAACAACTCTAGCTGAATAACTCTTTGTACATCCGGCACGGCAAAGCACTTAACCGTGATACTGACAAAAAAATCAAAAAAACCACACCACCAACGTTGCCAAACGGCATCCGCATTTCATTATTTTTTTTAAAAACAGAAAGTAAATATTTTAAATGGCCACATGTACTGAGGCATCCATGCGCAAAGTACATGTCTTCGTTAAAACTGAAAGGAGAACATAAATTGTGTTTTACCGGCCTATAGATTTGTGCATTGTAGGAAAACATTATAAAAAAACCTTTCACACTTACCTGAAACTGATGCTTTCTATCAGAAGTTTAGAACTTTTTTTCTAGGAAAAGATTATAAAATTTTCCTCGTAACTAATATTGAGCTTATTACTGCTTAACAACTGGCACGGATCAAGTGAATACTCTAAAAACTTATCGTGTAACTTCCTTTAAATTTTGTCGCATAAAGATAATTATCAATTCTATGACTCAAAAAACAAGTAATAAATGAGTCATAGATACCAATTCTATGACTCATCACTAGTCAACCTGGGCGTTGACGGCGTCGATCTGGGAGATCAGGGCAATATTAAACTCAGACAGTTGTACTTCGCTAAGGCCCTCTACTGCGGTCAGGTAAACCTGGACTTCCGTGGCTCCGGATTCAGTCGCGGTAGTGGTGACATTGAGGTTAACCATTTCCTGTCCGGGCAGCTTTTTCAC
>NZ_CANMKV010000037.1 GCF_947498635.1 uncultured Microbulbifer sp. | reverse complement strand
AGAAGCAGCAGATATTACCTTCAGCTGACCGTTCTTTTCCAGGTGATTAACTGATGCACTTCAGAGTTGAATGCAGGTTTGAAATTGTACATCACTGAAAACCACAAATTATTAGAAGTCGTAATAGAAACTCAAGCGAAACAGGTTTTGACTCGGAATCAAACCGAATTCACAGCTACCACAACCAGTAAATAGCTGCGCCTGTACTCTTGTACTAAAATGCTCGGTCCAGTTTTGGATGAATTCCAGGTTGTGGTATTGACTCTGATCGTCAACATTGTATTGAACACTCTGACGATACTGAAACTTACGCTCTACACGGGTATTACCCCACATAAAAAACAAATATTCTCGCCGCAACTGCCCCATCGAAAGCAGATCATAGCTATCAACCAGGAAGTTAAAAGCTGTGTAAGCTTCCGTGGACTGTAAGCCCAGCTGAGAAAATTTTAGTTCGATGAGATTGAGTTGGGCCAAGTCTACCTGACCGATCAACTGATCCCACTCTTCAGCCTCATATCCATGTTCGTTGTATAGGTATTCCGCAGTAATATCCCAACCATCGTTTAGACTCATCTGGGCACCCAACACAGCTTTCAGGTAACCGCGATCCTGTAAATTGGTGTACTGTATATCGCTGGCCAGTGGCAGTTCCCGTTGCTGCTCCCACGCACCTTCAAAGCGAAGTGTAATATTATCGCGAGCTAATGTGCTTAAACCCAAGGCCGCATTAACCTCTCCACCTTCCAACTGGTGAATTACCAAACGGGTATCCAAATCCCCCTCCCGGTTCAATACTATCGCATACTGCAGGTCACTATCAGTGAATGGCCCATCCAGATTTCGGTCGAGGGTATCTTCCACTTCTGCAGCGTAGAGACCCACATTCCAGTCTCCATAACGCAAATCTAGGTGAGCCATATCCCATCCCTGCTGCTGGGTCAGGTCATCGCTATCTAGATTGGGACGGTCATAGACAGGCTTAAGCAAATTGGCTGGGGACCAATTGTAGCCATTGCTCCACTGGGGCTTGATGCGCCCAACATTAACACCAAAACGACGGCTAGAGGTATAGGAGGATAAATAGCCTTCCAATACGTAAATATTAAACTCATCCGAAGTATCACCAGCGTCATCAACTTGATAATCTTCCACAAGAGCAACACGGGTATAAGCCGAAAGGTGGGGACCCGCCGATAGCTGACCACTTAAATCTAACGCCAACTGGGACTCATCTGCAAGAAAAACCAGGTTACCCGGATTAAAGTACTGATCCTTCCTAACACTATTCTGCTGATAATAAGCAATTACAGAAATATCAAAACCCCAGGAAATAGTATTCGCTAGCGTATCGCCTAGGGAATCCGCCGATGGAGTAACCTGGGAAGATGTATCCAAAAAAGGATCTTCATACTCCTGAGCAACCACTGCTGGAGCAATCACTACTGGAGCAATCACTACTGGAGCTATAGGAAATATTTTTAAGAAAATGGACAGCTTATGCCGAACCAGACCGCGAGTCGCCATGATTTCTCTTACTATTAATTCAGTTTACCCAGGGAAGCCTTTTGAAAAATAGCCTGGTCCAGTTGTTCAAGTCGGTAACCATCAAATTTCATCCAGGTATAGTTGTCCTGCATTAAGGCATCCACCAGCAATAGCTTATGTAATTTCAACTTGCCATCGTAGCGTTTGTATTCTTTGTAAAAAGCGGTTTTCAAGAGACGGCCTGAGCGGGAATAGAATTCACTCTTGAGGGGCTGATGACCCTCGGCCTTAGCCATCCATACTTTCACTTTGGCATAGGCCACCCCAGAGGTGACTGAAGTCAAAGCCAACATCCAGTACTCCTGCCCTTCAAGCGCTTCTTCGCCCACAATTTTTGCACTGTAATCACTGGAAAAGTTAGTACCTACAACATCACCATTACTGGTTTCCCCAATCAAACGTTGGGATGGCGCTATACGGATAACCCGGCGAGTTCCGGGAATATAGAGCCACATATTACTATCTTCTTTGAGCATTGCCCGGCCCTTCTCACGAGCGGGTGACTCGAAGTGAATCAGAGACTTGTCATTATAAACTTTAACACTGAGGGTATTGGTGCGGGGTTCCTTATCCTTTTTATAACTGACATTGGTAATATTGAAGGCAAAACCCTGATCCTTATAACCCCGAACCTCATCAAGTTGATTCACCAGAGATTCAGCCGTGACATCGGCTCTTCCCGGCATACTGAGAGCAAGCAACAACAAAACCAAAAAATCAAAGCGATTTTTTTTCATTACGACACCCAACATCTTTAAAACAATTTGCATCGCTATTAGGTAAACCTCAGCGCATTAACCACCGGTATTCTGGAAGCCTTTACCGCAGGGTAAATACTCGAAATCAGGGAAATTAAGAAACCTAGCGTAAAGGTTTTCATCAAAATTTCTGAAACAACAAATACCCGGATGGGGTAATCTTGGGTACTGCCCGGTGGACGGGGCATCATCCATTCTGCATAGGTGATACCTTTTGCGGCCAGAATTCCAGCGAGTAAACCCAAAAGGCTACCGATGATGCCTAAAAATACCGACTCTAATAGGATCAAGCCAACCACTTGCGTTGGGGTGCCCCCCATAGCTCGAATAGTTCCAATCTCTCTGGTCCGCTCCATTACAGCCATCAACATGGTGTTAGAGATACTCAAAGCAACAATCACCAGGACGATTACCGTAATAAAGCCAAACACACCATTGAACAGCCCCACAACCTGATGGTAGTAACCGGCAAGGTCCCACCAGCTTTTTAATTCCAGATTCAGGTTCTGATCACGGAAGGCTTTTCCCAAATCCTCTGCAGCCATATCGGTCATTTCAGTTTCTTCCAGCAAAACGACCAGCCGAGTCACATCCGTGGTATAGAGTAACTCCTGAGCTAAAGGTAAATTAACTCTTAATAGACGATCGTCCAACGCCTTAACCCCAGTGGTAACTACTCCCGCGATCTGGATGTCAACGGCATTAATCGCTCCATCCTGCGTGCTCGCCAGCAAAGTTAGATGGTCACCTACCTCAGCATTGAGCGCATTAAATAGTCCTTCGCCCAGGTGGGCAGCAGCGGCATCTTCAGGAAACAGATCTTCACCTTGGACAATATGAATTGCGGAGGATAATAATACCTCTTTCTCCGCATCCACCCCGATACCCATTATTGCTATTGACTGCTTTCCATCACTGAGAAGACCATTGAAGTTCAACCGTGGCGCCACGACCAGTGCCTGGGTTTGCTTCTCAATTACATTGCTAATTTGCTCCAGTTTGGCTGAAGGGATCTGATATTTTTCCGGCTCAGCCTTGCCGTACTGATTGTAACCGGCCGCATATATCTGGATATGACCTAACTGTGAGCGGATCATACTTTCGCGCATGCCGTCGTACATTGACTGAACAAAGCCACCGAATACAATCAGACTGGTACATCCAAAAACAACCGCTGCCAGGGTAATTAAACTACGCCGCCCATTTCTAAGAATATTAAGCAGTGCTACCTTCCAACCGAGGATCATAACGAGAGTCTCTCAAGTGACTGTAGAGACTTTTGTGCCCAGTCTGTTTCAGAGTGTGTCACCTTGGTCCAGAGGTTTTTAGCCTGCTCTGACTGTTTATTGCGGCTATAAGCCTGCGCAAGATAGAACTCGACAAATGCCTGGAACTCTTCACCGAACTTGCTACCTATTTGTTGCTGGACTAACTCCAAATCTTCTACCGCGTAACGAGCCCGACGCAAAAATGCGGGCATATTTGCGCAACTGATACCACGCTGCAATCTAGCCCCCAAGTTAAAGGGAGCCTGCTTTACCGCTCGATCCATCATCCGATTCCCCCGTCGGGAAAATAGGGAAAGTTTAGCTAACTGATCGGTATAAAAACTGGAGCGGAAAGAAATAGCTGATCCCAGAGCCGCACTTAACTCCGGGTCACTATCCAAAGATTGCCTGAGTTCAGTCAGTTTTTTTTCTAAGATCTCAATATCTTCAACCTGGGTATCACTGCTGGAGGTTAGCAAGGCCAACTGAGCCAAATAAGCCACTTTGCGTTCTTGAGGCGTAGAATTTCCATCTAACTCGGCAATAAGCTGTACACGCTCTGAATTGGCGGATGGAATTTCTGTAGGCGCCACATATTCTTGCCCCCAAACCTTGGAAAAGGAACCAGACAAAACCAAAAGAACAATCAAATATTTCAAAAAAAAATGCGGAGCAAAAGGCTTCATACCTTCACCTCTAGTTCAGTAATATCGACCCTGTTGTGCCTGTCTAACGGTGATATATTTGTCTGCGAATCTTTGACTAGCTCACCATCCAGAATAGTAATCACTCTGGAGGCTAACCCCGTAACGTAATCATCATGCGTTGAAATGACAAAAGTAACCCCCTGCTCTTTGTTCAATTTTTGAATCAGCGTCATGATATGTTCAGAGGTTTTCGAATCTAAGTTAGCCGTAGGCTCATCAGCTAGCACAATATCTGGTTGTGTCACGATGGCCCTAGCGATGGCCACCCGCTGCATCTGACCACCTGATAGTTGAGTGGGTCTTTGGTTGGCCTGCTGATCAAGGCCAACATCCCTCAACGCCTGCAGAGCTCTTGGTTTAGCCTCTTTAACGCCCCTAAGCGTCAACGGATACATGACGTTTTCCAGGGCGGAGAGTACTGGAATCAAATTAAAGGACTGGAACACAATACCAATATGCCGGTTACGGAATTTCGAACGCTGGTGCTCACCCAACCGCCCAATATTAATGCCCCCAACATGAACAGTACCGGAATCACACTGATCAAGTGCAGACAATATATTCAGTAATGTACTCTTACCACTGCCACTGGGACCTTTCACCGCAAGGAATTCGCCCTTCGCCAATGAAAGGCTGACGTCTTTAAGTGCATCAACCCAGACGTCTCCCATCTTGTAGCGCTTGGAAATGCCGCTAAGTTCAACCAGCATCAGGCTTCGCCCAAAGTAACAAGCAAATGACCTAACTGCTCACACGCTTCCTGCATAGTAGTGGGGCAGGCAGCAAGACTTTCGGCCTTTTGGTAGTAATCGGCAGCGACGTTGAGCTCGGCACTATTCTCCAGTCCCTTAACCCTATAAGCATTAGCAAGAGCGAGATACACCAGCTGTTTGACTTCAGCGGGCAATGCTTGGGGATCTTCGTCAATTAAGTCCTTAAACCAGTCTTCGTCTTCAAAAACTCGATCAAAATGGCCGCTAATTTCACCGACAAAAGAAAAGGTCAGCAGACGAACCAGACGAACGTTTAAATCGTTGTCAGCCTGAGAAGCCGCCTCATCTACTTGATTCATTGCGTGGCGTAGACGATACAGTTTATAGATGCCCATAACAGGGTCAAACATGGCACCTGCCAGTTTCCCCTCGTTAGAGAAATATACCGCCTTGATCAACATATTATTGGGGTCCTGCTGAAAAGCGTTCCCCAATAGATCGCCTGCTCTCTCGATCTCATTGTGATAACTGTACAACTGCCCCAGCTGAAGCATCAGTTCAGGATCGGGTTGATTTTGATCTAGTTCACTCTTGAGAAATCTCAATTGCTCAGCTTCAGAATCGCTATAGGCGATTTTTTTGAAATCAATGGGAGCAGCCCCAGAAAACCAGGCAATGACATTACCGATTAAAAGGCTGCTTATTAAAATTGTTAGCACTTTCTTAAACATGGGCTACTCCCTCAAGAGATTTACATCTCAGCTGAATTCTCAAGCAATTGATTATCCATTTCCCCGAGGGTGGTGTGCTCATCAAACACTAAATTTTCGGGGCTCATTACACCGGGATAGAGTTGCTCACAAATCAATATCACTTCCACAATATTGAGTGAATCCACACCCAGCTCAGCGATGGGAGTATCCGCATCGACAGAATCAACATTCAGCATAAGAGCTATCTGTTCACAGAGTTCCTGTATTTTGCTCTCTACGACTGCTGTAGACATACCTAATCTCCAGTAACATTACCAACTTTTAAAGGATAAAATCGCAACAAATAATCCAGGGTCAAAGCATAGATACAAATATGCTGCTCACCTGAGGAATACTTATATTGCCGTTTAATGATCTTGGCGCTAATCATGGGTGGAATAAAAAACCAGACTCGTGAAAGCCACTGGTTTCCATAAAAAAACACCCTTTGAAAAGACTCATAAACATTGACTATGGGATCATCATCCATAGTAAAAATCGCATCAGCTTTATCCTTCTGAACTTCAGAATCAACAAGTCTGACTTCCTTACCTGCTTCAGCCGCTAAAATATTCAGTTGAAACAGAGTAAACGGGTAATAGAAGCCTTCCGCCAGGTAGGTCTCCAGGCTTTGCTCGCGCCCTGTAGCCTCCCAACCAGTCTCAAGCTCCCTTTTTATCTTACTCACATGGGTTTTCAGGTTAATGCCTTCAACCACTCCTGACTTATGCGCACCATTGAAGACATCCGCTCTGTTCAGGCCAAATCCAAAATTCTTTGGCAGGCTCTGTTTGCCCACTTCAAGAATAGGGTCTTCACACGCTATAATTTGCTGAGAAAACTGAGCGTAAAATACATGATCGAAAGGAGAAAACAGGCTTGTAGCCACTGCGGGCAGAAGATTGTAGAGAGATTCTCCCTGGCTTTGCGGCTTCACCAAAGACGCCTTTAAACCTGGATGCTTTAGCAAATCATCATCCAGCCATATCAACTCTTGCGCTGAAATCACTACGTCATCAGCCGGAAAAAGCATCTTCACGTCTTTCAATAGGCTTTTTCTCTCAATAGAGAAGCCGAAATATTCCAACTCAATTAAATAGTGAGGGTCAATTTTATCAGCGCCCACAGCCAAGAAAGGAGATAAATTTTTTCCAATAAAAAGCCGATCGTTCACCAAGAAATGGTAAAGAGGCAACCTAAATGAATCTTCGAGCCGAATATGAAAACTATTGCGATCTATTCGCTGGATAACACCTGAAGGTGTCTCACTCGAAGAAACCATCGACTTCTTATTTTCGAAGCGGTAAAGCTCTTCTAGGTATAATTCCGTACCTACTGCTAACGGCATCGGCTTCACGCCCGGGATTTGGTAAACCATTTTTTTCACGGGGTCACCTCCAACTGGCGTACTACCACCTTCTCTAACCAACCGGAAATTGGCTTCACCGATGCCGAAATAGCCGACATATGTGTAGCTTTCGGAATTTCTGTTAAATAGGACTCTACCCGTGGAGAGACATACCAATTCATCACTGTATACAAAATATGTGCATCGACCACTTCGTCATGCTCACCTACTGTGATATGACATGGGATGTCGAGGCTGGCAAACAAGTCGGTATATCGCTTGATAGTATAAGCACTGAGCAGATTAAAACTGCAGTCCAAAACCCGACCCTGATTGCCCGCAGCCGACCCAACAGGAGGGAAACTCAGCACTGGCATTCGCCTGAAAACAGGAAAAAGCATTGCTAGCCAATACTTCCAAAGGTTTATCTTAGGCAGGTTTTGTTGCTCGGGCCCAGCCATCGGTCGGGTGTGCCGCCTTTTACGAAAATAGCGAATAAAGTACTCAATCCCAGAGGTAGCAATATCGTACTTCCGAGTTTCTTCGGCTTGGGTCAATGGCGGAGCAATCGCAAAAAAACCTACAATGTCCGTAGTACCGTAAATCCCAAGATATCGCAGAGATGCTAGAGAGCCCGCACTGTGACCGCCAAGCACAAAGCGGCACACACCCCTCTCCTTGAGATGCCTAATCAAATCGTGTAGGTCGTCCTGTAATTGATCGGGGTAGTCCAGGTCTCCGGGGCGCCCCTCACTCTTGCCGTGCCCACGCCAATCGGGCAAGCAGATAGTCACACCCTGTCTGTGTAGCATTCGTCCAAACATTAAATACCACTGGCTACTAAAAGTACTGCCGTGCATACAAATAAGTGCAGTCTCAGTATCATCAGCCGGCATCCAGCGAAACGCCAGACTCTTACCATCCCGAGCCTTGAAGAATTCCTGAATCACACAGCCTCCACAACACGATTTTCAGAGACTTGATGTTCTCTGCTCTGCAGCTTTCTCTGGTCGATCACGGAGTCCATAATACTATCGGGCTGATTGCGCGCAAATGCCAAAAATACCGGCACCATGCTTGGCATAGCAATGTACTCCTGGGTTTGCCTCCAAAGAGACCTGGCTTTCTTCGCCAGTTTTTCAAGCTCAGTGTGAGTAAGGTCACCGGACGGATTTATCACCTCTACCAGGTCGGTTCGGAAGGAATCTTCAGTTACCGTGACCTGCACTGGCGATTCAGTTTCATCAGAGAGCAGTTCGGATAATTTGGCCGAGATTTTATTCAGGAGCCAATCTTTATCCTCACTATTAAAATTGGGTTTCTCAAGGAGATCCGGTAATAAAATACTCTGCTGTACTACCATTCTATTAGCGAGCATTGGCAGGTCTAACTTAGCTTCTATCACTTTAAGGAACATCTCAACCCAGAGCTTGACCCTTAAATCAATACGCCATCCATCCTTGCCAGCGGTTCCCATTAAGTACACAAAATATTTGTAATGATCCGCTCCGGACTCGAAAAATCCTTCAGCATTTCGGCGAAAGTAGCGGCCCTCTGATTTGAGTACTTCCGCGGTATCTATCAATTGTTTTTGCAGTATAAGTTCAAGCGCCATATAGCCCCGGCGCAGGTAGCTTTTACGTAACCAATAATCCTGATCCAGGTAATTGCCAGACATATAGTCCCAAGCAATTTCCAAGAAATAAGCGGCTGTATTATAAGCGAGCAAAGGCGAGCAGAGTTCTCCGCAATCGATAACAGGATACACATTGGCCACATGCGCATAGAGGCCTTGGTAAAACTCTTTTACTGTCTGGTTTGCAACTGGTAATTGCTGATCCAGCATTTGCTGTGCACAGGCTCGATCAGAAGCCTTTAGATCCGCGAGAATATACTTGCTAATATGATCATTAAAAAGAGCGATCATATCGCCACCGCCACTAAAAAGCGGATCAAGAAACATAGAGGCAAAGCCTGAGGTAGCCCAGCGATCAGGGAATATAAATTCGTCCGCCCGGTAGGCAAGCTGGCCCCAAGCTTCAAAATCGACAAGCTCCGCACCCTCCAGCAACTCTGCAATTGCCCGATATTCCATCAGGAAATTCAGAAAACTATCGCGTTTGGTGGGCGGTTTCTCAAATTTGTCTTTTTCACCCACGATACCCACACTGGTATAGCCACCACTCAAGGGGATAAACCAAACCCAATACCCTTCGCCAGAGAAGTGATTCGTAGATAGGAAGCGTCCAAAGGCGCGACTTCTCCAGGCCTCATCGCCCATGGCGTCGATATCCTGGATATTTTTAAAGCGGCCCCAGGCAGAGAAGTGCTCAGGCACATTTTCCTGACGAGTCAGCTTCTTGTGCTTCTTAGCAAACCGGTTACGTCCACTACAGTCAACCAACCAACGCGCACTGATTTCCGTATTGCGCTCACCGGCAGACAGCTGAATGGTGTGGTGATGATCAGCAGAGCCGATCTTTAGGGACTTTGCTTTTACCCCCATTACAACTTCGATACCGTCTTCACGGTTCATTTCAACCAGATCCGCCTCCAGACGCGCCCTATCCAACTGGAATGCGGGATGAGGCGGAATACTGGTTGTTCCATGCTCACTCATCTCTGTGAGCGACAGGCTGTGATCGGGCGTATCATAGAAAAAGCGCAAACCATTTTTGGGAAGGTGGTTTCTGTATAGGTAATTAACCAGGCCAAGCTGCTTCATAAAGTAATGGCCAGTCATCTCGACGGTAGCTTCTCCCACTTTTCCCCGAAAGCTCTCGCTAGCTTCCACAACAAGGATTGAAACCGCCTGACTACCGCGCCTAATCTGCCGGGCTAGAGTCAATCCGGCCCAACCACCACCAATAATGACAACATCATACTCTTGTTGTATTTCTTCTATTGCCCCCATCACAATGATTCAACCTCGTTGAGAAGAGAATTCCAAACAGAAGAATCCACCGAACAGAATGAATCAGGATCCTGGATAATTTCCATTACCATTCTGGTCCGAGGCAGCTCATTACGGATAAAGAACTTGGCACTCAAAATTTTCGACTCAAAGAAATCAGTATCAGCCTCACCTTGACTCAATCGATTGGAAGCGCTACAGGCCGCCTCCAATAATAGCCAGGCAAGAGTAATATCGCCCATCATATGCAGTATGCGGGTGCTATAGGCAGGTATCTTGAACATTTCCTTTGTTCTTACCCAAACATGCACAGCTTTCAGAACAATTTCTAGATGCTCAAAAGATTCTTGCAAACCCTTGAATTCGCCTTTGAATGTTGGGTAGTCCGCAGCCTTTGCAATAAATGCTTCGATTTCATTTTTATAAATCTGGAATAGTTTACTGGAATTCCCAAGTCCCAGCTTATCTCGAATAAGGTCTTGACTCTGGATATAATTGGTTCCCTCCCAAATCGCAAGAACCTTAACATCCCGAGCATACTGCTCAATACCCAGTTCTTTCAGATACCCCTGGCCACCACAGGTCTGAATAGCCAACTCACAAACTCTCCAAGCCTGATCACTAACATACGCCTTAACCACCGGAGTCAGCAGGTTAACCAGGCCCTGATGATGGGTAGCCTCAGCTTTCTTGTCCGCCTGCCCTTCAAAAGTTTTGAGAAAGCTCTCCGAGAGAGTCAATTTTGCGATCAATGCGCGACAACCCTCAACTTTGGATTTCATCTCCAGCAACATACGTTGAACATCCACGTGTTCAACAATATTGACCCTGCTGGCAGTCGCACTGAAACTCTCGTGAAAACGCTTCCCTTGCAAACGCTTACTAGCGTAGGCAAGTGCGTTGTAGTAAGCGGAAGAAGCCATTCCTAACGCGTAAACTCCGGTGCTAATTCGCGCTTGGTTCATTAGTGTTAAGAACTGCAATAGGCCCACATTTTCCCGATCCCCTAATAAGTAAGCCCTGCACGGACCATTCTTACCGAAACTCAGGTGGGTATTAGCACACCCCTTAAAGCCCATCTTATCGGCGAGAGAAAGACATTCGACCTGGTTAAATTCGCCAAGGCTGCCATCTTCCTCTACCCAATATTTGGGTACTATGAAACAGGACAAACCGTAAGTACCCGATCCACTTTTCTCCCCCCTTCCCATGACAAAATATAAGGTGTTTTCGGTGAGATCGTGCATTCCAGCACTGATCAGGTATTTCTCGCCAGTAAGTAGGTAGGTGCCATCTTCTTGCCTGGAAGCCTTGGTATCAACTAGGGAAACATCACTTCCTGCCTGCGGCTCAGTCAAACACAGGCATGAGGTCCATTCCGACCGGGCCAACTTCTCTTTAAACAGAAACTTTTGTATTTCGCTACCATACTTCTCCACTAAAGTGGATGAGGGTAGACAAAAGCCACCATAAGTCATAAAGCTGGGATTAGCTCCCATAAACATTTCCAGAAGCATCTGCATTATGAACGGAGGCAGCTCAGAGTGTTGCTCACCGTCAGTAGAGGCCAAATCCCCCCACTCTTCCTTAAAGCGGCTCCACATCTCAGGGAAAGATGCCGGCAACTGCACTTTGCCATCCACCAGTTGACAGCCTTGCTCATCAGCTTCTTGATAACTTGGTCCAAGTACCTCACAGGCAAATTTTTTCGCTTTTTGAAGTAAATCACTCAAGTTTTCTGCAGAATGCTCGCTATAAAGAGAATGCTCAAAAAGTGCCTTGGTTTGATAGAACTGGTCTTCAATCAGGAATTTAAATTCCCGTAGGTCTGACTTATAAATATTTCTACCCATGCTTGGCTCCTTGATTTTCCAAGAGTGATCGCCAGCTGCCGGAACCCAGCACCCAGTGAAATGTTTGATTGTGTCTTCCCCTATATTTTTTCTGGGGATAGATCAGCGCATTGCGCACATGGGGGAGGTAATCCTGACCAAGCGCATCGCCGATATGTTGCGCAGCGGTAAATTTATTGTACGCATTTTCAAGAGAGAGAGTCTCCGTATGAACTAACCGAGAGAGCAGCTGCTCTTCAGGTTTCAACGCTTTTTGAACCCTAATGCACCCCGCCCGACCACCGCCGCCCAGTGTAAGAAGCCAAAGATCCTCTACGCCAAGATTGAGACAGTAGGCCTGAATCTCACCAAGAGGTTTTATACTGAGGTAGTGAAATCCATCATTCTCAATACTGGGTAGCCACTGAGATTTTTCTTCTTGGGAAAATCCCTTTAGCAATCCCTTAGCCCACCGAGACTTAATATCAAAAGAGGCAACCTTAGATGTACGACTAGAATTGGTGGAAATTAATTTCTTAAGATTTTGAACTAACTCATGGGCCCCACTGAGCGAAGGCGCCTGAGATAAAATGTCGCAGCTAGAAATTTGGCAGAGACTTTGCGCATGGTATTGTTTGCTCAACCAGGTGACTGCCACGCCTGTGATCACATCCAATCCATCTTGCCCCGACTTTACACCAATACCCAAAGCATCCAGGCACTCCTGCTGCCGATCTTTGCCAAGCTCCAGATTAATGACGAGAGCATCATCTTCCGGCTGCATGGAATAACTGAGAATTGCCGCATGAAAACTGGTACAGGCACTACCGACAAATTGAATATTGTGTCCGGCCTGTTCCAACTGAGCGAGGAACTCAACAACCGGTCTTTCCAGAAGTACATTAGCCTCCCCGGCAGAAACTACGTAGACAAGCTCAGGAAGTTGAATTAACCCCAACAAATATTGATTTAGGGCGCGCAATAATTGCTTTGTCTCACCATTATGATCTACCCAGAGGCTTCTAATATACATGGCTATGCGGTCCTTTCCCTGACCATTTTTTCAATAGAATCAAAACCCAACTGCAGTAATTTTTCAGAAATCCGTGAAATAAGATAATTACAGTCTGCAACACAGCGTATTCGCAGCCGCAGGCTATTGGAACCAGACTCCAGCGGATGCCGGATCAGGGTGTCTTCGATCACCAAATAGGAAGTTCCTTGCTGATGCAAGATCAACTCTTCCTCGTGTACACCCTGCAACATTAAAACCCGATCCTGTAAAAACTGCTTTGGCATTCTTCCACCAGCAGGCATCTGCATTCGCAATAAGATCGTATCAATCTCCAGGCCAGCGCTATCAACACATTCCAATAACTCAACCAAAAGCTGATAATGCTCAGAAAAGCTCAAGAGTACCGGTGTTTTACCCACTGGCAATTGAGAGATAGCTAGGAAGTCAGATTCACCTTCCAGCGGTAGTATTTGTGCGACACAAGGCTTGGGCTGCTTGGGATAGGGGTTACGAAGCAGTCTTGTAGAAAGTTCAATCACTTTACTCATGCCGCCTCCGCCAAATAAAAGACGCTGTCCCGGTCAATATTTACTTCTGCAGTACAGTAATAGCCATTTAGAGCGATTGAACATGCCAATAACTTCTCACGCCGATCAAATCTTCCATCAACACCGTGTTGAATAATATTCAACCAGGGGTCGCTACCGAAACAATGTCCCCATCTATCATGGAGATCAGGAAGCTGGTCAAAGCCCTTGAGTAGCTTGGTGAATATCTGCCGAATATTTTCTGGAAAGAAGGGTAGCGACAAAGTGAGATCTTCCCTACTACTGGCCATTTTGCGAATAATCGTCGCAAACTCAGGGGTAGTGTTATAGGTAACGGTACAACCTGCGCTGATATCACTTGATTGAAATGACTCCACCTCCAGAAGTAAAGTGCAAAGGCCAAAGCCGCTTTTCCCCCAGTTTTCATTGCGTTGCCAAAAGCTTAAATCGAGCACATTGGCATCCAGTATGCTAACCATTACATAGCGGGCACCGGGATTTTGCTTTAAGTAATAACGAAGACTATAACCCCATGAGGCACATTCATAGGTGTTAATAAAGCTAGTAACGGGAACGCCCCGCCCCTTTTCAACCGGATTCAAATCACGCACGGTGATTGCTCCAGTCGTGAAAGGTAACTCAATCATTGTGGAGCAGAGAAAGTGTCGGCTAATCTTATTCTTTGATTCCAACGAAATACCTTCAAGGACTCTATGGCTCTGATCAGATATGATCTTGCCAATTTGAGCAAAGGCATATTGAAGATTCACATTCCTTATGATGTTAATATTTTCGATCGGCGTAAAGGCTGCAGATTTTAAATACAAACTCATACCCGATGCCCTTTCGCCTTACTGTAAATCTCGAATAAGCAGCGGTAGGAGCTTCCCTCCATTTTAGTGAATGCTAGTAAATCACGCTGACACGCTGTATTTTTAACCTTTCCTGATGATACTAAATCTAAAAGCAGTTCATTACTGGCAAACTTCGTTGCCAAAACCCTATTTACACTATGCATAGAAAAGACTGTTGCTGACGCCTGCTCGTTGCATAGGCAAATCAGATACTCGATATGCTCCTGATCGGTAATGGATAGCTCTACTTCACCCCGATCCTTCAACCAGAGCACAAAGTGCATCAGGGATTTCACGAAGCGGGGACGAACTAGTGTCAGGAATCGATTGACACTCCCAAGACCGCCCTTACTCAATAGCATGTCTTTGCTTACAGTGACACTGCCACGGCAATTACCAAGTTGCAGCTTGCCATCCAAGAAAGACTCACCGACGGGAGTTTGTTTTAACTCGGTACAAAGCTCTGGGGGCAACATTATGGTCATTGGAAATGGACGCGCCGCCTGTTTGGCAACCACCATGGCAAATCCCAGTTTATGTGCCTCAATACCATGGACTTTATTAACAACAAGCTGCATCTCTTCATCACTACCTTGCAGCTCGGTCTTCCAACTCTGCAAGCTGGGGCCACCAGGATCGGTCATTAGGAAATGGCCAAAAATTCCCTGCTCCACCCAGTCATTCACCTGTGCCAACTGTGTTTCAGTTGCAGTCAGGCTCATCATGATAGAACCAAAGAGCCCGATCATTTCATGGAAGTGATCCGCCAGCCCATGATCACGTACCTGGTCAATGATTTGATCGATAACAAATGTCTGCTCAAATTGCTCTAGAGGCTGCTTAACCGATGGTTCCCGAAGAGGAGCCAACTTTGTCAAGGGATCCTCAATAATCATTGATGCATCAAACAGACGTACACAGGCTCTCTCCAATAGAGTCTTCAGAGAAGCCGGCACAGGCGAAAGTGAAGAAAGCTGGCTGACGACAAAGCCGCCAGCAATAGTTTGCAGTTCCATAAGCTACTCCATTAGATAAGATTTGGCAGAAGGCAAACTCAAAAATGGAGCAACGGTATAGCTCGCATTGTAGGCTCCGCAATTACTAAATATAACGAGATCACCAGGCTGTAAGGCCACGCCTTTTGTCTCACCAATAATATCTTCCTTGTTGCAGGAAGTTCCCACCAGTAAGCAATTTTGTGGCTTGCTATCACCTTCCAGCACTCTACCTTCACGTAAAATCAAAGGCTGGCTGTAGCGTTTAAATGTACTTTCTGTTTTTGCCAAGAGGAAATTTTGAGCCATGCCACCATCACAAACCCCATACTGCTGCCCCTCAATGGATTTCACATAGCGAACTTCGGTCACAAAATATCCAGCACTTGCCATGAGAGCTCGGCCACTTTCATGGGCAATCTGTATATGCGAAGGGAATTCACCGAGTAGATTCCGATAATGCTCAAAGTCAAACTCATGACTTTCCCAATTCAGATCAAAGCCGCCACCCAGATTAACTAATCCGATTGGGTATCCAAGTGCGCTTTCAAACTTATGAACTATTTGTAGAGCAGCTTGCGCTGTGCTGTTGGCTAGCTTGCTAAAATTATATGATCCGCGGAACACATGAAATCCGCCGACCTTCAAATCGTTCTCTTTGCAAAATGCCAAAGCAGATTCCACATCACCCCACCCCAAGCCAAAGTGGTCTTTTTTCGTCACTGTCGTGGATTCTTCAAATTGATCCAGAGTACTGGGATTAAGACGAAGTATCAGAGGATTAATGGGGCGTTTCCCCTGGAATTCTTTCACAATTTCCAGCTGGGAAAGGTTATCGATGACCAAGGTACATTTACTGGCAATCGCTGCCCGCAAAAAACTCTTATCGGCAGATGGATTGTTGATATAGCGAGGACTCTCTCCTCTGGGGAGAAGATTCAACTCACCAATAGAAGCGATTTCAATGCCGTCTTCAAATACATGGCCACTACGCACAATAAGATCGAGGCAGCTATTAGCCTTGAGAGAATAAATCAGGGATGTCCCCAAGCTATCCTTGAGTTTTCGGTAGTTGTTGGCTACATCCTTTAGGGAGTAAATATAACAAGGTGTTGAAAAGTGTCGCCTTTGCTCATTAAGCTGGGCAACAAGCTTTTCCAAGGAAGCTTTCATGGTATCACCTGGAGAAATTTATAATCATTCTTATAGGGCACAAATATTTCAGCCGTATTTACGACTTTCCGGTCTCACTTTTTTTTATTTAAAGCCGGCCTGGCGTTGCCGACTCACCGAGGAACCTCGGCACTTCCTATCGCAACCAGCTCAAAACTCCAGCTCTTGCTGCAGCTTTTGCCTATCAATCTTACTGTTGGCTGTCAACTTTATCGCCTCGACAAACCTGACTTCACGCGGCGTATAGTCAGCATCCAGGTTGTCTTTCAGCCATGCTTTGAATTGCTGCTGATGCTCGGGCGTATTTTCATGAAGCTCTAATACACATACCGCAATTTCATTTTGATATCTGTCACTGGACGCCAAAACTGCACTGAGATGAACCAGAGGGCATGCATCAATCACCCCTTCCAGGTCTTTTGGGAACAAGCAAAAACCGGCTTGCTTAATCAGGTCTTTAGAGCGACCTTTGAAATAGTAAAAGCCCTCATCATCTCGGCTGAATAAATCACCAGTCGCCAGCCAGTTATCATCGCGATAAAGGCCGCTGATAATCTGTGCACCACCTTTCGCACTGGGGTCATAATAAGCTTGCATAACCCCTGAACCACGTACAAAAAGCTCACCAACTTCATTAGCTTTTGCCTCATGGTAAGTATTTTGCAACTCGTCTAATAGGAAAATGCGGACATCCAATCCCGGTATTGGCTTACCCACCGAACCCATTTTCTGCTCCCAAAGCTCCGGCTCAAGATAAAGGGCCCTTTTACACTCGGTAAGGCCATACATTGCAAAGACATTGAGTGCGGGACAGTACTGCTTCCAGGCGCGAATAACGTACTCCGGCAAGTGACCGCCGGTGTTGGTGATTGCCCGTAAGTGAGAAAGATCAGGTTTTACCAGCGATAGCAACTTGGATAGTGCAGCTCCCATTGCCGGGACTATGGGCAGTACTGAAATTTTCATTTCAGATATTACTTTTAAAACATGTAGAGGATTGAATGTTTTATCGTAAAGAATTGTTGTGCAATCCTTGAAAAGGGCAAACAAGACCTGATACAGGCCGTAATCAAAGGATAGAGGTGAGAGGCAAAGTATGCGGTCCTCACTATCCAGACGCAAATAATCGGAGGTCGACTGCAGAGAGGTAAGAACGTTTTGATGTGTGAGCATTATGCCCTTTGGCTTGCCGGTACTCCCCGAGGTATAAATAATCAGGGCCAGATCAACGCCAGTCACTCTGGATGCGGTATGCAGCTCAAACAATTTTTGCTGCGGGCGATAGGTTTCCAGTAAAGCAATACTTTCACCTTCCACAATTGCCTTCGCATTGCAGTCAGCGGCAATGGATTCCACTGCCGCCTGTCCAGCATCCCCCTTAATGGGGACCACCACCAGACCGAGGTGCCAGGCGGACAACATTGTCGCCACAGTAAAAAAATCGTTCTGGGCTCTAATGACAATTTTATCCCCATGGGCCAATTGAATATCGGTCTGCTGTAGGAGTGATAGAGCCCTCCCACAACATTGTGCCGTCAATTTTTCCCCAGTCAGATTTTCCAGGCTTCCAAGCCAAGAACCAGTAACAACCCCATCGAACAGGTCGGCAAGCGAGAACATTGTTAGTCCAATTATTTTTTTTAAAACTTATCCTGTGACTCTCATCCACCCCCTTCAAAAGTGACAAGAGCCACCTACATGGCACGATCATTTTATAAAGTCAGCTCTCCATAATGACAAGCATTATCTTAAAATCCTGTGATGGAGTTTTCATTCGTGTACTTGTAGTTCACAAAAGTCATAATTTTCTATAATTTTTTATTGTTGACTTTTGATTATTAATGAACAAGACATACCATGAGAAAATAATTTCACTAGAGCGCACCAGAGAGAAACCTATTTTTAAAAGCGCTCAGAAAACAGCAAATTGATTATTCTTTTGCAAATTATTTTCAATACTAAGGCAACTTATTTCATGAGTGGCATCAGTTCTCAGTCACTATGCGCACTATCTCACACCAAGAAAAATTGACACAAAGCATACTTGTAATTGACATTTTGCTACGCAACTGACTAATAAAAATAAATCGCTGTCTTGGTACTCACCTTGAAAATTTATTGCCATTTACACAGGACTCTCTCGCGAATAACAGGCGAAACTTGGTAGATAGGATTCATGCAACAGTGCCACTCTCCCAATTTGCTCTATTTTCTTTTAATAGCCTTATGGAAGGTGCGGAAATAGGCGCCCTGATAGGCGCCAGCGGAAGGGGTCTAATATATTTACACCCCCATTATTTTTTGGCCTGAGAGGTATCGGAAAAATTCATTTTGCAGCTTGCGGACTCAACTCAGAAAGTTTCATCCGCAACTATATTGGGTGGCTACTGAACTGAATAAATCCAACTAGGGAATAGTGTCACCATCGAGTTTCTTTAGAGAGTGTAAAGGCTAACGACACACCATGGCCTTACACAACCGAGGGTAATAATGGCGCTTTTTGCCGCGTTATTATACTGATCACTAACCAACGCAGGCTCATCCTTAGCCATGCGAACCCCTAAACTGAAACCCGGCTAAATCGGAACCTTCCTGAAGGTCCATTGACAGCAAGCAAGGCCTAGTAGAGAGGAATTAAGGTTGAACAGCAGGCCATCACCGCCACTACAACAGCCTCCGGTACCCGGTAATTCTTGGAGGTTGATTTTTCTCATCATTTTACTCTTTCTCGCACTATCTCATCCTAGCTCAAGCGCTGATGTGAGTAAGAAAACAGTGGAATCTATAAAAACACCCGATGAGGTGAAAAGCAGTATCGGTTTGCTGAAATTCCGTGATGGCGCGCCCTACCCAGAAACCGCAGAAAAGCTCTACGACTATCTGGATCAGATGCGCGCGGTTGATAGTTTTTTAAAAGGCATCCAAGGTGCTTCGGTTCATGGCTTGATGAAAGGGGGGCGCGAATTAGGTGCCAAAGCGGTCAATGAGGTTTTGATTTTTGACCGATTAATGAGCGCAGAGTCACTATTTCTCACCGGCAACACCTCCACCATTTACACGCTTGCTTTCCTAGACCTAAAGCGCGATGGCCCCACAGTCTTACATGCGCCACCAGAGGTCAGCGGAGCCTTTAACGACGCCTGGTTCCGCTATGTGGAGGATATAGGCCACCCCGGTCCAGACAAGGGACGAGGAGGGAAATATCTGGTTTTGCCCCCAGACTATAAAGGCAACCTGCCCTTTGGTTATTTCCCGGTCTACCCCCGCTCCTACCGCGTCTGGGTATTTATGCGCTCACCGAGTCATCAACCTCTGGATGCCGCAGCTCAAAACGTAAAAGACCACCTCAGAATCTACCCCCTTTCTAGAAAAGGGAATCCGCCCAGAATGGTCTTTATTAGCGCCTCGGGAAAAGCATTCAACACCATTCACCCCAACAATTATGAGTTCTACAAACATCTTAATGAAGTCATTCAGTATGAGTGGATAGGCATGCTAAACCCGGAAACTCGCGGCCTTTTTGCCTCTATCGGGATTGAGAAAGGCAAGGCGTTTAGCCCGGATGAACGCATGACCAAAATCCTTACCGACGCTGTGGCCATCGGCAACGGCATCGCTCGCTCGATTGTCTGGTATCCGCGCACCGACAAATCTCTCTCAGATATTAAGATCTACCCCGGTACCGACAGTGCTTGGGTAATGGCATTTCCCGGCAAGAATATTTTCTTCAATGGCGCCGATGGCAAGACAATCAATAGCGATGCGCGCGTCAGCTATTTCTACCCCTACACCGGTGTTAGCCCGGCGATGACCGCAATAGAACCCGGCAAGGGGTCCGACTATGCCATCGCCTTTGTCGATGAGAATAAAGAGCCTTTCGATGGATCTAAAAAGTACAAATTGCACTTACCACCAGAAGTACCGGTCAATGCGTTCTGGGCCGTCAATATCTACGACAGCCAAACCCGCTCTCAACTAAAGACAAGCCAAAAGTTCCCCTCTGTCAGTAGCCAAAGCAAGGGCATCAAGCAAAATCCCGATGGCTCCTATGACATCTTTTTTGGCCCCAAGGCCCCTAAAGGTTTGGAACACAACTGGCTTGAGACAATCCCCGATAAAGGTTTTTTTGTTATTCTGCGTCTTTACGGACCCCTCGGGCCCTGGCTGAAAAAAACCTGGCGACCGGGGGAGGTAGAACCCACAGACTATTGACCAGCGCGCACCGCCCCCCGCTGCGCGACACTTTCAATTCGTGCCAACCGGCGCCGATAATTGCGCGGGGTATCTGCAAACCAACGTCTGCAAGCACGCTGAAAGGTACTCTGCTCGGCATAGCCCAACAGACCGGTTATCTGTCCCAGGGCTAGGCCTGTGTTCGATAAGTATTCTGCTGCTAGTTCCCTGCGCACCCAATCCAATAAGGTGTCAAAGCGCAGCCCTTCCAACGCCAAACGTCTCTGCAGAGTGCGCGGATGCAAGCTCAGGTGAGCGGCAATAACTGCAACTTGGTATTGACCAGTCGGCAGTAATTGCCGCATGAGCTCTCGTACCCGCGCGCTCAGGGAAACCGCCGCCGAAACCAATTGCTGCTCCAGGTAATTTGTAGCCAGCCGCTTAGTTACCGGGTCAGCTGAGGTGAGCCGGGCATCCAAATGCTCAGCGAGAAACTCCATAGCACAGTAGCCAGAGAGAAATTCCACTGGGCAGGTAAAGTAATCTCTGTAACCCGAGCGCTCAGCCAGAGCCGCATGGGGTATTAAAACCCTCTGCGGGGCGGCGTTTTCCCCCATTAACATACGTAGCATGGCCAGCGTGTTCCCCAGGGTTTGCTCATGGATTTGGCAGAAGCGCGATAGTGCCGGATCGAGCTGGTCAAAAACCAGCCGCTCATAGGGGCCGTTACACACGGGCTCAATACGCAACTGTATCGCCGGGCTGTGCAGCGACATAAACCGGGCCACCGCCTCGACCGCTTCCCGCGCGGAAGCAGAATTGCAAGCAATCACAGCGATACCCCCAAGCCGGTCAACTCCTTGTCGCGCAGCGAGGCGAAGGGCGAAATCGGGGCACTGTAACCGCTGGGCAGAAACTTCCAACAGGCGAGCCACATCGACATGGGGGAGCAGACGGGTATCTGAGACGACAATATCCCCTGGGATATTAAATTCAGAGAGGAAGTTAGCGGTATGCCCCCCCAACTCTGTGGTCAGTGCTCCATACCCCGTAAGTACACTGGCTCGTATAACACTACCCACTGCTCCTCCAGAGCGTCCAATGACGCCTCAAGATAATTTTTTGTCGCAATGTAGCAATAAAAAGCCTGCGCTTCTACGCAGTCTAGTAACCCTGAAAATGCCAAGAGGGTAATGACTGTGCAACCGCTCCACTTTGATGTATTGATTATTGGTGCCGGGCTCTCCGGAATCGGCGCGGCCTGTCACCTTCGTCGCGAGTGCCCAACAAAGAAAATTGCCATCCTTGAGCGTCGCACTCAAATCGGTGGCACCTGGGATTTGTTCCGCTACCCCGGTATACGTTCTGATTCGGATATGTTCAGCTTTGGTTTTGATTTTCGCCCCTGGCCAGGACTCAAACTTTTGGCGGATGGCCCCTCCATTCGCCAATATATCCATGATACCGCGGAAGAGTACGCTATCACCGACGATATTCACTTTAACATCGACCTCTACAAGGCCAACTGGAATAGTCATAAATCTCATTGGGTTCTAGAGGGAAGTAATACCGTTACTGGGGAGCCCCGCGGTTATAGCTGTACCTTCCTGATTTCCTGTACGGGATACTACGATCATCACCGGGGATACCTGCCCAAACTTCCTGGGGCAAGCCAGTTCCGCGGTAGTTACATTCATCCCCAGCACTGGCCTGAAAACCTGAATTACCAAAACAAGAAAATTGTAGTAATCGGCAGTGGTGCCACTGCCGTAACCCTGGTGCCTGCCCTGGCCACCCGGGCCGCACATGTCACAATGCTGCAGCGCTCGCCCAGTTATGTCATATCCGTGCCAGCATTCGACAACCTCTCCGCCTGGCTTTTGAAGTTCCTACCAAAATCTTGGGTCTTTAAGCTGGCTCGCTGGCGCAACGTTAAAATACAACGCTGGCTTTTTAAAGCCTCTCAGCGCTGGCCCAAATTTATGCGAAGGTTATTCATACGAGGAGTTCGCAAGAGCTTGCCCCGTGGTTTTGACATGAGCCATTTTACCCCGAGCTATAACCCCTGGGATCAACGTATTTGCGCAGTCCCCAATAACGACCTTTTCAAAGCTATAAAATCGGGCAAAGCCTCAGTAGAAACGGCAGAGATTGAAACTATTGGGCATAATGAAATCCATCTAAAATCCGGTCAAAAAATCGACGCAGACATCATAATCACTGCCACGGGGTTGAATTTACAGGTGCTTGGCGGTATCCAGCTCTGTGTTGATGGCGAAAAAATTCATATCAATGAAAAGCTAACTTATAAGGCCGTTCTGCTGGAGGGGGTCCCCAATATGTCTTGGGTATTTGGTTACACCAATGCCCCCTGGACCCTAAAAGCCGATATCTCCGCACGCTATATTTGTCGCTTGCTCAATCATATGGACAACCATCATTACAATATTTGCCTGGCGGAAGATAATGAAGACTGTAGTGTAGATAACTCCGTAATGGGCAGCCTGAACTCCGGCTATGTAAAAAGAGGAAATAGCGTACTACCTCGCCAGGGAAAAAAATACCCATGGCGCCTGTTAAATAATTATGAACAAGATTTCAAAATTTTATTAAAAACGCCTATAGATGATGGGATACTAAAATTTTCTTCCAGCAAGGCCCAAGATATCTTCCCGGATCAAAAAGCACCAAATAAAACCGAAGAGCCCGCGTCACTTTGATGATCGAACTCCCGCATTACGCTGAAGAACTAACGGAATTCGGTTAACTGTTTTATTGCCATGGTAATAATCCGTGTATATAGCTGATCAAGCATGTCCGATTAGATCACCACCACAATCCGTAATTCTGACGATATGGTAATCATCAATCGCCTCCATTGGGGTCTATAACCATTGGCTGCGGGGTAACCAGATTCCACCAAAAATCGAAATGATCCATTAAGGAGAGCAATGTTTTCAGCTGTCCAACATCACCTGAGATTTTCACCGCGCCGGCCTCTAATTTTTCCTGAATACTATCGACGCCAAGAATGATATCGTTAAGATCACTGCGATTGATGGTGACACTACTTTGCGGATCATCAATGGGAGGGCCATAGTTAAGAACCGCATTTTCCAATGTCAGGGCATATTCTTCCTCAATATCTGGCAAGGTAATGTTGATCGAGATTTTTCTACCCGTTGCTTTTGGCCCATTCAGGCGGATACCCAGATAATCAAAAATTAACGTTATAGGCATACTGCGGATAGTATCGGCACTGGCCGTTAAGGGAACGGGTAATCGCTGTATACCATGGCGTAATTCCATCGCACCACTTAAGAAAAAATTTCGCCAGGTGCCATTTTCCTGCTGGTAGCCCAGCTGCTCCAGGGTATTCGCTAATAAATTCCGCGCCGCACGGTTATTGGGTTCAGCGGAAACCAGCTTATCCAATACCTCCGCCACCCAGCGGTACTCTCCAGCATCGAAATCTTTTTTAGCCTGTTTAATGATGTTTGCGGCACCACCCATATACGCCACGTATTTCTTGCCGGCTGCTGTGGGCGGCATCGGATATAGGCGCGCCGGATTTCCATCAAAAAAACCAAGGTAGTAATTCCATACCGCGCGGGTATCATGATTAACACTGCCGTAATAGCCACGGTTGGCCCAATATTGTGAAAGCTCAGGTGGTAATTGCATGAGCTCAGCAGTCTGTACCATGTTGTAACCATGGTTGGCCAGGCGCAAGGTTTGATCGTTCAGATATTTATACAAATCGCGCTGCTTTTTTAGGTGATTGATCACGCTAGCCTGCCCCCAAGTGGGCCAGTGGTGTGGTGCAAAAAGCACCTCTACTTTATCTCCCCAGCGCTGTAGTGTTTCATGAAGATAGCGGGACCAGTCCCGCGCGTTGCGCACCTTGGCGCCCCGTAAAGTATAAAGATTGTGCAGAGTGTGTGTCGCGTTTTCGGCTGCGGTCAGCGCCTTTAGCTCGGGAATATAAAAATGCATTTCTGCGGGGGCTTCGGAGCCAGGCGCCATTAAAAATTCAAATGACAGGCCATCAATATTTCTCTTGTCACCTGTTCTAATAATTGTATCGGTTGGCTCAATGAGGGTAACGGTCCCCGTGGAGGTTTCCAGGCCGAGTCCTGCACCTAGAGTACCCTTTGGGTCTTTGGGAATCAGATTCCCATACATAAAACTGGCGCGTCGCGCCATATGGTTACCCGCAAAGACATTCTCACTCACTGCCTCAACTAAAAAATCCTTTGGCGCAATGACTTTTACCTTGCCAGACTTTACATCCTCCTCATTTACCACACCGCGCACACCGCCATAATGATCCACGTGACTGTGGGTATAGATCACGGCAACCACCGGCTTACTCCCCCGGTGTTCTCGGTATAGGTCCAGTGCCACCCTGGCTGTCTCGGCAGAGATCAGTGGGTCCATTACTATGACCCCGCTATCCCCCTCAATAAACGTGATATTGGAGAGATCAGCACTGCGCACCTGATAAATTCTCGGAATGACCTCATAAAGCCCCCCCTCCGAAATTAACTGAAGTTGGCGCCACAGGCTTGGATTGGCGGTGTCTGGTGCTGGCTTGTCCCGCGCAAACTGAAAGGCCTCAAGATTCCAGACGGGTTCTCCTTCCTTGTTCTTGATCACGCCCTCATCAGGTAACGGAGCAATAAATCCACGCTTTACATTTTCAAAGTCTTGCTGATTGGCAAATGGCAGCGCTTTTAATACGGCTTGATTCTCTTTTGCCGTAATCACACTAGCTGGCCCAGAGTCCTGGGCAAATACATAGTTTGGGACATACGGCAACAGTATAAAAATATAGGGATACACCCTCGCAAACATACTCCGCTTATTACTCATTATTTCTCCTGACCTTGAGTCACCCCGTACACAATCCCGAGTCAACGGGTACCAGCAGGACATTACTGGCTACGGCGGAAAGGAATTTCCATGTAAAGGATAGGAGGGATATAGATCGGAGGGGATGAACGCTGATAACAAGAAGACTGATGTCAGCGCCTAGTTGGGCGCGGGATTGGTTGATCATGGAATAGTGCTCAGAATGGTCCCGCAACGTAAGCGGGACCATGTACTAGAGCGGTTGAATTTCAATCGGCTCACCACCAGCACAGTGCTCAGTGGGTGCCGCCTTACCCATGAACAGGCTCTTTAAAGTGCGGGATCAACGCACATCGAGTAAATGCCGCGCAATAATCAGACGCTGAATTTCACTGGTGCCTTCATAGATAGTGGTGATACGCACATCGCGACTCATGCGCTCCAAAGGATACTCACGGGTATAACCCACCCCACCGTGAATCTGCAGAGCTAGATAGCAAGCTTCATTGGCTTTTTCACTGGCAAACAGTTTTCCCATAGAAGCCGCGGGGCCAAAAGCCATACCGGCATCTTTTTGCCAGGCAGCCTGCAACAACATCAAGCGAGCGCCTTCCATCTCGGTGTACTTATCGGCAAGCTGCCACTGCAACCCCTGGAACTGTGCCAGTTTTTTACCGAACTGCTCGCGCTCATGCATATAGCTACGGGCGCAATCCAGCGCCTCAAGACCAATACCCAGAGCCAGGGAGCCTATACCGATGCGTCCTCCGGCCAATTCGCCGGCAGCTATACGGAAGCCGCGATTTTCCTCACCCAGCATATTGCCGGCGGGAACGCGGCAGTTATCAAAAGAGACCTCGTTGGTGACTGAGGCCTTCTGCCCCATTTTCTCTTCCGCCTTGCCGATAATCAGGCCCGGTGTACCCGCCTCCACCAGAAAACAGGTAATCCCTTTGCCCTTGGCCGCTTCGGGGTCCGTTACCGCCCAAACCACAAAAATACCGGCAAATTCGGCACTGCTGATAAATAACTTGCTGCCATTCAGCAGGTAGTCGTCACCATCCTTTACCGCGCGGGTGCGCATGGCGGCAGCATCGGAACCGGAGCCCGGCTCGGTCAAACAGAACGAGCCAGCCGCATATTCTCCGCTACAGATTTTGGGAAGGTATTTTTGCCGCTGCTCTTCATTACCCACGGCCTGAATTACCTCAGCCACCATATTGGTGACGGAGGTGGTGGTTGCAGTGGAGGCGCAGCCTCGAGCGAGCTCAGTTATAGCCAGGCTGAATGCCACAGTGCCGGCACCGGTGCCGCCGTAATTGGGATCTATATTGATCCCCATAAAACCGAGTTCAGCCAGCTCTTTCAATTTTGCCAGCATCAACTCGCGGTTACCGGTTTTATCGAGTTCTGCGGCTATGGGCTTCAATTCGCTCTCGGCAAATTGTCGCGCCGCATCCTCAATCATCTGCTGCTCTTCGCTCAGTGAGAAATCCATACAGTACCTACTTTATAGTTATCGCGGTTGGATCAGGCGGCACAGGGCGCCGCTCACAAATTATGTCGAGGATAATAAAATCCAGACCAACAATGATTGCCAATTCGCCGTTTTCCTCGACAAAATCTGCAATCAATGGCAAAGATCACGGTGTAGAGAAGTCACTTAAGTGTGTGGCTCGGACCGAGCCTGTGCCGGAAATGGCACAAATGGAACAGTCATTCTTCCTCCGCCCCGGCAACCTTGTCTGTTTATTATCTGCCAAGTGGTGAGCGTTTCGGCCATCCCTGACCGATCGAATGCCGGGCTTATCGCCGGGTGACTTTGCTCTTGGGTTCCGGATCGGGCACCGCCACGGCGGTGTCGGTTTTCACTTCCTCCATCACCACATAGGTATGGGTTTCGCGCACCCCCGGCACCGAAGCCAGTTTCTCACCGAGAAACCGGCGATAACCGAGCATATCCTTGATGCGAATTTTCACAAGATAGTCAAAGCCGCCGGCCACCATATGACATTCCTGCACCTCTTCCAGGCCCGCCACATGCTGGTTGAAGGCCTCCAGGGCCTCGGTAGCAGTGTTGTTTAGCGTCACCTGAATATAGACCACCAAGCCGGCATGAACCTTGAGTGGGTCCAGCAGCGCCACATAGTCGCGGATAAAGCCCTCGCGTTCGAGGCGCTTCACCCGCTCTAGGCAGGGGGTGGGACTGAGATTTACACGGCGTGCCAACTCCACATTCGGCAGGCGGCCATGTCGTTGCAGGATTCGCAGTATTTGGCGATCGATACGATCTAGATCTTCCAACTGTCGAGACATTACAAAATACCCTACTGGCAATCACGCATTTAGGCGTGATATTTAACCACAACAGTCGCCAAAATGGCGATTAATTCTAAGCACTTTCGCACATAATCCGGTCTTTTATTCTGACCCTAGATATAGAGCTTGGGAGACGATATGTCGACAAACTTCGCCGGAGACCTACAAAGTGCCCGAGAACGAGCACACAAGTATCTGCACGCCGACGAAAACCAGTGCGTTAATGAGCTCCTGGCCGCCCCCCGCCCCAGCGACGCCCTGCGCAAGAAAATTTTGAGCACCTCGCGCGAGCTGGTACGCCACTCGCGGCAGCAGCGCAGTAAGCGCGGCACGCTCGATGCCTTCCTACAACAGTTTGGCCTCTCCAATAAGGAAGGGGTGGCTCTCATGTGTCTGGCGGAATCTCTCCTCCGGGTTCCGGATGCTGATACTGCCGACAAACTGATCGCCGAGAAAGTGCATTCCGGCAACTGGTCCAGCCATCGTGGCCAGTCGGATTCCCTGTTCGTGAACGCCTCCACCTGGGGCTTGATGCTCACTGGCAGCGTGGTTGAGCTAGACCCGGATATTACCGAGCGCCCCTCCCATTGGATGAGACGCCTGATCAGCCGCATCGGCGAGCCCATGGTGCGCACCTCCATGATGCAGGCAATGAAAATTATGGGCGGCCAGTACGTTTTGGGCCGAACGATTGAGGAAGCGCTTAAACGCGGCCCCAAAGAAAATCTGCCTGGCACCCGCTTCTCCTTCGACATGCTTGGCGAAGGCGCACGCACCATGACCGATGCCGAGCGCTATTTTGATGCTTACATGATGGCCATCGAAGCCATCGGTAAACACAACACCAAGCGCGATGTGGTCGAGGCCAACGGCATATCCATCAAGCTCTCGGCCCTGCACCCACGCTACAGCGTGCTGCAGCGCGAGCGTGTGATGGGCGAGTTGCTACCCCAAGTAAAACGTCTGTGTGCCGCCGCTGCCAAATACGACATGGGCTTGAATATCGATGCGGAAGAAGCGGAGCGCCTGGATATCTCCCTGGATATTTTCGAAGCCCTAGCCCGCGATCCCGAACTGAAAGATTGGCAGGGCCTCGGTTTTGTATTACAGGCCTATCAAAAACGCGCTCCCCATGTGGCCGACTGGCTGGTTGCCCTAGGCCGCGACACCGGCCGCAAACTGATGGTACGCCTGGTCAAGGGCGCCTATTGGGATAGCGAAATCAAGCACGCCCAGCAGATGGGCCTCAGCGATTACCCGGTGTACACACGCAAATGTCACACCGACCTCTCCTACCAGGTATGTGCGAAGAAGCTGCTCGATGCGGAGGAAGCGATCTACCCCCAGTTCGCCACCCACAATGCCTACACCGTGGGTCAGATTCTGGAAATGGCCGGCGAGCGCACTAATTTTGAATTCCAGCGCCTGCACGGGATGGGCCACCTGCTCTACGCACAGATCGAAGCCGTACACGGCAAGCGTGTGCCCGTGCGGGTTTACGCCCCGGTGGGCGCCCACCGCGACCTGCTGCCCTACTTGGTGCGACGCCTGTTGGAGAACGGCGCCAACAGCTCCTTCGTAAACCGTTTTATGGATGAGGACACACCCATTGAAGCGCTGGTGCAGGACACCCTCGAATTGAGTGAGGCCTGTAATCCCTTCCGCCACCCACAAATTCCTGTACCGGAGAGTATTTATATGGGCGCAGAAGCCCTGCCACGGAAAAACTCGCACGGCATTGAGCTGACCGACCCACTGGCCGTTGAACCAATGCTGGAAGAACTGCAAAAACAACAGGGCAAACACTTCCTCGGTGGTCCCATTGTCGACGGTGTCATGGGCAAGGCCGAAGAGCCGGTTTACAACCCGGCCACCGGTGCAGTGATCGGCCATACCGCCAACACCGACAAACACTTGATCGAGCGAGCCTATGCCTCAGCCACCGAAGCGCAGATCGACTGGGATCGCCAGGGCGGCAACAGCCGCGCCGTGATTCTCGATCGCATCGCCGATTTTTACGAAAAGAAAATCAACGAACTGACTGCGATCATCTGCCTCGAAGCCGGCCGCACTCTCAACGATGGCATCAGCGAAGTGCGCGAAGCCGTAGATTTCTGCCGCTACTACGCCAACGCCGCGCGCCAACACTTCAGCGAAGCCACCGAACTGCCCGGCCCCACCGGCGAAAAGAACCAGTTATTCCTGGGTGGCCGCGGTGTATTTGTCGCCATCAGCCCCTGGAACTTCCCCCTGGCCATCTTTACCGGCCAAGTCGTTGCCGCCCTCGCTGCCGGCAATGCGGTGCTGGCCAAACCCGCCGAGCAAACCCCGATTATCGCCGCCCACGCCGTGCGCATCATGCTCGATGCCGGCGTCCCGCCCAAGGTATTGCACCTGATTACCGGCACCGGCGCCGCCGTGGGCAAACTGCTGATCGAAGATCCTCGCCTGGGCGGCGTGGCCTTTACCGGCTCCACCGAAACGGCACGTCTAATCAACCAGCAACTGGCCGCCAAAGAAGGGCCAATCGTGCCGCTAATCGCCGAGACCGGCGGTCAGAATGTGATGATCGTAGACTCCACCGCCCTGCCCGAGCAGGTGGTGGACGATGTCATTCAATCCGCCTTCTTAAGTGCCGGTCAGCGCTGCTCCGCACTGCGCATCCTGTGTGTACAGGATGTGATCGCCGACAACCTGCTCAATATGCTGCAGGGCGCCTGCGAAGAATTAAACCTGGGCGATCCCAGCAAGCTGGAAACCGATATCGGCCCGGTGATCGACAAAAAGGCCCTGGACCTGTTGGAAGCGCACCGCGAACGCATGGCCAGTGAGGCCAAGCCACTGTTTGCCTTCGATGAAGACAAAATGCCCAACATAGGGACTTTCTTCGGACCACAGGTGGTGGAGATTGAAGATTTCTCCCTGCTCAAACGCGAGGTCTTCGGCCCATTCCTGCACGTAGTGCGCTTTAAAGCCGAAGAACTGGAAGACGTGATCCGCCGTATCAACGCCACCGGCTACGGTCTCACCTTCGGCCTGCACTCCCGTATTGAAGGCCGCGCAGACGCAATATTCAAACGCGTAAACGTGGGCAACTACTACGTAAACCGAGATATGGTGGGCGCAGTAGTGGGCGTAAACCCCTTCGGCGGCCAGGGCCTCTCTGGCACCGGTTTCAAAGCCGGTGGTCCCCACTACCTGTTCCGCTTCGCCACCGAGAAAACCAAAACGATTAATACGGTTGCCACTGGTGGTAATACACAACTGTTTAGTTTGGGGCAGTAGACCTTAAGAGTTGAAAGAGCGGGCAAAGCCCGCTTTTTTTACTGCAAAATCGTACTCACGCCATAAAACCGCCCTTCCCCGTAATAGCCCCACCCTATTCAACCAAACGAGTAAAAGTAAATCTTGTAAGGGCAGCAGTGATTAAAAAATATTGGCACTGTGGCACTGTTCGCTAGGTATCTCAGAGATCAAAAGCACCTTCACATATCCACCGGGATAACCAGCCCCAAGATTGCCTACTCGTTGACTTTTAATATTTTCCCAATAAGATCATGAGCCAGGAAACAACAAGACACATAAGCCGCTTCTTATATCTATACCCTAAATTTTGTACCCATTAAACCAGGGACGCAGAATTTTCAGGACTCATTCACCAGACTCCAGCGGGCGGGGCTGGGATATATGAAAGTGGATATAGAGTGGCCGATTTTAAATACGCGGTTAAAGGTCTTATATCTTTAGGAGAATTTATGAATGCTCACATAGAACCAGGAGCAAGCTGCTAAAGCTTTACGAAACTACTATTTCTAAATAAGTGTTTCGCGGCAATGAGCGAGATGACGGGAGTGGAATAATGAACATTTCTTACCCAACAATGAAAATATAGAAAAGAACAATGCAAATTTTGTTGTGCGCAATCCAGGTTCAGAGTAGTGCCCAATATTTATCCAGTAACGACAGAATGGTCCAAAAAAATGCGGGCTGCACTGACCAATCTATGTGTCGTTCGCCTGTACGCCGAACGTTACGTACATGAAACACCGAGTTAAACCCTAACTATTCTACAAGGAGAGTCTATGAAAAAATTATTATTTCTAGCAATTACCGTTTTTATTGCATCATGTAGTAGTACGTTCACTAAAACCGGCGATGTATCTCATCATGCATTGAGTCCGGATTGTGAGATCGCTGTTTACACAACACCACCTAAAAAAGACTTCGATGAACTAGGTGTGGTTGAATTCAAACCTATGCCATTTATTGGCTATCCAGGCTCTATTTCATCCGCTAAATCTCAAGCAAGTCCATTTGCGTGCGCAAATGGCGGCAATGCTTTGCTCTTGTGGGAAGCAAATGGTATTGGCCAGTATCTGAAAGGTACCGTTATTCGAGTTAATTAGGCTACATAACAAGCGCGTCACTGGGTAAATCGCTACGCGGCTTACCCAGTGACGTGAACATTAGGAATCAAATAGTTCTCTTCGAGTTCGCTTTTCAGCTTTTCGTAATTTCATTGATAGTTTTAGGGGTTGTTTTTACCTTAACTCAATTATTCCTCAGATTTTATGCTCTTGATTTCTGTGAATATCACAATCCCTTTCACAAATTTCAGGAATCATGAGGATACCCTCAGGTTAAGCTTTGTTCCTTATGCATTAAAAGTACGATCTGTATCTTAAAAAGAAGAGAAATCTTGGGGTTTCGGCCCAGGTCGGAATAAAGTGGGAATTAGGGTTTATCCGTTATCGGAAGATATCGCAGAAAACAATAAATAAGGGCGTATATTTTTTAATAGCATCCCTGATAACCTTAACCCAAGAAGCATAAAACAGCAGGGGACCTACGACTCTCGAAACAGAACGTCAGTAAAAGAAGACAGCAGCTGGAGGAAAAGTGTGCAAGGAGAACTAAATATTTATAATAACGCCTGTAAATATGGCTTTTACATAAATATTGATCCTTGGTTTCGGATAATAAGTGCAATTGGTAAGGGAGGGCTCAGCTGGTAGAGTCGGCACCTCTCCCGACCAAGAGAAAGGGACTGATGAGCTACTACCAACTGAGCGAGAACGAACGATACCAGATTTACAGTTTAAAAAAAGCCGGACACTCTCAAAGAGCAATAGCAAAACTGTTAGAGAGGCACCCCGCAACGATCAGTCGAGAGCTACGACGCAATACAGGTTTGCGAGGGTATCGCCCAGGGCAAGCACATAAGCTTTCGGAGCTTAGACGCAGGCAAGCGTATAAGGCACAGAAAGTGACTGATGGAGTGTGGCAACAAATAGTCATCCTAACTCGGAAAGAATTAAGTCCTCAGCAGACTGCAAGCTATTTAAAGAGACATACAGGTGTATCGTTACATCATGAGACGATCTACCAACTCATTTATTTAGATCAGGCAAATGGTGGAGACTTATACAAGCATCTTAGGATTGCATCAAAGCCCTATCGTAAGCGCTACGGTAAGTATGATCGACGCGGAAAGATCAAAAACAGAGTGAGCATAGATGAACGACCAGCGGTTGTTGATCGGATGAATCGGATAGGTGACTGGGAAGATGATACCGTTATAGGCAAGGGGCGTGGTGGAGCTTTGCTGACCATGGTTGAACGCAAGACGTTATTTACTGTTATTGTCAGATTAACAGGTAAACGATCAGGCTTATTGGCTGAAGCAGCGGTTAGTCACATGGTGAGCTTCAAAGATAAAATCAAAACAATTACCTTCGATAATGGTCTTGAGTTTGCTGGTCATGAAACAATTGCAGAAGACTTAGAAGCTAATATTTATTTTGCTCACCCATATTCATCTTGGGAGAGAGGTATCAATGAAAATACTAACGGCCTCATCCGGCAGTATTTCCCAAAGGATACCGACTTTAATAAGGTAACAGACGAGCAGGTTCAATTTGTAATGGATCGCCTGAATAGTAGACCAAGAGCGAGTCGGGGTGGAAGGTCACCGAATGAGTTATTTATAGGGCTGGAAGATGATCTGCTTGCGGTATAAAAGGATTGCACTTAATACTTGAAACCAAGATCCTGAAATTGTAAAAAAAAGGGAAACAACATTATTTATCGTGAAGGCAGCTATTCTACTTACGACAGAACAGGAGTATTAATTATGAATCCCAGCCAAAATCTTGTTTTTAATATGTACAGAAGTTGATCCCCGGTAATAACTAATAATGCACCGCAGAGGAATGGCTTTAAGCCTAGGTTTAATTATTTCTGGACTCTTATAGTCGTCACATTATTCCTATCAATTTACAACTGGCACAATGGGGCCTTCTTCAGTTTTGCGCTCTTTAAAGGTCTCGGTACTGCGGCTGTAGCTGTAGCTGTAGCTGTAGCTGTAGCAACAATCCTAATTCTACAGGGTGTTACTAAGTTATCTAGCCCTCCCTATCTTCCATTATGATTTATAACTAGCCTTACTGTGACCCTAAGGATGGCTATGTATGCCAAATACCTTTTGAACTGTCGTACTGACAACTCAAATACATCAGCTCCTATCCATTTTCCCAGCTTACCATGTTGTCACCTCTAAATACTGACCTATTCGTTCTGCACAGATCTCCCCCCGTGACTCTGTCGTAGATTTGATAATACCCATGGATTCACATACCCCCTTTCACTGAGTAATCCTGGTCAACGATCAGCTGCACTACTTCCTGCCTGGGCTCTGGGTCGAATTTAGTCTTCTTGGTATTGATTACTATTTTGCCCGATTTTCAGTGAGCGCCGCAGTATCACTCAAAGTAAAGTGGCCAGATTAAGTCTGCCATTACACATTGATTAGAAATTCAATCAAATCAATCGTACATTTTATAAACACATAGGTAAGGGAAGCTGGGTATATTCAATGTTTACCCGCTTATAAAAACAACAACCTTTTATAGGAAATAGAGATCCGGGTGTTCATTGTTCACAAATTGGAAATTATTAAAGCTCAATATGGAAACAATAATGTACAACCAAGTTCACAAAATGTAAGAAAGTTGCGCATATAATTAAAATTTTTTGACCCAAGCAACATTGAACCCGCAGAGACTAATATGAATGATCCGTCTAAGCTGCTACTGGCAATTTTTTTATCCGTTTTCCTAACTGCCTGTGGAGGTGGTGGAGGCGGTTCCGGCGATGACAAAAACAATAATCCTGGGACCACTAATAATGACACAGGCACAGGCACAGGCACAGGCACAGGCACAGGCACAGGTACCGACACTGGTACTAATCCCGATCCGAACGCTCCAGGAAAAATTAGTGGCGGAGAAGGTAGTGTTAGCGAGGATAATGTCGTATCCACTTCTGGCCGACTAGTTGACACTGCGGACCAAAATAGAACCTTTCAAGAAATTCTTGAGTGGGGTAAATACGGTCGCTTGCACGTTCTCTCCGATGGCAGCTGGAATTATAATTTGGATAACAATTTGTCTGATCCTCTCAGCGCTAGTGAACTTGTCACTGATGAATTCAAAGTTGCTGTGGGAACCGGAGATGATTACGTCGCTACGATAGTGATCGAAATAACAGGTGCAGACGATGCCTATACTTTTGAACCCGAATCCCCACTAGCCACTTTGGTTCTAGAAAGTAGGGAAAGTGCTAATGGCACTTTGACCTTACAAGATGTAGATGGTAATACGCCGAGTTTTTCTCAGAACAATATAGCTGGTAGTTACGGTGATTTTAAGATCGTCGGTAATGGGGATTGGGAGTATATCCTCAATGGCAATACGAATAACCTAAAAGAAGGTGAGTCTGTAACTGATACTGTCAGTTTTCAGTTAACAAATGGCGCTCAACTATCCGTTACATTTTCGGTAGTAAACGCAGATACAAATGGGGCTGGCTCTTTTGAGCTGTCTCTGAAACAAAAGCGGATAATGCTCGACAAACACAATCATTTTCGGCAGCGGTGTGCCAGTGGGCAATCTGGCGAAGGACGCGGTCCAGAAAGTGCCGGAAATATGCAAACCCTTTTTTGGGATGATGCTTTAGCTAAGATGGCAAAAGAGAGGGCGTCGGCCTGTTATTATGGCCATTTAGGTGAATCTACAGGTATTAGGAAGTCTTTTGATAAAGTGAAGGATGAAGTTTCTTTTGTACTGCCTTCTGGTTATGTGGAAATTGGCGAAAATGTAGCAATTCATTTTACGAACCCTCCAGCATCTCAGTATGGTAGCGAGCAATGGGCTGGAGCTGTTCAGGCCTGGTACGATGAAAGTTATGCGTATAATTGGGAGGACGGGCAATGTCACGATGAGACTTGTGGGCACTGGGCTCAAGTATGCTATGGAGAAACTCGCTATGTCGGATGTGCGGTAGCTGAGTGCGATAGTATCATTGGCGTTGATAATCCAGCCTATAACGATGGTGCGCATGTCACAGTTTGTAATTATTATCCCGCAGTCAATAAATCTGAGATGCCTTTTGTAGATAATTTTGGATTCGATAACTGTAGAACTTGCCTCAATTATGACTACCCTTTTTGCGCTGATAATATGTGCTCTGGAGGAATCTCCAAAAGTTGGAATGCTTCAGGAAAAACACATAAAAGCGTTGATCAGTGTACTGACGGTTTAGGTAGAGATATTGTGCCCTGCGCCCATGCCCCCAGGGACGAAGTTCATCCGCAACCCGCTAAGGTTAGCGGCTTTAAGTATAGAATGATCGACAAGCAACTACATTTGTCTTGGAATGAAACTATCAAAAATGGTGGTGTGCTTCATTACAAATTGTTTCGTGATGATGAGTTGATCGTGAAGACTCGAGAGCTGTCATATCAAGATTCTAAAATAGAGCAAGGCAAAAGCTACCACTATAAAATAATCGCAGTTGATCATGCAGGTAAGGAAAGCAAAGAACCTGCGTCCCTGGATGTTACAATAATAAGAAATTAGAGTTATACAAAGACGATTTGGAGCGCATCAGACCAAACACGAGCGGAAGTACGGGTAGTTCACACAAGAGAACAGAAGATCATAATTTTGGGTGAGATCCAAAATTCCTCCAAACAAATAAACCGGATGAGTTCAGATAAAATCCGATCTCATCCGGTTTAAACATCACAGACAGCACCGCCTTTACATGTATACGATTGAGTGGGTGTTTATAAGGGATTAGTTTAAGAAAAGAATGCTTGGTGAGACAAATTCTTTAAAAGATCCGTGAAATATCAAAGAGATTGAAAAATCGCGCGCATTCTCGATTTTTTATGATCGATAGCCAAGCAGACTGGCCTTGACAATTCACAGGCTATGGGTTCACTTGGTACTAAGTACTATAGTTCATTTTTTCCAATTGGTACTACTGGTGGATGCGATAACTCATTGAAATCACACGGTAGAAAATAACATTCATCACTTTACTAGCAATAAAAAAGGTTTTATTTTGAAAAAAATTGTATGTCTCTGTATGGCAATATTTCTTAGCTTTAATGTATATGCCAACAATGGAAAGGTACTTGTTGTCGTTTCTGCAGCTGACCAGCTGATCTTAAAAAACGGTGGGGTAGTCGAATCTGGTTATTTTGTCAGTGAATTATCTGAAACCCTGAGACAACTGGAAGACAATGGATATGAAGTTGATATTGCCACACCAAAAGGAAAAACTCCGGTAATTGACGGTTATGGCCTGCAAATGTATTTCTATAAAGCATCAGTAGTATCGAACTGGCCCCAATACAGTTTATACCCTAAGGCCAAAGCCCAGGAAGAGCGCTCAAAAGATATTACTACAGCTATGAAGTATTTTGGTAGACTCAAATTCACTAATCGCTATGCCAATGACGAAGTATCTGCCTTTCTAGATGATATTGAATATAAAATGGAGCAACAGCAAATTACTGAAAAGCCCTTGCTTTCACTCGAATCACTCGCACAATCAAAACACTTAAAAAAATATGATGGGATATATATTCCAGGAGGTCATGCTCCAAAAACCGATCTACTGTTTAGTAAAGAGTTAGGGAATATTCTAACCTATTTTCATGAGGAAAAAAAACCAACCGCTATTATTTGTCATGCTCCAATAGTATTGTTGACAGCAATGGAAGGTACTTATGATCCATTTACTCCCCCAACAGAAGAGCAAAAGAACAGCTTTATTTACAAAGGATATAACATCACACTGGGCAACAAGTCAGAAGAACTAATCCTTGAAAAATTCCTTTACCTAAAAGGTAGCCGCCTAGAGTATTATGTTGCAGAGAAGGCAAAAGAGGCTGGCCTTAAAGTTAATAACTTACGTGTACCTTCGATGTCACAAGTTATTGAAGATAGGGAGTTGATCACCGGAGCGAACCCCTCCTCGGTTTATACTTTGGCAAATAGATTCGTGGCTAAATTGAACAATAGATAGTTACTCATCTAGTAGATGTAATTATTGCTTTTACGTGGAACAAGGATGTACCAAAGCAGCGTAAACGCCACAAATAACTTTAGACCGATGCATTCTAGAGAATGTTGAGAGAGGAAGGATAAATCAAGTAGAGGATGACCAACTCTATATCTGATTAACATTTCCTCATTGAAATAGCAGAATTAGATTTAACCTGATCTCAACTTGCCTGGATGCTTATCAATAGCTGGCTTTTTAATTAACACTTAAAATTTGTTAAATTTTGGATTTTTATATAGATTCAAAACTTAAACTCAGAAGATGAACAATAAAAATAAGACACCAAAATCACAGTTAATTTAAATTGCTATTAGCAGGAATCTAAAATGCTAACTTAAATCGATAGGCAATAGCTCTATAGCGTTACCCATCATAGGTCAGCACATATTCGTTTGAGCAAATCCATTCGCTTCAGTTTTTCTACCTCTACCTCTACCTCTACCTCTACCTCTAAAATATGAGATTGCAGTAATGTCTTCGTTGTTTACTGCTAATCGCTAGCCCACCAGCCCACCAGCCCACCAGCCCACCAGCCCACCTTATTGTTCAACAATTAGAAATAATATGGCGTCAATTTTGAAACAATTTCTCACATCCAAAGTTCTCGAAGGCGGAAGATATCGATCTTATATTTTCAATCGGATCATCCACCTTATACTAATTTAATGGTTAACAATAGGACACTTAGGTGTAGTTATTTGCATGCTTGTGATGTTTGAATTAAGCAATATAAATTAATACCATTCCTGCGCCATTAAGGTCACTTAAAGTTAACCATTCCCATGCTGGAAGTTGAATTTTTTCAATAATGTTTTAATGCTCCGTTTGATGACTAATTTCCAACTGGCTAATCTTTAGCGTTAAGGGCAGGAGATCTTATCCGGTATATTTTTTAGAAAAAATAATAATATAGGATTTTGCCATGAATTTTAAAAGAGCAGGCGTGTATATCGTGTATATCGCGCTATTGTTTAGTTTGATTATGCCAGTCTATGCACATGCAGGGATATGGGATAATTTTACAAGCTGGATTACCGAAAGCTGGAAGAAAGTTGAAGCAAAAACTGAAGAAGCTGTCGAAGACGTTGTCACTACGGTAGAGGATGCTGCAACAACCTCAGTAGGATTTTTAGTAGACACTGGTGAATGGCTATTTGATGGCCTGACAAATTCTGTTGAAGGCACACTTGATTTTTTCTTTGGGGTGGCTGATGACTCGGTTACCGCATTAAACTATTTTGGTCTTGATGTCGATATATCAGATTGGTTTAGCACAGGGGCCCGAAACTCTGAAGATAGTGCTCAGCTGTGGACTTTGGCGAACTATGATACTGGGTCACATCCAGACTACCTAGCAGCCTTTCGTGAACGTCAAGCCGCCTATATCGAGCGGGCTTTCGACGCTGCAAGAGAGGAGCCAAATAATAACCACATGATTCTCAGAGCCCATCTTGGTCTTCCGCTGGACAGGGAAGCATTGGCCCAACGGTTAACCGAACTTTTCACCCCAGGCAAGCACGCCTACAAAAATCCAGATATGCCACTGTTGGAATATATTCGTGTATTGGCGGAGAGTAATGACTACGATGATCTAATTCTAAATGAGATCATCAAGCTCCCATATTGGCAAGACGAAGATACCGAGCGGGTACGTGTCTACACTTCTGAGAACCACGTACTTATGTGGCTCTCTAGTAGCTGGTTACTATGGGAAATGGAGGGCTGGCATATCGGAGGCGGTCCAGAAAAAATTAAAGAGCGCTTGGTGCGTTATTTAGAAGTTAAAAAACAATATGGCGTCTATGAGTCTACCTCAAATATTTATAGTGGTTTTTCGCTATCTGCTTTATTAAACCTCTATGACTATGCAAAAGATCAGGAAATAAAGACACTCGCCGGACAGGTCGCACTAATATTTCTCAACGATATAGCTATGGTCACTAATGACCTTGGCGCTGCAACGGCTGCAGATTCGCGGGCTTATGAGGGTAGTTATCAGGGAGTGAACGACCTGGGTAATAACTTCTCACGCTTTATTGCTCTAATAACCGGCATGGGTCCTCAGGTATTTACCAGTGGTGGATCACATATGGATATTTTTTCCATGACCAGCTTGGATGTCAGTAGTGTTGCCTATAATCGCCTGGAAAAACTCAATGGTGAAGTCAATATCAGCTATTCCTCTGGTCATCCCATCTCGGATGTGGATTCCATATGGGCAGGTCTGGATTTACAAGACAAACTTATTTTTTCTCAATCCGCTGGAGCTTACGCTCACCCCGAACTGGCGGACGAGATGCTGGAATACTATCTGACACCTCTCGCCGGATTAAATTTTTTCTTTGAAGACATCATCGTGGAGTCCAATCTGGCAGACGATATGGTTGACATGTCTGGTGTTCTACTTACGGAAACCAGCGCGCCCTTTACAACCAGCTCTCTTATTTCAGAAAAAACCTTGGACCTCTATCGCCATGGTGTAGTGCAGTTGAGCTCTTATCAAAACTACCACGCGGGTAATGCTGGTTGGCAGCAGCAGCCCTGGGTTGCCACAACGGGGACACTCCAGATTACCACACGCTCAGGAGCGGAATATGGTGGTTGGAAGGCTGGTGGTCAGGAGCAAATGAATACAAATTTACCTTATATTAAGCAAAATAAGAATGTAGCTCTGGTTCTATACAAGCCGGCTATGGAACTGCGATTTATGGAAGGGGTGGGTAATGCCACTGATTTTCTGCCAATAGATGACTTTGCGACGGAATCAGTCAACTTAATTTGGCCGGCTGATAAGTTTGATGAAACTTCCAGCTTCAATAACTGGCTATTTGCAAGAGAAGGTGAAGGGTATGTGGCTGTCTATCGCCATTGCCAGGATACAAAATCCTTTATACGCAATGAAAAGGCTATAGAGCTCTACAGCTGTAATGGCGATGAACAGATTTGGGCAACGGTTGTCGGCAATGCTCAGACCCATGGAGATTTCAGCAACTTCATATTCACCATTTCGCAAGCCAAGATCCAGAGTAAGTGGCGTTGGAGCTGGGCCGAAAAGCGACATGTCTGGGAAACCACACTTGAAGTAGATGGGAAAATACTCGGCTATAGCTGGGAAGCAAATGTCGATGATTTAACGGATCAGGAAATGTGGGAACTCGCGGGCGTCAACAATACGTCCACCATAGAAACCGCATTTGTGCGAGGTTACCAAGTAAACGATGTGACCGACAACCCTGTTGGTACGGGTCAAGATAACTGTGAAAGTTCCGATGATATTCTACTACACCAAACTGTTAGCTTTCATGGTACGGATCCAATTGTTTCACGTATATCGGAAGATACTAACGGTAAGTGCTTCCTGGTAAATGTAGAGGAGCAGTCATTGGATTCAGAAACTTATCACGGCGGTGAGCAAGTCGATGTCATACATTTCCAGAACCGTCGTTTTGTTGGTGGGGAGGCGGATAAACTCTATGGTGTAGATCACGATTGGATTACTGTTCAATTGGATTTCAGTTATACCAACCCAGTGGTGTTTACTTCTGTCATTGGCGTTGCCAACCCCAATTCCATCACCGCTGAAATTCGTAATATCACCTCCAATAGTTTTGAGGTTCGGATAGCAGAGTTTGCTTCGAATGATCGTGTTCAATTGCCTGAAATTCTGCATTATGTTGTGATGGAAGCCGGTACTTATACGGCGGCCAACGGAGCTGAAATTCATGTGAATGCCATATTATTGGAAGATAACTTAACTGGTTCCCCTGAATTCCAAACCGTTGGTATTGACCTTCAGGATTACCTCCTGGTGAGCCAGGTACAAGGAAAGAATATGAGTGAAACTCTTGGTACTCGAATTAGGGATAAACAAACAGGCTCTTTTGAGATCAGCCTAATGGTGCAAGAAGCCCACAGAGAAAAAGGAGAAAAACTACAAGCCGTAGTGGGCTATATAGCTATTGGTAAACCCGCGGTTCAGTCTAAGAAAATAGCCCTTAAGAGCGCCCACGGTAAATATTTGACTGCAACCGGTAATGGAGGTAACGGTCAAACTGTCAACGCAAATGCTTCAACAATCGGAAGCCAAGAGACAATTATTCTCAGCGGTAACAGCGCTCAGCAGGGCTGTTTTGCTCACGGTGATGATGTATGGCTGCAAACTACCGACGGTTATTATTACGGTGCCCAAGAATGGGGGGCGCTTGATGTCACTGTCACTGATAGGTATAGCTGGGAGACATTTGAATTAATAAATCATACAAATAATACAGGATGTTTGCAGAATGGTGATCAAATTTCCTTATTCAATGTCCGCCACGGGAACTATATTGTTGCTGAGCACGACGGTGGTGCGAATGCAAACCGCAAGGTTCTAGGTCCATGGGAAAAATTTACAATTGAGAACTTGACTCTTAATTAGCAACACGATTAAGGCATCCCAACCCAAGTCATTGGGGTGCCTTAATTCAAATATAGATATCTCCTTCTTTGACAACCACCTTTCGCCATGAAGCCTTGACCGGCTTAATTTTTCGATACACTCTCCCCTTTACTTCTTAATACAAGGCACCAGCAGAGAAAAATTCTTACAATTAAGCATATAGTATCGATACTGAAAACCCAGGAATTCTATCTTATCTTTAAGATAGTCCCGCTGCGCTCTCTAAATTAATACCTCGTATAGCTAGCCATCCGTAACGAATAACCAGTAAAAGATTTTTCAACGAGCACTCTGAATGTAAATATCAAAAAAAACAGGTTAAACGTGTTTCCTGTACTTAATGGATGGAGCAACCTTTCTAGACATATCAGCAAAAGGTAGACCTAGGGAACCTCTGAATAATTCCGAGCCAATTTGTTAGTATTCAGTTATCCGTCAAGACTACGATAGATCATGCACCAAGT
>NZ_CANMKV010000036.1 GCF_947498635.1 uncultured Microbulbifer sp. | reverse complement strand
AGAAGCTAAAAAGCAAAGTGCTTTCTCACATGAGAATGTTACAAAAGAAACCTGCGCGTGTAGCATCCTACTTCCGGTATGAATCGATTAAATATGCAGCGTGATGGAACTATTTGTCCGCCGGGTTAATAGCTATTACACCCCCCACTCAACCTCAAGCTTTTCAGCAATATCTGTATGGCCGCGGTACTTTAGAAACCGTACGGACTCAGGGTACCGCTCACTCAACTTACAAACACCGTTTAATTTCTCAAAATAATTAAGAAATCTTTCATTTCCTGACGCCAATGATACTCAGCAAAGAGCTTCATCTTTTAATGTAAAGTATCGCCCATAAGCACCTACACCTCGCCCACAAGGAAACTCTAATCCTGAAATCAAGAGCAAAGAATTTTTTATAAACAAATACTTTTCCACCTCATTAGTATCAGGATCTATAGAACATAAAAATTTATCAGTATAGACAGGCTCACCATTCGGATAGTTACGTATCTCCAGAATCAACTTTATTAAAGTTGATTCTGCCTCACCCATAAAACCAGATACCTTTCCATTCAAATCTGAATTCACAGCATCTGATTGCGCCTTAGAACACCCACAGAGAAGCACGATTAATGCTATTAAAGACCTAGCCATCAATATACACTATATACTTCAGTGTCATCATTCAAAATCAAACATGTCTCACAACTTCCTTCTGGGCAACCGATAAAATATGTAACTTGACCCCCCACTTTGAGCTTGCGAAAAATCCGACACCACTCCTATCAAGAACGACGCAGGGTCACCTATCGAACTAGCCCAAGGGGCACCATTGGAATAAAAAGGGCCTTCCGCAACTGGCTCACAAACACTTAAGAAGAAAGCCCTAAAAAATAGAGTTCTATATATTTTTTACTTACAGCTCTCACAAACAGAAAAAGAAGAGTAATCACTTGGGATCTAGAGTCAGCCTTTATTCAAAGACACAAATTAAACGCTCACAAAGACATACGATTATATACAAATCAATCAATCTCTATAAATGCCAACTTGCCGCACTGAGGCCTAGTGGAATCAAATTTCTCCACCCATACTTTAATGTTTCTGGTAGATATTTGTGTAGCAAGCACTAAAGGCATGACCATGCCTTTCATTTCTGGGCCATTTTGGATCGACAATACTGACTTTATCATCAAACCAACTAACGACAGTAGGCATAGGGTAAATTGTGAAGGCACTATTAGATGCCACCCTCGTCCAAGGGGGGGGTAATCCGCAGTAAATGGCCCCTCATAGGCCACCACTAAAACACTTAAAAAAATATTTAGAAAACCAAATAGTTTTTCATTTCACCCGTTATTAATACTTTACACCATCACTCAAATAATAAAATGACTTGTAGCAGCCAAGATAACAGCCGACTTACACTCAACCTTTACTTCGACAGCTAAGCCTGCCTCCCCCAAAAATCACTCTACCCACGGAGAAGCAAATGATACCAACATTATACTAAAACCCTCAAAATGCTTCACAGGTTAACATCACAATTACTTTCGTTCACAACCTTGTAACGCACAACCACCTTGCTATTCTTAAGGACTTCTTGAATACAAACCCTTGAACTAGAGCTGAAGAAATCATTTGACCAAACGTTATTTAACTCTCTATCCGGCTCCCTCACCGACAAAAGATATAATGGCAACCCCTGGGCCCCTCCAGCATATCCAGTGCTCTCAGAAAAAATCACCTCGACCATAAAGGGCTTGCCTGCAGTTAAGCTGCCTGTCGACTTGAATATCATAAAAAGCATAAAAAAAACTATGGTCAAAAATACCAGCCAGCTCAAATACCCCTTCAAAGAATAAAAAACGATCTTCAATTTTTGACTATTATTCATGGCTTTACCCCACCACCAACGCTACTCAAACAGAAAACTGTGCTTATATACAGTTATCTGTGACTTAGCAAAAGTGGCAATTAGGCAACCTGATGAATTCTGATCTTTCTCCCTAAATCAGCCCCACCACAAGCAGCACCTTAAAAAACTAACATTCACTTGGCAGGTCGAGGGATTTATTACTCAACCTCAATAAATGCCAACGTGCAACGCTGTGGCGTAGTGCCAACATAATTTACCCACACCTTAACTCTCCTCTCCGACATCTGGGCGGCTGTTACCAAAGATAGTGTCATTTTTCGCATATCGGAGTCTTCCAACTTACCCACACTAACTTTATCACCATGGCACCCTGCCGAAGAAGGCATACGATATATAACAAAATCTCCATTAGACGATACTCTAGCCCAAGGGGCCCCTTCGGAATAAAAGGGGCCCTCAGTTGCCGACACAGAGACGCTTAAAAAGAACAAACCATAAAATAAAATTCTATATATATTTTTCACCTAGAGCTCCCAAACAAAAAAACAAAAAGACGAAAAGACGAAAAGACGAAAAGACGAAAAGAAAAAACGCTATCTTCACGCCTATCCAACATAAGCGCAAAGCACTCAAAAAAGCAAAGCAGACTAATCAATTTCGATAAATGCCATTTCACAGCGCTGAGGTGAAGTAGAGTCGTACCGCTCCACCCATATATTCAACTTCCGCCCAGACATTTGTGCAGCAAGCACTAAGGACATCACCATGCTCTTCATTTCTGTGTCGCCAGTATTGGCTACACTGACTTTATCATCATAGCAACCAGCCGAAGCAGGCATAGGGTAAATCGAGAAAGAACCATTAGATGACACCCTAGTCCATGGAGAGCCGTCTGTAGCAAATGGGCCTTCATACGCCCCTGCTGAAACACTCAAAAAAATCATTCCCCAAAATAAAAACTTCATTAACCCAATCATCATTAATACCCTAAGCCATTAATCAAACAAGAAATCACCTAAAACAACCGAGACAACAGCCAACTTTATATTCAAACCAGCTTGAACCAAAAAGACATCCTTGACAGTCGATCCTGCACCGTTAGTTTTACTCCGCCCCACGCAGAACCATATAGCAACACCACTATTTTCTGAATCCAGTTGCTCCCATAACTGGCAACCTTCGAACCTAAAAAATGAAAATTCAAATAATTTTCATTTAACTCAAAGCACCTCAAGCCTAATCAGATATCTTGATAGAGATTACATTCATATCACTGCCATCACAACCTTTAACCCTAAGGGTCACCTTCGACTTAGTGTGATAAGCAGAAAGCGCTATCGAGAGGATATGATCAAACATTGGATTAGTTAAACTTACCTTTAGCCTTTCAGAAGCACAACCTTCCACTATGACACCTTCATTAGACTCTATATAAAGCTCACTTAAACCCCAACCTGTTCCAATGCCTTTAATCGTCACTGAGGGGGTGCTTGTATCTGCGTTAGATACCTGAGAGAGCACAGACAATAAAAAAACAGAAATAATTTTTCTCATAAATCAATTCCTCTAGAAATCACAACCGGAATGCCTGACAGATCAGACCTTGTCTGACAGTTATCAACTTGCAAAAAACCATAAACAAAACAACAAAACCACTCAAAGTAAATAAGACAGATCTTACCTTTGCTTTTAACCCAGCCTTACTTAGCCAAAAATATATTCTCGAAAGCCAAGCCAGCATCGGCCACTTACCCACAACCCTATTACTCTCACAAATAGCCATATATATGACGCTAACAATTTACTCTACCCTCATTAAAAATTAGCTATTGCCGACCACACCCCACCCACTTAATCTCAAGCCTTTCAGCAATATCTGTATGACCACGGTACTTTAGAAACTCTAAAGACTCAGGGTACCGCTCACTCAACTTGAAAACACCGTTTAAACTCTCAAAATAATTGAGAAACCTCTCATTTCCTGATGCCAACGATACCCAGTAAAGAGCTTCATCTTCTAATGTAAAGTATCGGCTATAAGCATCTATACTTCGCTCACAAGGAAACTCCCCTCCTGTCATCAAGAGCAAAGAATTTTTTATGAACAAATACTTTACCCCTCATTTGTATCAGGATCTATAGAACATAAAAACTTATCGGTATAGACAGGCTCACCGTTCGAATAATTACGCATTTCCGGAATCAACTTTATCAAAGTTGATTCTGCCCCATCCATAAAACCAGATACCTTTCCATTCAAGTCTGAATTCCCAGCATCTGATTGTGCCTGAGAACAGCCGCAGAGAAGCACTATTAAAACTATCAAAGACCTAGCCATCAAAATACCCTATTAAAAGACATTCTCGAAGGCCAAATCAGCACCGGCCACTTACTCCCAACTCTATTATCCTGAAAAAGAACCATATAAAGCCAACATTTTACTTTGACCCCAATTATTCTTTTTCAACTTGTGCTTGATCACTCTCATCAGGTATCTTTTTCAAAGAAGTAAAGAAGATAAATCCATCATCACTATTATTCTCCGACAAGTACTTTCTCAGCTCATCACCTGCTAAGAATTCATCTGCTTTTCGCAAACTCAGTGATTTCATTAATGACCGCCTAGACTCTACGGCCTCATAGAAATTTTTTTGATCCGCATACCCACCTTCAATTAGTTTCTGAATGAAAGCTATGGATTTTGAATGATTCAATGATGCCAGATTAGCGAAAACCTCCGCAGAAAACTGGACATCCTGCTCAACTCCTTTCCCAAAATATTTCATCAAAGCAACATTGTAAGAGGCCTCCAAATTACCCTGTCTTGAAGCTTTCTCGAAGTACGAATATGAAGCACTTAGATCCACCTCACCGCATACACCTTGATAGTGATAAACTCCTAGCATATACGAAAAAATACCTCCCTGATCAAGCAGAGTCTCCACTAGCCTCCTGGCTTTACATGGATCCCCATCACCAACATAACTCTCCGCCAATAGCGGGGCATAATTTTTAAAACCCATCTTTAACACTAAAAACTCTAGCTGAGGCAAACTAAATTCGCCTTCAGCACCTGAAAACAGTCGGTTCAAATCCAACCTTAACTCTTCTGTGTCACAAGACTCAACTTCAACCAAATCAATATCTTTTATCTTGCAGTTTTTCCATACTAAACTCTCAAGACTTTCCTGAGGCACTTCGCAACCAAAAACCAATGTACAAGAGAATACGATGAGTATTATTGAAATGAATTTATTCATGATCTTCTCCATAGCTAACTTCAGGTGAGTTCAAAGATTGATAAACATGAGCAGGTATTGATTGAAGGAATGAGTACCAGGGTTTCACCACATTAACCGTTGCCTTACCCGTAACAGATGTATTACGAACTTCAATAGCGCCAGTAACACCGACCGCTCCATCCATAGTCAATACTCCTCCTGCTTGAAGTTCAGCATTGTTTCTCAACCCAAACTTCTTACCAAACACAATCTCTTCTCCATTCATATTAATGGGAAGAATCATGTCTTTAGTTAAATCAAGCATGTCAAATGAGATAGACCCATCATTACCCGCAGCAAATGCTCCTGCATTAACTTCAATCGAAACAGATGCCTTGAAAATATCATCGGTTTTGATCGGTTTTGGCTTTAAGTGACGCCCCAACTCATCATTGAACGCTCTCGAGAAAGCACCCGACACCGCACCATTTGCAAACTTGCCTCCAGTCATTTTTGATGCTGTACCTCCGACCGTTGCAGCAGCAGAGACTCGCAAAGCACGACTAGTGAAACTAGTATAATTAACACTATTTACATCTCCTCCAATTTTCCCTATTGCACCAGAAGAAGCAGCGGTTACGCCTGCACTAATAAACCCATGACCAAACTTACCACCTTGTAGAACTGACATAACCCCTCCCGTAATTGCATGAGCAGCAACTTTGGCAGCGAACGCTTGGTAGGTTAAATCGGTACCAAAAGCTCCACTTCCTGATGTTGCGGCACAGGATGAACAATTCGAGAAAAAATCCCCAATTTTTTGGAAAGCAAAACTAGACACACCAGCTATAACAGCACTTTTAAAAGCATCGCTATAAGAACCTCCAAAGGCCATTGTCATATCATATGCACCTGCTGCAGCGCAAAGAGGCGCATAGGGACCACAAGCCATAGAGGCTACTGCATTCAAAATGCCACTCCACTGTGGTCCAATGGCCTTGAAAACCATTTGCATCGGACTAAGTAACTTACGAAGACTGAAGTAGCCACTAGGGTCACTAGCATTCAGCGGATTATTCCGCACATAGCTATAGCGGTTATACATCTGCGTATCGGCAGCGGCCTGAATAAATGGGTCCGCCTGCATAAAGCGTCCCAAACGCGGATCATAGATACGGCCATTCATATGAATCAGCCCCACCTCATCCAGCATTTCATGGCCGGTGTAACCACGGGTGGTACGACTGTGATCGAAGTTCGAAAGCGCAGTCAGGGATAACGCATTCCAGTTGGCGCTATTGCGTCGCTGCCCCCAGGCATCGAAGGACATTTCCTGCACTACCTTACCGGCTTTATCAGTAATCAGGTCCATGGAACCCAGGTGGTCCTTGTAGAGGAACAACTTATCGGTCGAGAGAACCTTGAATTCCTTGTCGGTTTTCACGGTATAGACTGCCGTGCCCACCAAGTGACGCTTCCACTCGATCACATTGGGCTTACTGGACTTCTGGATACGCTCGATACCGCCGATATACCAGGTCTCTGTCACTTCCCCATTACTACTATTGGTGTCCTTGCGGTAGTAGCGGCTATGGCTGGGGCCATAGAGGAACTCAGTGGTGTTATTTCCCTTCTTGATTACGGAGGCTTTATCGAAGGTGGTGTAGATGATGGTACGGCCACCGTCGAAACCATCCGAAGTCATATTGCCGTTGAGGTCATATTTATAGCTAACGCCTCCAGCAGTTGTTACCGCATGGGGGCCAGCGCTATTTTCGCCGTAGACATACTCTCCCACGCCGGCTTTATAGATGATATTCCCGATAGCGTTATAACGGATATCCTGTTCGGAGGCGCTGAGGCCACTACAGTTGACGTTGCTGCTACCCACATGGGTTTTAATCAGACGGTTGAGTTCGTCATAACAGAAGCTCTCGCGTAGATCCTTCTTTCCACTCTGGTTGTGGCGGCTGGTGAGATTGCCGAGGGTATCCCACTGGTAGTTGATATTTTGAATACCAAAGGTTCCCAATACCGTAGAGGTCTGGTTTGTCAGGCGACCAGTATCAGCCTCGTAGCTGTAGCTGGTGGTTGCGCCGTTACCTAACAGTTGCTCTTTCAACTGGCCACGAGCGGTCTGGGCTTTCACTTCCTGAATCAGGTCTCCAGTGGCCAGGTCTACCACCTTGTAGAGATACCCATAGGCATTGTAGAAATTCTGAGTCCCTGATTTACCCCCATCGAGCATGCTGTCCAGAGCATCGTAGCTGTATTCAACACGGCCATGGCCATCAAATACCGTGGTGGTGACGTAGGAGGGTTGCGCACCGGCCCCATCAACATCCACCGCCTGGATATGGTTTCGGCCAACCTGGTCATACTGATACACCGCCTGATAACCAGTGACGCTATCCATGACCATCTCCACCTGCCCTAAGCCATTGGTGGCACTGTCATAGAACCAAGAGACATCGCTCGAGGGTTTAGAGGAGCCCTTGGGCTTTTCAATGCGAGTGGACTGTCGACCCAATAGATCATAGGTTAACTCGACGGTATGACCATTCGCGTTGGTTTGCTTTTTCAGTTCGCCAAAGCCGGTATATTCGTAGTGCCACTCTCCCTTATCCGGGTCGTCCATACGGATTTTGCGGCCAAGGTTGTCGTATTCGATCGTGACCACAATGGGATAACTGAGACCGTCGCCCTCATCGATATGTGCACCGGCAGTATTCGCCTTGCCCCAGGATTTGGCTTTATGCAAATTGCCCTGGCTGTCGTATTCGTAGGTGAGGCGACCATCGATCGCATCGATGACTTCTACCAACTCGCCAGCAACATTTTTCATCTCCGTTTTTTGCTGGCCTTTATCATTGGTGGTGATGGTCTTAAGGCCGCTATAGGTGATACTGGACACAGAGCCGTCCGACGCCGTTACGCGGCTCGGGCGACCGAGCAGGTCGTACTCCATTTCAGACCATAGGCGGGTATCACCAGAGAAATAAGGCTCACTGGCAAACTTCACGCGGCCCAGGTTATCGTATTCTTTATCGGTATAGATTTTACTATTGAAGCCCTTGGTTTCAGTCCGCATAGAGCGGCCCAGTGCGTCAAAGTATTCCCTACTCCAGCTACCGGTACTGCTGCGGGTCGTCACACTATATTTGCCACCGGCCGGGCAGCCGATAACACAGCGCTCATAATCTGTCAGTTTATCCGCGCCGGTGCTACTCCGACTGATGGTTTCGCGGCCAAACTTATCGTAGGCGAACACGCTTTCCAGCCCATTCATCCCCTGAACTTCCAGCGGAGCGCCGAAGTGGTTACGGGAAACCACCCTTTCGGTTAGGTGATCGAGGGCACTGTAACTTTCAAACACATAGCGGCCGGAAAGGTCATACACCGTTCTAGCACTGCGAGCGGTTTCACCGGGAGCCGTTACCGTCTTTTTAACAACATTGCCAAAATCGTCATATTCGTAGGCGGTGGTCTGTTTGTACTCTGGCCTATTGGGCTCAATAACCTCGCTTTTCAAAAGACCTTTATGTACGCCTGATGAATAATAAGTAAAGGCTGACTCGCGGATATGGCTTGGCATACCTGGGCGGGTGCTGGTCACTTTTGTTGCGGTTAAGCGGCCCTTCTCTTTCTCCCAAACGCTGCTGCCATAGGTATTTTCCGTTTTCTTAACAAACTGGTCGCCGGAGATACCGTCTTTGGTGACAACATCGATACTCAGCGCATTGCCATGGGCATCGTAGCTGTTTGTGGTGGTCACGCTTTGCAGCAATTCTCCCTGCGTAGTACCCGCATCCTTCAGGTCATACGTTTCTTCCACCGCTTGATAAATATAAGGTTGATAAGGTGGCAGAGGCTTCCCGCTACCATTCCAGCCCTGCAGACGCCAATTGTTGGTCGCCCGGCTCAGTAGCTGCCCTTCGGCTGTACGGGTTTCGGTCTGTAATGGCATGCCCACAAAGGGGAAGTCCTGGCGGTAGGTAGTTTCCGTCACTACGCCGGTTTGATCATCGGTAGTGCGGATTTTCTGGAAGCCCAACATACCCCGGCCGGCAGCCTGGAGTTTCATCTGATGGTAGTGGTAGGACACAGAACTAAAGGCGGATTGGTCAACAGAACCCGGTGCGGCAGCGGCGGCAGGGGCTGAACTCTCCACCTTAGCAACCAGGTACATAGGGCTCAGAATATCCAATACCGGCTTATCTTTACCTAAAGTGTGGCTATCGGCAGGCAGATCCCAATCGCCATTCAGTGCGGTATAGAAAGCATCCGTGCTGCCTGCCGCTGCTACGTCCAAGCGGGTGTAAAGCTCATCGTACCGCATGTTCTGATAAGTGATATTGGTAACATTACCAAGACCATTATCAATCTTATTAATCACATTCCGCGGAATATTCTTATATTGAGAATCGCGGGTATTATCCAGGCGAGTGTAAACGATACCACTGGATGCATCATAGCGATGATAATCGGCCTCTCCATCGCCATTCGTGTCCGCAAACCATATCATGTCATTAGAAGCTATCGTGCCACAATAGGTAGCACTGCCCGAGCAATCAGAGAGATGATCAAAAAGTCTGCTATCGGAAGAGTCAATAAATTCGCCGGTATTTTGATCAAAGTAGCGAACTTTCACATCATTCCAAGGAGAAGAAACCGGCCAGACGAAATCCTGATAACCATCGTTATTCAGGTCTACAAAGGAGCCCCTGCTACTTCCAAGGTATCCCAAATCCTTAAAGCCTGTGCCAGTGCTGATTTTGCTATAAAAGCTGCCGGAATTTCCAGGGTAGGCAATATCCGTGAGGCCATCGCCATTTATATCTATAGCAATTGGGCTTTTTGAAGTATTCGTCGTCGAGAGCACGCCGATAGAGCGGAATTCCTGTGCCTCTTGATCAAATACGGCGGCTTCGAATCCAGCGGAAGTGGCCACCAGAATATCCATAGCGCCATCACCATTAAAATCGCCCAAGGTATCGGGCAGACGGCCACTGGACTTCATGCTGGCAGCGCCAGAAATATTCAATGGGTAACTGGTGTATTCATCACTGAATTTATAGTAATTTTTTGAGGAAACCGCCCTACCTACGGACTCCAAAAGGCGTACAACTACTTTCGCCCCAGAACTTTTGCTGTAGCTCACAGAGATATAATCTGCCAGACCATCGCCGTTAAAGTCGGCAAAGATGGCATCTTTATTTGTTCGGTCGGTAGCAATCGGCGAGGAGTGCAGCTTCCAGCGTTTACTCCCAGTATCGTAGCGACTTAGGAAGACAAGCCAAGATTTCGCAGGCAGACCATAACTGGAGCGTGGATCATATATCGCCAGATCATGGCGACCGTCACCGTTAAAATCCAATACTCGTATGGCGAATCCCTCATCAACATTGGACTGGGTGAAGTATTCCGAAGAAAATGCACCGCCTGTGAAGTCCTGCTTGATGAAAACAGATCCGTATGAGAGCGCATATTTAACGCGAATATCGGTATCGCTCCCATCATCAGCATACCCTTCGATCCAGACAATATCCTGCTTACCATCGCCATTAAAATCGGCGTATTTATAATCACTCAGGAAGCGATGCTTAGTGGGTGAAAAGTCAATAGCTTCCGACTTATCTCCATATTGCCTCCACGGCGCCTGCAGCCATTCGAAGCTAATTGCGGGAAGGCAGCTTGAACCTACACATTCCTGTAATGAGGTTAGCAATGAGGTTCTATCATTATACTTTTCACGGGGAACAAAGGGCAGGACTGGGTTGTATCCTAGATTGTACTCGCGAATCACTTTGCCATTGGAGCTTGAGACAATTTTTTCCAGACGCTTGGTGGTAATGAATTCATAGCCTGCGGTAAAGCCACGAAGGTGCTCAGGGCGATCTTCATAGAAAAATTCTACTTCTGCTTCATAGGAGCCCGAACCGTAGGCATAGCGGATAGACCTAACACGGTGCCCTGATTCCGAATTACCCTCATACAAAAACTCAATAGGGTTGCCGACATTATCCTCAAAACGATTCTGGGCCCAAGTGAGTACATTGCTACCTGCAAGCTGCTTGGAGTCACTACTATTGCCGTAATAACTAACTGAACCATCCTTGCGCTCCACTTTAAAATAAGATGGCTTACCAGGGCTGCCACCTATTGATGTGACTCTGGCAAAAGAATCCATTTCCGTTTTATATGTCGCGCCAACAGCGCCATATTGAGAACCACTTTCAATTATTAGGCGCTGTCCATCCAGACAGAACCTGTCGGACTCGGTCCAGTTAATGGGCCCAACACTACCGTCAATTGACAGTGTCTGACGGCAACGAGAAATTCCAGATAGGCCACCAATACCCCAGCCTTTACCAACCAGACCATTACCACCACTACTGCTATAGCTCAGTGAAATCTCGGGTACAACTCCCGCTGTGCCTGCGGCAGTTGCTATTGGAAAGGCATAAGTTGCCGCGCCGGATTCATTGACTCGGAATTGACCACCAGAAGCCCCTGCCATATTGGGCGTTTGGATATTGGCCGGAGTGGAATATTCACCAAAGGTGCCAGATTCATCGGCATGGAAAACAAAATCTCCCGCAGTGATGTCTTCTCTCCCATCCTCATTTTTATCCTGCACCAATACAGAGTCGACGCCTACACTGGCCAGGATGGCTGCTGCATAAGAAATTGTGTCATCGCTATTATCAGTAGAGAGGGTTTGCATCAGTACTGGCAAACCATTCCCCTGAGCATGTATGACGAGAGGCATAGCTGCAAGAAGCAATAGATCTGTTGCGCCGTCACCATTAAAGTCGCCCAGTAGTGAAAGGCCCCCATCTAATTTTTCAAGATTTGCGATTTCCAGTTCCGTTAGGGTTACCTCCTCCGGGTCTTCATAACTCTCTTTATCCCTTTTTAAATACAAGACAAAGTTCGGAAGTTGAGGCATTACCAGAGGGGTAATTATGTCTCCATGAATAAGAATTATCGGTCGGTTATACTCAAAATATAGATCTTCACGCCCATCATCATCTATATCTCCTTTATAAACCGTATATCCATTTTTTTGAATTCCCGAAGCAGCAAGCACTGCAGAAGAGAAAGTGGCACAAAGGACCAACAGGAAAAAATAAGAAATGCGCATAACTATCTCTACAAAGACATCAACAGGGCAATCCTTTAAGGCCATAAAATAGGAATTTATACCTTATTAAACTGCTTCAGTAGTATTTTTTTCAATGCAATCTTTATTAGCATACAAACTCAGCACGCAGCATTTACCATGATCAACTCTGCGCCCAAGAAGGACGCGGAGTATAATAGCCGTACATTTTCCAAACAAACCAAAAGTGTGCAACAAAGATGCTTTTGACTTATAGGTCAGACGAGGAAGGTAAAGTCATTTTACCTAAAAGGTTTTTAAAGACAAAAAAAACAAAATAGCCTTAAAAAGAAAGGAAATTGTTTTAAAAAAAGGCATCTAAAAAAGGAAGAAAAGTTCAAATTTTTTTGCGCCCCCTAAAACACATTACCAGCCAATCGCTTTGGCAGGCTACCTCACTCAAACCCCAAACAGCCTGCACCGCCCAAACAGAAAATAACCACTTAAAAACGGATAAAAAAGGAACACCCACCCAAATAAAAAAAGAAATTGAGATGATTTGTCTTCTAAGATCCACCTAAAAAAGCAACATTAAGAAAAAGAAAAAGGGAAAAACGAAACACTCGCTAATAACTTAATAGAAAACCAACGCGCCAAAGACAGTCATTTCAGCTTTGGACGATACAAACCTCTGCCTCGGCATGGTAGGTCCAGCCATTCCAGGAGGCCGAGATCTAATACCGTTACTACCGCTCCACCCGTACGGTCTTCACAAAATGCGATATTAGTGGGACGTATACCACAGGTTGGAATACGCTCGACAATCCTGCCGTCACAGTCGAGGACACTCACATCCCCCTGCCCAAATACGGCACAATAGAGTTGGCCGTCATCGCCAAAAGCCATTCCATCCGGCCCAACACAGTCGTTCGGTGACCCAATAACAACATTGCCAAACAATTTCGCTTCAATAGAGGCCGAAGAGATAAGATCGTAACGATAAATATTTCCTGTTAGGGTTTCACCCACATACAATACATCATTAGCATCAAATGCGATGCCATTTGGGATGTACTCTGACCCCATATTTTCACCTACGCACCCCATAAATAGCCTGAGGCTCACATGCAAAAATCCATTTTCTTTTTAGATGAAAAATTCAATTACGATAAACGTACACTTATATCGCTACAATATACTGATACAAACTTCCCCCTCAAACGTTCGCCACCCTACCAGAGCTTTATGCAGCAAGCACCAAAGACATCACCATGCCCTTCATCTCTGGACCCTCCATATGGACAATACTGACTTTATCGTCAAAACAGCTAGCGACAGTAGGCATAGGGTAAATTGCAAAGGTACCATTGGATGCCACCCTAGCCCAAGGAGATCCATCCGTAGTATACGGCCCTTCATAGGCGACCGCCGTAACGCTTAAAAGAAGCAACCCTAAAATTAAATACTTCTTAAGTACACTCACCATTAACACCTTACACCATTACTTAAACAGTAAAATCACTTGTAGCGACCGAGATAACATACGAATTACACTCAATCCAACCCTCACCTCGAAAGCTGAGCCTACACCCAAATATTGCTCTATCCACAGAGAACCACATGGCACCAATATTGCGCCCTAACCCTTAAAATGCTTCGCTAGTTAACATCACAATTACTTTCGTTCACAACCTTGTAACGCACAACCACCTTGCTATTCTTAAGTACTTCTTGAATACAAACCCTTGAACCAGAGCTGAAGAAATCATTTGACCAAACGTTATTTAACTCTCTATCCAGCTCCCTCACCGATAAAAGATATAATGTCAATCCCTGGGTCCCTCCAGCATATCCAGTGCTCTCAGAAAAAATCACCTCAGCCATAAAGGACTTACCTGCAGTTAAGTTGCTTGTCGACTTGAATATCATAAAAAGTACAAAAAAAACTATGACCAAAAATACTAGCCAGCTCAAATACCCCTTCAAAGAATAAAAAACGATCTTCAATTTTTGACTACTATTCATGGTTCTATTCCACTACCAATACAGCCCCAACTGCAGGTGCCACGACTCTAGGAACTACTGAACTTCCCATTACTGCATCTGCCATTGCAGCACTTTTAAGAATCGATGATGGTGCTCCAATACCAGGTGTTCCCTGGATTTCAGCCATAACCGTTAAGACTCGGAAAGCAACAGCCTTTCCCGCAGGACTTCCCAGATATACTACTCCAGCGCCAACCCCCTCACCTATTACTAGTGGAGCTAAAGTTGCTACAGCAATAGCGGTTACAACTTGTGAATGAGCTTGATTTACCAAGCTCTGGTTCCAGCCACTTACATGTAGTTCAGTGCCAAGGAGTCCAGTATTTGCTCTAGGTCCAAACGGATCTTTAATTCCATAACTATAACCAACTTTTGCAGACCCCCAACTTGGAATTGACATATCTGTTTGTGGAATCTCTTTGCGCCCAACAGTATAAGGAGCTCCAAATTCCGGATCGTAGGAAGGAGAAATGTCTAGTTCTACTGTCATATCAACCGTTTTGACACCGATTTCCAGCTCTATCTCACCATGATCTATTTGGGGTCTATTTTGTTCTACACGGCTAGCCAACCCTTCTTGATATCGACCAGCTATACCTGTACTCAATGCATTAAATGCATTAAATGCTCACGACTTTGCTCCATTAGCAAACTTACCACCAGTGACCTTACTGATAGTTCCCCCGGTAGCAGCAGCTACGACTGTTCGACCAAAAATTTGCATTGCAGCATTTCCTTGCAACCCAGGAATTCCACCAGTAAGCCCTCCAATAAAAGCCGATGCGAATCCATGCCCAAACTTTCCACCTTGAAGAATTGAGGTAATACCTCCAACAAAACCGAATTTTAGACCTTCAATAAGGAACTGCCTTCCTGTTGCGCCAAGCAGATCAATATACCCACCTCCGCCACCCCCCAAATAAGTTAGCGCTGCTGAAGAGATTCCTGAGACAATTGCATCTGAGAAAGATGCCCCATTGATCATAGCTTCAGCAAAACCAGCAACCCCAACCATGATTGCAGCAGTCACTAATTGCACATCCAGTGCAATAGCTAGAGCAGCTGCAATTAGAGGACAAAATAACCACTTGGATCAGTCGCATTTAAAGAATTATTCCGCACATAGCTATAACGGTTATTCATCTGCGTATCGGCAGTGGCCTGGATAAACGGATCCGCCTGCATAAAACGTCCCAAACGCGGATCATAGATGCGGCCATTCATATGAATCAGCCCTACCTCATCCAGCATTTCATGGCCGGTGTAACCACGGGTGGTACGGCTGTGATCGAAGTTTGAAAGTTCAGCCAGGGATAACGCATTCCAGTTGGCGCTGTTACGGCGCTGCCCCCAGGCATCGAAGGACATTTCCTGCACCACTTTACCGACTTTATCGGTAATCAGGTCCATGGTGGCCCTTATAAAGGAACAGCTTATCGGTCGAGAGTACCTTGAGTTCCTTGTCGGTTTTTACGGTATAGACTGCCGTGCCCACCAGGTGACGCTTCCACTCGATCTCATTGGGGTTGCCGGACTTCTGGATGCGCTCGATCCGCCGATATACTAGGTCTCTGTCACTTTACCACCTAAATTGGTGTCCGTTTTTAGTGGACCGCTACAATATCTCTCCTATAAACAGTATATCCATTTTTTTAATTCCCGAAGCAGCAAGCACTGCAGAAGAGAAAGTGGCACAAAAGACCAACAGGAAAAAATAAGAAATGCGCATAACTATCTCTATAAAGACATCAACAGGGCAATCCTTTAAGGCCATAAAATGGGAATTTATACCTTATTAAACTGCTTCAGTAGTATTTTTTTCAATGCAATCTTTATTAGCATACAAACTCAGCACGCAGTATTTACCATGATCAACTCTGCGCCCATGAAGGACGCGGAGTATAATAGCCGTACATTTTCCAAACAAACCAAAAGTGTGCAACAAAGATGCTTTTGACTTATAGGTCAGACGAGGAAGGTAAAGTCATTTTACCTAAAAGGTTTTTAAAGATAAAAAAAACAAAATAGCCTCAAAAAGAAAGGAAATCGTTTTAAAAAAAGACATCTAAAAAAGGAAGAAAAGTTCAAATTTTTTTGCCCCCCCTAAAACACATTACCAGCCAATCGCTTTGGCAGGCCACCTCACTCAAACCCCAAACAGCCTGCACCGCCCAAACAGAAAATAACCACTAAAAAAAGGATAAAAAAGGAACACCCACCCAAATAAAAAATGAAATTAAGATAATTTTTCTTTTAAGATCCACCTATAAAAAGCAACATTAAGAAAAAGGGGAAGGGAAAGGGAAAAGCGAAATACTCGCTAATAACTTAATAGAAAACCAGCGCACCAAAGACAGTCATTTCAGCTTTGGACGATACAAACCTCTGCCTCGGGATGGTAGGTCCAGCCATTCCAGGCAGCCGAGATCTAATACCGTTACTACCGCTCCACCCGTGCGGTCTTCACAAAATGCGATATTAGTGGGACGTATACCACAGGTTGGAATACGCTCGACAATCCTGCCGTCACAGTCGAGGACACTCACATCCCCCTGCCCAAATACGGCACAATAGAGTTGGCCGTCATCGCCAAAAGCCATTCCATCCGGCCCAACACAGTCGTTCGGTGACCCAATAACAACATTGCCAAACAATTTCGCTTCAATAGAGGCCGAAGAGATAAGATCGTAACGATAAATATTTCCTGTTAGGGTTTCACCCACATACAATACATCATTAGCATCAAATGCGATGCCATTTGGGAAAGATAACCCAGAATCAATGACTCGCAATACGCGGCCATTAGAGGGATCAATTTCAAATACTCGCCCATCGTATTCACAATCCCGGAAGTCAGCACGAATAGTCTGCCCCTGAAAAAATTTGTCTGGATCAATCCCGGAGTCTGTCATATAGAGCAAACCATTTTGACCAAACACCAGATCATTTGGCCAAAGGTAGGGGCGACCCTCAGGCCCCTCATAGGTGTTGAGGATTACGCCATCGGGCCGCATACGCACCAGCTTTTTAACCCCAGCTCCGGCAATCCACAAATTGCCATCACCATCGATTGCCATACCATTCGGGCGCCATCCGGGATGACCTACCTGCTGGTATCGCCCATAGGTATCAATGCGGCTCACACAGTTACGCGTACTCGACATTTCGACAACATAGATTTTTCCATCTGGCAGACAGACAGGCCCCTCTGGTTCCTGCAAGTCACTGTAAAGCACACGTTTTTTCATAGGATTTACCTTGAAATTCTATCAACACCGTGACTCAAATTAGTCAATTGTATTCTTATGGTTAACTCTTCTCGACTGAGCTATGAAACAAGCACAGCCGATATAGCCTCGACGCTTAACATTTACTCGCGGCCACTTTGTGGGGGTCATGAAGTTTGGGGGGTGTGGCGTTGCCACCATGTTTTTCCAACCATTCACACGCGTGAATAATATCGTCGGCAAGCCCCTGAATGGCGTTTAGATTGAGATGAGGGCGCACTACGATGCGCAGGGAATTTACCGATTGGGCATTGGGTGGCATTGAATAGGCCGACAATACCCAGCCGCGTTCGCGCACCTTGTCGGAAATATCGTATTCATTAAAGTTGGTGTATTTAGTATTCAGGGTCATGGCAACTACGGGTATACGTTGCGTTTTATTCATAATCTCGAAGTAACCACTGTCCACCAATCTGCCACGCAGCGTCTGAGCATTGGCCAGCGTGTGTTGCATGATATCCCTATAACCCTTAAAGCCAAGACGAATAAAATTATAATACTGGTAGGCAACCGGTGAAGCATTTCTGCTGAAGTTCAACGTGGCCGTGGGCATTTCACCTCCCAGGTAATTGACATAGAACATCAGGTCTTCATCGAAAACGGAGCGCTCACGAAATATTACCCAGCCCAACCCTGGCGGCACCAGCCCAAACTTATGCCCCGATGCATTGATGGATTTCACCCTCGGCAGGCGAAAATCCCAATGATAGTTTGGATATAAAAAAGGGTTTACAAATCCCCCGGAAGCCCCATCAATATGCATGGGAATATCATGGCCGGTTTTCTCTTGATGGCGATCCAGCCAATTATGAATCGCCCGGAAGGAGTCATCTTCCCCGGTGAACGTCTGCCCGGCAATCGCCACCACGGCAATGGTGTTTTCATCGACCAGCTCATCCAGGTGTTTGCTATTAAATCGATACTGCCCAGGTTTTAGTGGTGCTATACGCGGCTCCACATCGAAGTAGCGCATAAACTTTTCCCAAACGATTTGTACGTTGGCCCCGGTTACTAGATTTGGTTTGGATGCATCCTTGCCGCTCTTCTCCCTCTGTTTTCGCCAGTTCCATTTGTGCGCCAAGCCCGCCAGCATACAAGCCTCAGAGGACCCTATGGTAGCGGCACCATAGGGTTCCATATCTTTGGGCCCGTTCCACAATTCATGCAGCCATCGCACCATACGCGCTTCCATTGCGAACAGCTGGGGATACATGTCATGGTCGATATAATTTTTCAGGTAGTGGTTTTTGGCCACCTCAAAAGCTTCAGGCTCGGTAAATGTGGTAACAAAGGAAGACAGGTTCATAGCCGGCTTGGCATCAGACCAAGTCTCACTGGTCACTATGGCCTCTGCCGCATGAGCGGAAATACTATCCCTGGGAAAGTGATCCTCTGGAATATCTTCGTTGTATTCATCAAAAAAAATATCGAATGGCGATTTCTGCTTCACGAACGACCTCCTTGTCACTCGTCAATATCGAAAATTGATTGCTGAAAATCCCCGCCTTACTTTCGCAGGGAGGACTTTCACAGGTTATAAATTAGCAGAGGAATAGCGATCGAAATCACAATCCCAGCAATGACTTGCATTACCTGGATTTTGAAAATGGCAACGGTCAGCCAGTGGAGAGAGAGGAAAGACACCGCCAGGACAAAAGACACTACGGCAACTATCCGTAAATAGAGAATGATTACTCAGACTGAGCGCCATTACGGCGATCAAGACAAAAGCCAGCCATATAGAAACTAATGCTTGTGCTTGTGCTTGTGCTTGTGCTTGTGCTTGTGCTTGTGCTTGTGCTTGTGGCCATTAAGGGTATTGAGTCCCCGGTTTTCAACCCGGCACGCCATGCTTGGTATAGATGTCGAAACGACCAGATTTTCCCTCAAAAGAAAGTGTCGGTTTCCTCCCCGCAAGATAAGGAGCCAACTTGGGGCGTTTGACCACGGTGCGGTAATAGCAGGCCCTGAATGCGGGTTCCAACAGTTCATCCGCATCTTGATCCTCTCCAACCAGATGGTGAAATGCCACCATCTCCTTCTTTACCTTGGCACTCTTACCTCGGGATGGGAACATAGGGTCCAGATATACGACTGGCCAAGACGCCGCATCCTGGCGTTGGAGCCACTCGGCCGCAGGTAGGTCGTGATCGACCAATGTTAAACGCCCGGCAATAGCGTTGAGTTCAGGGTCACTGATCGAGGCTTCCTGTAAGCGCCGTAGACCATCCTGCAGAAGTAGATGCACTACTGGGTTGCGCTCAAGCATCTGCACTTCACAACCGAGCGTTGCCAGTACGAAAGCATCGCGACCCAATCCAGCCGTTGCATCCAGTACACGAGGGTGAAAGCCCGAGCGTAAACCGACAGCCTTCGCCACCGGCTGGGTCTTGCCTCCGCCGAATTTTCGTCGATGTGCCAGGGCTCCTCCGACAAAATCCACAGAGACGGGGCCCGGCGCCTTGCGCCCGGTTGCACAGAGCTTTAGCTGCTCGCCACAGGATAAAACCTGGGGAAAGTCGTTGACCTCAGAAGGAGGAAGAAGATCCAAACAGGGAAGACTAAGCTGACGGGACAATTGCTGAGCCGCGGGTAAATCATCAATCGTCGCGGCAATAATGGCCAATGCTGGGCTCACCGGCACTCCATAACACAGTTAAACGGTGCGCGATGCTAACCCGAATTTTCCAGCCATTCCAGGGCCTCGGAATACTCCCCAGGAGTAAAAGGTCGCACCTCTGCGCTAATGAAATGGCAAACCAGATGAGGCATAAATTTCAACACAGGGTTATCAGACACCACCGCGATTCTTTGGATATGCTTTTCATGATCGTGTACGAAGCGGAAATGCGAGATCATCGCAACAAAGCTTTTCCAGCCGGCAAAGTCTCGAGTATCGATTAGTAGCCCCTCAATCCTGCCCTGCTCGCGAATAATTGGGTCTATTTTTTCCGCCAGTCGATGGAAATCCTCCACAGTAAATGCCCCGTGAGGCTGAATCTGCAAAATTTTATGCCCCTGAATCCATTTATGTTCGATCATTCTGTCAAAAGCGGTGGGCCGCCTGACGTGGCGGCCCACCCTTATCTCCTTGCGACATTGCGCGTGTGCTTTGCCATCCACACACTAAGGTTCGTCGGAATTACTCTCCATGCCCTGATCCGTCTCAGTCTCTGAGTTCGGGGTATTGCTATCGAGACTTTCGGCACCCTCCACCGCTTTATCGGCTTCCTTCGATGCATCATCGATCACTTGATCGGCTTGGCCGTTATCCCCACTTCCAGGCATTTCTGCAGATTGGCCATTGGCACCGGGGACAGGGGGAGGACCACCAGCGTCACTATCTCCTGGTGACCCAGCGCCGGTGCTACCGGGCATAGGTAAGGGCCCGCTGGCACCACTGCCCTCGCCGCTCCCCCCAGCGCCTCCCGGCGGTGTTGGATCGGTCTGATCTGAGTCCTGAGGCATTTGTGCATCGGGGTCGCCCATGCCATCTGGAGGTGTGGTGGTTCCATTTGGGGTGGTTGAATCACTTCCGCTGCCAGCTGGCTGAGAATTGTCATTCATCTGCCCGCTGTTGGGGGAATTCATCGAGTCATAGGCTTCCTTGGCCTTATGCTCACCACTGCGCGACATAAAGTATCCGATGATCAGCAGCAGAATGATCAGTGGAATCAATAACTTCTTCATACGTCGACCTCTCGACCCCAGGCAGTTTTAGACATTGCGCTCTTACTTGGCCAGCCAGCACTCAACGATAAGGGAGTACACCACTTGCGAAGCACTCGCTGACTTAAAGCCTTTTTGACGCCGGGACAAAGGGACATCAACTTCTATCGGCTAAAGAAGATGGCGCCAATATAAATAAGAATAACCCGGCATTAGAGTTCTTCAAGGCAATGAGCTATAGCGGGAGAGTTTGGATTGCTGTAAATAGAGGATAACTTACAACGGGATGTTCTAAGCGGCTTGAAGTGAGCCCCCCAGTTCACCTCAACCCTGAGAGGTGAACGCATTGAGCTCCGCCAACAGCGCCTCAGCCTCCGACTCCACAACCGCCGAATCGCAACTGTGCAACTGCAACCTACCGTAGCTATCTAAGCTGGCGAAAATCAGATAGTGCTCACCTTGCTCAAGTTTCTTATCGCAATACTCTAGCCCCAACCGGAAAGTAATTTGATCTGCCACCATGCCCTTCCATACCTGGCTCGGCTCAGCAGAATACACATAGCCGGATATTGCGGTCACTCCCGGCTCTGAAAGCGCACTGTCCACATCCCGGTGAATACCAATCACCTTCACTTGCGCAACGACGGCCGCCTCACTAAAACGGATCTCCAGGTGGGCACTGGATTCCACTGCCGACCCCTCCCAGGCGAAGCCTGCCGCGGTAAATCCCCCCATGAAAAGTAGCGCCAAGACAAAACTCCACACGGATTTCCATTTGAAAAGGTAACGATTCACGCTTCCACTCCACTATTCATTTATTCGCTGATGTAGAGATAGCACAGTCAGCCCGCTAACCGTCGGTTTTACCCGGTAGGAATCAGCAAGTTTTCCTTTTCACTGAAACCAAGGGCGTGAAGCGAATAAACCCAAGCCGTTGAGTCAACATAAGCTAGCGAGTGGAAAGAGAGTCTGGAGGGGGAGTTTGCCCAAGAGCGGGCTTATGGGGTCGGTGCAGGGATTGGCCGGGTAGAAGAGGAAGGAGCCACTGCACACAATATTCCCGCTGATGAAGGGCAATATCGGCGCAGTGACGTGCAGCTGAGCATCAACTGCACAGGGTGATTACAGCGGCAAGAGCTCAAGCTCAACACGGCGGTTGGCCTGGCGACCAGAATCCGAGCTGTTACTGGCCAGCGGGTAGCGCTCTCCGTAACCAACTGCCTGGACGCGGCCGGAGGAAACACCATTTTGATTGAAGAAGCTCGCCACAGAATTGGCTCGCTGCTCGCTCAAAGACTGATTGTGCACGTCCGAACCCGTGCTGTCGGTATGACCACTTACGCGAATGGCGGTTTTATCAAATTCCTGAAGAACCACCGTGACCGATTCCAGCGTATCGTAGAAATCGGTGCGAATATCTGAGCGATTAGTACCAAAAGTAATATTGCCGGGCATAATCAGGCGAATATTATCCCCCTCGCGCTGAACCCGCACACCGCTCCCTTCTAAACGTTGGCGCAGTGCCATTTCCTGGCGATCCATGTAGTAACCAGCACCACCACCAATTGCCGCACCACCCAGGGCCCCGGTCAGGGCGCCTTTACCGCGATCTTTCTTGCTCGCTGTGGCCACGCCAATAATGGCTCCGGTGACAGCACCAATGCCAGCCCCCTTGGCGGCATTGCTGGTTTTACGCTCACCAGTGTAAGGGTCCAAAGTGGAACAGCCTACCAGTGAGCCCATAGCGAGAATTGCTACCCAATGTTTCATTATTGGTTCTCCTAACGCATTTTTTAATAAACGGGTATCGGATGCACTGAATCCAGTGCGCCCTGCACAGTGCCGGTATTATCCAACTAAAAGCTGACCGGCGGCTGAATCAACCCAACCAAATTTTGTGTAGATTACGGCGAACTGATCACCAGTTCTATTGACCAGTCCCCATTGCGCGACTTGAATTCGGCGGATGAGGGACTGGGGTACTTATTTGTTGAACGAAAAACCAACAGAACAAACTTCTTCCACAGCTTCTGTGGATAACTCTGTGCACTAATAAACCAGGTTCTGCGCCAGGCGGCGTAAACCCTCGCTTGCAGCACTTTGCATACTTTTTAAACTCTTTGGTTTTTTACTTTAAAAACAATAAGTTAGAACTTTTCACTAAAATAGTGTACTGGCAATACCGACAAATATCAGGACGCCAAGCCGCCATGTTTTGAATGTGGAAAAGTTTGTCAATAGCAAAGCGGTCACAAGTCAGAATTTTTTTAGACACATTAAGACTTAAACCTATGGCGAGTTGGCACCAAATAATTTCCACCGCCCCTTGGCGCCTGGTGCCAATTTTTACCCACGCTAAACAGGTCAAAAAAAGGGCAAAGAATCCGCATTATTCTGGCAGCCATAAAATAAATGTAGATTCATCGATTTCATTCTCAGGCTGCTCGCCCAACGCCCTCAATAATGGGGAGGCTTCTCGTCGGCCTGCTTCGCACCGCCATGCATTTCAGAAGTCAGTGTTCTGTATTTTTCCCCAAGCTCGCTCATTCTCGCCACCACCGTGCGAATCTCCGCATCCTGGCGTGTAATTACGTCATTTAGCTGCGAGATTGTATCCTCCTGAAAAGCCAGGCGGCTCTCCAGTTCATCTACCCGCTCAACCAGTTGCATAACGTCTTCTGTCATCATATTAGTCCGTACAGTGTTTCTACCAAGCCAACCGCACGGCGATCCATAAACAGGCTCTGCCCCAGTCGTGTGGTGATATAGGCAACCCCCAGCCCCTGCTCCGGATCGGCAAATCCAACACTACCGCCGGCTCCAGGGTGGCCAAAACTCTGCTTTCCACCGAAGCGCAGGTCGGCGGAATGGCTACTGCGAATAAAGCCGCAGCCGAAGCTCACCTCAGCCTGCAATACTTTATCCCGCCCACGGCTCTGTTCATGGGCGGCTTCATTGACCCATCTTTTCTCTAGGGTTGTGGGGTTTTCCCCTGCCAAGTCACCATAAACAGCCGCCAAGTCCCGCGCGCTGAAGTGACCATTGGCGGCGGGTATCAGGGCACCGCGCCACTCGCTGCTATTAGTCCCCATCATCAAGCTAACCGGATTACTAAAGGCCATAGCTACCGGACCTTTGCGGTCCTCTTTAATCGCGCGGCCAATGGCATTTTCACGCAGCTCTGGCAGTGGCTGCTTCAGTGGGCTCACATCGGCAATACGGGCGGAACGATGCCCCAGCGCACCAAAGCCGCCATCGAGGTTGAGGGGTTTGGCTAGCGATTCCCGATAAAGTTCCAATAGGGGTTTTTGCGCAACCTTTTCGATTAGACCGCCCAAACTCCAACCGTACAGAAAAGGGGCATACCCTTGCGCACTGCCCGGCTCCCACCAGGGGTTGGTAGCCGCAACCGCATCGCAAGCCGCTTGCCAGTCGTAGATAAGACTCTCTTCTACACGTTCGCGGAAAGCGACCAACCCACTGCGGTGGCTGAGAAGTTGGCGCGCGGTGACAGACTCTTTATTATTCTGGGCAAATTCCGGCCAGTAATCTGCCACCGGGCGATCCAGGTCCAGCCTGCCCGCCGCTACCTGCTGCATGGCGAGCAGTGCCAGCACCCCTTTGCTGGATGAAAATACATTCACCAGGGTCTCTTCAGTAAAGGGCTGCTGCCCATCCCGGTCGGCGCTGCCCGCCCATAGCGAACAGATCAGCTCACCGTGTTGGCGCACCGCAAAGGCTGCGCCAGTATCCCCACACTCGCGAAAATTCTTGGCGAAGGCCTCGAGCAAGGCTTCAAAACCAGGGGCGCAAAAGCCGTATATTTCCATGTATCTATGTCCAGATAATTCAGGTAACTCGATTGCAAGTCCGCAAGGTTAGTTTCTTCCCCTCTTTGGCGCAAATCGGTACCATGGCCCGTCCACAGCGAGGGATAGTTATGACTGAAAAAACTGCCATTCAGGATCAAATTCAGGGCAACCACTGTTTTGGCTGCGGGCCAGATAACGACCAGGGCCTGCGCATTAAAAGCTATTGGGTGGAGCCGGATAAATCCCGCTGTGTGTTCACCCCCAGCCCCTTCCACAACGCTGGACCCGCTCAATATTTGAACGGTGGCATTATCGCCACGGTCATTGATTGCCACACCGTATGTAGTGCAATTGCCGATGGCTACTTACAAGCGGGCCGTGAAGCGGGTAGCGGAGACAAAATCTGGTTCGCCACCGGCAAGCTGGACATCAAGTACCTGGCACCGGCGGCCATTGATAAACCGGTGATCCTGGAAGCCACTATTGTCGGACGCGGACCCAAGAAAACCATTCTGCACTGCGAGCTCAGCAGCGATGGGCGCGTTTGCGCCAAGGCCGAGGTTGTCGCTGTGCGTGTGCCCGACCAGTGGTGATCCATACAAGCTGATTCGCGCAAGGAGACTCCCCCTCCTCTATCATCCTTGCCTCAGGGGATAACCCCAGATCTCGCCTAAACGGGGCCTGGGGCAGTCGGCGCCTATGGAAGCAGCATCAACCCCAGCCCGAAACAGCGGGCGGCTCCAACCTATATCCGCAAAACTTGCAGTACTCCGCATCCGGATCATGAGCGCTACGACCACAGTTATTACAGCGATGGTACCTGCGCTCACGATTCATTTCCCCGGCGAGCTCCGCGGTGAGAATACCTGTGGGTACAGCGATAATTGAGTAACCAATTAACATCGTCATGGCTGCAATCGTCTGCCCCAGCGGCGTCTGCGGCGAAATATCCCCATAGCCTACAGTGGTAATGGTCACGATAGCCCAGTACACACTGGTGGGAATACTGGTAAACCCGTGTTCAGGCCCTTCCACCACAAACATCAGCGATCCGAAGATAATGCACATTACAAAAACGCTGGAATAAAACACCAGGATCTTTCGTCTGGCCAAACCGAGGGCCCGCAGTAACAGGTTGGCATCCTGCAGGTAGCGGACTAACTTGAGTATTCTGAAGATACGCAATACCCGCAACAGGCGTATCACCAACAGATAAGTGGCACCGGTATAAAGGAGAGCTAGGTAACTGGGCAGAATGGCCAGTAGGTCAACGATCCCATAAAAACTGAAAATATACTTGCGTCGGTTCACCGAGCAATAAATACGAGCGGCATATTCCACGGTAAACAGACCCGTGAAGATCCACTCCAACATGGTTAAGAATGGCCCATAACGTTCTGCTATGGGACCAATGGAAGCCAGCAGTATCAGGCCCACACTAATTAAAATCGCCCAGATCAAAAACACATCGAAGTTTCGCCCGGCGGGCGTCTCAGTGCCAAAGATCACTTCATTGAGCAGTTTGCGACGCCCAGTCAACGCCATGGATTCACCTCTAGGACCAAATGCTATTGCTTTGGGGGAAATTTTACCTCCTGCCGGCTGGCGGGTCGCCCCCAATTCCTTTTTCACCGGGATTACAGCTTCGCCGACACTTTGACTTCCCCCTTGTCTCGGGCACAATCGCGCCCAAACACTCTGTACATCAATTTACCGGGAAGCCCTAGTTTATGGCCAAGGAAAATCGTCTCGTTTACTCCACCGACCGCGGCCGCATCAAAGAGGAGGCAGCAGAGCCAAAGCGTCACCAGGGAGATGGGATTGTGCGTATTCAGCGCGAAACCAAGGGGCGCAAAGGCAAGGGGGTCACCTGTGTGCGCGGCCTAGCCGGCAGCGACAGTGAACTGAAGCTGCTGTTGGCCGAACTGAAAAAGCGCTGTGGCTGTGGCGGCACCCTAAAAGACGGGGTGATCGAAATCCAGGGCGACAAACGCGTTGAAATCCAAGGCCTACTGGAGTCCAAAAACTACAAAGTAAAACTCGCTGGCGGCTAGACCGCCTGCAAGAGGCGCAACGGACTCAGCTCCAATTGCTCCTCCCGGCGCAAACAGCACTGCAGCAGTGCAGCCAGCTGGATCTGATAGTGCTCCATGATTACCGCACTGGCGTATTTGCAGCGCGCATCCGCAGTACCTACCACAGCCAGTGCTTCCTGGTGACGCTGGGGCAGTTGCTGTAATGGCTCGCGCTTTGCTTTGATACAAAGAGCGCTATCCAACCCCTGAGCTTTTAATAACTCAGAAGACTCCACCGTGGCAAAGGTCGCATCCAGTTCCCGCGCAGACAGCGCCAGGTATTTCTGTACCAATTCACGTTCAGCCAAGTCCTGGGACAAACGGTGGGCAAACAACGTGAGGCTGACACTGTAGCCCGCAAGGCGCTCCAGGTGGGAGGCGAGTACATCATAAGCGGCCAGATGGCTCAGAAGAGTCCGCGCTTGTTGTCGCTCGCGGGCTGGCATTGCCACTACTGCAAGACACAGGCGCTGGTAAAAAACTGCATAGATGTGCTGTAACTGCTGCTCTACTTCTTCGAACTCCGATCTCTTCACCGCCGCCACTTCCTGCGCTGTGGCAAGGTTCACACTGGTCAATAAGTAGTCTTGTGGCTGGATGCGCACCTTGGCCCGAATCAACGCCGCGCCCAGTTGCACCGTCACCATCTGCGTGCGGCGGCTTTCGCGCTGCTCTCGCAACTCTCGCAGCTCTATTAACTTTCCGCGCAGCCAGTCGATACTGGCCTGTAACCCCATCGCCTGCATTTCCGGTGAGGCTGGACGACGCAGAGGGAGTAAGGTAAGCGGCGGCAGACGATTAAAATACACCGCCAACACCTGCTGCGCCTCTTCCGCCTCACGGCTGGCACAAAGTAAGCGGCGATTCTCCACCACCTGGCAGTCGGGTGCACAGCTAATCACACTGATATCGCGAGCCAACCTGGGAAAATCGGCAAAAAGCGTACGCAGACATATTTCTCGTTGCATACGCGCACTCAAACTGCGCTGTTGCACAGCCTCTATACGTTGCAGGTCTGCCGCCTCGGAAATATCCCAGGGGTCGCTGGCCGGCCCCATCGCCAACTCTATGGCCTTGCGGGTTTCTTCATCCAGGTTTTCCCCGGTCCAAGCCACAGCGGCAGGAATATTTTCAAAGCACTGCCCGACGGCTGCCGCCTCACGGCTCGTCTCGGCAACAACCAGGTCTGCATGTACCAAGCGATGCCAGTTTTCTGCAAACTCGGCGAAAGCCGCACTGCCAATCAAGTCGGCAGCCCAAAGGTCAGCGCGGGATTCCAGGTACTGCGCGCTACCACGGGTTACCGCCCGATGCAGATTCTCCAACCGCTCAATTAGCGGCAGTAAAAAATGCCCACAGGTAACCAGTATTTGATGCAAGGGCTTTAGCAGACCCGGCTCACCGGTACTACTCAGCACACTCCGTTCGTTCTCCAATGCCCACTGCATCTGCTCCAATCGGCGCACACCATCTAATACCAGCCAGGCCAACAATCCGTTTAATTTGCCCTGATAGATACCGAGCCCCCGCGCCACCAGCGCTAGAGTTCCACGCCCATCCAGTGAGGCCACACTGGCCAACCCCAGGTGCAGCGGTAATTCCTGGCGCATCACCTCAGAAAATCTGGGCATACTGAAAACTCTGGCATCGGGGCGAATGATAATCGTGTGAATTTTCGGTAGCCCTGTGGCGCTGGATAGCTGCTCAAATAGTGCGAACACATCCTTGCTTTCAGGGTGCTCCAGGGATATTTCAGCGGATCGCGCGCGAGCATCCCTTGGAAAGTAAAAGTAAGGAAAGGCCAGCAACAGAAGTAGAAAAATACAGAAGGTTGCCCCACCCAGACCGGCAAACACAATTCCACCACTTAGCTCACCCTGCCAAACGGCCGCGGGGATTTGCCAGAGAGCCAAGCCGGCACCGTACAAACACAGTGTCACTGCACAGATAAAAACGGCGGGTATGACCAGAGCAGGCAGCAACCCCAGTAGCGCTCGCCACCCCATGGAAGTCACAGGTGTTTTTATATCACTAAAGAGAGGCTCAGTTTTTGTGCTTGTTTTGGGCCTGATGGAAGCCTTAGATCGCCTGGAATCTATGTTTTTCATCGCCGGCGACAATGACTCTGTCGCCCCGTCTACAGCGGCCGTATTTTTTGATCTCTCTTTTTGAATCGCCTTGGCCTTGCGGCGCTGGGCCACCTTGATCTTCGCAATCAATCGTTGGTTATCGAATTTTCCCGCGGGGCAAACCTCGACACGCAGACCAATTTTATGCAGACCGGTCCGGTACTCCACAGCCTGTGCCGAACTCAGCCTGTCCTTAATCACCCAGCCCTTTAACAACAGCCTGCGGGCCTGGGCTTCAGGAATTGAGAACAACTCGGCCACAGCGCGTGTGACCGACTCCGGTTTTTTGGCGTGAAGCATCCTTCCCGTGGAAACCACCTGATAGAAATCCTGGCCCGCCATCTCCCTCTCCTGTCACCAAGTGACACTTATTGTCACAATTAACACATCTTGCGCGCAGGGTAAAAGATTCAGAGAACGTCAGGTGGGCACCAGTTCTCAGGAAACTGGTGCCGGCGGATAATTTGGCAGGAAAGGTGGCAAAGTGCACAGTTTTAATGACACTTTGCCGGCAGTATCACGGCGCAAATATCTGAAAGACACGATCTGACAGCTCTGGAATAGTCAAACCTTTCTCCCTCGGTTTGAACCAGCTGTAGGTATGGCTCAAAGCCCCAACCAAAAGGCGACGCACCACGGCGGCATCGCCGCCAGGACACTGGGCCGTATTGATCGCATCCAGCCATATTTGCTCGTATTCATCGCGCTGCAACAGCACTTCTTTTTGGCTTGCCTCTGACAAACTACGCCACTCCATCACCAGGATGGAAAACCCCGGTACCGCCTGCTCGTGAATGGCTTCAAGCTCGGACTGGATACAAGCCCGCAATCTCTCCTGTGGCGAACCAGCACTTTCCATCGCACTGCGCATGCGCGCACTGGCAAAAATAGTGACCTCCTTCATCACCTCACAGAGGATCTGCTCCTTACTGGAGAAGTGGTGAAAAATACTACCGGAGAGAATACCCACCTCGGCGGCAAGATCTCGTACTGTGGTACGGGAAAATCCCTTTTGCTCAAACAGGCGCGCAGCAGCGTTGAGTAAACGTCCACGTGGAGATCCCGGGTCTGTTAGCTCACCCTTTTTTACCAGGGCCCCAATGAGTTGTTGCGGCGACAGATCACTCTGCGCCTCCTCCAGTACTTGTGCAGCCTCTTGCACGGTGACTCCCATTACTTTGTATTTTGATAGCGGTCAAAACAGCGGCTCATCAATTACATAATCAAATAAGCGCCAACTATTGAATACCAAGCGCTTGCTTGGTAGCGTTAAGCTATTCTGCGCATTACCAATCACGGGCGCAAGCGCTCGTTAAAACAATAAAAACTGAGAAAGCCCTCAAAGGCTCTAGAAGAGGAAATGCCCATGCGCTATCAAAGCCAGCTGCGCCCCGGCAGCTTTAGCGAACAAACCCATATCGTCACGGGTGGCGGCAGTGGTATCGGCCGCTGTATTGCCCATGAACTCGCCAGTCTTGGCGCCCATGTGGTGCTGATCGGACGCAAACTCGACAAACTGGAACGCGTTGCCGGTGAGATCAACAGCGATGGTGGCGAGTGCAGCGTATTCAGCCTGGATATTCGCGATGAGGAAGGCGTAAAGGAAACTATCGGCCAGATCGTTCTGGCACAGGGGACGATTCACGGACTGGTGAACAATGCCGGTGGACAGTTTCCCTCCCCCCTTGAACAGATCAATACAAAAGGCTTCGATGCGGTCGTGCGCAGCAATCTGCTCGGCGGTTTTCTAATGTCACGCGAAGTTTTTTTGCAATCGATGAAAAAGCATGGCGGTAGCATCGTAAATATCACTGCAGATAATTCCGGTGGCATGCCCATGATGGGACACTCCGGTGCCGCCCGTGCGGGCATGGAAAATATTACCGAAACCGCCGCACTGGAGTGGGCCGCCTCTGGAGTTAGAGTCAACGCTGTGGCGCCCGGCTACATCCTCTCCAGCGGCTTCGACACCTACGATCCGGAATTCCTACGCGAGCTGCTACCGGGCTTCCGCGACAGTATTCCCCTCTACCGACTGGGCGAAGAGGCTGAAGTGAGCGGCGCCGTATGCTTTCTACTGAGCGATGCCGCCAGCTATATCACCGGGCAAACCCTGCGCATTGACGGAGGCTCCAGCCTCAAACACCACTCCCCCCTGTGGCAACCACAGGCCGCCAATAACTCAAACCGGTTCAACGGCTTCCATCGCAAACACCGGCCACAGGTGGTGAAAGAGCTGGAAGCGGAGGGCAAGCTCTAATGCAGCCGATTGATTCCCAGCTGGATAACCGCTCGGCAGAATTTAATGACAACAGAGTCGCAATGCTGAAGCAGATCAGCGAATTTCGCGAGGCTGAGCAAAAACCGGTACAGGCGGAAAAAAACAAGGCTGCCCGCTACCGCGATCGCGGCTGGCTACTGCCGCGAGAGCGCCTCAACCTGCTGCTTGATCCCGGCGCCCCTTTTATCGAACTGTGCTCACTCGCCGGCTACAAACTCTACGACGATCAGGATGGTAGCGGCGCTGGCGGCGGTGCTATTTGTGGCATCGGCCAGATCAGAGGGCGCCGCTGTATGGTCCGAGTGGATAATTACGCAGTGAAAGGCGGCACCATCTCCCCTGCCGGAATGGATAAAGCTCTGCGCATGCAGCGCATCGCTATGGAGAACCACCTGCCGGTGGTCAGCCTGGCACAAAGTGGCGGTGCTAACTTAATGTACGCAACCGATACTTTTGCCCCCGGCGGACGCGGCTTCGCCAATCAGGCGCGTATGTCCGCCGCCGGTATCCCACAGATTACCGTTGTGCATGGTGGCGCCACTGCCGGCGGTGCCTATCAGCCAGGGCTATCGGATTATGTGATCATGGTGCGTGGACAAACCGGTATGTACCTGGCCGGACCGCCGCTGCTGAAAGCCGCCACCGGTGAGATTGCCGATGAGGAGAGTCTCGGCGGGGCAGAAATGCACTGCACCGAATCCGGCAGTGGCGATTACTTGGCCGAAAATGATGCCGATGGCATTCGTATGGCGCGGGAAATTGTCGCGGCCCTGCCCTCGCCAAAACAGAATACTTTAGAAAGAGATTACCAAGATCCACTCCTCCCGATCGACGACCTGCTCGGCCTGATTCCGGCCGACAGCAAAAAACCCTACGACGTTCGCGAGGTTCTCGCGCGAATCGCCGACGGTTCCGCCATGCTGGATTTCAAACCGGAATTTGACCGGCAGACAGTATGTGGCCATATCCGTATCGAAGGCTTTCCCGTAGGCATTATCGGCAATAACGGCCCCATCACCCCCAAAGGAGCCAATAAGGCCGCGCAATTTATCCAGTTGTGTGAACAGAGTGGTACCCCACTACTGTTTTTACACAACACCACCGGATTTATGGTGGGTACCGAAGTGGAGCACAACGGCATTATCAAGCACGGGGCGAAAATGATTCAGGCCGTAGCCAACGCCAGCGTGCCCAAGCTCAGCATAGTGGTAGGCGGTTCCTATGGTGCCGGCAACTACGCCATGTGCGGACGCGGGTTCGATCCGCGCTTTATTTTTGCCTGGCCCAACTCCCGTACGGCAGTGATGGGCGCAGCACAGGCCGGCAAAGTTATGCGTATCGTCACCGAACAAAAAATGCAGCGTGGCGGCAATGTGGATGAGGCGGTATTGGACAAACTGGAAAACGACACCAGTGCCTTTATGCAGGGCAATTCCGATGCGCTCGCTTGCAGCGCCCGCCTATGGGATGACGGCATTATCGATCCCCGCGATACACGCAAACTGTTGGGCATGCTGCTGGAGGTTTGCCAAGAGGCCGAGTACAGCCAACTGAATAAAAACACCTTCGGCGTGGCGAGGTTTTAAAGCGAAAACGCCGGGCAACAAGGGAGTGCCGTTGCCCATTATCACAATCACCGGGTTCACACTTCAAGGCAGGGAAAACAATAATGATACTCAGCGATCAACACCGGGAACTGCAGCGCACCGTACAAAATTTCGTTCAGCTGGAAATCAACCCCAACGTGGCAGAATGGGAAAAAGCCGGTCGCTTTCCTATTCGCGAAATCTTCCAGCAATTGGCCGGCCTCGGCCTGCTCGGCATCAGTAAGTCCAGCGATTACGGTGGCCTCGGCCTCGACTTCAGCTATGAAACGGTTTTCCTGGAGGAGCTGGGCGGTGCCCACTGCGGTGGCGTGCCCCTGTCAATTTCAGTCCAGACTTCCATGTGTACTCCCGCCCTGGCAAATTTTGGTAGCCAGGATCTCAAAGAGCAGTTCCTGATTCCCGCCGTACGCGGAGAAATGGTCGGCGCCATTGCCGTATCCGAACCCGGTGCCGGTTCCGATGTGGCCTCGATAAAAACCACCGCCAAAAGTGACGGCGATGACTATGTGATCAACGGCAGTAAGATGTGGATCACCAACGCCCCCTGTGCCGACTTTTTCTGCACCCTGGTCAACACCAGTGAGGGCAAGGCACACAGTAATAAATCCCTGATTATTATTCCGGCGAAAACCACAGGCGTACGCATCGGTGAAAAGCTCGACAAACTGGGCATGCGTTCATCAGAAACCGCCCCTATCTTTTTTGACAATGTGCGGGTACCCAAACATTTCCGTATCGGTGATGAAGGTGCCGGCTTCCTGTTACAGATGCTGCAATTCCAGGAAGAGCGCCTTGCTGGTGCCGCGTTGAATTTAAAGGGGCTAGAAAATTGTGTGAGCACGACGATCGACTATGTGCGCGAACGCCACGCCTTTAAAGCGCCATTAATTGACAATCAAACTATCCATTTCGCCCTTGCGGAAATGCAAACAGAGGTGGAGTGCCTGCGTTCACTGACCTGGCGCGCGGTGGAAGCCTATGTGGCGGGAGAGGATGTCACCACCCTTGCCTCTATGGCCAAGCTCAAGGCGGGCCGCCTGTCCCGCTCTATTCCAGACCAATGCCTGCAATTTTGGGGCGGTATGGGCTATATCGAGGAAACCGTTATCAACCGCGCCTATCGCGACAGCCGTCTCACCGCCATCGGCGGCGGTGCCGACGAAGTGATGCTCGGCATCATCTGCAAGCTGATGGGCATATTGCCCGGCAAGCGTAAACCCACAGCGTGAGGTAAGTCCCGTGCAGACAATTATTGTTGAAACCATCGGTATCGCCCGCCATCTTACTCTGAACCGCCCCCAGCAGCGCAACGCGATTAGTTTGCAAATGGTGGATGAGCTTCTGCAAAAACTTGCAGAAGCGGAAGAGGATCCGCAGGTACGGGCGCTGGTACTACGGGGTGCGGAACACAACTTCTGCGCCGGCGGCGATATTGCCGATATGCTCAACGCCCAACAAAGTGCGGGTGACGGTGATCGCGATGCTTTCTTTCATCTCAATCGCCGCTTCGGCGAATTGATGCAGCAATTTAACCGGACTCCCCTCGTAGTCATTGCCGTACTCGAAGGCGCGGTGATGGGTGGAGGCTTTGGCCTCGCTTGTAGTGCTGATATTGCCATCGCCGATCACAGTTGTCGCTTTGCCCTGCCGGAAACCCGTTTGGGTTTACCGCCTGCACAGATCGCCCCATTTGTGGTGGCGCGGGTTGGTCTTTCCCAGGCCCGGCGCCTCGCCCTCAGCGGGGCAAAAGTGAATGCGCAACAAGCCTTGGCGATTGGATTAATTCATCAATTGCTCGACGGACCCGAGGCCCTCGAAGGCGCGCTTCAGGAACACCTGGGCGCCATCAACGCCTGTGCCCCCGGCGCACTGGCCGCCACCAAACAGATATTGCTGGATGCGGCGCGAGTCAGCGACGAAACCGCCCTCGGCCAACTGCTGGACGGCGCCGCACAGGAATTTTCCCGCGCAATTCAGGGCCATGAGGGCCGAGAAGGCGCCCGCGCGTTTCTGGAAAAACGATCACCGGAGTGGCAGCACTGATGTCGACAACAGAAACCCTGCTTATCGCCAACCGTGGTGAAATCGCCCAGCGCATAATACGTACCGCCCAGGCGGAGGGCTATCGCACTGTTGCTGTCTACAGTGACGCAGACCGCGATGCGCTACACACCCAGGGCGCAGATATCGCTGTGGCAATCGGCGGACAGACCTCAGCGGAATCCTACCTCGATATCCACAAAATTCTCGACGCAGCAAAAAAATCCGGGGCCACTGCGGTACACCCCGGCTACGGTTTCCTCGCCGAGAATGCGGACTTCGCGAATGCCTGTGCGGAGAGCGGACTGTGCTTTATCGGCCCCAGCGCTGAAGTCATAGAACTGATGGGCAACAAGCGCAAAGCCAAAGAATTTGTCGCTGCCGCCGGCGTACCCTGTATTCCCGGCTTCCAGGGAGCCCAGGACGACGACACTCTGATCGCCGAGGCACAGCGCATCGGTTTTCCCTTGATGATCAAAGCCGCTGCCGGCGGTGGCGGGCGCGGCATGCGCCTGGCCCAGGGAGATGCCGAACTGGCCTCCCAGCTGCGTGCGGCACGCAGCGAATCCATGAGTGCCTTTGGCAGCGATGAATTAATCCTGGAGAAGGCACTGATCAATGCGCGACATATTGAAATCCAGGTCTTTGCAGACAGCCAAGGCAACTGCATTCACTTGGGAGAACGGGATTGCTCCGTACAGCGGCGTCATCAAAAAGTCGTTGAAGAGTGCCCCTCACCCGCAGTAGATACCAATCTGCGAGAGAAAATGGGAAATGCCGCAGTCACCGTCGCACACGCCTGTGGCTACCAAGGCGCAGGTACCGTGGAATTCCTGCTCTGCCCCAACGGCGAATTCTATTTTCTGGAGATGAACACTCGCCTGCAGGTAGAGCACCCTGTTACGGAAATGGTGACCGGGTTTGACCTGGTCGCCTGGCAACTAGCCGTAGCCCGTGGCGAAGCCCTTCCCATCGCCCAACATCAAATGACGCAGCAGGGGCACGCCATAGAAGTGCGTCTTTACGCGGAAGACCCGGAGCAGCAGTTCCTGCCCCAGGCTGGGAAAGTACTCCACTGGAGGGCGCCAAAGGGGCAAGGAGTCCGTATCGACCACGCCTTAAAGAGTGGCGGCGATATCACTCCGTTTTACGACCCCATGCTCGGCAAGTTAATTGCGTGGGGGCAGGATCGCGAGGAAGCGCGACGCAAACTCGCCCGTGCCCTAACCCAGCTGCAATTTATCGGCCCGAAAAATAATATGCACTTCCTGCAAAAGATCCTGGCGGAACCCCAGTTTATTGCCGGCGACGCGGACACCAGCTTCCTTGACCAAAACAACTCGTTGACGTCTCCCGAACCGGTTCCAGTGGACGTTGCGATCCAAGCGGTGCTACTCAATCACCTGCGCCACGCCAACCCTCAAGACCAACGTAGCGGTCGCAATGACTGGCGCAATGGTGATAGCAGCGTTCCCCTAAGCTATCGCCTGGAAATTTCTGGGCAACCACTTAATTACGACCTACTGGCGCTGGAAAAAAATACATATCAAGTCACTCTTGAAGACCGACGATTCCAGCTTCAACGAATCAATTTTGTAAAGCTTCAAGAAGAAGTCGAGCTCTTTAGTACAGAACTACTGGTAAATGGCGTCAGCTATAAAAGGCTGTTCCTACATCGCAAAAATGACCTCTATCTACTGTGCGATGGCAGGCAGTACCATTTTGAGGACATAACCCACGCACCGGCAAAATCTAGCCTGAATCAGGGCAGCGGCCGAATTACTGCGCCTATGGACGGTTGCCTGGTGAAAATTCTGGTCGAGCCCAATCAAGCCGTTCAATGTGGAGATACCATTGCCCTAATGGAAGCCATGAAAATGGAACACAGCCTAAGGGCAGACCGCGATGGCACCGTGATGAAACTCGGCGCTCAGGCCGGAGACCAGGTGCGCGGCGGACAACTGCTGGTGCAGATCGAAGCCGCACCCAGTGAAAGCGCCAAAATTCCCAGCGACGCCACATCCTAAAGGAGTTCACCATGTACGATATCGATGCCTCCCGCATGGCAAGCCCCTATTACGACGAAAGCCACCAGGCATGGCGCAACCAACTGCGCCGCTTTGTCGACCGGGAGATCATCCCTTACATCACTCAATGGGACGAAGAGGGGCAGCTGCCCGAAGAACTCTGGAAAAAAGCTTCGGACGTTGGCCTTCTAAAGATGGGCTATCCGGAAAACTACGGTGGCATTGAAACCGATGCATTCCACATGATCGTCGCCGCCGAGGAGTTGGCCCGCACCGGCGCCGGCGGCCTCTACGCCAGCCTGATGGTCCACGGCATCGCCCTGCCCCCGCTGCTGCACTACGGCAGCGACGCTCTGAAAGATAGGGTTATTCCCTCAGTTTTACGCGGCGACAAACATATTTCCCTGGCGGTCACCGAACCCGGAGCCGGCTCCGATGTGGCCAATATCCAATGTCGCGCGGCACGTGATGGCGATAGCTACATTGTGACCGGAGAAAAAACCTATATAACCGGCGGCATGCGCGCCAATTGGTTTACCGCTGCTGTACGCACCGGTGACGAGGGTTTCGGCGGGATTTCCTTACTGTTAATCCCTGCAGATGCAGAGGGCGTGAGCCGGCAGCTGCTCGATAAAAAACAGGGTTGGTGGTGCTCGGATACCGCCAGTATCTTTTTTGATCAAGTGCGCGTACCCGAGAGCAACCTGATCGGCGGCGAAAACCAAGGCTTCTTGCCGATAGTGCACAACTTTAATCGCGAGCGCCTGGGTATCGCCGCCTCCTGTGTCGAGTACAGCCGCGTCTGCCTTCAAGATGCTATCGAATGGGCACAAGAACGCCAGACTTTTGGCAAGCGTCTGGCCAATCATCAGGTCATCCGACATAAATTTGCGCAGATGCTGCAACGTATCAATGCCACCCAAGCTTATCTCGATCTGTGTGCCTGGGCAGAACAACAACACCAGCTAAAAGTCGCTGACATTGCCCTGCTCAAAGTACAGGCGACAGAAACCCTCGAATTCTGTGCGCGTGAAGCTATGCAGGTGTTAGGCGGTGCTGGCTATATACGCGGTGGGCGGATTGAGCGAATTTATCGGGAGGTTCGGGTGAATGCGATTGGTGGAGGCTCTGAAGAAATTATGCGGGACCTAGCTTCCAGGCAGATGGGGATTTAGTAAACAAAATATTAACCAAAGAAATATAAAAGAACACCATATGATATTTTGAGAACGCACCCCGAAATTCGACCCTCTTGTACAAAAGTTCTGAGTAAGAATCGCCCAGGTCCAAGAGAGCCTCTCTCCCCGGGAGAGTCTATTACACGTGGCGTGAAAGCCATAGAAAGAAAATTCCCCAGGCATGAACTACTACACTTTTAACCTAGGACCATTGAACACTGAAACCAATAGCCAGTATAAAAACAGGAGAACAACATATTGCTCAAACATCGACAATATGAACTTGGATGCGACTAAATCCTTGGAGTATCACCACTTAAGCCTACCTTATCCTTTAACGACATTTTGGTTACTTTCTAAACATACCGTTGAAATTCTACTTGTCCGCTTATGCCACTTGTGAGTATTCGGTCACTCTGTTTAAAGTCGAATATTTCGTAACCGAGAATCTGCTTTCTATTAAGCATCTCCTAGCCCCACATTAATCGATTACCCTTGAAGACAAATAGTATGGGATGAAATTAACAATCATTTTTGGTAATCGGCAGTATTGGCAGCCGTAGGCTACCGTCTCAACGCTCAGTTTCCCACCTCTATAACGAGAAGGGGAAGCGCACAGCCAAGCCACGCCAACGTGTCACCACAAGAGCTCGAAAAATCAGGGGGTGAACAGAAATTTTAGAGACGCTAGCCCCACTTTTTCACTCCCAAATATTTGATGAACGATCAACTTAATTTGCAGCTATATAGGCTAAGAAAACATCAGAAATATCTATCTGAAAGTACGAGATACATGGTTAACGTAATTTCCTGGAATTAGTCTTTCGAGAAATTATCCTTTGGTATCCGGCTAACATCCGTGTTAGAAAATACTTAAAGACGTTAACTCGACTACAGAATCGGACCCGCAACATACGGGCCCTAGCCATTATTGAACAGGTTTATCTATCCTTTTTTCTTTTCTTGAATGAACGCCCAAACTTTTCCATTCAGCATGGGCAGCGGTAAACTACCATTTTTCAGGATAATCTCGTGAAAATCTTTTATATCGAACCCCTCATCCAATTCCTTTTGCATAAGCTCTCTTAACGCAAAGATTTCCAATGCCCCGGAATCATAAGAGGTCAGCTGAGCTGGCATTACCGCCATCCGATCCATCAATGTACTGGGATCTTTCGCAAAAGAAGCACCCGACTCCTTTAAGAAATCCGCAACCTCTTCATTACTCCAGCCAAGCAAATGCATCCCGGTATCAGCAACCATACCCCGTGCCGGCCATGCTCGTCTTAAGATCCTTGTTGAAGCATACTGATAAATGTCCGCCTCCTCAGCAAGATGCTCGGCGTACCTGCCCCACCCTTCAACAAATGCGCCATTCATAAAAGTATTTTCAATCTGATGAAAAGTATCCTGTTCTTGGCTTAAAGCTATCTGCATATGATGTCCGGGATACCCCTCATGAATAGTCACCGTCTCTGCGGAGGCGTAAGAAGATGACTTATAAGTGGTGGGATCATAAGCAAACCTTGCAGCTCGCTCCTCATTACCGGGAGTATAATGAGCGCTCCTACCTGAACCCTGCTCATACTCAGGGATAGCCTTTACCTCCATTACCATGGATGGCATTCCATAAAAGAAATCCGCACTGAGATCCTTAGACTTAGCCACCAGCGCCTCATAAAATTCATGCATTTCATCTGCGCTATTGAACTTCTGAGATTTATCTTCACTAGCCCTCTCAACAGCTTCTGAAAAGGACTCTGCTTGGTAAAAGAGCGCTCCCAAGCGAGTAATTTCAATCTTATTTTTCTTAACCGCATTCAAACCCAACTGAAAAACCTGTTCAGGAGTCCTCTGCAAGCCTGTATAGGACCGATATTGAGCCATATAACATTCACGACCATTAGGAATGGCATGAATACCCAGCTCCACTCTAGCCTTAGGCAAATAGTCAGTCTTCAAAAATTCGCTATAACGCTTCATCGACGGAATCAGATCATCGACAAGAACTTGCTTAAAAGCAGCCGCAAACTTTGGATCCTCTGCACGCTGAGCCAAGCTAAAGAAGGGATGTTCATCAATTGGAATTCGAGTTAATGCGTCCACTTGCTTAATAACACGATTAACCACGCTCTTAGGAGCAGAATAACCCAGTTTAAGCCCATCCTTCAGATTAATGATTTCCTGCTCGTAGTAACCGGAGGCACTGCGCCAACGCTCAATCGCATCAGATTTATTTTGTGCTGTTTCAACAGGCTGAAACTCACTTAGCAAGCTTAATCTGATATGAGGCCCAAACATATGATTAACGGACCATAGTTCTGCGTTACAGACCCTCACCCCAACATTCGCTTCCAATTGCTCCTTGAGCTTAAAATAGAAAGCTCGCTCTTGATCTGACTTCAAGTTAGCCGGATCTATATTGGCCAGATTCTTCAAGATTTCATCTTCGGAATCACCTAAAGACGAAAAACCATCTGGGGAATTGTTAAGAAATAGATTATGCCTGTCTGACTGAACATTTAGAAAATAGGAATCCGCCTGGGAATTAGTCAAAAAAACTTCGGAGTATTGATTTGCAAGGTTGTGGAGTTTCTCAGAACTATCAAAAGCGGAGCTAGATTCTGTATCAGCCATATCATTAGCTACAGAACATCCAAATAAAGCTGAAGAAAGTGCCAACATACCGACACTCACTTTATATAAATAAGTCATTTTCAAAAAACCATTATAAAAACCTAAATCCAAACAAGAAGGCAACCTCCAAAGAGAAGCCCCGGTCGTTCGCATTAAAGTAGGCACTTAAAAGGATAAAATTGCAACAAAGTTAACATTCAATATCGATGAGTGGACGGAATTTGTAGATGCATACCACAACTGAACTGACGTAATGTGTAACGGCTCATTAAAAAGCTGCATCTATACACCACTCTTCCCTGTAACTTAAAAGCTCACTAAGGCCGACCACCCCAAAAAACTGATAGTCGGCAAGCCACTCCAAGCTGGTACAGACGCTCAAAGTATATACGGAGAAGCTTCTTTATATTTCTGTATCTCCCCAGCCACACACCTACTGGGAACAGCCTAATAAATCGATGGGTTATCGCTTTCTTTAAGCAATTAGCGGCCAGCCAGACTACCCTGCTAAATATCTACGTGTTTCCGCTCACTTTAAATTTAGTAAGAATGATTGTATTACAACTGCAAATTGCATGAGCTGCCATCACCCACCACAAAAATAAACGCAATAAATCAATTACTTCTTGAGCACCACAAAAGACATTAATACAACTCACCCTAGAATGCATTTTATTCTTTTTTTCGCTGCGTGCCTCCGAGAATTTATTCTATGATGTTGGGGTTCGCCTTCAATGGCACACCCTATTCAAAACTTGCATATACGTGCCTGAATACGTAATTTACAAACGGAACACCCCTAAGACAAATAAAATCTCTTCATACCAGCTTATAAATAGGATGTGATAATAGTCGACCAGTCTGATGCAGTATCTTGTTGTAGACCACATCATCGCTGACATTATTATTTATTGGCTTCAGATCTAGGGATCAGTGTAACAGATTGAACGGATACACTGCCAACAAACATATACATCTCGCTATAAATAGCGCAAAAAGCTCCAAACCCACCACTAAGACACAACAGGCACACAATATTGACCATCCTATGAAAGACGCTCCATTTATGGCCGATGTATACTTGAGAATTTTTTAATCACTGTCACAACGCTACGATCGCAAATACACTACTTTAGAAATACGCTCAAAGTGTATACCCAAGTTTCACATTAAAACTGACACATTTTGTAATAGCACGGGAGACCAGTTGGCGATCGGCTGGTTAATTTCAAGAACCCTAAGTAGTTAGCTACTCTTCAAAAAAATAAGTTTATGCTGTATATAATGCAGCCCCAACAATAATATATTTTTAATATTCAAGGCCTGATAAATGCACTTTGTAATGCCTCCAACAATTGACCAGAAATTTTTGTCGGTTGCTCCGTATGACGATTGACAAAGACATGTGTCATAGTACCATATGCACATGCATTTTCTCGTCCATCTTTAAATATTGCGACACCATATTCGACTGAAGAATTACCTATTCTATTAACTCTAAACGCACCGCATATTTTATCAGGATAAGAAATACTAGCCACATAATTACAATCAGATTTCACCATATAGCCAACGACCTCGCTGAAGTGAATATCAAGTCCAGCCTTATCAATCAAAAAACAATTAGCAATGGTGTCAAAATATGAATAATAAATAACATTATTTACATGCCCATAGATATCATTATCCATCCATCTGGTTGTTAATTCTTCAATGCAAAAATAGTCTGAACGTAACACAACTTGTTTACTCACAAAGCCCCCTCATACGCAGACTGATATATTAGGAGTGCATCATCATGAGACAATGGCTTGGGATTATTGATTAGTAATCGTGTTTGTAACATCGCATCAGTGGCGAGTTTCTCTAGATGATGTTCACCAATATCTAATTGCTTTAAGGTGTTTGGTAATTTTAGCCGCTCAATTAACCGTTCTATAAAAACAATAAGATCGGAGCATACTTTTTGATTTGGTTGAGAGGTATTAATGCTTGTATAAATATAAGGCGCCAACTCGCTATAAAGTTTGGCGGCATCGCTTTGATTAAAACGCATTACATGCGGCAACACTAAAGAGTTACTCAATCCATGAGGTATATGGAAATGGCCTCCTAATGGGTATGCTAACGCATGTACGGCGGCAACCGGTGCATTGGCAAATGCTTGACCTGCCAGGCAAGCGCCTAATAGCATATTTTGCCTTGCTTCAATGTCTTCGCCATGGTGGGTGGCTTGTTCTATATTTTTCGATAACAACTGCAAGGCCTGCTTAGCCAACATGTCTGAATAGGGATTTTTTTTATGCTTGGATGTAAATGCCTCTATGGCATGTACCATTGCATCAATACCTGTTGCTGCAGTAACATGAGCCGGCAATCCTATAGTTAACTGGGCATCTAGTAAGGCAACATCTGGCAGTAATTGTTTAGCAATAATGCCAGCTTTAGTGGTTTCTCCAGTTGTTAAAATCGCAATAGGCGTTACTTCTGAACCGGTGCCGGCAGTGGTAGGTATTAAAATTAATGGTAAGCGATCACCCTGAACCTTTTCAAATCCGTATAACTGCTCTAAAGGTTGCCGTGAATCCATCATGACGGCAACAACTTTAGCGGTATCCATTGAACTGCCACCACCAAAGCCAATAACACCATCAACATTATATTGCTTTGCCAAAGCTACTGCTGACAAAACGTTATCTTGTTTTGGATCAGCGACAATTTTATCAAAAACGACGAACTCAAACCTACGGTATAGTTGCTCCTCCAGCTTTGCCAGTAAACCACAATTTACAATACCTTGGTCAGTGACCACTAACAGCTTATTTAGGTTTAATTGATCACAAATGTCACTAATATTACTTAAGCCACCGGGACTACTTATGATACATTTTGTAGTGTTAAATTGAAAATTTAACATAATGTTTTCGCAACCCTAAAGATTATTGTTTTTTACTATCTTGTTTGAAACAGCCTCTTTTCCAACTCCAGGGAATCTCTGGATAATTCAAAGTAAATTTGGCATTAATTTGATACCGTTCTAGACTACGATAAATCAATTATCAAGTCACTATTGCCGGGGTGACTTTTACCCCTAACCTGGCTCCACCAAGAATAAGATAAATTGCGACCCGGAAATATGCGATTATATAAAACCAATCAGCAGCACTAAAGGATGAATTCGTATATTCGCACTGATAGCATTCTCAGGTTTACTGAAATGGCAGAGAGGATGGATACAGTTGACTTTGGGCGGTTTAAGGCACGGATATTGATTGCGAGCATTCAGGGGAGAATCCATGGCCTACCACAAGAGGAGTATATATTTTTCTTCTACCCCAGTAATATCCAATAGATGGATCATGTTTCCTTCTGTTCTCCAAATCTAGTTGCTAACTAGTTTGGTATGAATAAAAAAGATCAAACGACACCTAAGGAACCTCTGAATAATTCCGAGCTAATTTGGTAGTATTCATCTATCCGTCAAGACTACGATGAATCATGCACCAAGTCACCTTTGCCGAAGCAGAATACAATCTGAAGCGCCGTAAAACTCGTCGAGAGAAGTTTCTTTC
>NZ_CANMKV010000035.1 GCF_947498635.1 uncultured Microbulbifer sp. | reverse complement strand
ATGGCTATCTCAGCCCTGAGGCGTTTGAGGAACAACTAGTCGCTTAGTGGTGTGTCCGTCGTTGGTGGGTAGGATCAGAAAGCTCAGAAGGCATGTACGACGTTGGAGGGGAAGTAGCGCCGTTTGGTCGTCAGGCGGAATCACTATTTATTTTCTTGCAGGGCTTTTTCCTATATTGACTGTATGCTAATTACGTTAAAGAAGTTATGAAGCAGCTTCTAGGGAAAAACACGCCTTATTCAGCAACCAAGATAATCCATTGCTACTATGCATCGACAACAGTATGGTTAAAGACGTCACAATAACTGATTACCGGCCAAGAGTTAAGGGAATAATAATACTATTGACGAATGGGAGCCTACTACAAACTAGCTATAATTATCAAAAAACATGCCTAGCCTCACTTACTGTCTAGCCGATTGACATTCACTAAAGAGATGGCGATGAAGAGTTATGTTTGAACTAAAAACTATCTTTTTATTTTTTATAACCGCCATCGCTGAAATTATTGGGTGCTACCTCCCTTACTTATGGCTCAAGCAGAATAAAAGTATATTACTGTTAATACCAGCTGCTGTTAGCCTAGGGGCATTTGTTTGGTTGCTCACTCTACATCCATCTGCTGCGGGTAGGGTTTACGCTGCTTATGGAGGGGTTTATATCGGCTCTTCTATTCTTTGGCTCTGGATTATTGAAGGTACCACTCCAACTATTTGGGATTTGGTCGGTTCAGCAGTTGCACTGAGTGGGATGGCAATTATCATGTTTTCACCTAAAAGCGCCTAACAAATCTATGAATTTATTGCATTCTGTAGAATTCCATCTGATATATCTAGCAAGGCATCTCATACCACCCACTATGGCGCTCAATTCTATACACCAGTTTTATTCTGCGCTTGGGCTTCAAGTAATAACTACACAATGGTACCCACCCTTTATGTGACACCTTGCGGTGACCTTTTGTTCTTTGCACTTAAAAGGCTGGCTTGGCTTCGCCGTCCCACTCCTTGATCAAGAGCTGAGCGCTCTTACCAACCATACAATGGAACACAAGCCCGCTTTTAATCCTGCAAAGCTCATGAACCCGCCATGTAAACTTGGGTAAGCGATCTTACTAGGCCACAGGTGAGTACTCTATTCGAGGTACTCAAGTTGGGTTCTTGAGTAGGCCAGTCACCGAAGCTAAACAAGAAGTGACGTCAATCCAGAAACATGGCGGGGTGCAGCTTGCGCCAGCCTTCTTGCTGGCAACGCCCCTACATTACGCGACTACTGCCAGCCCAACCTTTTCAAGCTGGATATTCCAGGGTAGCAGTGCCTCATAATCCTTAACGGATTGGCAGTGAGGAATCTGCTTAAGCACCTCCACATAATACCTGTAGGGGTCAAGGCCGTGGAGCTTGGCAGTGCGAATCAAACTGAAGTGCAGGCACAGTGCTTTAGCGCCATTGACCGACGATGCAAACAGGAAGTTCTTTCGAGCCATGACAAAGGGTTTGATTTCCTGTTCAGTCAAATTGTTATCGATTTCTAAGCGACCATCATTGAGGAATTCACAAAGCCCGTTCCAATATTTCAGGCAGTAATTCATTGCCTTACCCAGCGGGGATTTGGGTAGCACTTGCGGGTGGTGCTCATCCAGCCAGCACTTAAAGGCAGTCATAATCGGCCTGGACCCCTCTTGTCGTAAATCGTGTCGCTGCTTTGCGATCAGCTGATTCTCTTTGGCCCTCCTTTCAACCCGATAGAGCTTCTTATAAAAGTGCATTGCCTGCTTTGCTAGCCCATCCCCTTGTGCCGCTCTTGCTATGGGTTCAAATTTTCGCCGGGCATGTGCATTGCAGTGATTTGGGTTTACAACTGTCTGCTCAAATAACAACTCAAAAAATGGGTCAGCATCGCAATGCAGCGTGCCCTTAAAGCCGGCAAACCAGTCATTTACAAAATCTTTGTGATCAACGGCATTATATTCATAGAGGATCGCTTCCTTTCCTGGAGGGCCACCTCGGAAACAGTAGGCATAAGATTTTCGGCTTGCTGGCCGGCTAGGTTCGTTAAGAACTTGGAGTGATGTGGCATCCAGAGCCCCAATGTCGTAGCCAATGACCTCGTCTTTTAGCAAATTGCTCAGTGGTTGTAGGGGGAGTTACACAATCGATAACAGTACGAGCCATGGTTTGACGGGGAAAGCTAAAGCCGGCGCGGGTCTCAAACTGTTTTTCCAGGTGATAGAAGGGTTGTCGGTCATCAAGCTTACTGACAATGAGATGGGCTAGAATGGATTCGGTGAACTTACCCTTGGGTAGGATATGCTTTGGCTTGGGAGCAATAACTATTTGACCTACACAGCCTTTAGGGCAGGCAACCTTCTCTCGCAACTCTACAATCACCTCGTATACCGGGGGTATGTAGTTCAAGCGCTCATGGCGTTCGTAATCAACGAGGTTCTTTTGGCAGCCACATGCACAGGTTTTATCCTGCTCTGAGACAGGGATTACCACCTCTTTTCTTGGTAAGTGTTCGGCAAAGGACTTCTTTGTTTTTTTATGACGCTTGTATGCCGCAATGCTAACCGCATCGTCCAGGTCTTTGTCGCCATCGAAGGGTGAAGCATCATTTTCCTCTAAGGAACTTTCATCTCGAGCTTCTGAACTTTCGAATAGCAATCCCTGGGGATCATCAGGGTCTTCGTATCGCTCAGAGCGCCGACCAAAGAGAGAACCTTGCAGTTGTTTGAATTGAAACAATAGCTGATTGTAAGCCTTTTCAAACTGCTCGCACCGTTGGCGTGAGAGTTTGAGTTCACATGTAAGCTGTTCAACCTGGCACTGTAGCGTATCATCGGTAGCCATTGGGTTTTCCGATGTTAATTTATGTGTGGATTATACCATGGGCTACTATTTTCCAGGCTCTATACGTATCAATAAAAGCGGGAAAAATAGAGTTTTTCTGGTTCTTCTTGCTGAATAAAGTCCAACCCGGAAAGCAGCCACTGTAGCTGTGAAATCGACAACTCTATTGCGTCATTTGAAATGCCAGGAAAGATAAACCTCGACTTCTCATTTCGCTTATAAAGGAGCCAGAATCCATTACCTTCCCAGTAGAGCATACGAATTTTATCGGCCTTTTTGTTGCGAAAGACAAAGAGCTGACCGGATGTCGGATCTTTGTGTAATGTATCAGCCACCAGCAGCACAATACCATCAATCTGTTTCCTGAAATCGATGGGCTGACGGTAAAATCAGACTTTGCTGTTAAACGGTAGCCACATCGTATTTACAGGTCCATAAGGCCAGGAATTTGCGCCAACAACACCGGGCTATTGATCACCAGTTTTATGCCATTAGGGAACTCCAATATACCCAGGTTTCCCGTAGTGGCCACAGGGGACTTGATAGCCACGGGAACAAAGTCAGGGGTATCAGACACCGAAGTTTGTTCGGATAGCTTGCGGTACCAGTAGAGGAACTGGCTGTAGTTTAGATTGTGTTTACGACTATAGGCGCGCTTGGATTGAGAGCTTTTCTCAAAGGCCCTGATATGGGTTTGCCACTGTTGCTGATTCATGGGGCCGTCCTCCGAAGTTGATGGAGGGGGTATCATGGCAGCCTGCCAGAGCAAGTTGAATAATGTGGTTCATGTACCGCTTACAAATAGCAGCGACGCGCGGCGATGTTAAAGCCTGCCACCTCCTCCACTTTTCCGGATAGCTTCGGCACCTAGAAACAGCGGCACAATGTGATCCATGCCATGCTTCAGCTTACTCAGAAACATCAGGCTATCTCCCCGGACTCATTTTGTTTGATTTTTAGCCATCCCACTGCGAGCAAAAGCCATTTCCAGATTGGGAAACAATACCAATACCAATGCTGTCAAACTTAGAAGCCACATCTTCATTATGACCTCTAGCGCCAGTAATGTTGCGCGGTCACGGGGTTATAAACAATGGAGCGGTGCTAGGACGGGAGCTCTGTCGACTAAAAGCGGTCAACCGACAACATATACAGGGAGTTCAAAATATATACCATCAGACACCTTAACTGGGTGTATGAATTTACGGATAGAATAATCAAGGAATCACAGTGGCAAAATACTATCGTTTCACTCTGGTATTATTACTTACTGCACTGCTTAATGGCTGTGCGGTGCTCTCACCCAATTTCCAAAAGCCTGAGGTGGAAGTGGTTGCAATAGAACCTCTACCGGCAAGAGCTGGAAATAACCTCAAGTTTCGGATCCACCTTAGAGTCTTCAACCCCAACAACAGTGAGCTGGCACTCTCAGGCCTTTACTACACCCTGCGGCTGGGGGGGCATAAAGTATTGACGGGCACGTCTAACAACCTGATGCCTATTGCCCCCTATGGCCAGAATGATATTGCCGTGGATGCAACAGCCAGCCTGGTAGGCTCTATTTTTGCCGCTGTGAACCTTATCAATCAAAACCAGAACACCGTGCCTTATGAGCTGGAAGCAAAGATTGGCCTGAGCAAATCCCTAATTCCCTCAATCAAAGTAAATAGAAGTGGAGTGATAAGCTTGAACCAATATCGCTGAATATTATACGAGGCTTGTAGAATTTCCGAATATTCAGCTTGGCTATGCCGGTACCATTTCCTGGCCGGCATTCGCAAGGAAAATACCCCAGAGGGTATAACTGCCTACACTCTTCTTTACAAAGCCCTCACATCTGCTTGGTGACAATTAGGGACATCACAAAGTTTCCCATAGGGGCACTATTGTGACTCAGGAAACCCTCATCGGGATGCCCCTGGACGGTATAAAGTTTTGTGTTGTATCTGATATTAAAGCCAAATTCGTAGGCCCCACGGCCAAAGAAAGCACCCAGATTGGCGAGGGTCAGCTCCTTCTCAGGAGTCACACCATAACTGAAAATTTTTACCCCCCCTCTAACCTTAGAGTTCCCCTCCATCAACACGTTTCTTTGAACCGTTTTATGCTCAAATCCAGCCTGTAGATACCAGTAATGTTCAGTTTCTTGGGGGAGAGATAGCACACTGAAGGCCGGTAAAGCACTGCCTAGCAGCAAACGAAACCCCGCACCATAATCCCTAATGATATTGCCTGTTTTCCAGCGCAGATAAGGCACTAGACGGTAGTGTGCGCCTCCAAATTCCCCCTGGGATAGACGGTAATCCATCTTTAGTTCTGGCATCACTCCCCATTCATTATAAATCTGCGAATCCCAGCCCTGAGGGGGTGATGAGGAGACAACCCAATGCAGAAACTTCTGCGTCAGACGAGCACCGGATCTTGGGCCGACGGTTCCAGCATCGATAGTAATATCGATCAGCCAACGATCCGATAAAGGGTAACTGTAGTTAACCCCCAGGTAACTCCAGCCCGCATAAGGGTGTTCATTATTGTAGGGCTTAGACCTGCCCAGATGATCCGGGGTATAAATCTCCTGGCCAAACCGTAAGGTGTAGGGTTTACCTGTGGGGCTCCAACGGATGAAGAGACCACCGGTATAGTCCCTGTCTGTCTGGAAAAGTGCATCATTTACCAGCTCCACCTGCAATCTCCCTCTGGGAGAGCCATCCCCATGGGACACGGAGTGATAGCAGACAGAAAGCAAGCCAATTATAAAAATGGGGCGTATTTTTCTATTTTTCAGCATCCTTACCCGGCCCTTTCGTTTGATTAAATAAGCATCGCCAAACTCACACCCGTGTGATTAATGTCCCCAGTCCCCAACCTTATCCGCCCCAGGAATTTCAAACTCCAGGTATTCCTCAATACTAAAGGGCATTTCATCCACAACTGCTCGAACCCGCTGCCCAATAGCCTTGGTCTCAGGCCGCGCATTGGCAAGGCCTGTATAGGGGATACCCGTGCCACTGGGCACATCGGGGTACTTTTTCTTAAAGAGCTGATGCCGGGCCACCATGTGATTGAATTGTCCTTGAGTATGGATCAAGGGCACCAGCTGGGGAGATTCCTCGCGAGGATCCATATAGAGGTCATAGTAAGCTTCCGGCATTCCGGAAGATGCTACCTCCCCGGCCCCAATCCAGTGGCGCTTATAACGCCCCTTTACCGTAGCCCCCAGCTTGTCGCCGGTATAGATAAAGACATAATCACGGCGACCATGGGTATCGCCATGCAATAGCAGTGCTGTTTGATCTAGGCCATCTACCACTCGATCCGTTGGAATATACTCGGCCGCACCACCGAGCTTGGCAAATGTGGTGTAGAGATCGGTGATGTGAACAATATCCCCAACTGCCTGCCCTGGCTCTATCACTCCAGGCCACCAGGCAAAAGCCGGTACCCGCACGCCGCCCTCAGTGAAATCCCCCTTGCCGCCCCTGTAGAGCATTGGCAGCATCCCCCAGCCTGCCGGGGGGCTATGTACCATTGGGCCATTGTCGGCCATAGCGATAAACAGTGTATTTTCCGCAATTCCAAGGCTCTTCAATTCTTCCATCAACTGCCCGACAAAGTTATCTACCGCCGGAAATGCATCCGCCACCATTAGCCCTGCAACTGAGCGCTTAGGCATATATGCGGCCATAAAGTTGAGAAAATTAGGCCAGTAGGCCACAAAGAAGGGTTTTTTGGCTTCGGCATTTTTTTGAATGAATGCCATAGTGCGACGCTCAGCTTCTGGATCAAATTTGCTGAAACACTCGTTGGATGTTCCGCACCATTCACGCCCAGGCTGGCCTTTCTCCCCCTCAATATTCATGACCCAGCCAGCGGGAACCAGCCCTGGGTTATCCAGGCGATAGGGGTCTGGGGGGTAAATATCAGGAAACAACCCCAGTACTGCATTCGCCACATTGGCCTGAGGGTTATAAAGGGAAGTAATCTGGTTCATTGGGGTAAATAACGCCTCATCGAATCCCTGATTGTGGAGGTAGCTCTCCTCTATATCTCCCAAGTGACCCTTACCAAAGAAGCCAGTGGCATAACCGGCCCGAGATAATACCTCAGCAATTGTGACCTCCTCTGCTCGTAAGCCAGAGAACTCATGCGGCATTCCCACCTCTCCCATGCCATGCCGCACTGGGTGACGCCCTGTAAGCACCGCGGCCCTGGTGGGGGTACAGGAAGGCTCACTATACATGCGGGTAAAGTTGATACCCTCCGCTGCCATCTTGTTAAGGTTTGGGGTCGAATAACCGAAATTTTTCTGCAATGCAGGAAAGCCAACCGCACCAAAAGCGGTATCATCCCAAAGTAAGAAAACAATATTGGGCGGTTGCCCGTGCTTGTCCCGCATAGCTTTTAGACGCTTACCAATCTTTGAATCCTCTTGCGCCCAGCGCTCCCCGTTTTGCATTTTCAACACATAGTACTCGGCGTCGTGCACTACTTGTGCTTGTAACAAGGTTGAAAACAGTAGCATCGAGAGCCCAGCCAGTATTTGCCTTACAAACACGATCCACCCTCCATGGTTATCTATGGCTATGCGGCTAGAGAATTAATGTTCCTCACCAGATGGGCGGCAAACCCAATTCATCACTCTAGAAGAAAAGAGTTAAAGGGTGGCTCCTACGGCGACAAGCTGGAAAATTTATGAAGGTGAAGACACAGGTGGGTTAGTGGTAAAGATAAAAAAGAAAGAAGGAAAGCAGAAAGTGGCGCCCCATGTTATTCAAAAGGGCGCCAAGACTAGCTGTAGTATCGTTATGGCGATTTATGGTTATCCACCATTAAGACTGGCCAAGCAGCGCGTAAATACATCACCATGGTCCATAGTGTGAGAGCCGCGGCGATATACAACAGCAGGTAACCGAGACTTTCCATTACCGGGAATTCGCGAACATCAAAGGCCAGCAACACGATAATCGCCGCCATCTGAGCAGTTGTCTTAATTTTACCGACATAAGACACCGCAACACTATTACGCTGCCCCAGCTCAGCCATCCACTCTCGCAAACCAGATACCGCTATTTCACGGCAAATAATGATCGCCGCAGCGACGGTAAACCAAGCACTCTTATGTAGTCCTACAAGCAGCACCAGTGCCGTAGCCACCATCAACTTATCTGCAACAGGATCAAGGAAAGCGCCAAAAGCGGTGCTCTGATTTAGCTTTCTTGCCAAGTAGCCATCCAGCCAATCAGTGGCCGCAGCAGCGGCAAAAATTACTGCAGAGGCAATATAACTCCACTTGTAAGGTAAATAGAAGACTGCAACCAGTACTGGTATGAGTGCGACGCGAAGTAGTGTGAGTTGGTTGGCGAGTGTCATACTTTTCTCTGTTCTTGCGGAGGGCGTACGTTATCAAGCCATGATACAAATTGAAACGCTGAATGAGGGACACTAAATAAAAAATCCCCTACCAGGCCTCGTGACTACTCCTGGTGTAATGCCGAGTATATATCTTGAGCGAGCTTGCGACTGATGCCTTCAACACTTTCAATTTCTGTCACCGCAGCCCGTTTAATCTCTTGAAGACCACCGAAGTGACGCAGTAACGCTCGCCTACGAGCTGGCCCCACCCCAGCTATCCCTTCCAGAGGGGACTCTCTTCGTTTTTTGTCACGCCTTGCCCGATGACCAGTGATGGCAAAGCGGTGTGCTTCATCTCTAACCTGTTGAATCAGGTGTAATGCAGGAGAATCGGCGGCGAGCACCAACTCCTTGCTGGTTGAAACGACGTGCAAGGTTTCAAAACCAGCTTTCCGAGTAGTGCCCTTGGCCACACCAATAATCTGAACACCGACAACCCCAAGGCCATTGAGGGTATCAACCGCCTGAGTCACCTGCCCTTTACCGCCGTCAATCAGAAGAATATTTGGGAACTTACCCTCACCGCCCGACAGACGGGTGTAACGACGCTTCAGCGCCTGCCCCATCGCCGCATAATCATCCCCAGCCTGAATGCTCTCAATATTAAAAGTACGATAATCCGATTTCACCGGGCCACCGGTGTCAAAAACCACACAAGAGGCAACAGTAGCTTCACCCGATGAGTGGCTGATATCAAAACACTCCAACCGCTCTGGTAGCTGCTCCAGCCCAAGCACCTCTTGAAGCGTTTCAAAACGACTAAACAGCTTCTGCTGGGCAGCGGTGCGACTACTCAAGTTCTGCTGGGCAGCCTGCTGGGCCATCTCCACCCATGTAGCACGCCTTCCCCTCAACCGATGGGTGACGACCACATCACGCCCCGCCTGGGCACTGAGCGCCTGCTGTAAAGGAGCTAAGTCCTCCATAGCTTCAGAAGCAAGGATTTCCCGTGGTATCTCCCTCGGCCCTCCCAGATAAAATTGCGGCACAAAAGCAGAGAGCAGTTCCGGTTGGCTTAGGCCTAAGCGCTCACTGGGAAAATAACTGCGACTGCCGAGGATTCGCCCCTGTCTAATAAAAAGCACATGCACACAACAACTACCGCCCTCAGTGGCGACGCCCAGTACGTCGACATCCCCCGTATCTCCCTCAGCTACCTGATCCGCCTGCAGGCGTCGCAGCGCGGAGATCTGATCACGCAAACGCGCAGCTTTTTCAAACTCCAATGCTCTAGAGGACTCATCCATCTGATCGGCCAGCTCGCGGATAATATTGTCGCTCTTGCCCGTGAGAAACATTTCCGCATGGCGCACATCCTGACGGTATTCATCGGGGCTGATAAAGTCGACACAAGGAGCCGTGCAACGATCAATCTGATATTGCAGGCAGGGTCTGGAACGATTGCGAAAAACGCTGTCTTCACAGGAGCGAATACGAAAAGTCTTTTGCAGGAAATTCAGGCTATCGCGTACCGACGAAGCATTGGGAAAAGGGCCGAAATAACGGCCTTTCTTGCGTTTTGCTCCACGGTGCAACGCGATGCGCGGGAAGGTATCACTGCTGGAAAGAAAAATATAAGGGTAGCCTTTATCATCTTTCAGCATCACATTGTATGGTGGCCGCTGAGACTTGATCAGGCTTTGCTCAAGCACCAACGCTTCTGTTTCACTACGGGTAACCGTTACTTCGATACTGCCTATTTTCTGCACCAAGGCCATGGTTTTAGTCGTAAGGCCCGAGCTGCGAAAATAACTCGCAAGCCGATTGCGCAGATTCTTCGCCTTACCCACATAGAGAATATGGTTGTCAGCGTCAAACATTTGATAAACGCCCGGTTTACGAGTAACCGTTGAGAGGAAACGCTTGCTATCGAACATCTGGCAACCGGTAATACAGATTCAGTGAGTGCACTGTTTGTTGTTAGAGGGCCGCTTCGGGATCGAGCACTTGATATTTGACGGCAAGCAGGGTCAATTCCACATCGCTGTTAATATTCAGTTTCTCAAAGATCCGATAGCGATAACTATTCACGGTTTTCGGGCTGACCGAAAGCGACTTGGCAATCTCAGCCACCTTGGCCCCGTTCACAATCATATCTGCGGTTTGCAACTCACGTTTGGAAAGTTTTTCAAAAGGAGAAAGGTTATCTGGCTGGCCGGAAACATTGCGCAAAGCCATTTTGGTAGCCATGGAATTACTAATAAAAACGCCGCCATTCATTACCGTATGAATAGCTCGCACCATTTCCTCAAGGTCCGCGCCCTTAGTAACATACCCCATGGCTCCAGCCTGCATAAGGCGGCCGGGAAACAGATCGTCATCGAGTGCACTAACAGCAACTACTCGCACATGCGGGCAGCGGTTGAGCAGTTTACGAGTTGCCTCCAGACCACCCATACCCGGCATTTTTACATCCATTAGGATGACATCGACCTCAGTCTCGCGCACAAACTCCAAGGCCTCTTCGCCACAGTTCGCCTCGCCAACAACCTCTATATCTTCGACGTCACTCAGCATGCGCGAAATCCCCATTCGCACAAGATCGTGATCATCCACCACTAAGACTTTGATCAAGCTATCCCCAACTACGGATAAGTGCAGTGGCTACGCTGCGTATCAATCCCCATCGCACGTGCCCGTTAACTGCGTTCTTCTTTTTACTCACGAGGAAACTACCTCGTGTAGATTCACCCCAAGAATCCTGTCGCAACATACCAGACAAAAACGCTACTGCAAAGCGAAAGCACCGTCTCAAATGCTGCTGGAACTAAGATTAACCGCAGGATCTTACCCTCTATATAACTATTAATTATAGCTTAAAAACAAAGCAAATGATCATCCTGCGAACAACGGGCCTCATACCGCACGATTTGCGAAATAAGATACTTAAATAAAAGGGAAATTTTTAAGGTACTTTTGGGAATATAAATACCGAAAATTATTTCTATAGAGTATAACGCCGACCCGCCTATTAATCAGCATAAAGCCCTGTCTACTGAAAGCGGACTTTGGGCCGGGAGGAGATATCCAGAAAGTTATGGAACTCGGGAGTTAATAGGCACTAGGCAGATGCAGCCACCATAGATTCCGCATCAATCAGACTAGTACCCTCCCTCATTCACTATTGGCCCCTACGGGTAGTAACGCGGCTCAGGCTCGAGGGAAACCCCAAACTTTGAGTGAATATCCTCGGCAATATCCTGGGCGAGCTGCACCAACTCATCGCCAGCACCCCTACCCGGATTGACCAACACCAGTGCCTGCTGCTCATGCACACCAACAGTGCTTCGTCGCAAGCCCCGCCATCCGGCTCGGTCGATCAACCAACCGGCAGCGAGCTTCCAATGTTCACCCGAGGCATAGGCCACTAGATCTGGATGTTCCGCTTTTAGGTTTTGATACAGCCCCGAATCCACCAGGGGGTTTTTGAAAAAACTGCCGGCATTGGGAATCTTATCCGGCAAGGGCAGTTTGCTGTTGCGGATATCAATGACAGCCTGGGCAACCTGACCCGGAGTCAATGAATCACAGTTCCAATCGTGTGCCAGCATATATTGGCGCAGCGCCGGGTAGTTTATACGGGGCTGCCAAGACTGCGGTAACTGCAAGGTAACCTGGGTAATAATATATTTATCCCTTAGGCGCCCCTTGAAAATACTGTCTCGGTAGGCAAAACCACAGTCTTCCTTGGAAAACTCGTGGAGTTCACCCGTGGCGATCTCCACGGCTTGCAACCCCACGAAGCGATCACATAGCTCAATACCATAAGCGCCGATATTCTGGATCGGAGCAGCTCCGATCTTGCCGGGAATCAGCGCGAGATTTTCGAGCCCCCCCATACCGTTCTTGACCGTAGTCATTACCAGTTGGTGCCAGTTTTCTCCGGCTGCCGCCTCAATAACCTGGCCACCTTGATTCGCCCCAAAAGAGAGACCGCGCAGGTCCACCTGAATTGCCAGACCGGGAAAGTCACCGGTCAATACAATGTTACTGCCGCCGCCCAGCGGTAAAATTGGCAGGTTTTGTTCCCGGGCAAAAACCAGAGCCTCACGCAGCTCGTCCAGAGTACACACTCTGGCAAAATGGGCACTGCGCGCCGAGATTGCCAGGGTATTGTGAGGTTGCAAATCGATATCGGTTTCTATCATTAGGGCCAACTTTTAGCCGAGAAGCTCCCGCATACACTGAAGGTCCTGGTCGGTGTCAACACCACCGGGCACCTCCGCACAGGCATCGGCCACATGAATATTCTCATCGTGATACAAAAAGCGCAGCTGCTCTAAGGCTTCGAACTGCTCCAGGGGCGCCACTGGCCAGGTTACAAAGCGCTGTAAGAGCGCCACACGATAAGCATAGATACCTATGTGCCTGCGGGGTTCCAAGCCCTGCGGCAGTGCATTTGCGTGGATGGCAAACGCATCGCGCGGCCAGGGAATAGGTGCGCGAGAGAAATAGCGAGCCAGCCCGGATTGTGCGGCCACAACTTTGACAATATTCGGGTTGCGAAAATCGTCTATCGAGCAAATCGGCTCGCACAGAGTAGCAACACCCGCACAGGTATTTTCCGCGAGGTTGGCAGCCACCTGGTTGATGACTTGTGCAGGGATTAAAGGCTCATCCCCCTGTACATTTACCAAAATGCGATCATCGGCCAAAGCGAGGTTACTGGCCACCTCCTGTAAACGATCAGTACCCGAGGCATGATCCGCGGAGGTCATACACACCTCTCCACCAAAGCCTCGCACAACCTCAGCTACCCGCATATTGTCAGTGGCCACGATCACCCGCTCGGCGTTGCTCTCAGAGGCACGCTCAAAAACATGCTGTACCATGGGTTTACCGGCAATATCTGCCAATGGCTTGCCCGGCAGTCGGCTGGAGCCGAAACGAGCGGGAATAATCACATCAAACGAATATTTATTTTTCATCTTCGGAAAACTGTTGCAGGTGCTGATGCACTTTTTGATAGAAAAGATCGGGTAACCTGGCGCGCACCTCTAGTGCCCACCAATGACTCTCCCAAAAGTCCCGACATTTTACCGCGTCTTTCATGGTCATAATCACGGGGGTCTCACCGTCAAAATGCAACTCCTGAGAGCTAAATTGATGATGATCGGCAAAAGGCTGCTCCATCACCTTGAAGCCCATACGCTGTAGCGCGCGAAAAAACCGCTGCGGGTTGCCAATCGCCGCCACTCCGTGACAGGGGCCCGGTTCAGGGCCGGAGGTCAGACGCAAAGTCGAAGTCTGATCGAGATTAAACTGATGCCAGCAAGAGGGCTCCAGGGTCATCTGGTACTCCAGCAAGGCGCCACACTGCTTTTTCACCTTGGGTTCGGGCTCTCCATTACTGACCACAAGATCCACGGTCTGCAATCGGCTGGCAGACTCCCGCAGCGGGCCTCTTGGGAGCATATGCCCATTGCCGAGACCCCGGTGCCCATCCACCACACAAACTTCAAAACTGCGCCAGAGACTGTAATGCTGTAGGCCATCATCAGAGAGGATGACATCACACTGATGGTAATCAATCAGCGCCTTGGCCGCCTCACTCCGATTCGGGGATACCATCACAGGAACCCCGGTAATCAGGTGCAGCATCAAAGGCTCATCACCGGATTCCAAAGGGTGTGACTGGGCTGTCACCTGATAGGGGTACTGCTCGGCACGGCCCCCATAACCCCGACTGACAATACCGGGGTTTCTGCCCCGTTCTTTCAACCAGCGTGCCAACTCAGCCACTAGCGGCGTTTTGCCGGCTCCGCCGACAGTGATGTTACCCACAACAATCACTGGGACTGGTAATGGCTCTGGCGGTGTTCTGGAGCTGATCACCCTGCGCCGCTTACTCACACCGCTGTAAAGCAACTCCAGAGGCGTAAGCAAGGACAAAGAGGGGCTCTTGCCACTCTTTGCGTACCAGCGCTTGTTAAACCAATCTTCCAGTGACATCCAGTGCCCTAACCCATAGTCTGCTGTTGTAATAATGTGGCGTAACGCCCACCGCGAGCGAGCAGCTCGCTGTGCTTGCCACTCTCAACGATGCGCCCTTTCTCCATGACCAGAATGCGATCGGCATTTTCAATCGTACTGAGGCGATGGGCGATCACAAAGGTGGTGCGATTTTTCATCACTTCCGACAGGGCCGACTGAATATGACGCTCGGATTCATTGTCCAGGGCCGAAGTGGCCTCATCGAGAATCAAGACTGGCGCATCTTTCAGCAGCGCTCGTGCAATCGATAAGCGCTGGCGCTGTCCGCCAGAGAGCATCTGAGCATTATCCCCCAGCACCGTTTCCAGCCCCTTGGGAAGCTCTTCGATAAAACTGGACGCGTGCGCCAACTCAATAGCGCGCAATACATTCTCCTTCGGAGCACCTTCCAGCTCACCGTAGGCAATATTGCGGTAGACCGTATCGTTAAACAGCACAATATTCTGCGACACCATACTGATATGTCGGCGCAGATCCCGCAACGGTACGGACGAAATATCGGCGCCATCAATAAGGATGCGGCCTCCACTTGGCTCATAAAAACGCGCAAGTAAGCTCACCAGGGTAGTCTTACCGGAGCCGGAAGCTCCCACCAGAGCCACTGTCTCACCCGGTTCCACCGAGAAACTAATCTCCGAGAGCACCTGAGGTACAGACTCATCGTAACGAAAATCGAGCGCTTCAAAGGAGACAGCACCGTGAACAGGCTTAGGCAGCGCCTCAGACCCACCCTCTGGCTCCCTGGGAATATCCATGACCTCAAAAATACTTTCCGCAGCAGCGATCCCTTTTTGGATATCGGCAAAAACCTCAGAGAGGCTGCGCACGGGTTTCGCCAGAGAGGCCGCCGCACCGATATAAGCGGCAAAAACACCCGCCGTCATCGACTCCACCATACCCGGTGCCAGTGCCAGCCAAACAATCGTGGCGGTCGATAGGCCAACTAGGATCTGGATCACCGATACGCTGGCGTTATTGGCCACCACCAGTTTCATAAACTGTCTGCGGTTATTGTCACTGGCCGTCTGGAAACGAGTACTTTCATACTCCTGCCCACCGTACATCCGAACGACCTGATAACCGTTGATGGCCTCCTGAGTAACATGGGTAACATCCCCCATGGAATTCTGGATACGGTGGCTCAGTTTGCGGAAACGTTTGCCCACGGTACGCACGATAAGAGCAATCAATGGGGCAAACAGGAAGAAAGTTAAAGTCAACTTCCAGTTCACCAGCAAAAGGTAGGCCAGCAATGCAATCGTGGTGAAGGTCTCACGAAACAATACCTTTACCGCTTTGGTAATAGAGTTGGTCACCTGCTCGACGTTGTACGAGACTTTTGAAATCAAATAAGCGCCGGTGTAGCGATCAAAATAAGCACTGGGTAACTGGCCGATCTTTTCAAAAAGCTGTGTGCGCAGCTGATGAATCACGGCACGGCCAACATAGGCGAGTCCGTAGCTACCAACAAAGTTACCTATTGCACGCAGAACAATAATGATCAGCATGGCCACGGGCACCAGCCAGCGCGCCGTCTCTTGCGGCATCACGCCATCGGGATAATAGGAGGCCACAAACTTCGAGAGAAAGCCGCGGCTCTCCTGAATACCCGCACCCACGGCGTCCAGAAGCAGTTCCGTAACAGCGATCAGACTGACGCCCATGATGGAAAACAGGAAGAAGCCCAAAACAGCAACACCAAAAATAGCTAGGTGTGGTCGGGCATAGGCGAGCAAGCGGCGGTAGGTGTGCGCCCCGCGCTGTGGTTTATTGGGGGGCATGGTTACTTTCTTCATACAGACCAATGACTGGACTCGCCCTTACCACTTGGGTAAAAGGGCGAGTGCGCTCGCGGGGCCAGCAGTCAATCCCTGACTGGAAACTTAGCCCAGCGCGCTAGTTCTCTTCTGGTTGCCGTGTAGTAATGCTTAGGTTTACAAAACCTAACTGTCCAGCGGCATCCATTGCCCGCACCACGGCCTGATGGTGAGCGGTGGCGTCGGCGGTTATGACAAGCGGGCGATTGTACTCGTCTGCGGAAACTTCCGACAGCGCAGATTTCAAAGTGGTTAGCTTTTTATTGATCAACGCCTGGCCATCCACCGAATAAGAACCGTCCGCACTGATCATAATTTCAACAGCGCGCGATTGTTCAGCCGCCTGTGGTCCAGCGGCCTCAGGCAGGTTCAGCTTCAGATGGCTCTCTTTCGTGAAGGTGGTCGACACCATAAAGAAAATCAGCAGGAGAAAGACCACATCGATTAATGGCGTAAGGTTTACCCCATCCTGCTCTTTAGTTTGTCGGCGGAATTGCATCGGTTGCTACCTCACTCAGGCCGCATTTTCAATTTTGCGATCACTGTGCAAAGCATCTACCAGCTTCACCGCTTCCTGCTCCATGGTTACCACGATGGTATCCACGCGACGCTGGAAATACCTGTGTGCCATCAGTGCCGGGATAGCCACTATCAAACCCGCCGCCGTAGTAATCAAGGCCTGACTGATACCGCCAGCAAGAATGCCCGCGTTACCAGTTCCCTCCAATACAATTGCGTTAAACACACGAATCATACCAAGGACGGTGCCCAGCAAACCGATCAAAGGTGCAACCGCGGCAATAGTACCCAAGGCATTGAGAAAACGTTCCAGTTCATGTACTACCTGGCTCGCAGTCTCTTCGATACTGTCTTTCATGACTTCGCGGCCATGGCGGGAATTAGATAGGCCTGCCGCAAAAATTCTTCCAAGCGGACTGGAGTCGCGCAATTCTTTGAGTTTTTCCCCGTTGACCTGATTGCTCTTCAACCACCCCCACACTTCACCCAGTAAAGTACGCGGTGCAATGCGCTGTGGGTTCAGTGTCCATAGGCGATCAATACAAATGGCAATAACGGCAGCGGAACAGAGTAAGATCGGCAGCATTATTAGCCAGCCGCCAGATTTTATTATTTCAAACACTTTTCTTAGCCCCAAACAGCGAGAGGGATTAATGGAATTTTTTCCTGCAACAAAGGCGCAGAGACAGCACTTTATCACAGCTACTCACGGCGGCTAAGTCCTCTACTAGCTTCAGCGCTACCATTGTGATCCGCATACCAAAATCTTGGTGCGGATCGACCCAGCTTGATCACGGGCTCCGAAGCCTCATCATGCCAAAAAAACTCTATCGCTCCGCTTTGTGCTGTGTTGAAAATTTGCGTATCCATTGCACGGTAGCGCGCGACAACATCGGCATGCGGATGCCCAAAATGATGGCGAAATCCCGCACTGAAAATAACCCGCTCTGGTTTTGCCCAGGTCAATAAGGTTTGTGAAGATGAAGTTTTGGAACCGTGGTGAGGCGCCACCAGTAAGTCCACCGGCCCCTGTTCTGGGTACAACTGTCTCAGCCGACGCTCTACCGAGCGGCTAATGTCACCACTTAACAGTATCCGTACATGGCGCCACTCAACCAAGGCAACACAACTGTGATCGTTTTCTTCACCATCGATCTCCCTTTGTAGCGGCCACAACCAGCGCACAGAAAGTTCGCCAAATGAGATGCTTTCCCCCGCCACGCAGGGCTCAGTTGGAATATTGAAAGTGCCCGCAAGTTTCTGCCCTAATTGCCCAGGGGCATAGAGACGGGTTGATGGTAGGGCTTGTAGTAAACCTTCCACCCCACCGGCATGATCCCGATCGCCATGACTCACAATCAAGGCATCGATCACCTTTACACCGCTTCCGCTGAGATAGGGCGCGACTATGGCATTGCCAGCACTCCATCCTGAAGAGGAAACCGGCCCCGTATCAAATACGAGCCGCCCCTCAGGAGAGTGCAGAGAGAGCGCGAGTCCCTGCCCCACATCCAATGCAGTGAAGGTAAGCCCCTGGCGCTGCTCCACAACCGACACAGGCAGCAAGGGCTGCAACAGCGGAAGTAGGAAAAGCCACCCCAAGTAGCGCCCCGGTAAGCCCCTAGGCAAAACCAGCAGAAGAACGCACAGCGCTGACACAAAGAGCAAACTGGAAGTTTGAGGGGGCGTCAGGGCTTGCCAGCTGGGTAAGAATTGCTCGGCTCGAGCAAGCATCGTCATAAGAAGATCCAACTGCCAGTCGGCAAACTTAAAGCACCAGTGCCCCAGGCTCGACCCCACGAGCAAGGCACCAAGCATTAATGCCGGCAGTATTAATAAGCCAAGCCAGGGAATGGCAAGCAAGTTAAGCAGTATTCCCCCCGTGCTATAACCGGAGAAATACACCACAGAAGGCAGGATCAGCCCCAGAGCCACCCACCACTGGCTGCGCAGAAGCGACACAAAAAAGGAGAGCCAGCGCTTAGGCAGCCCGCTCAATTTATTCGCCGCCTCACCACTTAATCGTGCACTCCCCTCCGGCCTAGTGGCCTGCCGACCAGAAAACCCCAATAGAAGTGCCGCCACAGCGGAAAAAGACAACCAAAAACCGACACCGAAGAAGGCCAGTGGTTGGATAAGTAATACCAGCGCCAAAGCCACTGAAAAAGCGAGCCCAGCGCCCACCCTGCGCCGCCAGTGCCATGCCAGCAGTAAAACCCAGATCATCAGCAAGGCCCTCTGCGCAGAGAGGGGCGCACCCGCTAGTAGCGTATAAGCTAAAGTCCCGGTGAGAGCCAATAACAAGGGCAGCCATCTGGGACTTATACCCACCAACACCCCCAAAAAACGTGCCAGTAACTGCCCCACAAAGAGGAAAAACCCGGCCACCATGCCCACATGTAGACCCGAGATCGCCAGGAGGTGAGCTGTCCCCGTTTGTCGCAACATCTCCCTATCGGTATTAGAAAGGCCACTGCGATCACCCAGCAACAGTGCAGCTACCAAAGCATGGTGATCAATTGGCAAGCTTTGAATCACTCCCCTAAGATGATCTCGCACAAAGGATAATCCACTACCCTGCCGCAACCACTGCGGCTTTAGATCCCGCGTACGTACATAGCCGGTTGCATATACCCGACGCTGTAACAGCCAGCCCTCGTAATCAAAAGTATGTGGATTCACGCTACCCCGTGGGCGTTTTAGCCGCACCGGCAAAACCCAATGGCTATTACCGCGCAAGCGTGCCAAAACATCTTTATCGACCCGATACCAAGTGAGATATAGAAGGCTTCCCGCCTTAATAGGGCCCCGACCCGTCTCCTGTACTCGTGCCTGGAAGCGGATATCCCTACCCAAAGACCGCTGCCAGCCGTTGCCCCTAGCGGGCTTCTCCTCGGGTAAAGAGACAACTTCGACCGTCAGGAGCTGATCAGTACCCTGTGCCGTAATAGGCAAGCGCTGCTCTAACGCCGCTTGATTACTGATAAGAGCCCACAACGCCCCAAACATAGAAACACAGAGCAGCACCAAAAGTGTGCGATTCCGAGAAAGGGTAAGCAGCGACAGCAGTACAGCCAGATAGCCCCCCAGCATCACCCAAAGCTCCGGTAGGGTGGGCAGCAAACCCACTGCGACCATCGATAAGGAAAACACCCAAAGCGCCGGGGTCACCCCCTCGAGCAAACCGATGTCCTTCAAGCCGCTACAACTTTGAGCATTGAATGGTTTGTAGACCGATATTTTCCCTGTCATCCCTGTACAAGGCCCTTTCGTAATGAGTATTCCGTTAGACTGGGCCCTTCGTACAACCGGCACCATGGAACCACAAACCGCCCGAAACCGACATATTAAGCCACTTAATGACGGCCTTTGCCGTTTTTATGACACTCGTTGGTCATATTTTTTCAAGAAAAATACCGCCTTTAACATGTTTGTAATATTCAGGTCGCAAAATCCGCACCAAATCGAGGGACAGCCAACAAACTAAACGGAAGGCTTCCCCTCACACCACAACCATAATCTGTGCGAGACGACTATGAATAAGACCGCTCTCTCTCTGGCCATTGTTGCCATGATCCCTACTCTGGCCAACGCCCAAGAAGAAGGCGATGTCCTCGACTTTTACGGCAAAGCCAATGTTACCTTCCAGTCTGCCGACGAAGATGACGGCTCTGTCACTGACGTTCAAAGCAACGCTTCCCGACTGGGCGTGAAGGGTGAGATCGCCCTGACCGACGGTATCAAGGGTATCTACCGCATGGAATACCAGGTAGATATGGACGGCGACGCTGATGACACCTTCTCCCAGCGCAACATCTACGCGGGTTTGGAAGGCGGCTTCGGTCAGGTAATCGCGGGTAAATTCGACACCCCGCTGAAAGTAGCCCAGAAGAAAGTTGACCTGTTCAACGACCTCGAAGGCGACATCAAAAGCCTGATCACCAGCAGCGACAACCGCGAAGAGGACGCCCTGCAGTACACTACGCCGTCTTTCGCAGGCTTCAAAGCTTCTGCGGCTTACATCAGCAACAAAGACGAAGTAATTGGCTACGAAATCCTCGGTCAGGACGATAATGGTGACGTCATTCTGGGTGATGAAATTACCCGTGATAACGGTGTTTCCGTTTCCGTTGCCTATGACAACAACGGTGTTTACATGGCCTACGCCATCGACCAGGATGTTGAAGGTCAGGACGTTGACGTTCAGCGCTTTGTAGCCCAGTACAACATCGGCCCTGTACAGGTTGGTGCACTGTTTGAAGACCAGGAAGATGGCGCAGGTGAGAACACCGACGGCTGGATGGGCTCTGTTGCGTACAAAATCGAGCAGTGGACTCTAAAAGCTCAGTACGGCCAGTCTGACATCAAGAAAGAAGACGGTGAGACCTATAGCCTGGGCGTTGACTACAAGTTCAACAGCGCAGCCAAAGTATTCGGTTTCTACACCGACGAAACTGCTGATGGCGACTACGACCGCAACTATGCCGGTATCGGTGCTGAATACAAGTTCTAATAACACCCTGAGCAACGCTCATCCAAATTGGGTTTAGGTTGAGCCGTTAGGCGATCGCTCAGTGTAAAGAGCTTGAAAAAAGGCGGCTTTAGCCGCCTTTTTAGTACCTGACGAAAATGGAAGCGGATTTTACTAAATTACTAACAGGTCCATAAATCGGTTCACTGGCATTCCCTCAAGTTTCTCCTGCTCTTCGAAGATACCGACAATCTTTTTTACTCGGTGAGGGGGAAAACGCGAGAGTAGATTTGATCTGAATTTCTCCCCCAACAACGGAATACCCTCCGTACGTCGACGCCGATGCCCCAATGGATATTCGACGGCAACCTGATCTGTCTTGCCGCCGCCTTTAAAAAACACCTGAACCGCATTGGCAATAGATCGCTTCTCTGGCTCCAGATATTCTTTGGAATAACGCTTGTCTTCTACCACAACCATCTTTTTGCGCAACTCATCTATTTCTGGATGATCCCGATGAAAATCATCCTCGTAAAAACCAGCAGATAAACGACCAAATAGCAAGCCGACGGCAACAATATATTGAAGACAGTGATCTCTATCCGCAGCATTCGCCAGGGGGCCTGTTTTAGCGATAATGCGAATAGCCGATTCATGGGTAGTCACTACAACTTTATCAATTTCCGCAATTCGCCCCGCAATCTGTGGATGCAGGATAATTGACGCTTCACAAGCTGTCTGACCATGAAACTCTGCGGGAAAGGAAATTTTGAACAGAATGTTCTCAATAACATAGGAGCCGTAATCACGGGGAAAGTGAAATTCACGATTTTCCGGCGCCTTTATTTTCTGATCTGCGCTGGTCTTACTGAACGAAACATCGTAAAAACCCCACTGTTTTGCGGTAAGTGCGCCGGGCACCCCCATCTCCCCCCGCAGGGCGATATCAGCCAAACGAACTCCCCGTGACGTAGCATCCCCTGCAGCCCAGGATTTACGCGAACCGGTGTTGGGCGCATGCCGGTAAGTACGTAAGGCGCTGCCGTCCACCCACGCCAGGGAAATGGCTGCCATCACCTCTTCCCTACTCCCGCCTTTTAGCCAGGCCACCACTGCCGTTGAAGCGACCCGCACAAGCAGAACATGATCGAGGCCCACACGATTAAAGCTGTTTGCCAATGCCAATACGCCCTGGATCTCATAGGCTTTTATCATCGCCTCTAGAACGGTTCGCATCTTTAACGGGGGTTCTGCAAAGGTCAATTTCTTCTGGGAGAGATAGTCGCAGACGGCCAATATGGCTCCCAAATTGTCAGAAGGATGCCCCCACTCCGCCGCGAGCCAGGTATCGTTGTAATCCAGCCAGCGAATGGTAGCGCCTATATCCCAGGCGCTCTTTACTGGGTCCAGACAAAATTGTGTACCTGGAACACGGGCGCCACTGGGGACCAGAGTCCCCTCTACTGTAGGGCCGAGTAATTTTGTGCACTCAGGAAAACTTAGCGCCAAACATGCACACCCGAGGGAGTCCATGAGACAGTGGCACGCCGTGCGCCAAGCCTCATCTGAATCAACCTTGTAGTAGAGAACGTAATCGGCGATATCTTGTATCACCTGATCATATTCCGGGCGGTTAGTCCGGTTTGAATCGGAGCACATAACTGAGAACCTGACGTTGGTATGAAGGGAAATCAACAAGCCTAGCGGCTCTAGTCGCCATCCTCGATAAGATTGAGGAAGCCCCTAAACCCAAGACTTGGCAGAAACATAGAACATCTCGATGATACTGGCTCTTTGTGCTTTAGACCGTCACAATACTAGACCAGCTAACTACTGGAACTGCGAAAAAATGGTTTGTTATTGTTTAAAAAAGTGTTGAGGATCGATATATTTCTAATTAACTTTTGGGCAGATACCTTCACTACAAACGTCTCTACATTGATCAGCTCAAACTAAAAAAGATTGGAACCAAACCACACACTCCAAATTCACCTGCGGAATGTTAAGTTGCAAGAAGCCATTACTAAAACAAAAAGAATATACTGCGCGAAAGAAACGAAATTATTCCGACAGGGACAAACCTCTCAGAAGATTTACTTTATTCACACAGGCTATGTTCTTATCCGTAAAGTAGATTTTCATGGTAATCCGGGAGTTGTTGATCTGTATGGTCCAGGTTCCTGGTTTGGACCAGGTTTCGGTGGGCAATCACAAGATACCGAAGCAGTTGCCAAAATAGGCTGTGAACTTGAGGTAGCTCTACTAGAAAATATCGATACCTTGATGCGCTCACTGTCACAAACTCCAAAAGATCTCATAGAGCACTTAGCTAATAGGGAATCCCTATTACAACAACGTCTGTTTCAGCATATAACCGCACCTTTACCGGTAAGATTAGCAAGCTTATTGTCTCAACTATTCCACTTTCGGGGGCAGCCATGTGCTCACGGACATGAACTGGACGTCAAACTTTCTCAGTCTGAGCTAGCGGCCATGGCGGGGGGTAGTAGACAAACCGTTAGCCAACTTCTCAGTCGCTGGAAGGAGGATGGTGTTATCGATTACACACGCCAACATATCTGCCTGCTCAACAAAATTGCCCAGGAAGCTTTAAGCCAAAGATAAGTCTCGCCGTTATGTCAGCTAGCTGACAGTCAACTTGCCCATGCCTCCCTATACTTTCAAAAAATTGAAGACTTGGGTTAGCCCTCACAGCCATTAAATCAGTAAAGGAAGAAGCGTCATGCGGATCATCTCTTTAGCCACTGTTGTGCTTATGTTTAGCTTACAGACCATAGCCCAAGAAGACCTAAAGTCGACATACAGTCATCTTGTCGATAAACAGGGAAACATCACTTTGCCCATGGATTATCGCAGAAACTGGACATTTCTCGGCTCCTACCAAGTAAAGTCTTCAAACGGTAAAGGCTGGGATACACACAATGTTTACACTCAACCCGAAGCGGTTAATGCCTATCGTAAAAATGGGAAGTTCCCGGATGGCTCAGTACTGGTGAAAGACGTCAATAATACCAAATCAGAACCCCTAACTACTGGACTGGCTTATTACTCTTCAGCACTTCAGTTTACATTTATGATGGTAAAAAATAGCAAGGGACGATTCCCTGATAACGAATCTTGGGCCGAAGGTTGGGGATGGGCTTTATTTAAACCTGGAATCGCACAGAGTGAAACAAAATCCTGGAAAGGAAGTGGCCTCAACAACTGTTTCGGGTGCCATTTACCCGTAAAAAATAATGACTGGGTATATACACAAGGCTATCAGCAGGTTCTACAAGATTAACATCCAAAATTCAGTTCAAACGATTAATTTTGCTCAAGGTAAAAGTCAGGCGTTTCTACAACATCGCAGAAGCGCCACTTTACAGTACTCGCACCCTGCACTCCCAATATCCCAATATCCCAATATCCCTATAGATATTTATCTTCTTACTTGCCTATGGCGCTGGGAATCTCTTTCCTCAAGGTGTAAACGATTGGATCACAGAATTCATACTATCTTATATTTCCCAACAATTCGTCGCAAGCCGCTGGCCATGCACCTTATTTTCCTGCAACTTTAACTTCTATTAGGAAATGCATTTCAGATATTGCAACTGAGCTTTCATCACTAGAAAACTGTAATATGTTCAACAGCGCTAATAAGAAAGTCAGGACCTTTTCCCCTCAAAGTTCCGACAGGGGTTTATCTCATCCTCCGAGTCTAACAATTCTTAACTCTCAACAAGCAATAAACAATCTCTAATAGCTAGGGAAAGCAGTTCGACACAGGAAAGTTCCACGATATGGATATCATCAAACCCAAGAAGCACCCTTTTTTCAAGCATCCTGTCATTATTGGCGCAACTGCGCTTTCTTTTGTGGCAATCGCAAGCACTCTTTTACTCCTACCTGAAGGCGCCCACAAGGTGGATCGCGAACAACTGATGCTGGGTACTGTCCAGCGTGGGGATTTACAGGTAGTGGTGGATGGCTACGGCATATTGCGCTCAGATAAACAGACATTGATTACCGCCCTGACCGCAGCCAATGTACAAAAAATCGTATTGCGTCCCGGTGCCGAAGTGCAAAGAGACAGCATCATTATGCAACTCAGTAACCCAGAGCTAATGCGCGAACTGGATGCCGCCGAAACTTCCCTTGAACAGGAAGCGGCCAATCTTCGCCGGCTTATACTCAACAACCAGCGGGATGTCCTCGCTGAAGAGGCTATACTCGCTGAGCTGAACGCCAACTATCAGGTGATTAAGCTGCGCCGCGAAGCCGAAGACAAGCTGGTGAAAAGTGGAGTGGTTTCCCAGCTCACCTACCAAACTACCGTTTTACGCCAAGAGCAGATGAAGAAACGCGTGGACCTGCAAAAACAGCGTATCAATCACCTGCACAAGGTTGCCGTCGAATCGGAGTTAATCCAGCGCGAGCAAATCAATCAAGCTCAAACCCAACTGCAAAGCATCCAGCAACGCGCAGACCGCCTGACAGTACGCGCCGGTCTGGACGGCATACTACAACGGCTACCCGTGGAGCTGGGGCAAGGTGTCGGCCCCGGCCAGGAGCTGGCGCTGATCGGCAGCGAGACAGATCTACTCGCCCTGGTTCAAGTACCACAATCCAAAGCAGAGCAACTGGCAGTTGGCCAGCCCGCTGAAATTGATACCCGCCGAGAAAAAGTTGAGGGCGTGGTAACCCGTATTACCCCTGAAGTTCGGGACGGCAATATCGAAGTGGAAATTGCCTTCAACGCTGGCGCCCCGGAGTCCGCCAGGCCACAGCTCAACGTCGATGCCCGGATCTTCACTGCCACCATGGAAGATACGCTGTTCGTCGAGAGGCCTATCAATGTACAGAGGCACAGTGAGACAACCCTCTTCCTGATCAACAAAAACGGGGAAGAAGCGGCACTACAATCGATAAACTTTGGCGAGGAGTCAGGCCGATATATCCAGATCACCCAAGGCGTCAATGAAGCAGACCGTATCATCCTATCCGATATGGCCAATTTTAATGAAGCTGAGCATATCCAGATTATTGACTAAAGCCTGAAACCCAAAGCGAGAACAGGGAGTTCGCTATGTCCAAGCCAATCCTTCATATGGCCGGGATCACTAAGGTGTTCAGCACCGAAGAAATGGAAACTCACGCCCTGCGGGGCGTTGACCTGAGTATTTACTCGGGGGAATTTGTTTCTATCTGCGGCCCCTCGGGTTGCGGTAAATCCACACTGCTCTCGATTCTCGGCCTGCTGGACCTCCCCACCAGCGGCAGCTATCAGATTGAAGGCACTGAAGTCGCTCAATTGACGCTCAGTGAGGCGGCAACAATTCGTAACGAGAAAGTAGGCTTTATCTTCCAGTCCTTTAACCTGATTGACGAACTCTCTGTCTACGACAATATCGCCCTGCCCCTGCGCTATCGGCGCAATTCAATTCCCAAGTCTGAAGCCGACAAAAAAGTGAAACACTGCCTGGAGAAGGTGGGGATGAGTCACCGGGCCTCTCACAAACCTAATCAGTTATCGGGTGGCCAACAGCAGCGAATCGCCATAGCCCGGGCGCTAGTTGGCAATCCGTCCCTGCTGCTGGTGGACGAGCCCACCGGCAACCTGGATTCCCACAATGGCGATGCCGTAATGGAAATGCTACGGCAGCTCAACAGTGAAGGGACTACTCTGTGCATGGTGACCCATGACCCCCGCTATGCGGACATGGCCGGCCGCCAATTGCATCTGTTGGATGGACAAATCTCAGCGCCGCAGCCCATAAAAGAGCCACATGAGATGGCCCTATGATCACCACAAAGGACCTGTCCATTGCCCTCCAGTCCCTCAACCGGGCACGGAGCTATGCCACCACTATTATTCTGACCCTGGGTATCACCCTCGGCGCCCTGGTAACGCTATTTAATCTCAACTACCAACTGCTAGCCGCGCCCCTACCCTACCCGGACGAAGATCGGCTGTATGTCGTGAATGGTAATCTCTACCAGAACAAGCAGCTGCGATTGGAAAACAACAGCCAATACCCCGCCCTGGTTGAAATCTATAAGAACGACAGTTTCTTCGAGTCCAGCGCCCTGGTGTACTTCTGGGAAGATGTGGTTCGCAATTTATCCGGATCACCACGGGTGAATGTTTCCTATGTCTCTCCAGAATATCTCCAGCTGGCTGGAGCACCCCTGGCCCTGGGCAGACAATTCAATACCGATGAAGGGCTCGACAGCCGGGTTCCCGTGGCGGTTATCAGCTATCAAACCTGGGAGCAGATGTTCCGGCGCAACCCAAATGTCTTGGAGCAAAGCCTGCAATTTGGGGAGGTGGACTTTCGCATTGTCGGCGTCACGGCCAAAGACTTCATTGAACCCCAAATCTATAAGCAGGGCCGACAAACGGCGGTCTGGCTGCCCTGGGACTTTAACGATACACAAATAGAGCGCAGAAATAATTGGAGAGGCTTTTTGCCTTTCCGCATGCTCACAGGAAAGCTGAAGCCGGGCATTGACCCCGCCAGCGCGGGGCATGAATTGAGCACATTAATGGATGCCCAATATCAAGCTGCACTAGCGGGAAGATCCTCTTCGGTAGAAAGGTCCGTTGAATACCGGCTCACCCCCTTCGCCAATAAAATTCTTGCCGACAGCACCACGCGAACCCTAATGGTAATGGGGGGTACACTGGTGCTCCTGTTAATTGCCTGCGCCAATGTCACCAACCTGATTCTATCTCGCGCAGCCAAACAACAACGCACTATGGCGATACAGGTTGCGCTGGGCGCACACAAAAAACATATCTTTTTCGCCCTGCTGTGCGAAATCGGCCTACTCATGTTGGGGGCGGCATTACTTTCCCTACTTTTGGCCCTGGGATCGACGGAAGTAGTCAAGATGATGGCGGCGGAACAAATTCCTCGTATTCAAGAACTTACCTTAAACTGGCAGACACTGGTTTTCGCGCTGTTGTGTGCCTTACTTCTCGCCCTATTCTTCTCAGCCATCGTCAGTCGCCAGATTAATTACCGCGCACTGAATCAAATGTTGCAGAGCAGCGGCAAAGGTTCCGGCGTACAGATTTCGCCTCTCATCCGTAAGGTACTCATCAGCAGTCAAGTAGCGATGACCAGCTTACTTATCGTCGCCAGTTTGCAAATTTTCCTGCAAGCCAATCGTCTGATTAACCAGCCATTTGGCTTCCCTTTGGACAGCGTTCAAGTGATGACTCTGAATATCGGCAATCTTAGGGGCGCCCCCACTGCGGAGCGCGAGGGCTATCTGAAGGCCATCAGGCAGAGATTACTGGAGCACCCCAAAGTACAAAATGCCAGCTTGAGCTTGAACACCCCTATCTCTATCAGCCGGCCACTCTGGACCACATCCCTAAGTCATGATGCCAGCCGGCAAAGCCCGGTGATGGCCAAGACCACGGTAGTCGACGAAAACTACCTTTCCATCTTACGTATGCCGCTAGTGGCAGGTCGGCACATCAATGCGGCTGAGTTTTCCGATAACAATCGCATGATACTCGTCAACGAAACCTTGGCCCAGCAACTAGAACCCAGCGGCGAAGTATTAGGCAAGCGCTTCTATTGGCGCGGTGATAGGCCCTACCAAGTGGTCGGTGTAGTGCGCAACGCAAGCCTGCCCGGCAAAAAGGAACCCGCCCGCTTATTTGTGCGCGGTATCAATGTGAGCTATCCCCTACTCGTACTAAAACACAAGCCTCACCAACCACTCAGCACCACAGAGATAAATCAGGAATTTGCACAGGTAAACAGGCAGTACAAAGTTTCCGAGCTATTCTCCCTGGAGCAGGCACGAGACCTACTTCTCAGCAATGACCGGGTTTCAGTTTGGGTGACCACCGCCCTAACAATAATCGCACTCAGCCTCGCTGCCATCGGTATCTTTGGGGTGATCAGTTACAGTGTACAACTGCGGCGTACTGAGCTTGGCGTGCGCTTGGCAATCGGCGCCCGCCCCGCGACGATTTTCTACCACACCCTAATCGATAGCCTGATTCCCGTAGTTATCGGTATCGCCTTAGCGACTCTGGTAGTGGTCCCACTGGCGCTATGGCTTGAGCAAAGCGAGTTCAGCATTGAAACCAGCCTCTTGGGATGGCTGCTGCCGCCACTACTTATTATCGGCCTAACCGCCTCGGTTACCCTGCTTTCTGTATGGAAGATAATCAACAAGCCCGCGGTTTACGCCCTGCGAGGAACAGGATAAATACTTTCCATCTGATAGCCGCTGCTTGAGGTTGCGCGCTTGTCGTGCAATCTTTACCACAAATACAACAATAAGAAATGGAACAGCTAATGCAACCTCAGCAGTGGTTATCAAACGGAAAGATTTTTGAGTATCAAGGCCACCAACTCTTCTATATCGATAGCAACCCAGGCTGCCGACATAAACCAGTACTGCTTTTGATTCACGGTTTTCCAACGAGTAGTTATGACTGGCAAAAAGTGTGGCCCCAACTTGTAGAGCACTTTCGCTGTATCTCCATGGATATGCTGGGCTTTGGTTATTCCGATAAACCCAAACAGCATAACTACAGCATTCATGGACAAGCTGACTTACACGAAGCCCTTCTGCAACACTTAAACGTCAATGGAACACACCTCTTAGCCCACGACTATGGCGATACTGTTGCTCAGGAATTGCTCGCTAGAGCCAATAGCAGTGGCGCGATAGAGTATCTCTCTGTTTGCCTACTGAATGGAGGCCTGTTTCCAGAAGCTCACCAAGCCCGCCTCGTACAAAAGCTTCTGCACTCTCCTCTTGGCTCCCTGGTCAATAAGTTGATGAGCTATCGACAATTCTGCCGCAGTTTCAGAGCCATTTTCGGACCGGATACACAACCCTCCGAGAAAGATCTACGAGAACTATGGCAAATACTCCAATACAAGGAAGGCAACCAACTTCTTTATAAACTAATCACCTACATGCGTGATAGACGCCAAAATCGACAACGCTGGGTAGAAGCCCTGAACCAATACCCTGGTCCTCTACAACTGATCAATGGTTCATTGGATCCGGTATCAGGGAAGCATATGGTGGAACGATTTCGCCAATTAATAGATAGATCGACAGATATAGTAGAACTGGCACAGATAGGGCATTATCCGCAATGGGAAGCACCTAACAATGTAGCAAATGCATATCTAAGGTTCGTGGGTGTAAACCCGATGAATTTCCTTTTACACTCCTGAATACCCAATCGATATTCTTATGGAGCTTGCGCACAATCCGATAGAGACCCACAATCCACCGGTTTTGCAAATACAGAGTACCTCTAAAACAGTTTGTTGTACTTCATAGCACTGACTAATAAGAATGTAGGGGATAAAAAGGAGGAGTGAATGAGTAGTCGACCATTTATCTCACTGACAAAAAATCATCAACGCTTGCTGCGAGCCCGGTTTCCAGAGTTACTTGCGTTGATAGTAGATGGATATGCCAAAGGGTTCCATCGATTAGCGGTCTCAGTTTTTGATCACTGGCTGTCCGTCGTTAGCGGGTAGGATCATATAGCCGCCAACTTATGATAAAGAAAGCTGCAACCATTGTTAGAGTGTCCATACTTTAACCAGGAACAACCGCGGCCTCAGTTCCGACTAGCACTCCACAGTAACGTATTATAATGTTCATCATTGCCGCCCTCCCGATTAGCTCCCTACAAGATGAATTTTTTAATATTAAGATAAAATAAAAATATACAGCAACCATAAGAGCTAACCCTTCCATTTAGACTGCTTTCACCATAGGCAACATAAAATACTAGCCAGTAAGCCAAGCATGAACACCTAACGGTCTTTTGCCTACAAATCATGATGTAAGCTATCTTTTCTTTGCCAGTACGGGGTAAAATGTAGAACTGCCACTTTAATTTATTACAACCTCAACATTAAACTTATATTAAAAAATCTATATATAATTTTAATAGACCCAACCGAAAGATGTAACTTGTACGAAACGGACCGACACTTTTTAGAAAAATATCTACTGAATAGAAATAACAGTAATTTTTGGAACTATTAGAGTATTCTATCAGTCCACGGGGAACTTCAATTAAGCCACCAAATGAAAGCCATAAAGGGGGATGCAACATTAAACTTACGATCAGCCCCAAGAAACGGTCAAAACATAAACAATAGGATACGATATGATTAATCGAAGGCTGTTTATTAAATTAAACTCTCTTTTAATTGGCAGCTCTCTACTTGGGAGAAGAGCAATGGCTAGGCAGAATTTCACCTCCAACTCCCTTTACATGCCTGACGAAAGCGGCCTACATAAGCGCACATGGATGGCTTTTGTTGCCAATGACTATATTTGGTCACACAAGCAAATTCCAGAAGTTAAGAGAAACCTGGCATTAATTGCCAATACGATTGCCCAGTATGAACCAGTATCCATATTGGTAAGCAAAGACGATCTTCCTAAAGCGCAACAATTACTGAATATTGGCAATTCAAACTTTGAAATCGCGCTACACCTACTTGAAATCGATGACTTATGGCTACGTGATACGGCCCCCACTTTTGTAAAATCCATCAATGGGAAAAAAATTGCTATAGATTTCAATTTCAATGGCTGGGGTAACAAACAGGAACACTCTCTCGACAAACATATCGCCAGATATATCGCCAATAAATCTGGAGCAACCCTAGAGAAAGCCAATATTGTACTAGAGGGCGGTTGTTTTGAGGTTGATGGTAATGGTACAGCTATTATGACCGAGAGCTGCATTCTTAATAGGAATCGCAATCCAGGATGGTCAAAAAAAGATATCGAAGAAGAACTTAACAAATTACTCGGACTACGTAAAATCATTTGGCTTAAAGGTAGAAAAGGCATGGATATAACAGATGGTCATACCGATTTTTATGCCCGCTTTGTGAAGCCAGGTGAAGTTATCGCCAGCAGAGACAATTACCGCCTTTCCTATGATTATGAAGTAACACGAGAAAACATTGACATCTTAAGTAACAGTGTCGATGCGGATGGAAAGCCATTAAATCTTCGTATTATAGACACACCTGAAATCGTTAACGAAAGTTTTGACTCTAAAGATTTTGCCGCAGGTTACATAGGCTACTACGCCTGCAACGGTGCAATTATTGCACAAAAATTTGGCGACCAAAAAGCAGACAATAGAGCCAAAGCTGCTTTGCAAAGTGCCTACCCAGACCGCAAGATAGAACAGATCACCATTGACGGAGTCGCCTCAGGGGGTGGCAGTATCCACTGCTCTACACAACAAGAAATTATCGTTTAAAAATCGACAACAAATATACCTTATAAATTACTTTGGCGCCTGGCTGCCCATTATGACGGCATGAAGCCTCCTCCAATCCAAGAGTATGCAAGTAACTCATGAGTGGTCCCAGGAGGCTCCCCTTGAGCACAACTGATAACGGAAGCACCGTTTAAATGGGCAACACACTCTCACCTGTAAAGACAATTGACCATACACTAATATCCAATACTTTCGCAGATTACTTCTAATAACGTTAGAGACCCGTACAGCTATTTATCAAGAAAAGGGAAAATAAATTTGCATACTCACATACGACTTTTGATATCACCCAGAATCCATTCCAGCGGTCTATCTATACCTTTCTTATAGCTTTGCCAATCCTGTTTAATCAGAACATCCGGCTGTACACCCTCTGTATAGGTTTCCTGGAACCTGTAGTTGCGCTTGGAGTAGGTTATGACCCAGTCGGAGTTAGGCAAAGAGAACTGATCCATATCCTGATAGCCAACAGGATTCCCTCCGGTAGGCTCTCCCACTAACTTGGCATTCAATATTTGGCGATATTGGGCTGCATTACTCATCGATGCGGAAAAAGTCCTACCACCAATCAACGTATAAACGCCGTGATCCCAATCAATACTATCTACAAGAACCAGCTTCCAAGCCAGAGTTAAACCAACAAAGAAGTCTCCACCGCCATTATCCCTAAAATCAACAATCAAATTTTTGATAGCATTTTTCTTCAAATATTTTTCTACATCAGTCCCAAAGCGCTCCATATCTGAAAAACTGGGATACCTTTTGAAGTAAATGTAAGCTGTTTGCCTTCTCTCATCTGCGGACATCCATAGATAGGATGACTCTATGATCGATTTTGACTTGAAGAGAGTAGTCTTGGGGAAGAGTTTGTGGGTAATTTTAGAGGAGTATGCCTCCATTGGCACAGAAGACACCGAGACGACTTCCTCTTGACCTGAGTCACTTGCAAATAAATAGGCTGCTCGCTTAGTACTCGTTGTAATACCTGCACCCTCAAGGATTTATGCAACGTTTATTTGGAAAGCAAGCTTTCTTTTTAACGAATGTTCATTCTCAACCCCCTGCACTATAGGAGTGAGTCTAGTAACGACAGCACCTGCGGGAGTACCATCAATAGCAGTTAATTTATAACCTAGTAGGTGCCGATAGGGTTCACTTGTAGCAACAAGACGAAGATCACCATCAAACTCTGAAAATTGGAAAGGATAAATATCTATACTCTGGTTCCAAAAAGCGAGCTGAGTATGTCCATCCCCAACCAACCGACTAACCCTCATCATTTCAACCAGCAACTGATTTTCAGAAAGACTCGGCAATCTGGATTTAAGCTGTGCCAGTTTCTCTGCAAACTCAACCTTAGAAACTGTGTGATAGAGATTGATATGACTCTTTTCCAGCTCTTGGTGGAAGTAATCGATATCCTCTACCCAATCGTTTGTTTTCGTGACTGCTGACACGAAAGTGGTCTGCACCAAACACACGCCAAGAAAAAACCAACGCGATAGACTAAGCGGTATAACACTTCTATCCTGATATCTTTCAACCAAATCTGAATCAGTAATCACCCAGTCCACCCTACTTTTTTATTATTCCCAGAAGACTTCGTATACTCTACACACGAGCAACAAAATAGATTAATCATCCACCTCTTCCATTACAACCACCCAGTGTGTAGAAAATATTTTAAATAGTAAGAAATAAAAAAACACATTCAACACCTCGTATAACATTCACTTGCTTTTAACTCACCTATCTATATATTCAAAGAGACAAAACCTCTGAATAACCCAGTGATATCTCTGAGGGCCATTCTGAGGGCCATAAAGCCCGCCGGCCATCAACGCTCGCCACGAATGGCCATAACCTACAACAGCGCAGGTGCACTTTTAAAGGTCCGGTCGAGCTTCAGAGACATCATCGAATATTCGGGGTTGTACAATCTGAGCCTACCAGTAATCGCTAGTAGCCTTCAAGCAGGGAGCTGACATATGGAATTCACCTATAATAACGCCGCATTACGTGAGAATCTCATTGGCTGTCCAGCCACTCATGCCGAGGCATTTAAAACCACTGCAGCATCTCTCCGGTGTGTCATTATGGTGCGAGCGACAGGGCCAACTTGCACTCAGTTACTTGAACAAGGCTATGACACCAAGGGCTTTCGAATTCATGGGAAATCCTGTGACTGGGGTCCAATGGCCGGTTTCGTATTACGTGATCCGCGTTTGAATAAATATGGTATGCGGAAGGCAAAATATAATTGTCATGAACACCACGAAGCTCTTACCGATGCAAACTCGGGCGCTGGCTGGGCCGCATCTACAACACCTTTACGCTTGCATGAAGAAAGGGTCAATTGGCTAGCTCACAATAATAAAATAAACATCATAAGAAAGACTGAGGATCGTTACGAAGGAGTGGCCAGACACCCCAGCGGCATTACTCTTCATTACTCGCTAATTAAGGTCGATACACATTTAGGGAAAATGTGGGGGATATATGTTGACAAAGAAAAAAGCAAGCAATCTGGTTTTATCCAGGAACGTGGGAATATCGTCGTTCCATATGACACTAAATACAAAGACCTGTACGAACCGCTGCTGGCGATGACCAACCCTATCGAACATCGGCAGTTCCGAGAGGAGCATCCTCTTAACGCCATTACTGGCGACTATGATTTATTTGCCATTTGGCCATATAAGCAAGGCGCAAACAGATATAACAAGTATGGGAATGATCGCCGTATGCTTGGTACTACCCAAGCCTGGTCCCAGCGTCGTCGTATCGCAAGCCAACTCGAGAGATATTTTACCACTCAAGGGCAAGGTACCAAGCTCGGTAATATGACCAACCGGATCTATGAAGTGGGTCAGACTGTCAACTCTGTTATCGCAAATATTCGTATCCCGCGTAATAGAGGCAGTCAGTGGGGGCCCTTCCCCAAAAGAAATGTGCTATGGCACAGTGATGAAGCTGCGCGCCCCTTTGTAAATGATGTTGATTTGCCTCTTATCGCGTTTACTCCTGCACGCAATGAAGTGGTTATTCAAACTTTACAGGGGTTCAAAGAATTTATAGATCTCTGTATAAAATCCGGTATCAAAGTCACACTAGCCGAGGGTTGGGCAATGAACCCCTCCACTGAAAAGCCCAATCGTCTGGGGCAAGGGTACAACAATCTAGTACCCAGTGACTGGCGCGGCGGGCAGTGGATTGTTCCTCCTTGGTACAATGCTTAGCCGGCAATGGCTTTTAAACAACACGGCCACTTTATTTACCTTTAAAAAGTGGCCGCCAATCTCCGCACTGAAGTATATAAGGTAACGTGACTTTCCAGTAAGAAGCCTGAAGCCTCCTCCAACATGACTTCATAAAATGTGCATTTTTCCTATCAATTTCCAGGAAAAATACCTTGAAGCAACTCAGTTTACTTATGAAATCACACGGAGGATAATAATGTTCAATTAACTATATGTACGTACCCTAGCGAAGGAATCCACATGATCTACTCAACCACCGAAACTATACCAGGAAACGAAATCCTGGAGATTCTAGAGGTTGTTACAGGCAATGTTGTGCAATCCAAGCACATCGGTCGCGATGTTATGGCGGGCTTAAAAAGTATTGTTGGTGGAGAGATACGTGGCTATACCGAAATGCTGACCGATGCCAGGAATACTGCCCTACAACGACTTGGTGATAATGCCCATCAGGCCGGTGCAGATGCCGTGGTAGGTGTTCGCTTCACTACAAGCGCTATTATGGAAGGGTCTTGTGAGATTATGGCTTTTGGGACGGCGGTTAAATTAAAGAAATTACGAATATAGGGAATCTCTGAGTAACTCCGAGCCAACTTGGTAGTATTCAGCCATCTGTCAAGACTACGATGAATCGTGCACCAAGTCATCTTTGCCAAAGCAGAGTATAAATTAAAGTGCCGTATAACTCGTCGAAAGAAATTTCCTTCTCGAATGGATGCCCTCATTCCATAGCAACGACTAGAAATTCCAAAAGGGCCTTGCCATCTACAAGCATGGCCGACAGCCGAATCCATTGAGGGTCAGCACTGTACCTGCGAAGCTGAATTAAGGCGGACCGAAAAAATAAGGGCAAAGGTTAGGCCTTTGTAAAATAAATCATCCAAGGAAGTATTTATGTATCGAATAGCACTGTACATTTTTTCTACCCTACTAGCTTGCGCTGTAAACGCCCATTCGCCTGATGATAAGAAAAGCATAGAAAGGGCTATGCTCGACTATATCGAGTCCCAACACCAAGTTAAGCCCAATTTAATGCGTAGGGGTTTAGATAAAAAATTAGCCAAAAGGACCTTTTGGAAAGCTAAGGATGGTTCGGAGTTCATAATGGAGACAGACTATGAAACTATGATTTGGATCGCCGAAAACTACAATAAGGATGACGACAAGTTTCCACCCTCCCCCAAAATAGATATAGATATACTTGATATTGATAACCGAGCTGCATCCGTAAAATTATCTGTAGATGAGTGGATTGACTATGCGCACTTATATAAAAATGATAAAAACGAGTGGAAGATTATTAACGTTCTTTGGCAGTACCATGATACCAAAAGGCATGTAAGCAAGAAATAAACTGGGGCGATGCGGACCGTAAAGCCCTGAATAATATCCACTTCGAGAGCTCACCTACAATAAGATTGAGATGTAACCAGCTGGAGTGAAGTCGAAGACTATGGGCTTTTCCCTGTCAAAATTCTCGAACTTATCATCACCGATACACTAGCCGCGGATAACAAGGTTGTGGTCGACAAGTTCCTAAATTTTAATTGTTAACCCTATTTATATCCTTAATTGAAGTAGATACCCCTAGTGCCAGACTCTAAACACTTGGCGTAATATGAAAGCTTGAGACAACTCTCAAGACCGTCTAAATTATCCGCCGCTTCAAACGATCAATAAGGAAATATCCATGCCCCCTCACCGCTTGCCGCGCTGGATTGCGGTCATTCTTCTCTGTCTTTTCATTGCAGCCTGCGTACCAGAGAAGTCGGAAATGGCGGGTACTGATGGCCTTACAAGCAATGCTACTGAGACAGCGAAGACCGGCCCTCGAAGCAACGATGAAAAGAAAGCAGAGGAAGTTTCCCCAACAGATAGAGATAAGATCAAAACCGCTACATCAAGGGTCGCTTCTGTAAGCCATACAAGCGAGCCAGCGTATGAATCGGAAGAGGCGCTTGCACCAGCTGCAATGACCGAAAACAAAAGCAAGCCTGTTACCCAGGGATCAACAGATCGCCCTCTCAAGGTTCTCCACATCGCAGAGCGGATGCTCAAGGATACACGGGCCATTGCCGTTATCTTTTCCGAGCCGTTGCTTGGTAATGCCCATTTTGGCTCCTACCTGACCCTCTCCCGCGAAGATGGCAAGGATGTCGATGGTGGCTGGGTATTGTCAGATAACCAGAAGATCCTGTACTTCCCCAATATCGAGCCAAATACACGCTACAAAGTCTCGATACGTGCCGGTCTGCCCAGCGAGGACGGACTTGAGCTTCAGGAGCTGCAGCAAGAGCTAATTCGCACCCGTCGCATTGAACCGAGCATCAGCTTTTCCAGTAACGGCAGTATATTTCCTGTCACAGTAACTCCCGGCTTACCCGTGACTGCAGTCAGCATTGAAGCTGTACAGATCCATTTTCACCGGGTCAAACCTGAGCACTATTCCGACTTCTTCAGCTTGATCAAAAATCAGTCCCTAAAGTACTACTACCAGTTACAGGCGCTCAATGGAGTGGCTGATTTGGTTTATAGCGCGCACTTTGATCTCACTAAAGAGAAGTATGTTCAGCAGGATTTTGACCTTTCTATCGGCCATATTGCGCCTCTCAAACAGCCCGGCATCTATGTGGCCGTGATGCAGCCGGCTGGTGTGTACAACACCGACCTTTACGATGTCACTCACTTCTCGATAACCAACCTAGGCCTACACGCGCGCCACTACCCGGACAGCGTTGACCTCTATGTTTCGTCCCTGGACGAGGGGGGGGCGTTGGAAGGTATTGAGGTGGCGCTGCTGGATAATAAAGGGAAGCTGATTAAGCAACATACGACCTCAGAGGATGGACATGTCCGCTTTGTGCTCGCACAGCAACAGGAAGGCGTCCATCGCTTTTTTGTTGCACGCGACCCGAATACCGGCCATTTCTCCATGCTGGATCTGCGTGAACCAGCGCTGGACCTGTCGGACTTTAAACTGGGCCAACGCCCTTCCAGGCCGATGGAGTTCTTTATGTACGGTCCCCGGGACTTGTACCGTCCCACAGAATCCATACAAGTTAGCGGCCTGCTACGCAATTACGACGGGCGCTATTTAAAAGACCTACCGATCAAAGCGGACTTGATCAAGCCCGATAACACCAGTGCGCGCACTTTTACCTGGCACGCCAGCGCGCCGGGGTATTACGAGAAGCTCATTCCCCTGCCGCAAAATGCACCGACCGGTGACTGGCGTCTGGACGTAGAGCTGGCCGATGGGCGTAAAGTGAATTACCCGTTCAAGGTGGAGGAGTTTCTACCCGAACGGATGAAGCTGGTATTACAGGAGGGTGAAGCGCACAGCCTGGTAAGGGGGCACGATAAGCCCCTGACATTGGAAGTCGAAGGCAGCTACCTGTACGGTGCTCCGGCCGTGAACAACCGCCTGGAAACCCTGGTGCAGGTCCGTCATTACCGCGAACCCTTCCCGCACTGGAAAGGTTATTTGTTTGGGGATACTAAAGAGTCATTGCCAGTACGCCAGTTTAATGCCCCCACCATCGTGCTGGATGACGAGGGGCTGGGGAATTTACCGCTACTTTCACGCTGGAAGCACGCGAAAAACCCGCTGAAGATCAACCTACTCTCCAGTCTGTTTGAGTCCGGAGGCCGCCCTGTAACCCGCCAGCACCCGGTACTGATATGGCCCGAGCATCCGGTGGTCGGCATACGCCCAAATTTCGGCGAAGAAAACCCCGCAGCCAACAGTAAACCGGAATTCGATATTATCGTTGCCGATGCGCAGGGTAAGCTGGTGAGCGGGCGTAATCTAAACGCGGTATTGATCTCCGAGGATCGCCAGTATTTTTGGGAATACTCAGCAAATCAAGGTTGGCACTACGAATATTCCACGGCCGAGTTCGAATCTTTCAGCCGCCAACTGCAATTTAATGAAGAGACTCCCCTGAAACTTACGGTGCCCGTGGAATCAGGCCACTACCGCCTTGAGGTTACCGATACTAAAACCGGAGCCACCAGCAGTCTGCGCTTTCACGCCGGGCGCAACTGGTATTACTGGTGGCGCAAGGATCAGGTAGCTAAGGGCCAGGCGGCTCGACCTGATACTGTGGCGCTATCTCTGGATAAACCCAGTTACACATCCGGTGATCTGGCGCAACTCACGGTAGTGCCGCCGGCAGACGGTGAAGCGTTAGTGTTGGTAGAAAGCGATCAACTGCTCTGGTCCAAACGTGTATCAGTAGATAAATCGGGCACCAAAATTGAAATCCCCATTTCAGCAGACTGGGACAGTCACGATACCTATATTTCCGTAACCGCACTACGACCCGCCGACAAGAACGCGCGTATCGCTCCCAACCGTGCCTTCGGACTCACCCACTTACCACTGGATAGGCAGCCTCGGCGCTTGCCGCTGAGCATGGAAGCACCCGCGCGCGCCCTGCCCGGCTCCGAGGTTCAGATAACCGTAAGTGCGGATAAAGATTCCATCGGCGCGAACGGCGGCACCGCCTGGACCACTTTGGCCGCAGTAGATGTGGGCGTGCTCAATATCATTCGCTTCGAAACGCCGGATCCCTTCGAGGCCTTTTTCGGCCAGCGCCGCTACGGCGTGGATGTGCGCGATATCTACCACCGCATTATCGAATCCAGCAGCGGCAAACTGTTAGAGCAGCGCTTTGGCGGCGATGCAGAACTGGCCCGTGGCGGTGACGAGCCCAATTCCGATGTACAGATCGTCTCACTGTTTTCCGGTCCGGTAGAATTCGATGCGCAAGGCAAAGCAAAAGTTGCTCTTCAGCTGCCGGAATTCAATGGCAGTCTGCGCCTGATGGCCTTGTCTTTCAGTAAAGACGGTTTCGGGAGCGCTGATGCAGAAATGACAGTCGCCTCTCCGCTGGTAACCCAGGCAGCCCTGCCCCGCTTTATGGCTCCCACCGATAGCAGCACACTGGCACTGGATTTGAACAACTTGAGTGGCCGCCCCCAGCAGCTCATCGTGAAAATGCAATCTGTCGGCGCGGTGGAAATGGAAATGGAAATGGGTGAACGGTTATTAGAGCTGGCCGATGGCGAGCGCAAAACCTTACGCTTCCCTATCACCGCGAAAGACGCCACTGGCGATGCGGAATTCCAGCTGGTTGTCCGTGGTGCGGTAGATGAAGACGGCCAGGATATCACCATCGAACGCCAGTGGCGCTTGGGCGTACGTCCAGCCTGGCCGGCAACCACCCGCACACAGCGGCGCATGCTGGCCCGGGGCGAGAATTTCAGCCCCGAAACCAGCGTCTTCGATTCACTGATGCCGGATACAGTACAGACCCTGGTATCCCTGGACAGCCTCCCACAACTGCAGTTGCAGGATCATCTGGCCAATTTACTACAGTACCCCTACGGCTGCCTTGAGCAAACCTCCAGCCGTGTTTACCCTCTGGTAATGGCCACGCCACAGCGACAACAACAACTGGGTATCGAGCCGCTCGATGAAAACGAACGTGCCGATCGCATCAACGCTGGTATTGAACGCATCTTCAGTATGCAAAAAAGCAACGGCAGTTTCGGTCTGTGGAGTCCGGAATCCCCCGAGAACCAGTGGCTCACTGTTTATGTGGCTGACCTGCTACTGCGCGCGCGGGACCAGGGTACTGTGTTCGATACTACACGCCTGGAATCCACTCTAAAGCGCCTGCAAGAATATGCCCGCGAGCGCGGCAATTTCTATCAGCAACGCTACAGCAGTGCGCCCAATTTTTACGCTTACGCCGCGCGTTCCTATGCCGCCTATGTACTGTCCCGCGTACAAAAAATCTCACTCGGCCAATTGCGTAGCCTGTATGAAAACGGCTCCGACCTGACCCAATCTCCCCTGCCGCAACTGCACTTGGCCATTGCACTGCACAACATGGGCGATTCCACTTTGGCCGAGGAGGCACTGCAGAAAGGCCTCGCCATTGAGCGCAAGCGCCGCAGTTATTACGGCGATTATGGCTCCAACCTGCGCGACACAGCGCAGATGATTTCCCTGCTGCTGGAACACAATCTGGCTACCGATAAGGCCGAGGGACTGCTGTTTGAAATGATGGATCTGCTGCGCGAGCGCCAGTACCTAAGTACCCAGGAGCGCAACAGTGTATTTATGGCGGGTGTTCAGTTACAGCTCAATAGCGGCGAGCACTGGTCAGCCTCGCTGAATACTCTGGATGGCTTGCGTGAATTGAGCTACAGCAACCCGTACAACGCCCTCTTCCATGGTCGTGAAGCCGCAGAAGCTATCGAAGTGACCGGACAAACAGAAAAACTCTTCGCCGCCATCACCACTAATGGCTATAGCAAACAAGCCCCCTCTGAGGTGACAGACAAGGGGGTCACAATCAGGCGCAGCTACCACAACCTGGATGGCTCAAGCGTGGTGCCCGCCGAGGTTCGCGAAGGTGAGCTCTATTTGGTGCGCCTGGAAATCAGTGCGAACCAACGTCTGCCAGACCTACTCGCCGTGGACCTGTTACCTGCGGGATTCGAACTGGAGAATCAGAACCTCGCCGACAGCATCAAAGTGGATGAGCTTGAGTTCGACGGTAAGAGTATCGCCCAATGGCTGGACGACCAGGACAATGTACAGCATATGGAGTTTCGGGATGACCGCTTTGTCGCTGCACTGGACCAGTCCAAGTGGAAACCCACCAACCTTTTCTATATTGCCCGCGCGGTAACACCCGGCAGCTATCAGGTGCCGCCGCCCTATGTGGAAGATATGTACAAACCGGAGCGCTTCGCTATCGGTAAAAACCCGCTGGCGCAAATGCGGGTTGTCGGCAAACAGTGAAACTGCCAGCCTTGTTCACAGGCATCTGGAAAAGCAGCAGCCGCAAATTTCGTGTGCTGTTGCTCACGCCTTTCGCCCTGTTAGGCACTCTGCTCATACTGGATGTTATGTTTCCCCCACCACTACCCAAAGAGCAAGGCTTCGCTCGGGTAGTGGTCGACCGCCACGGGAAACCGCTGCGTTTCTTCGCCGATAATCGCGGAATATGGCGCTACCCCATTAGCCAAGATAAAGTATCGCCGCGATTTATCGAGGCGCTGCTCACCTATGAGGATCGCCACTTCTATCAGCACCCCGGCATCAATCCCCTTGCTCTCGTTCGGGCGGCCGGCCAATACCTTCGCAATGGACATGTAGTCTCCGGTGGCTCTACCCTGACCATGCAGGTAGCGCGCCTGCTAGATCCACATCACAGAACTTTAACCGGTAAAACCAAACAAATGTTGCGTGCCCTGCAGCTGGAATGGCATTTCAGCAAGCGGGAAATTCTCGAGCTCTATCTGAACCTGGCGCCCTACGGTGGCAATATAGAAGGCGTGGAGGCCGCCAGCCGTCTCTACCTGCGCAAATCGGCCGCCGACCTTACCCACGCCGAAGCAGCGCTTCTGGCAGTATTGCCTCAGGCGCCAAGTCGCCTGCGTCCAGATCGACACCCACATCGCGCTCAGAAAGCACGGGACAAGGTACTGACCAGGTTGCAGGCCTACGATGTTTGGAGCACAGACGAAGTAGAGCGTGCGCAGCTCGAAAATGTCTACGCCGAACGCTTGGCATTCCCACAGAACACCCCCCACCTTGCGCGCAGGCTAGTAGAAAAAAACGGTGATAGAGAGGTAATTCACACCACCATCGACGGCAATATTCAACGCGGGCTGGAAGATTTTCTGCGCGATCATATGGGCAGCTATCCGCAAAAAACTTCCGCTGCCGTTGTGGTTATGGAAAATTCCGATTTAGCCGTTCGCGCCTATGTGGGTGCCTCCCATTTCGGCGACAGGCTCCGATACGGTTATGTGGATATGGCCAGGGCCGTGCGCTCCCCCGGCTCCACCCTCAAGCCATTTTTGTACGGACTGGCGATTGATGAAAGCCTGATTCACAGCGCCTCACTACTCAGTGACGCACCGCGTCTCTACGGCGATTACCGACCCGAGAATTTCCACCGCGGTTTCTCTGGCCCGGTCAGTGCCACTGCCGCTTTGCAGAGATCCCTCAATGTCCCAGCCGTACAATTATTGGAACACTACGGCCCCGGCCGCCTCGCGGCAACGTTAGAGAATGCCGGCTTATCGCTACAGTTCCCCAGCGGCGGCAAACCCAATCTGGCCATGGTCTTGGGCGGTGTCGGTGCTCGATTAGATCAACTCACCGGAATTTATGCCTCCCTGGCGCGCGGTGGCCAGGCCGCCGCGCCACGCTATCTACCGGAAGAGCCCATACGTGAGAGGCACCTGATGTCCCCAGAAGCGGCTTGGATTACTTTCGAGATGCTCGCCTCCAACCGCAGCGGCTCTCGTCGCTGGCGCAACCTAGTGCGGCAAAACAAGGCAGATGTCGCCTGGAAAACCGGCACCAGCTATGGCTACCGCGACGCCTGGGCCATCGGCGTAACACCAAGCTACGCCGTGGGTATCTGGGTGGGCCGCCCGGATGGCACCCCTCTACCCGGCTACTACGGCTCTATCAGTGCCACGCCATTATTGAACGCGGTCATCGCAGCACTCCCAGGCAACAAGCAGCAACATCTGCCAAAACCCGAGTCAATAACCCGGGAGGTAATCTGCTGGCCGCTCGGTGGCCAGAAAACACGCACTCAGGCGGAACACTGCCACCAACAGCGCAATGCCTGGCTGATCCAAGGTCGCGCCCCCAGAACATTACCGACAAAAGGCGAACCGCTGCGCGCCGCACAAACTTATAGCTTCTTTGCCAACCAACAAGGTTTGCGCGTAAAACCCAGTTGTATGGATGCCAGTGCAAAAAAGCACAGTCTCGCCCTGTGGCCGAAAGAACTGGAAGCCTGGCTACCTCTGGGCCAAACACGCGCTCAAAAAATCCCTCCAACCGCGCCCGAATGCGACAATCCCGCTGCAACCAATGGCGCTCCACTAAAAATTGTCGGCGCCGGCAACGGCAATCAATACCGCCCCGCCGGTGCCAGTGCCCCACTACCGCGTTTGAATCTCAGTGCTATTGGCGGACAGGGAAAACGCTACTGGTTCCTAAATGGTGAACCTAAGGGGGAAACTCTAGGCAATCGAAATCTGGAACTGTTACCGAAAACAGGAAAGCATCAGATTGCCGTGCTGGATGCCAGTGGAAATGTGGATCGGATTGAGATTTTTGTGGGGCCTGATGATTAATTACAGCGTTAAAGAAATGGAGAGTGATAAAACATCCCGAAAAGCCTATGAGCTGAAAAGTTCAGGAAAGCTTGCTGAAGCACTAAAACTCTATTCTAAATTAGCAGCGTCATCAGATGAGCCTCGATATCACATGGCTTACGCTCTGTGTCTTCAAGACATGAGTCACTGGAAGCAATCTATTGAAGTTCTAACAAAAGCAATTGATCTTAATCCTCCGTACTGTTTACCAGATGCTCAACTCTCTCTCGCAGTGGCCTACCTTAAAGTCAATAGTAAAAAGAAAGCGATAAAACTATTAAAAGTTTGTGCAGACAGGCCCCCTGAGTATCCGAGTTATGAGACCCTAGATTCCCATAACAACCGACACACTTGGCAATAGCGAGAGAGGTCAGCTGGCTGTAGGCTAGTAAGCTTCCA
>NZ_CANMKV010000034.1 GCF_947498635.1 uncultured Microbulbifer sp. | reverse complement strand
CAGGAAGGTGTTAAATTACTTGAGCCCACTGGAATTTTTGGTGGGTAAACGTGTGTCACTTATGTTGGCAATCTAGGTTGTGTTTATGCTATTACAGTTTGCAATGAAAAATAATTTTCGGATCATGAAATAAAAAATGTGAACTCTTTGTAAATATCTATTTTCCATATTTTTACAACTCGCTGGGATTGAGGGTTGAATGAAAATACTAACGGTTTGCTATGTCTATGCTTTTTGCAAGGTATAGAATTAAAGAAAGTGACATAAACTGAGATAAGAGAGGCAGTAATAAGGCTAAGCTCCCGGTTAAAAGAAGGGTTAGTATACAAAACACCAAATCAGTTAATAAACGATCATAGGATTGTGTTTGCTGATTAGGGCATGATGTGCTTTAAAGCTGAGACCAAGATTGTATTCATGTACTTTTGAGGAAAACTTTGACCTCTCTAGAAACTTAATACCAGTTGTCATTTCGACTCCGTACTCCCAATATTGAACTCTACCGTACCATGCATTCACTCGTCATCTGTGGAGCTGATATACATTATTTCCAATTAGGTGGTGTATCGTTTTTTATACGCTCAGTATCCTTCGCTCATTTATTAAGGAATCAGTAAATACATGGTAGATATCGGTAATCAAGTGAAAGTGAGACCTCCAGCCCGCCTAAATCCATAGGGCTTATCCCGATAACCTTGAGGCGTTAAAACCATCTGGTGGTAAGGGGCTGAAGGTACAGCTTACTGATATTGATCAAGGCAACCGCTTAATTTATTGTTATATTAATGTGGACTAAATGGTCAAATATCGAATAAATTTCCAATAAGGAGTCTATGCTATGGCCGTTCAATTAGGGGGTGGTTACGCAGCTTATCGTTTCAGACCTGAGTGTACTTGGGTGACAGACAACAACGCGGGAGAGTTACGATCTGATGGGTACGGTTCCTGTGTAGGACTAGTGCTCTACAGCGGTGCACCGAGAAGGATAGGTGTAGTCGCTCACTTCTCGGGCTCAATGCAAGCTCCTCAAGTAAGAGCTGATGCCCTTGAGATAATGGCAGCGGTCTGTCCTCTTGCGCCCGGAAGAAAATGGAGAGGTTGGGTATTTGGTGGCGTGTCCCTGAATGGTAATTCTTCTTTTCAAACCATGAGCGGTAACGGCTCAAGCCTGCGACATACTCAAGCCTTGATTGATGAAGTGCGTAGCGTATTAAATTTTAATCGAATGTTTGATGTCAATTTTAATATCTCCAATCTTGAAAAGTTTACATTCACCAGTCAGGGGGTTTTTAACGAGATGAGCCTACGCCAAGGCGATAATTATATTGGGCATCAAGGCGTTAAGCTTGATCTGGCTAGTGGGAAAGTCACCTGGGATGATCTCAGTCACGGCACAGGAAAGTCTAAAACAAAAGAAATGGTTAATTCCATGTTCTAAAATCGAGAATATGACCTGACCGTGACTACTCCTACAAGTCAGGTCTGATCTTATCTTCTGTCATTCAGGGGCAAACTAAAAAGCACCATATAATTTTATGGAGATGAAAGGAGATGGGTCATAATCATTTGGAGTATTTAAAATTTGTGTCGGCTCTAGTGTTGCCTATTTGATCGCTTTTATGGCTATCTAGCTCAAGCTAAGCCCGAAATAATTCGAAATAATTCGAAATAATTCGAAATAATTCGAAATAATTCGAAATTTAAGAGGATATTCTCCGAATTTTTACCTCACGTCTCTGGGTAGAGTTACGAATGCCTATTTCGCGCCAGAATCCGGTCGAGCTGGGTAGATTAATCGTGTACTGAAGTGTGATTTGGCGTTTTCTTGCACCATTCTTTTTTCCATGAATAAACCCTTTAGATGTTGAAAAAAATAATTGAATCATCCTTCATAACTGAGTGGTCTTTCGATGCCCATATATACGATAAACTCTCGCAGGACTCAATTGGTTGCGATGAATTGACTTTAATTATTCGAAGGCCTTTTGGAGACTATTCTTCGTCATTATGATACCTGAGTGAACATAACCAAGAACCATTGCTTCATAAGGGCATACGACAATACTAATGACTTAGAAATAAACAACGATCCTCTGTCAAGATTTTGATTTCTGAGAGCCGTCGCTGCTTATTCGATAGTTCACAAGAGTTTAATAACCGGCTGTCAATACGATAGCCTGTTCTATTTTTTTTTATAGGATAAAGGGGGATCATTTGAAGATGGAGTTATAATCAATAGCAACTATTTAATGTTTCCGATATTAATAACAGCTTAGGTTGTTATAGTAAGATGGTAGTCAAAAATACTAACCTCATTATGATCTTTGATGTGATTGCTGCCTAATGTTTGCGTTTAGATAATGCAGATGCGCATAGGTGGGTAGTCGATTTTTTATATCTTGAATCGGACCTGTATTGCTCTTCCCGCTTAAAGATTTCTTTGGGTTATTAGGGTTGCTGGTGAAAAATAATTTGCGAACCATGAAAATAATAGTGCAGTGCTTTCTCGGAACATCTAAGTTTCTCATCCTTATAGCCCCTGGGGGGTGAGGGCTAAAAGAAAATATTAATGGTTTTCTATGCCAGCTTTATAGCTGGGGTGAGGATGGCTTATATATTGAGAAAAGAAATATAGATGATTTTTTCTTTTCGATTGATTATAAGAAGTAACGTGTTTGTTTTGGGTGAATCTTGCTATATTTGGCGACGCCTAATTATAGGTTTTTTTCATAGAGGTTCGTTGGTTTCATCTTAAATGTTCATTAAGAGAGAAATAAATATGTCACAGGTAAGTGATGACGTAGATTTGGTGGCGAAGAAAAGTACCAGCCCGGTGGTGGTGAAATTTTCTTTGGCAAAAGCTTTTAAGCATAGTGCCCAATCGATTCGCGATACCCAGAATACTTACAAGCAAAATGTAGTTGCGATAAATACTCTGGTTACCAATGTTTTGTCCTCGAGCTTGCCGACTTTAAATCAAAATCCGCCGGATTGGAGTGATTTTGTTGCGGCCTATACACAGGCCAATACGGATGCACTTGATTGGGTGAATAACGTACTGGCCAGGCTCCTAGATGTACCGGGAGAAGTGCAAGGTTACAACGGTATTATCAGCCAGCTGCTGCAGGATGCCTTAACTCAAGCAAATACGCTTAAAGTTGATCCGAGTAATGCTTCGGCTCTTAATATTTTAAAAAATGATCTTAACTCGATAACGACTCAGTTGGGTCTTGTTTCTACTTTTATCAATGGTGCACTCCAGGCAATTCAAGGCTTTCAAGATAAGCTGCCGGATATGGCGACTCAACTGCAATCGATCGCTGACAAATCTGTACAGGATGCGCAGGCTGATGAGACAAAGATTAATGATCTAAAGAAAGATATTAAAAACTTACAGGCGGATATTAAATCGCTGACAGCGAGCATAGTGGCGCTTGGTATTGCAGATGCCACTGCGATCTCCCTCGGAACAGTAGCTTCTATCGTCGCTTTCCCTGAGGGCTTACTCACTTGGTTTGTAATGGGTCCTGTGGCTGCGGTGGCAACCACTTTTATAGCTTTGGATGCAGCCAAAATTGTTGCTGATCAAAAGAGTATCCAGGCCAAACAAGCAGAAATGGATCTGGTCACTGCTGATGTTTCTACTCTTCAGATGTTGTCGCAGAGCTTTGGACAGTTAGCAGAAGAGTCTCAACAGGTTGAAGAAAACTTGCAGGCTGTTTTGCAGGAGTGGCAAACGCTCGAAAATGATGTGTCTTCAGCGATTAGCGATATTCACACTGCGATCTCTGATGAGGAAGGGGCAAACTATACGGCCGTTATAAATGATCTCAATGATGCGGTGACTGAGTGGAATGATGCCTATTCTCAGGCGGGAAGCTTGTATCTTGATCTCAATGTGAATAACGCCGAATTGAAAATTGGAATGAGCTCTGATGACGTCCAATCCGCCTTTGCCAGCGGAGAAACTGTTGGTGTGATTGAGTATTATAATAGCCTCTAAGTGTTTTTTTAGGCTTAGCTTTTAAAGCTTATTTTTAAGGTTTAGTTTTAAGGCTTATTTCAAGGGAAATAAGCCTTTTTTAATCAGGCTGGATTGTTAAATGGGGTTATCAATTCCAGTCTTTGAAGCTGTGCGGATGGATACCTATCTCTACTCTTCGTAGCGGATATCAGTAATATAATAAGTCTGCCATGTCTCTCCCCGGCGGATATCCACCTCGTCATCGAGTTTGCGCCCCAATAGATTGCGGGCAACAGGGGAGTCCATTGAGATTAGGCCCGCTTTCACATCAAATTCATCGGGTCCAACGATGCGATAGCAAATGCAATCCCCGTTATCGTCCTCCAGGGTCACCCAGGCACCAAAGAAGACCTTTTCCTTATCCTCCGGTATCCGATCTACTACGGTTATTTCTTCCAGGCGCTTGGTAAGAAAGCGCACGCGGCTGTCGATTTCCCGCAGACGTTTCTTGCCGTAGATATAATCGGCATTTTCAGAGCGGTCCCCCAGTTTGGCGGCATCACTGACCGCTTGGGTAACTCTAGGGCGGACCTCTTCCCAGAGATGTTTTACTTCAGCACGCATGCGTTGCACACCTTCCGCAGTGATATAGCGGGAGCCGCGCGGGCGCGGCGGTCTCCATCTTCCCATGGTGCTACTGGATTCCTCTCTGGGTTGTGAGTAACTGGTTACAGGTTTTCAATGGTAATACCGGGGCCGGCTTCAGCCAGGGGGAAAGCAAAAATACGGCTATAGAATTCCAATTCTCCCTCCAGAGCCATTTTGATACTGTCGCCGCTACGGAAGCCGTGGCCTTCATTGGCAAAAGTAATATGCGCAACAGGGATGCCGCGTTCCTGCAGCGCTTTTACCATTGTTTCCGCCTGGTTTGGTGGAACGACCTTGTCTTCCAGGCCCTGGAAAAAAATCACTGGGCAGTTCATTTGTTCTACGTGGTTGATCGGGGAACGCTTTTGGTAGATCGCTTCGGCAGAGGGCCAGGGACCCACCAGCTTGTCCAGGTAACGGGACTCAAACTTATGGGTGTCTTTAGCAAGGCTGCTCAGCTCACCGATACCGTAATGGCTAGCGCCGGCCTTGAAAGTATTGTGGAATGTCAGCGCGGCCAGTACGGTGTAACCACCAGCGCTGCCCCCCTTGATTAGCAGGCGTTCGGGGTCTGCCAAGCCCTGGTCTACCAGGTATTCCGCACCGGCACAGACATCCTCCACGTCATAGATACCCCATTTATCGGTAAGTCGGTCGCGGTATTCTCGCCCATAACCCGTACTACCGGAGTAATTTACGTCCAGAATGGCGAAGCCCCGACTGGTCCAGTATTGCACTTTCAAATTCAGCCCGGCAGAGGTGGCTCCGGTTGGGCCGCCATGGCTCAGGACAATCAGCGGGGGCTTTTCTCCCTCGGGTGCGCTGAAGTGTGGGTTATGTGGCGGATAGTAAAATCCGTGTACTTCGCGCCCGTCGACGGTAAAAGTGATTGCCTGGGCCTTGGAGAAAAGCTCGGCCGGCAGCGCCTGGCTATTGCTGCTGGCGATGGGGTCAAGAATCTCTGTTGGCTGATTCAAGGAGACGACAGCGGGAAAGCTATCGGCACCGGCGGCAATCAAAACGGCTTTGCCATTTTCACAACGGAGGCTTTCGATATCGCAATAAGGCTGCTGGATTAACTGATGCGCCCCCGTTTGTGAATTTAACCTGGCCAGGTACCAGAGGCCTTTTTCTGTATAAGTGCAGAGTATTTCTTCTGCATTGAGAAAACCAAAAGTCGACATGCCAAACACCCACTGTGGTGTGGCGAATTCTGCGTGCTTTTTCCATAAAGGGTCATTCATACCCAGCTTGTATAGGTTCCACCAATTGTTGCGGTCGGAGACATAATAAAGCTCCCCCTGCGGTGACCACTGTGGTTGGAAGATGGATTCCTGCCCTCCGCCGGCCACTTGCGTGGTGTCGATAACCTCACCCGGTTCATCCAGGTTTGCCAGGCACAATTCAGTGGCATCCCAGGGAAGGTTGGGGTGGTACCAGCGCAGGAAGCTCAATTGATCGCCGTTGGGGTTCAGTGTGGGGTTTGAGTAGAAATCCGCGCCTTCGGCTAATACTCTGGGGGCTGTGGACAGCGGTGCGGTTAAGTCGATAGCGATAATTCGTGCGCGTGCTTCTTGGCCCTGGCCGTGCCTGCTATCGTCTTCCTCGATACAGATCAGCCGATTTCTACGCCGATCCAGGCATAGATCGGCGTAGCGGGAGTCGCTTTCAGAGGTAATGGCCTCAGGCAGCGCACTGTCGAGCTTCATTCGGTAAATACGCTGGTCATCCGCCAGGACAAAATACACGGTGTCCCCATGCACTAGATAGCTGCCACCTCCGTATTCATGGGCCTTGGAGCGAATACTCAGAGGGGCAGGGGTGAGGTCTCTGCGTCCATTTTTGGGACAATACTGAACTAGAACACTGCGCCCCTTTTCAGCTGGACGGGATTCCAGCCAGTAGTAACGTCCGTCCACCAGGCTGGCTTCCGCTAGGCGAACGCTGCCCTCTACCAATAGTTCGGCATTAATTGCAGATTTCCAGCTGCCATAGGGGGTGGAGTTTGTCATGGAGGCCTCACTCATCGGATACCGGTTTCCTGAATTCAGTTTTTTGCATTCTGCCGGGCCTGATTGGGTGACACAAGGCACCTTTTTACAGGGTGAGGCCTGTGGTAGTCTTTTGTGAACCAAGCAAGCGCTTGGTATTGAAGGGTAAAATACTCGTTACTCGATAAAACTATGGATATGCTTGGGGAGCTTGGTTCGCAATAGCCGTGTACAAGCTGAGGGCCTGAGATTTGTGGCGCTGCAAGGCTCACTGAGCCGTATTCATAGAGGCCAAATAAAGATAATTCAGGAGAGCCTACGATGTCCGATGAAGTGGTAATTACCTGCGCCCTTACCGGGGTGCTCACCAACCCTCAACAACATCCGGTTCCGGTAACCCCGGAGCAAATGGCAAATTCTGCGCGCGAGGCCTTTGATGCCGGTGCTTCAGTTATGCACGTACATTTTCGGGCTCAGGAGATGGGCAAAGGGCACCTGCCCAGCTGGGAACCTCAGGTAGCCCTGGAAATTGCCGCGGCGATTCGCGATAAGTGCCCCGGTGTGATTTTAAATTTCTCCACCGGTACCATCGGCCGGGATCAACGCGGCCCACTTGAGTGTGTGCGCGCCGGTAAACCTGAAATTGCTGCCTGTAATGCGGGTAGCCTCAACTATTTAAAAGCCCGCTCTAATGGCACTTGGGCCTGGCCGCCAATGGTGTTCGATAACCCGGTAGATAAGGTGGAGGAATTGCTAGCGGTTTGCCGTGAGACGGGTACACGACCTGAATTTGAATGCTTCGACGTAGGTATTGTCCGCTCTGTTGGTATGTACGCCGATGTGGGGTTGGTGGATAAGCCGAACTATAACCTGGTGATGGGGGTGGCCTCGGGGATGCCGGCAGATCCCGAGCTGTTGTCATTGTTGCCCAAATACATGCATGCGGATAGCTTGTGGCAGAGTACAGTAATCGGCCGGGAAGAAATTTGGCCTGTGCACCGCAGGACCGCCGAATTGGGCGGGCATTTGCGCAGCGGGGTAGAGGATACTTTTTATCTGCCCGGCGGAGAGCGCACCACGGGTAATGGTCAGCTGATTGAGGCTTTGGCGGTGGTGGCTGAGGAGTGCGGCCGCAAAGTGGTTTCTCCCGAACGGGCGCGTGAGATTTTCTGCTAGTTATTAACCCATAGTCTCACTAGCGAGAGTACAGATAAGTACGAGGCAAAAGGTGGCTGCTCGGTCATAAATGAACAGTTAACCGGACCCTAGTCGTGGCATCAGATCTCGGTGCTGCGACCCCTCCTCACACCACTTCGATTTTTTGGGTCAACTGTCGTTTAAATCTCATCTGTCCGTGCTGCTAATCTTAGGGCATAGCAGTTTTCCCCTATGGGTTAGTTGATAAAAAGCGATCTGCAACAGGGAGAGGTGGATGCAAGCATTGTTGGACCAAATTATCAGAGTGATTGATTGGGCCAACCGGCTTTTATGGGGAGGGATTGGCGGGGAGTGGTGGCTGGGTATCCTGATAATAGCTCTTCTACCCATTGGCCTCTATTTTTCTATTCGCAGCCGCTTTATCCAGTTCCGTCACTTTGGTCATATGGTGATGGTGATGGTACGCGGAATTCACAAAGATCATCCCGGTTCTATTTCTGCTTTCCAAGCATTTGCAACTAGCGCGGCAGCGCGAATTGGCACAGGTAGCCTTGCTGGTGTCGCTGTGGCAATAACTGCAGGGGGGCCTGGGTCGGTTTTCTGGATGTGGATGGTCGCCTGGATGGGTATGGCGACCAGTATGGTCGAGAACACCCTTGCCCAGGTTTATAAAGAGAAGGGCGAGCAGCCGGGAACATTTCGGGGCGGGCCGGCGTACTACATCAATAAAGGGCTTGGCTCCAATTGGAAATGGCTGTCGGTAACTTTCTCTCTTTTTCTTTTAATGTGTTATGGCTTTATCTTCAATTCGATCCAATCGAATGCCATGGCCACGGCACTAAACGATGCCTGGGAAATTAATCCGTTGCTGGTGGGGGTTGTGGTGGCTGTGGCTGCAGGCATCATAGTTTTTGGTGGTATTCGCTCTATTGCGCGATTTGCGGGTGTGGTAGTGCCACTTATGGCTATAGCCTATTTGACCGTGGCGGCGGCAGTAATACTTATGAACCTGGATGAGCTTCCTAAAATTTTGGGCTTAATCCTAAAAAATGCCTTCGGCCTGGAGCAGGCTGGGGCAGGTGCTCTGGGAGCCGTTGTTTCCAATGGCATTAAGCGGGGCCTGTTTGCCAATGAGGCTGGACTTGGCTCCTCTCCGAATGTTGGCGCTGCCGCTGACGTAAAGCACCCCTTAGTGCAAGGCTACGTGCAGATGGCGTCGGTTTTTCTGGACACCATCGTGATTTGTACCTGCACGGCGGCGATTATTCTGGTTGCCGATGTATATATGGTGGGGAATGTAGAAGGGGTGAAGTTGGCTCAAGACTCTCTCGCCAGTCAGGTGGGCTCCTGGGGGAGTGGCTTTATTGCTTTTGCGTTACTTTTCTTTGCTTTTACTTCGATTATTGGTAATTACTATTACGGTGAAACCAATATCTTTTACTTATATCACACGCGCATGTCCATTCTCTGCTATCGAATAATTTTTTTGATGTTCATCCTGTTTGGGGCCTGGGTTTCTTACAGTGGAAGTACGGAAAATTTTACCCTGCTTTGGAGGATGGCTGACGTTGCTATGGGTTTTATGGCTTCCACTAATATACTGGCAATTACTCTGCTGTCAGGTGTTGCTTTTAAAGTACTAGGGGACTACGAAGCACAGCTGAATAGAGGGGTGAGAGAGCCTGTATTTGATGCCAGAAAATATGACATTAAAGGTATTGATCACGAAGTATGGGATCAAAAATAAGGCCACGGCCCGGTAAACGGTTAATCCGGGCCGTTCAGTTAAGTTGAGCCTTGTCTAAAGTGCAGGCTTTTGAATCGCCAGATAAAAGATAAAACCTATCTGCACCATTGCTAACAGAGCGGCAATTATACGAGTGCGCTGGGGCGTAGATTGACGCAGGGCAAAGAAGCCGGCAATAACATAGCCAAAAACCAGCGCGATTTTTACCGCTAGCCAGGGGAAAATGGCTGGATTCCAACTACCAATAATGACTAATGTAACTGCTGCAGATAATAGTAGGGTGTCATTGGCATGGGGCATCCAGCGCAGGGCAGTTTTTCGCCACTGAGACTTTCCGGACAGCTCAAGCCCCATTCGCAGAAGAAAAAGCGAAAGGCTGAGAGCGGCAGCGGTTACATGGGTATGCTTAATCAGTGTGTAGGTAAACATCAGTATACTTGACGGGCCTTTTCTAACGGCTGGTGTTAAAGGGCTTTAACAGAGGAGGCCTCTGGCTAATTGGGTTGTGACTGGCAGCCTTGAAGATCCGCCCTGTAGGGCTTTTAGAGGTTTTCTAAGTAACGCTGCATCTTCTTTGGGGCGTGATGATAGCGGTTCCTCATTATTCTGTACAATAATCTGGGAATCGAATCTCGCCATAGTTGTAGCAGGTGGTCCAGGAGCGCTCCTCTGGATTCGCAGAAAGGTTCGTTCAAGGGGTATCTTCTGGTTATGAGGTAGGCGAGGGATTGGTCTGGGGTGCGTCATCCCTCTAGGTTTGTCCGTCAGGGCTTAAATAGTCTTCACTTTCTAACGCATGGGACTCCGTACAGAATTTAGGTCTTTATATGATTGGGTTGTCATTAAATGCGGTTTGCAGGCGCTATCGATGAAATGTCCTGAGTAATTCGAAATTTACCCTAAAGGCTTTTAATCATATCCCGATATCCTCATAAAATTACACTCTGATTGTGATTTACGCAAAAGTTAGAGGTACCAGAAAAGTATTAGGAGACATCTTAAATTACATTTACATGAGTATCGTCAACGGTGGGGAAAAATTGTGAGTATCAAATTTGTCGGGTGATGATCCCGAGGCCTTATAAGGTTTCCTGCTTCTTCTATTAATTTTCTCGTGATGTGGGACCGTATCCCATTGGTATTCTTGAACTATTCCCTATGACGAGTAGACTGGGATACCGCATCTGGTTCCGGCCCTACTTGGGTCAGTGGTTGTGAACTTGGCAGCGCACAGACTCATGAGCGATGGGATCATGAAAAACGAACAGATTCGTATATCTGCACACTGTTTTGCGAGTGGCGATGTAACAGATGTATTTCATTACTCAGTGAATAACAGGCTTATTGAAAGGAAATAGTGACATGCTAAAGGCTGAATATCGTGAGCGCGGCCCGGTGCCGCAAGATGTGATCGAGGCGGTTTCATTTAACGAGCCGGAGCTGGAAGAGGGGCAGGTGTTGTTGGAAATGCTGGCTACACCCATTAATCCCTCGGACGTGCTTACCCTGACGGGTGAATATGGCATGTTGCCGCCACTACCCGCGATAGGCGGAAACGAGGGGATCGCCAAGGTGGTTGCGCATGGACCAAATGTTACTGGGCCAGAGATAGGCCAAACTGTGCTTTTACCAATTGGCAGTGGCACTTGGGCTACGCATATGGTGGCGGATGCTCAAGGGCTAATACCACTGCCAAACGAAGTAGACCCCATGCAACTCTCTATGATTTCGATTAACCCTCCCACGGCTTACCTGTTGCTCAGTGAGTTTGTCGATCTGAAAGAGGGGGATTGGGTGATCCAAAACGCTGCGAATTCTGCGGTGGGAACCTATCTGACGAGCTTGGCTAAAATTCGCGGGCTCAAGGTAGTGAATGTTGTGCGCAGGGCTTCTCTAATTGAACCCATGCTGGAAGCGGGTGCAGACGTAGTACTTGTGGATGGTGAGCAGGAAGGGGAAAGTCTCGCTAAAAGAGTAAGCGCTGCAACCGATGGCGCTGAGATTCGACTGGGCATCGATGCCGTTGGGGGGATGGCTACCGCTCGATTGGGAGAAGCCCTTTGTGAAGGGGCCACGCTGGTGAACTATGGTGCCCTGAGTGGAGAGCCCTGTCTTCTCGCGCCTGGAGTCATCATTTTTAAAGATATTACCGTGCGTGGATTCTGGTTGGCGAAATGGTTTGGCGCGGCTTCTCCTGAACGACAAATGGAAGTGTTTGGAACTATTACCAAGCTAGTTGCAGAGGGGAAGTTATCCGCACCTATCCACGCGACATACGCTCTGAAGGATATAAAGGATGCTGTCAAAGCGGCCGCCGCGGGGGAGCGAAATGGTAAAGTTCTTTTACTCGGTGAATCGCTAAGTGCTTAAACCATTTAAAGGTTGGTAATCCGCTGACCTGATTATCAAAGCTCTACCGTATCGTGTGTGGTGTCCTTCAATAGCACCACGCACGATACTAGGGGAGTGTAATTACCACTGCGCAACTTTCGTTGATAGGCAGTGGGGGATGCTAGAAATTTTGCTTTCCCTATTTCATATCATGGCAATATGGGAGCTATCTTGACGAGGCCCGCCAACTACAATGGTTCACCAGCCTTCCAGACCCTCTGTGTCTTCCACCCAGGAACTAGTCGTTTCTCGTTCTATGGTGCCGGTTACAACCTGGCTGCCTTCTTCCATTTTTGAAAGCTCTAAATTATCCATAAAGTCCCACAAAGGAGATTTGCTTATACTTAAAGCTTTTTCGCTGGGAATATGATATGGAGGCCAGAACTGGCTGGGTTCATAGGCAATATGTAGAAGGTGTCTATCTGATAAATGGGTATAAAAGTTGAAACACCAATTTACGCCTAAATTTCCGTCAATTATTTCGTACCAGTTCCGCCCCTTGATTTTGTATTCTTGGATTTCGTCGAGACTCCAGGCACTGAAGTAATCCTTGCGCCCCAATTTCTGAAAATAATCTAAGTCACTTTTATGCTTGTTAAATATAAAATGTTTTATCTGATTGTGGTCAGATAAATCAAATACTCCAGATTTGGATGGTTCTCGCACTTGGATCACCCGAAGTTCAAACACGGCAGACCCAACAACCCAGGCATCATCAGGCCCGACCTCAACACTACAAGCGTTCCTAATGGGCTGGAGTGTAAGCCAAATGTAAGGACTTTTGCTGTCCCATAGGGGTTGCCCACCAGAAAATCTTGGGTAGCTTTCTTCATTGTCAATTGGTGTACTATACGGCGCATAATTACAGTCGACGTAGATTTGCAGTTCCGGTCTCCCTGTAAATGACAAATGCCAGTCACCTAAGTTGTAGTGGTGTACAGGTAGTGCATTAAATGGCAGCCAGTAGATAGCATCAAGCTGTTCGATAATAGGGCGATCTAAGTCCAGTGAATCCACTTGAGCCATTGTTAACCCCATCCACTTTTAATTGTGCTGGTAATATGCCTAACTGCCTGCGAAAAAGTACGATTACTATCACCTCTGCCTATATAATCATTTTGGTAATACTGATCAAGAGCTTGAGTGTCCTTGTAGAACTTAGTCCACGAAGCTTTCATTTGTTCCATGCCGCTTACTGCACTATTAGTATCTTTTAATTGATGTACCGTGCTGACTATATCTTTCTGGTTATATTTGTAACTGGTCTCTTTAGTCTGTGCTCCTACAGCCTGCAATTCCTGCATCAGCAGGCCTAGATTTTCTTTTGGGCTGACAAAATAAAAGCAGTGCTGTTGTAGTTTTTTCCCCCGGCTATCTGTTTAAACTCCTTCAAGGTGCGGTGAAGCATTTTGGCACCCTCTCCGAAAACATACCAATGATGCTTTAAGGTTTCATCTCTCTCGTCCCAAGGTAGTGATTTATATAGCAGGCGGGCCAGCTCACGGGGTCCGGCATTGGGGCCTGCGAGTTTCTGGGCTCCTGTTTGCCATACCCCTAATTCATCGATGAGATAGCTGGGGGCATAGTAGAGTGAAAAACTATTATTGAGGAGTTTCTGATTTGTGCTCTTCGAATTCTGAAGGTACTGGCCACATTTATTTGCGGTAAGCTTTGCATCGTAGGCAGCACCATTAAATACAGCCCCAATAGCCCCTATTACCGTAGGGATAATGTCATCTTGATTTGATTAAAAATATATTTTATGTCGGTGTTAATTTCACACTTTTTTCAGGTGCGGCTTCTGGTTTTAATTATATGTTTCGTTGTTTTATAGCCTAGCAAGTCAGTTTCCCGTTACCGACTTGTATATTTGTCGTATAATTATAAATTATAAGCTAGGTAGTGCAGAGAAATCTTTACCTCGCAGGATTAATCAGTGAAGTCAGTTTGGCGTAGATAGGTCAGGGCAGTTTATCAAATGTATATTATGAGCCAACGCCGGCTTTTGACCGGCGTTGGTGGAACTTGCTATTAGACCTGGGTGGTGAGGTATTTTAGGATGTCGACTATTTGCCCAGGGTTCTGTGCCCAGGCTTGGGCTGAACCATCTACTTCTTTCAGGGCATGTACTAGGGATTCATCGTGCAAAGTGATGTACGGTTTTCCCAAGGCCGCACAGTAGCCTGCATCGAAGGCGGCATTCCACTGCTTGTATTTCTCACCAAAGCGAATGATGGCCAGGTCACAACTCTCAATGGCGTGCTTGATTCGAATAGCATTGACTTTGGCCGACTTATGATCCCGCCAAAAAGAGGTGGATTCTTCACCAAGGCCGTCACCGGCGGCATCACTGGCATCGTGCTCGGTAACGGCGGATGAAAAGGTGATATTCAGTTCCTGGCGCTTACAACCCTCGATGATTTGGGTTCTCCAGTCAGAATGGATTTCACCGGAAAGGTACACTTTGAGCTTCATGGGGCGGTCTCCTGGGGTATTCAACGCAATGTGTCGTATTGTGGTCGCATATTTTACATGATGCCCTGGGAGAGAGGGAAAAGTTGTAAAACGGTGGTATCCGCAATGGTCTTAAAAGCGGACACCAGAGTGAACGACAAGACCGCCCTTTTAATTTACAGGTGGGTTATAACCTTTGCTCAATAAAGTTGACTTTATCGGGTGTTTTACCTGCGGGAAGCCGGGTGGAATGCATTTGGGCGAGTAGCCAATCCCCCTCGACCTTGGCAAGTACCGCACTCTCCAGCCATATAACTTCCTCGCTGGCGCCTTTCTGGGTGAAGTTAGCTTTATTCCAGTAGTTAATGGTGAGCAGATCACCCTGCTGTTCGTAGTTGATGATGCTGAAGTAATTGGTTCTGGTATAGCCTGAAGGTTTTACGACTTTAACAAGGTCATCGATTGTCCAGATTTCGCCATGCTCCAAAAGAATGAAAGAATCGGTAACGGTGCTTCGCATTTTCTGGTGGTCAAACTTGGACATAGCGGCAAAAAGCTTGTCGATCGTTCTAAAAGCCTCGGGTCTTTTTTCGGCGTAGCTGCTGGTTGTCGCCAGAAGGAGCAGAAGTGTAATGAGGGCTCTGGCCATGATGCGTATATCCTTATATTCGTTGGAGTGAATAATCAATCGATTTGGTCCGCAGTGATTATATGATTGCAGGGTCTTGGCTGGTCAATACCATTCTGGGGCGTTTGAATGGAAAATACTTACTGAAGGGGGTATAGGCGTAGTAGGTTTAGCGTACACGCTTTCTTTGCGTTGACAGAAATTTACTGTAATGCGGCAACATAGGTTTGTTAATGGCTAAGTGGAATCAACTGTAACAATGTTTGGCATTGAGTGTTAATTGCCCCTGGGTCTGTGCGATCCTTTTTTGTGCTCCACTGCACCGCATGCCAAAGCACACAAAGATATTTGTAGATCAGGCGCCAATGAAGCAATCGCCGCCAGTCATCCCTGTTGAGCGGGCGCTGGAGATAGCTAGAGAGCAACTGTTGTTGTTGCACAGGAGATAATTGATGTTCTTCGACCAATGCGGCAAGGTCATAATAGTGATCCCCCATAGAAGCATATTCCCAGTCGATAGCGATAAGCTTCTCGTCAGTGCTTTCTATTAGGTTTTCTTTGGTTAGGTCATTATGGCAGAGGCAAGAGCCTTCTCTATAATCTTCGACAGTACGAATACTGCTGGATAGCGCGCTGCGCAAGCGCGCAAGAAGCGAATAAAAATCGGCTTGAGTACTAATGGATGGCCAATAGTTTTCAGCCTTTTGTTCGATGCCGAGTTGGCTGTTGACCGGGGGTAGAGCGTGTATTCTGTTGAGTAGCCTGGCGAGCCGTTCTATAGCGCCAGGTCTCTGTTTATGCCAGGGCTGGCCCTGAATAAATCGTGTTACCAGGTATTCGTGTTGAGGGTCGCAGTAGACAAGGGGGGCGCACAGTCCGGCATGGGTGGCTCTATCGAGGACCTGGGCTTCGGTTGCCCGGTCGAGGTCGAGAGATTGGCTAAGCGGGGAGTTATGGCGAAGTACTAACAGCGCTTCCCCTGATGAGATCAGATAGGTTCGATTAGTCAGTCCACCGGTCATCGGTCGGACAAAAAGTGGCCTGGACTCGCTCCACAGGCGCCAGTCACTGGGAATAACGGTACTTGGGCTAAGCGCGCCATCAGTAGGGTCCCAGCTGCTAGGCATCGGAAGCTAGGCCGCTATTTTCAGGGGTTAATCCTACTGGTGCAGTAAGGCTTTGTTTGTTATAGATCGCTTTCCATTGGAAGAAGCCAATGATCACCAGTACCACATAGAGTAAAAATAGCAGCGCCGTAAGGTAGAGTCCTCTATCCAGGTAGAGATAAATGGAGGCTCCATCCACTACAATCCAGTAGATCCAGTTTTCCAACACCTTGCGCGTAACCATAAAGGTGGTAACCACCGCTCCAAGCGTGGTGAAGGAATCGAGATAGGGTAGCGCGGCGCTGGTAAAGTTATCTAGCAGATAACCGAATACCAGGGTTAGTATGGCAATACCACTGAACACTATTAAGTGGGTTTGCAGTCTCCACCGGTGAATCTTAAGATCTTTCTTTTTATCCTTGTGGTGGCGCCATTGCCACCAGCCATAAACAGCCATGACCAGATAGAAAATCTGAAGTGCGGACTCCATCAGCAGGCTGACATCCCAGAATAAAACCAAATAGATTGCGGTACTGGCGAATGCGGCATACCAGCAGCTGATTTTCTCGCGCATCGCCAGTAACAGGTAGGTGAGGGCCAGAATAACTGCTGCAACTTCCCACAGGGACATGGCTGTAATTGAGGTGCGAATAATTTCAAGAAGCTCGGGGTCATGCATGGGATTCTGCCGGGGCTAGGTCGCCATCGATAAATTTACAAACAAAAATGGCGCGTCCAAACTGCTCGTAGGATTTACGCATTTCTATTTTTAGGATATCCATTAGTAAATCATACTCACCAAATACCTGAGTGCTCATGGTGTTGGTGATCACTCTCAGGTCTGAATGACTATTCAGGCGCGCAATAAAAGCCTGAATACTGGGGATGTATTCATCTTTTAGTGGGTACATGCTGATTTCTACTGAGAGTTGCATAGTTTTTCCCATTATTCGCTGAGAGCCTAGTGGTAACGATTCTTAATTCTTCGTTAGCTAATCAGATTAAGCCCGTGAATAGCAGGTACGCTATGTATCTAATATTTCACGGGCAGTTATCGGAGTTTGTCGGCTAGGTTAGTTACCGAGTGATCTGTTAGAACGTATAAGTACCGGTTACCCCGGCAATACGAGGCTCACCCTGTTGATAGTAAGGTTCAGGAGCATAGAAATTGGCTGGATTGTTGCCATATTCATTGCTGAAATAGAAACCTCTTGTGTAATAGTCCTCATTAGTCAGATTTCTACCCCACAGGGAGACTTCCCAGCTGTCAGCCCGGTAGGTGAGGCGGGCGTTGAGCAATTCGTAGGCAGTGGATTTTTCATTGTGGCTATTGGAGAAGAAAAACTCATCCTTGCCCTCCAATTCCAGGCGCAGTACCCAGTGAGCACTGAGATCAATCTCGGTGCCAGTGAAGAACTGATAGCTTGGTGCATGAGCAACATCACGCCCATCCAGATTTACCGGCAGCACTGTGCCGGTTTCTTCGTCCTTCTTCGTATCTACGTGGGTGCTACTAATAAAGTTTTCAAACTCGGCGTTCAGCCATCCTGCGGAGGCGAAAAGGCGTACAGTTTCCGTAGCCTGGAAATTTATTTCCGCCTCAAAGCCGAAAGTTTTACCGCCCGCTGCGTTGCCCAGATACTCTCTAAACTTTTTACTCTCTGGGTTGAAAAGTGACTGTTTGGCTTGAACATCGTTGCGATCCTGGTAGAAGGCTGCTAGCTGGGCCTGTAAACGGTTATCCAGCCAATTGCCTTTGGCTCCAAGTTCGTAGTTAAGCAAATGCTCTGTATCGAACTCGAACATCTCACGGTAAGCTTCTACATTATCCGCGAACTCTGCGATGATTGCCCCGTTTACCCCCCCTGTCTTGTAGCCTCGTGAAACGGTGGCGTATAGTAAAGTGTCTTCGGAATAATGATATTCCAGGGTTATATTTCCACCCCACAAGTCCTCACGGCTATCTGCCTTGGTCGTATAGGAATCAGAGTAATCTGCACTGCGCTTTTCCAGGCGGAGCCCGCTAATCAGGTTAAGGGTGTCGGTCAGTGTGGTGTTCAGCTGTCCGTAAACTGCGCTATTTTTGGTATCAAATTCACTGCTAAAAAAGCTGTATTCAGTGATTGTGCCTTCAGTTGCTCCTGAGGCCTGTAAGAGGTCTTCTTGTTCATGGCGATGATAAACCCCCAGTACCCAGCTAGTGCGTCCTGCAAAGAGTTTGGAGGCCTCGGTGGAGAGCAGGCGTAAATCCATGCTGGTATTGTCTTTGTCCCGCTGGTAATTATCGGTTTGACTGTAACCCCAGGGGTGAAAGCCGATATAACTCCAGTCCTCATCGTATCCGTACTCGGTATCGGAGTTGGCAAAGCTTAGGGTGGCTTCAAGAGTGAAATTTTCGTTACCCGACCACTGCCCAGTTAAAGCGCCTGCCCAGGTTTCCTGCTTGTCCCGACCGGGCTTGTCGGAGAGGGTTTCGCGGGTATTGTATAAAGAGAAGGCATCGTAGCCGTTATCGGCATCAAGGTAGAAGAGTGTCAGGCCGAGTTGTAAGTCATCACTGGGTGAGTAAGCCAGTTTGCCACGCAGCACGGACTCATCAATATTGTTAGTGTCATCGCGGCCCAGGTACTGGTTTTCCATATAGCCATCGGACTTTCGTTCGCTGGCGGCAATACGGAAGCCAAGCTGGTCAGTCAGGCTGCCGCTGCCAATGGCTGAGAGGCTGTGGCCACCATATTCACTCAGTTCGGCAGAGACCTTGCCTGTAGTTTCTGAAGTGGGTGCGGCGCTGCGCATATTGACCAGGCCGGCTAGGGCATTGGCACCATACAGGGTGCCCTGAGGGCCGCGGAGGATCTCTATCTGTTCGATATCCAGGGTGCTGGCAGCCAGGCCAAGACCAGTGAAGTCTATCCCATCAATGACCAAACCTACGGAAGGATTTACTGGGTCGATAAACTGGCTGCGCTCACCAATACCGCGAATCTGAATAAAGCGTCCCCGTGAAGCGCCAGTAGAGAAGTTGACATTTGGTGCCATGTTCAATAGCTGGTCCAGGTTGCCAGCTCCTCGCGCCTCAATACTGCTAGCGTCCATCACACTGACGCTGCCTGGCAGATCGAGCAGGTTGGTATCGCGCAGTTGAGCCGTCACTACCACCTCTTCAAGCCCCCTGTTCATGGGCTCTGCAGCTAAAGCCAACCCACTAGGCGAGCCCACAATAAGGCCGATGGATAAAGCAATCGGGTGGATTGTGAACAGTTTCTTCATGGTTCTCTCTCGGATCAACACTAATGAAAGAGACCCGGAGCGCGACGAGGGGAGGGCTTTGGCATGCCTACCTATTCCTACGCCGGTATTAACCGGATCAGGTTCAAGGGTTTGCTTCAAAAGATCTTCTTGATCTCGCAGCATCTCAGGCCTTGGCCACCCCTTAGGTTTTGCGGGCGCGATGATAGCAGATGTTTCGATCTTTATGGGGAAGGAGGCAGCTTTGTACCCCTCTAGGTCCTTGTTCATAGGCGTTTGAAGCGGCAGGGACCAGCAAGACTAGGCCGTGAATTGCTTTTTTCGGTGGCCCATTACTTGTTTGTGTCGGGAAAGTGGATGGATTAAAAGGGAGAGGTGAAAATGTTTTCTGACGAATTTAGTGTGAGGTACAAGTTTCTGCACAGGAGAATATTGAATATAATTGCATCCTGCAGTGTCTCGGCTGTGGCTGAATTTTTTGAGGTTGGATTAGAAGTGAAAAATTGTCCTGGTTGTAATGAAAAGCCAATATCCTTGGTCGGATGGTGTAGTGGTATTAACTCGATAAAATGTATCTGTAAAAGTTGTGGTACTGCTTTATCGGCAAATGTAACAACCTGGGTGGTGCTGCTTGCCATTGTTGTTGCGATGTATGCGGTTGCTTATACCTCAGTGGTTCACTTCGATGTGCAGTTTAAGCAAGACCGCTTGTTAATAATCGGTTTGACCTCCATCCCTGTTCTAGCTGGATCATTGCTGGGATATATGATTGGTGGTTACAAGATAAAAAAAGTCGCTAGAAAATAGAGGCAGAGCATAGGCTGGACTCGGGTTGGTATTCATTCGCTATACGTATGCAAACCTGTAAGCTGGGTGTCCCGAGTACGGTGTATGCCTTATTTTGCTCAAGCCGTATATTGGTGTATGCATATGGAATTGGTGATACAAGATAGATTGAAAGCACTGGAATCTGAGAAGGGCATAGAAATTTTGTATGCCTGTGAATCTGGCAGCCGGGCATGGGGCTTTGAGTCACCAGATAGTGACTGGGATGTGCGTTTTATTTACAAGCGAGATCTTAACCACTATCTGACTCTTGGAAACCCAAGAGATGTTGTGGAGGTGCCCTTTGATAAAGCGCTGGGTGATGAGCTTGATCTGGTTGGCTGGGATATCAGCAAGGCATTGGGTTTGTTGCGGGGAAGTAACCCGACATTGATTGAATGGTTGTTCTCTCCAAAAATTTATCTCTATCAGCAAGAGGTTTTGGATGAGCTTCGCAGCCTTGCCAAAAAATGCTGGCAACCAAGAGCCTTGGCGCACCATTATATAAGTATGGGGTTTAATCATCATTTAAGATTTGTGCAAGAAGATGATGAAGGTCTTAAAGAGATTCAAGTCAAAAAACTGCTTTATGTAATGCGTTCGATCTTAAACGCACTTTACATAAAAAGATTTATGACTATTCCCCCGGTCGATTTTTTGCAGATGTGCAAAGAGTTGCTGGCGAACGCACAAGAGGAATGGTTGCTGCAGTTGATATCCAGTTTGATTGAGAAGAAGAAAGGGTTGGATGAAGGTAATCTAATCATTCTGGACGCTCGCCTTGATCGCTGGATTCATGAAAATTTGGACCGTGGGGTGGCCAACTCCATTGAGGAGCGACCTAAGCTGGATATAGCGGATTTTGATAGGTTTTTTCACCAGGTGCTAGGCGTTTAATGTTGGGTGACGTATCTAACATTGAGTATTGATCCATAGTTTGTGCTCGGTGAAAGTGTCTAAAATATTGGATTTTTCGTCGAGCGCTCATTGCATATCTCTGTTCAGAGCTTAGCCTAGCCAGAGAAAAACCCTTACGAGGCATTTTTTAGCTCATATTATTCATAAGCTGTTCATGCTGCTTTCAATATTCTTTTGAGTGATGTTTGGGGCTAGGGTGCCCTATTAATCTTAATCACTTCATGGAAGGAAGCATCTGATGACTGAGGCAGAAAAAAAAGAGAGGGCAAGAGGGCGCTGGAGACGTCTGCGTTCCACATTGACAACCCTGGGGCTTTTGGGGCGTTCAAAGGGAGCCAAGATGGTGGCTGTTCCTTATTGGCCGGAAGTTCATCACCCCAACCATCAGGCCACTCATGGTCGCAATGGTAATGTTCGCTACCTAACCGATCGAGAGAGGCAGAAACACCTGGTAACTTTTACAGGAAGAGCGCTTGTTGTTCCTCGGAGTAAAAGATTTGAGTTGGGTATAGTGCAAAATACGGTAGGAAACATAATCTTTGTTGTCGATTCTCAGAGAAATTTCTATGTCGGAAGAAAAAATATCGGGCACTTTCATCATTCATCTTTTTTGGCTGGTGGCCCGGTATTGGGTGCGGGAACGATTGTTTTGGGTGCCGGATACCAAGTTCTCGAAGTAAATAACCATAGTGGCCACTACCAGCCAGGGCCGTTGGAAATGAAGCGGGTCGCTCTCGCTATAAGCTCCCTGGGTGGTGATTTAACACAAATACCGTTCCGTATATCTGGAACGGGAAACGATGTGGTTTATGGTAATGGAATAGCCCTTTTGGATGCGGCGATTTAAATAGTCGCGGGTGCTGGTTTGGGGGGGCATTTGGGGAAGAGAGTTTGGTGAAGGGGTTATGTTCTTTCGCGGTTACCCCTATTAGAACGGTATCTTCGTCAGAAAGGGGTAAAAATTGTTGGACATAGTGCGCCACTGCCCATGGTGGCTAGGGCGCACTTAGCTGAGAGCTTGTTTTAGAAACGTCTGCGGAACATCGGTAGGGGTTGATCCACTCCCGACTGGTAGCTGTCCCCAAAGTCGTGCAGGGATTCTTTTAGGCTGGTTAGCGACTGATCACCTTCAAATGCGTAAGCGTTAAAACCGCAGCGCTGCAGATAGGTGAGCTGGTCACGCATAAAGCCACCCACCGCTCGCAATTCACCCTTGAAGCCGAAACGTTCGCGTAGCATACGGCCGGCGGTAAAGCCGCGGCCATCGGCAAAAGCGGGGAAGTTAATCGCGATCAATGGCAAATTTGCCGCTTCTCTGCCGATTAATTCCGCACCCTCGTCGCTATCGAGCCATACACCCACTTCTGCACTGCGTTCGGCCAGGGCCTCTCGATGGGCTTGCCACTGGCGCAGGGGCAAAATAATCTTGCCGGAGGGCAGGGCGTTTGCCTCAATATTTTCCCCCTCCTCCTGCTGCGGTAGAAGCTGCCACTCATTGGGGCACACTTCACTATTCAGAATCAGCTCGCGGGGGTTGCCCGGCTGTGGGCCCAGTTTAACTGGCTTTGGCATAGACTCTCTCCTTGAAGGGTTGCAGGCCGATGCGATTGTAGGTGTCGATAAAGGGCTCTTCGGCCCGGCGCTGTTCAACGTAAAGATCGAGGATCTTGCTAATTACGTCTGGCACCTCAGCCCGAGAGAAGCTGGGGCCGAGCACCTTGGCCAGACTGGCCTCGTTGGAGGCGCTGCCGCCGAGCTGAATCTGGTAGAACTCCTCCCCCTTTTTGTCTACGCCGAGAATGCCGATATGGCCCACGTGATGGTGGCCGCAGGCGTTCATACAGCCGGAGATATTCAGGTTCAGGTCACCCAGGTCGTAGAGATAATCCACATCGTCAAAACGGCGCTGGATGGCCTCGGCCACAGGGATAGACTTGGCATTGGCGAGGGAGCAGTAGTCGCCACCGGGACAGCAGATCATGTCGGTGAGGGTGCCGATATTCGGTGTGGCAAAGCCGTGTTTGCGCGCCTGTTGCCACAACTCGTACAGCTGCCCTTGTTCCACATCGGCCAGCACCACATTTTGGTCGTGTGTTGCGCGGGCTTCGCCGAAACTAAAGGTGTCAGCGAGGTCGGCGATGGCCTCCAGCTGGCGGTCGGTAACATCGCCGGGGGGAACACCTGTGGGCTTGGTGGAGAGCTTGATGGCCCGGTAACCTGGTACCCGGTGGGGGTAGGTGTTGCGCTCTAGCCAGCGGGCAAAGGCTTTGTCGCTGTCCGCCTGCTGTTGCAGGGCGGCCGTGCTTGCGGCGTCATCGAAGGTTTTGTAGTCGGGCGCGGTAAAGAAGGACTTAGCCCACTGTAGGGCCTCTGGAGTCAGTTTTTCCACCCCATCCTTTATTTGTTGCCACTCCTCTTCTACGCGGCGACCGAATTCCTCGGGGCCTAGGGCTTTTACCAGAATCTTAATGCGCGCCTTGTATTTGTTGTCCCGGCGGCCCAGCTGGTTGTACACGCGCACAATCGCTTCCAGGTAAGAGAGCAGGTCTTCTTCCGGCAGGAAGTCGCGGATTGTTTCGGCGATAACGGGAGTGCGGCCCTGACCGCCGCCAACGAGCACCTGGAATCCGATGGCCTCACCCCGCTTGATGATTTGTACGCCAATATCGTGTACACGAATCGCGGCGCGATCCTGCTCAGAACCGCTGACCGCGATTTTGAATTTGCGCGGCAGGAAGGCGAATTCGGGGTGAAAGGTGGACCACTGGCGAATCAATTCGCAGTAGGGGCGCGGATCGGCGATCTCATCGAGGGCAATGCCCGCGTAGGGGTCTGATGTCGTATTGCGGATACAGTTGCCACTGGTTTGTACCGCATGCATTTCCACTTCGGCCAGCTCGGCCAGAATAGCGGGCACGTCTTCCAGCTGGGGCCAGTTGTACTGTAGGTTTTGGCGCGTGGTGAAGTGTGCGTAGCCTTTGTCATAGTCGCGGCTTACACGGGCGAGACGGCGCAACTGGTCGCTGTTGAGCAGGCCGTAAGGCACGGCGATGCGCAACATGGGGGCCAGTCGCTGAATATAGAGGCCATTTTGCAGGCGCAGTGGCAGGAATTGTTCCTCACTTAACTCGCCGGCGAGGTAACGTTCCGTCTGGCCGCGGAACTGGGCGACGCGATCGTTGATGATGGCGCGATCCCGGTCGTCGTATCGATACATAACAGCTTGATTCCATTGCCTTTGTGCGCGGATGGTGGAGAGAGGGGCAGGCCCCGGACAGTTCTCCGCTGGCGCCTAACATACCAGTCAGCTTATGCGATAAATAACAATATTTTCCGCTATGTCTGTAACCAACAGTTATAAGCGAAGGAGAATGCCTGTAGCGGTTGCCTTGCGCCGCTTTCAGGGATTTGCTCTACTGGTGGAACCGTTGCAAACGGCTCACTACTTTGAATAACAATAATGCGTAATCGGAGAGATTCGATGAATGAAGAAGTAGTTGTTACCCCGGAAGAAGACAATTTCGTAGATGCCATTGCCGCTGTGGCTCTTGTTGCTACCTTTGTCGCCACCTGTGTTTTCTGGGTTGCCACCCGCTAAGCACCCAGGCCCGGAGCTGAGTAGTACCGGGCAAATCCCTTATGGATTCAATCGTGAGGCCTTGTGCGTAGCCTTGCTGTAGTGCTGTACACGCACTAATGGCGGGGGATGCGAGACGGCGGGCCAGATTCCACTCAGGTTGAGGTTTACAGGCATCCGCCCATTCAACCCATATTGCCGAGTACCGTCTTTACAATCAGGATCAGTGTTAAGACAAACAAAATGGTGAAGATAATTCCGGCGACTACAAAGTGGGCCATACTGCCACTTTGAAAATCTTTCTCACGATTTTTGTTGCTCTGCACACCGATTGCCGCAGCCAAGGTACTGAGTATTACCTGGAAAAAACCGGGCTTATCCGCTTGTTTCTTATTATTTTCTTGCATGGACTCAATCCTCAAGATTGGGGCGCAGCCAGCGCTCCAGTTCCAGTTCACTCATACCTTTACGACCGGCCAGGCTTTGCAATTGGTCCCGGCCGATCTTACCTACATTGAAGTACTTGGCCTGCGGATGGGCGAAATACCAGCCGCTTACCGCGGCTGCAGGCATCATAGCGAAATGCTCGGTCAGGCTGACCCCAGCATTTTGCTCTGCTTGCAATAGTTTGAAGAGGGTAGCCTTTTCCGAGTGATCCGGACAGGCGGGGTAGCCGGGCGCCGGGCGGATACCTTGGTAAGCCTCTTTAATTAGTTGCTCATTGCTGAGCACCTCATCCTCTGCATAGCCCCAGTACTCCTTGCGGACTAAACGGTGCAGCGTTTCGGCGAAAGACTCGGCGAGGCGGTCTGCCAGGGCTTTGACCATAATCGCGTTGTAGTCATCGTGTCGGGCTTCGTAGCTTTGTGCCAGCTCGTCGGCGCCAATACCGGTGGTAACAGCAAAGCCGCCAACATAATCGATGTACCCGGCATCCAGAGGTGCGACATAGTCTGCCAGAGAACGGCACAGGCCATCGCCGCCACGCTTTTGTACTTGTTGCCGCATATGGTGGAGGCGCGCCAGCTCGTCACTGCGCTCTTCATCTCGATAGACGATGATATCGTCGCCGACACTGTTCGCCGGCCAGAGGCCGAATACGGCGCGGGCGCGCAGCTGCTTCTTGGCAATCATTTCTTTCAGCAGGCGCTGGGCATTACGGTAGAGATCCGTAGCGGCTTCGCCGACTACTTTGTCTTTAAGGATCGCCGGGTACTTGCCCGCCAGATCCCAGGAAATAAAGAAAGGTGTCCAGTCGAGGGTGTCGAGCAGCTTTTCCAGGGGGAAGTCATCGATGACCGTTATTCCCAGCTTGTTGGGTCTAGCGGGACGGTAAGTCTGCCAGTCGAATGCCGGTGCGGTATCGCGGGCCTCCGCGTAGGTAAGGCGGGTATCGTTACGCTTGCGGTTGGCGGTGCGGGTGCGCACCTTTTCGTATTCGGCGCAGATTTTTTCCACAAAAGCGGGGCGAAGCTCCTCGGAGATCAGATTGCTGGCGACGCCTACAGCGCGGGAGGCGTCGGCCACATAAACCACTTGATTGCGGTTGAATTGGGGATCAATTTTGACTGCGGTGTGCGCTTTAGAGGTGGTGGCGCCGCCAATCAATAGGGGAATATCGAACTCCTGGCGTTCCATTTCTGCAGCGACATGGACCATCTCATCGAGGGAGGGCGTGATCAAACCGGACAGGCCGATAATATCGCAGTCCTTTTCCCGTGCGGTTTGCAGGATGGTCTCGGCGGGCACCATTACCCCCAAGTCAATGACCTCGTAATTATTACAGGCTAGTACCACCCCCACGATATTCTTGCCGATATCGTGTACGTCCCCTTTCACCGTAGCCATAAGAATGCGCCCATTGGGCCGGCTGTCTTCGTTTTTTTCCGCTTCGATATAAGGCTGCAGGTAGGCGACCGCTTGTTTCATGACACGGGCAGATTTCACCACCTGTGGCAGGAACATCTTACCTTCGCCAAACAGGTCGCCGACGATGTTCATTCCGTCCATCAACGGACCTTCGATCACATCCAGGGGGCGGGAGGATTGTGCGCGGGCTTCTTCGGTATCTTCCACGATATAGTTGTTGATCCCTTTTACCAGGGAGTGCGCCAAACGTTCTTTGACCGGCAGCTCGCGCCAACTCAGGTCTTCTTTGCGTGCGGTGCCGCCGCCTTCGCCCATATATTTGGGGGCGATATCCAGCAGGGCCTCGGTGGACTCGTCGTTGCGGTTGAGGATCACATCCTCCACTTTTTCCCGCAGCTCTTGTGGTAGCTCGTCGTAAACCGCCAACTGGCCGGCATTGACGATGCCCATATTCAGACCCGCCTTGATGGCGTGGAACAGGAAGACCGAATGAATGGCCTCGCGCACTGGGTTGTTGCCGCGGAAAGAAAAGGACACATTGGAGACGCCGCCACTAATCTGAGCACTCGGTAAATTCTTTCGAATCCAGCGGCAGGCCTGGATAAAGTCCACGGCGTAATTGTTGTGCTCTTCAATACCGGTCGCGACGGCAAATATATTGGGGTCGAAAATAATATCGGATGGGTTGAAGCCGACTTCATGAACGAGCACATCGTAGCTGCGTTTACAGATTTCGATCTTGCGTTCGAAGGTGTCCGCCTGGCCCTGTTCGTCAAAGGCCATTACCACCACGGCGGCACCGTAGCGCAGGCACAATTGCGCCTTTTCGATAAACTCCTCCTTGCCCTCTTTCAGGCTGATAGAGTTCACGATGGGTTTGCCCTGGATACATTGCAGGCCCGCCTCGATGACCTCCCACTTGGAGGAGTCCACCATAAACGGCACCTTGGCGATATCTGGTTCGGTGGCAGCGAGGTTGAGGAAGCGGCGCATGGCGGCGTGTGCATCGAGCATCGCCTCATCCATATTGAAGTCGATGACCTGGGCGCCGTCCTCCACCTGGGCGGCGGCGACCTGAAGGGCTGTATCGTAATCCTCTTCCAGAATCAGGCGCTTGAAGCGGGCGGAGCCAGTGACGTTGCAACGTTCGCCCACATTGACGAACAGGGCGGTCTCATCGGCGACAAAGGGCTCCAATCCTGACAGACGCAGGGCGGGTTTGATTTGCGGCACTTGGCGCGGCGCGATATCGGCCACTGCTTCGGCAATTGCGCGGATATGTTCCGGTGTGGTGCCGCAGCAGCCGCCGAGAATATTGAGAAAACCGCTGCGGGCGAATTCGGCCACGATCGCTGCGGTCTGCTCCGGGGTTTCATCATACTCACCAAATTCGTTGGGGAGCCCGGCATTGGGATGCGCGGAGACATAAGTGCTACAAGCGCCGGACAGGGCTTCTACATAGGGGCGCAATTCGGTGGCACCGAGCGCGCAGTTGAGGCCCACAGAAATCGGCTTGGCATGGGCAATGGAATAGTAAAACGCTTCGGTGGTCTGGCCGGAGAGGGTGCGACCCGAGGCATCGGTAATGGTGCCGGAGATCATGATAGGCAATTCGAATCCCAGTTCCTCAAACAGCTGCTGCATGGCGTAAATAGCCGCCTTGGCATTGAGCGTATCGAAGATGGTTTCGATCAGGATCAGGTCGCTGCCGCCCTCGACCAGAGCGCGGCCGGCTTCCACATAGTTGTGTACCAGCTCATTGAAGGTGACATTGCGCGCGCCGGGGTCGTTGACATCGGGGGATATACTTGCGGTGCGTGAGGTGGGACCAATCACCCCGGCTACCCAACGGGGTTTCTCCGCCGTTGAGAGGGCATCCGCCGCACGGCGGGCTATTTGCGCCGAGGAGCGGTTCAGCTCTACCACCAGATGTTCCATATCGTAGTCAGACTGGGACAGCTCGGTCGCGTTAAATGTATTGGTCTCGATAATGTCGGCACCGGCCTCCAGGTACTCCCGGTGGATCTGTTCGATCAACTGCGGCCGGGTAAGACTTAGCAGGTCGTTATTACCTTTGAGGTCCTGGTGGAAGTCGGCAAAACGGGCGCCGCGGTAATCCTCTTCCTGCAGTTTTTCCCTCTGGATCATCGTTCCCATGGCGCCGTCCAGAATCAGGATGCGTTGAGCGAGTGCGGCTTTGAGTTGCTCTAGGCGTTGATTGCGGGACTGCGGGGACATTGACCAATCCTTATTTGTCGATGGCGGGAAAGGCGTCAATCTTAGCACAGGGATACTTGTCAACAGGGGCTAAATTGGTTGATAAAAATTAACACGACACAATAACCGGTATTTTTTTGCTAAGGGCGTGCAATTTATATCTATAGTTTGGCCTTCATTGGACATAAAAGCTCGGTAACGGTGTTTGGCCTGATACAGGAAGCGTGGTCTGTACCAGGGGCAGGAAGGCTTGTTAAGACCCATTAAAGGAGAGGGAGCATGCAATCAAAAGATAAGAATCGCCGTGTGATATTGGCATCCAGGCCAGAGGGCGCACCGGGGGCGGACAACTTCAGCATTGAAGAGCTGGGGGTGCCTGAGCCGGAACAGGGCGAGCTTTTACTGCGCACCGTCTACCTATCCCTGGACCCCTACATGCGCGGACGTATGAGCGATGCCAAATCCTATGCGGAGCCTGTGCCCCTGGGGAGCGTGATGGTAGGCGGTACTGTAAGTCGGGTGGTTAAGTCACACCTCGACGGGTTTGAGGCCGGGGATTGGGTGTTGGGTTACTGCGGCTGGCAAGACTACGCAGTTTCCGATGGTGAGGGTCTGGTCAATCTGGGGAAAAGCCCCAGTCAACCCTCCTATGCTCTGGGGGTTATGGGTATGCCGGGTATTACGGCCTACTATGGCCTGTTGGAGATCGGTGAGCCACAACCGGGGGATACCCTGGTTGTGGCTGCGGCCACGGGGCCGGTGGGCTCCACTGTCGGACAGATTGGAAAAATCCAGGATTGCCGGGTAGTTGGCATCGCCGGCAGTGCGGAGAAGTGTCGCCATGCCGTGGAGGAGCTGGGCTTTGATATTTGCCTTAATCACCGGGCGGAAGAATTTCCCGAGCAATTGGTGGAAGCCTGCCCGAATGGCGTGGATATCTATTTCGAGAGCGTTGGCGGCGACGTATTCGATGCGGTCTTGCCCCTACTCAACGATTTCGCCCGCATTCCTGTGTGCGGGCTTATAGCTCACTACAATGCAACTTCGCTACCCGAGGGCCCGGATCGCCTGAGTTTACTGATGCGTGAAATACTGGCCAAGCGGCTGAAAGTTCAGGGGTTCATTATCTACGATCAATACGACCGCTTTGCTGAATTTGTTACCGGCTTGAGCCAGTGGGTTCGAGAGGGGAGGATCAAGTACCGTGAGGATTTGATCGAGGGCCTGGAGCGGGCGCCCCAGGCCCTGATGGGGCTTCTGCAGGGGGAGAATTTTGGCAAGGTTGTGGTGCGCGTAGGCACCGACGATTGAATTCTGACTTTTTATATTCCATTGCGCACCAAGGAGGTTGCCGATGAAAATTTTGATGGTACTGACTTCGCACGATGAGCTGGGTAATACTGGGAAGAAAACCGGCTTTTGGCTGGAGGAGTTTGCCGCGCCTTACTACATCTTTAAGGATGCCGGCGCAGAAGTGACCCTTGCGTCTCCTCAAGGGGGGCAGCCGCCTCTGGACCCCAAAAGCGATGAGCCCGACGCCCAAACTGACGCCACCCGCCGTTTCTATCAGGACTCTGAAACTCAGCAGTTACTCGCCAATACCAGTGTGCTGGCGCAAATGAAGGAATCGGATTTCGATGCGGTTTTCTACCCTGGGGGGCATGGTCCTCTGTGGGATCTTGCGGAGGACCCGAAGTCCATTTCCTTGATTGAGGCGTTTTACGCGGCGGATAAACCGGTCAGCGCGGTATGCCATGCCCCGGGTGTCTTTCGCCACACTAAGCGCACGGATGGTAAGCCGCTGGTATCCGGCAAGAATGTCACGGGCTTTACCAACACCGAGGAAGAGGCGGTGGGACTCGTGGATGTAGTACCTTTCCTGGTTGAGGATATGCTCAAAGATCGGGGCGGGCACTATTCCAAAGAGGCGGATTGGGCGCCCTATGTGGTGGTGGATGGCAAGCTGGTCACGGGTCAGAACCCCGCCTCATCGGAGGATGTCGCTAAAACCCTGATGGGAATGATCCCGGTTTGACCCATCTGGGGCGCGGATTATCGGGGTGGTATCCGCCCTCGATAAGACACCGGTTTCACTCGGGCGCTTCTGAGAGTAAAATACCCGACAAAGAAGCTCGGTTATTTGAGAAGGCTTATGTCAGAATTGAATGTCACCATTACCGAATCCGCGCAGGAATACCTGAAAGAGCTGTTGGCCAAGCAGGACTGCGAGGGGATTGCGATTCGTATGTTTGTCTCCAACCCAGGTACCCCCAGTGCCGAAACCTGCATTGCCTACTGCCGCCCCGGGGAGGAGGACGCTGAGGATGTGGTTATCGAGATGAATGGCCTCAAGGCCTATTTCGAAGGCCGCAGTGTGCCCTACCTGGATGATGCCCGTGTCGACTACTCTACGGACAAAATGGGGGGGCAGCTTACCATTCGCGCGCCTAACTCACGGATGCCGAAGATTACCGATGACAGCCCCATCGAAGACCGCATCAACTATGTCCTCTTCAACGAGGTGAACCCCAGCCTGGCCTCGCATGGTGGTCAGGTAAGCCTGGTGGAGGTGACCGAGGACAAGTTCGCTGTACTGAAATTCGGTGGTGGTTGTCAGGGCTGTGGAATGGTGGATATGACCCTGAAAGAGGGGGTAGAGAAAACGTTGAAAGAGAAAATCCCGGAACTTGCCGGGGTGAAAGACATTACCGACCACACGGATAAGTCCAAGGCTTATTACTGATATCGAGTTCTCTCATTCCCAGGAATGGAAAAAAGGCGGGGATTCTCTCCGCCTTTTTAGTACCCGTTTGCACTCCTCACCTTGTCGTCATCCTCTTTGCCCGCTTCGCTAGAAGCCGCGTCTGTTGCCCCAGGTTTTGTTCTACCCGTATATATTTTAAAGGCCCCCTACGCTTTTTCTGAAGGGGTAGGGTAATCACACTCTGCTGTAGCGGATGGCGCCCTGCGGCTGCTTTGCTCCGTAAGTTGCAGCAAATTGGCCGGGGATAGAGCTCTATGTTCGATCAAGTGGTATTCGCCGGCGGAGGAGTGCGCTGTACCTGGCAGATTGGATTTTGGGAGTCTATCGCCAACAGGGTTCGACTCAGGCCTAAAGTGGTCAGTGCCGTTTCTGCCGGTGCCTTGGTTTCCAGTTTGATTTTGATGGGGAGATCCCTGGACGCAGTAGAGCACTTTGCCGAGGCTTTCGAGGAAAATGGGAGAAATATTCATTGGGGCAACCTGTTTAACAAGGATCCGCTCTTTCCTCACCATCAAATTTATCGCGACGGCATGTGCAGGTTATTTGAGGGTGGCTTTGAGCGTTTGTGCGCCACTACGGAACTGCGTATTGCCGTCAGCCATTCCCCGAGTTGGCTGAATGGCCCCCTGGCCCTGATTGTCGGTGCGGGAATTGATTACTCCGATACCTACCTTACCCGCTCATTGCACCCGAATACGGCGAGACGCCTGGGCTATCGCCAGTTGTTTCATTCAGTGCGGGACTGTGCCGATCATGAGGCGCTACAACGATTAATTCTTTCATCATCCTGCACACCGCCGCTTACGCCACGACAACAACATGGCGGGTTGGAAGTCTTGGATGGGGGCATTGTCGACAGTGTGCCGGTGGGTGGGTTGGATCCAGATCCTGGGCGGGTGCTGATACTACTGACCCGAAATTACCCTCAGTATCCGAGCTGTTTTACCAGCCAAAAAGATGAACAGTTATGGATCTATGTACAGCCCAGCCGCCCCCTGCCAATTAGTGTCTGGGATTTTGCCAACCCGCAGGGACTGTGGCAGGCCTTCGATGCGGGCTACGCCGACGGAGAGGCATTTCTGGCGGTTCGTTTTCCGGAGGGGAGTGCCAAGTGAGCCACTCGTGTCTCGTTTGGTGGAGAGTTTAACGGATGTTCGATCAAGTGGTATTCGCTGGGGGTGGTGGCCGTTGTACTTGGCAGATCGGGTTTTGGGAGGTGGTCGCCAATCAGATAAACCTTAAACCGAGAGTGGTCACGGGAGTGTCTGCGGGCGCGATGATCGCGGGGTTGATACTCACTGGTAAGGCCTCTGATGCGGTGGATTATTTTTCCTCGGTCTTTAGGGGCAATCGAAGAAACGTGTATTGGAAAAACCTGCTGGGCAAGAAGCCGGTATTTCCTCATTACGGAATTTATCAGAAGGGGATAATAGCCCTATATAGCGACTGCTTTGACAGCTTGAAATCTGCGGCAGAATTGAGGGTTGCCGTGTCACGCGCGCCAAACTGTTTACCGGTATCACTGGCACTGGCAGTTGGAGGGGTAATTTATTATTCCAACAAATATTTACTGCACAAATTGCACCCCAAAATGGCACGACGCCTTGGGTATCGACAGGACTTTTTTCGTGCCCAAGATTGTGCCGGTGTCAGTGAATTTGGAAAGTTGATCCTGAGTTCATCCTGTACTCCGCCTTTTACACCAAGATTAAGCTTGGCGGGAAGGGAAGCCCTGGATGGAGGCGTAGTAGACAATGTGCCGGTTGGTGGCCTCGATGCTGAAGAGGGTCGGGTGCTTATTCTGCTCACCCGCCGCTACCCTAGATTTCCCGACTGGTTTACCCGGCGCAACGGCAAGCAGCTCTGGACGTATATACAGCCTTCGCGATCGCCGCCTATCAGTGTTTGGGATTTTACGAATCCCGAGGGGTTGGTCACAGCTTATGAAATGGGCCGCCAAGATGGTCGCCAATTTTTGCAGAATATGCTCGCGGAGCGGGGCTATTACGCCGCTCATCCAGGAAAGTAATTTCTAACGAAAAGATGTTATGGCTGGCGGAGGTTACCGATAGCGTTCTATCTGAAAGGCAGTTTGGTCGCTCAGTGTCGGCTCTAGCTCGCAGGTGCTGCATTTGGATATTGATTGGGGGAGTACGGGATGCGCCTGCTCAGGAAGAGTGGTGTGGTGGTATAAAAGGGGTATATCAATGTTCGATCAGGTTGTCTTTGCTGGCGGTGGCGGTCGCTGTATTTGGCAGATTGGCTTTTGGGAATCGGTGGCTGATGAGGTCGACTTATCGCCCAGGGTGATCAGTGCGGTTTCTGCCGGTGGCCTAGTGGCGGGGTTGCTCTTGATTGGCCGGGGGCGAGAGGCGGTAAAATATGTACGTTCGGTATTTGATACTAACCGAAAAAATATCTACTGGGGCAACTTGTTCACTCAGGAGGCGGTGTTTCCCCAGTACGCCATCTGTCGGGACGGTATTCGGCAGTTATTCGATAAGGGGCCGCAGGCCCTGCAGGGCGTAGCGGAACTGCGTCTCGCGGTCAGTCACCCACCGAGCTGGATGTACGGTCCTTTGGCGTTAACTTTTGGAGCCGTTGTTTACTATGCAGACAAGGGGTTTACCCGTAATCTCCACTCCACGGCGGCGACTAAGCTCGGGTTTCGCCAGAATTTCTACCGCGCTCAAGACTGTAAAAATATGGACGAACTGGAGCACTTGATTCTGAGCTCCTCTTGTACCCCCCCATTTACCCCAAGGCTCCATTTGAATGGCAGGGAAATTTTGGATGGAGGGATTGTGGACAATGTTCCGGTTGGTGGCTTGGACAGCAATGAGGGTAGGGTGTTAATTCTGCTTACCAGTCGTTTCCGCGACTTCCCCGATTGTTTCACCCAGCGCCAAGGTTCTCAGCTTTGGACCTATGTGCAACCCTCACAGTCATTGCCGATTAAAGTGTGGGATTTCACTAACCCCGATGCGGTTATAGAGACCCTGGAAATTGGTCGAGCCGACGGTAGGGCAACACTGAGAAAACTTAAGTCGGGCACTTACAACGGCTCAGCCCTTCAGACACTTTAGCCTCTATGTATCAGGAAGCTTCACAAGAAATAGCCGTATTTAAACAGTCCATAAAGTTAATTCAGGAGGGGAAATAAGTATGAAAAATTTCCCGATGAGGTTTATAGGGTTTGGCTACATACCCAAAGTCATAAGCTGATAAGAATGCAATTTGTTTGATGCCACTAGTTAATTTATGGAGTGGTTGTATCACTCTTAACGTTGGGGTTTTAACTTTGTCACTACCTTTGTAATGCTTATTTTTTCATCTTTATTTCATGATTTTTTATTAATAGAAAATAAATCCATAAAGTCGATATCGCAGCAAAAAAACACCAAGTTGACACCCGTGTGTCGCGCTGAGTAAAACAGGTGGTAACGCCGGGTAGAATGAAAGGTGCCCAGAGCTTCCTTAGATGTTTTGTAAAGAGGGACTTTGATGGTGGGCGGCTGTGTAAGCCAAAGGCACGATGAAATTATCCCGAAGTTTTAGGGTGTCCTAGCAGATTGTCGCCACTTCGCCACTCTTAATTTCCCTCAATCTCTCGGCGTTTTCTTATAGCCATCTGCAAAGAAGGTATACATTGATGATTGCTTACCGGGGGGCAGCGGGTGTTTGCTTGTTCTGTTAATACCAGGCTGGGTGCGGTGGCTAAATCCTCTGCTTGCACTAACTTGCTGATTCCATTAGCTTATGCAACAAGTTGCATATTGTATATATTGGTTCACTGTATCGCTGTGCGTATGGGCTGCCAGAATGGGATGTTGGGGCGCTTTTGTGGACAGGGAGGGCGACAGGCCCATTGAGGGAGGGAAGGGACACATGTTTGATCAGGTTGTTTTTGCCGGTGGCGGCGGCCGCTGTACCTGGCAGATAGGTTTTTGGGAGTCTATTGCTGATGAAATCGGGCTTTCTCCCAGGCGGGTAACTGCGGTTTCCGCGGGTGGACTGATGGCGAGCCTGATCCTGATGGGGCGTATTGAGGCCGGCAGGGAGCACTTTTGGTCTGCTTTTGCGGCCAATCGCAAAAATGCCTACTGGAGCAATCTGTTAAAGAAAGAGCGGGTATTTCCCCAGTATGGGATTTTTCGTAATGCCATGCTGGAGTTATTTCGCGATGGCCTGGAACCGTTGAGCAATGCCGCTGATCTGCAGATTGCCATTACTCATCCCCCGCGCTTTTTGACAGCCGGGGTGGCGTTTGGTGTGGGGGCGCTCGCCTACTATACCGACAAACATGTAATGCGCCGCCTACACCCGAAGGTGGCTCTTGGCCTGGGGTTTAAGCAGAATTTTTATCGCGCGCAGGACTGTGCAACTGTGGAAGAGCTGGTAGAGCTGATTCTATGTTCGTCCTGTACGCCGCCTTTTACGCCGCGACTGCGTCGCTTTGGTGCTCCGGTGCTCGATGGTGGGGTGGTGGATAATATTCCGGTGGCGGGCTTGGATAGTGGGGAGGGTCGGGTCTTGATATTGCTCAGTCGTCGTTACCCACGCTACCCAAACTGCTTTACGCGACGTAACGGCGAGCAGTTATGGACCTACGTGCAACCCTCAAAGCCGCCCTTTATCAGTGTCTGGGACTACACCAACCCGGAACTGGCGCAGATGACCTATGAACTCGGCTGTGCCGATGGCCGGGAGTTTCTACACAAGCCTATGTTCGAACAGGAGATATCCGATGAACAATTCCAATAATGCAATAGCGGAGTCCATTGCCCTCTGGCACGAGATGGTTGCGGCGCGGGACTTCAGCCGGCTACCGGCGATTGTCGCGGAGGATGCGGTATTCCGCTCTCCGGCGTTTTTCAAGCCCTACCACAGCTCTGCGGCAGTTTGCCTGATCCTCAATACCGTAATGCAGGTCTTCGAGAGCTTTGAATACGACCGCAGTTTTACCACGGAATCCGGTCGTGATCTGGCTCTGGAGTTTAAGGCCACTATTGGCGATAAGAGCCTGAAGGGCCTGGATATTATTCGATTTGATGAGAGCGGTAAGATAGTGGAGTTTGAAGTGATGGTGCGGCCTCTCAACGCCCTGCAGAAGCTGGCGGAAGAGATGTCTGGCCGACTTTCCCAGTACGTAACCCAGTACAAGGACGCGCAGCCGATCTGATGACGCATTCCCGCCCACCCAGCAAAATGAAGTGGTGGGCGGAAATTTTGCACGTTATAGCGCGAGGCTTATTCCTCTTCCTCTGTTTCCAGAGAGTCGAAGTATTCGAAAACGTCGATGCCATCCATATAGGCGCCATCGAAACCGGCATCCGCGATCATGAAGATATAGGAATCGTTGTTGCCATAGATAATGTCCTGCCATCCGGCCTTCCAGTACTCCACGTAATAGTTGCCCGGTTCATTGGGGACTTCGTCCAGTAACCAGGCCGGGGGGTTGGTCGGCCAGGAGGGGTCCCAGTAGTAGCGGTCGCTCTGGGCCATGCCAATATCGACATAGGCCATCAACAGGCGGCGGCTGCCGTTGCTCTTTACCTTGAGCTGCTTGATCTGCTCTTCGGTATAGGGTTCGCCATCAGTAAAGAAGAAGTCGATAATCAGTAGGTCATAGTCGGTTTCGGATAATTTATCGACAAAGTCCTGGCGCGTGTTAGAAAGACTTGGATTGGTGATGTTAAGGAAATTTTTGACATCTTCCAGCTTATCAATGTTGTTGCTGTTTACATTGACGGGCTCCTTGGGGTGGGGTGGAATATCGTTCAGGTTTAACGAGTCGGCGGCGAAGGAGAGGTAGCCGGCTTTTGCGTTCTCTTTGTAGGACTCGTCAATATTGGGCTCAGTATTGGCGAAATCGGTCACCAGGATTTCACGGCCTTCTTCCTTGGCCAAGTCGAGATAGTCTTGCAGGCGATCGCTTTCAGTTTCACTGGTTGGCTGGTCTACCTTACCGTCCTGTCCAAAGAAGACCGCCTCCTGGGCGATACCATCGGTGGAATTCACATAGGTGTTGTCTACCGGGCCGTTGGTTTGGGTATTGGTGGTGATTAACTCGATGCCATTTTGCGGGACAACAATGAAATCTCGGTCGATGCCCTTGGCATAGACGCTGATGTCCTCCACTAGTAGGCGCATCTCCTGATCGTAGTCTACATTGGCGGGAATGATGAAGTCGGGTAAATCGTCAAAACTACAGCCGAGAAAAAGCAGCGGGCTGAGAAGTACTAAGAGCTTCCTGTGCAAGGGGTTTCTCCAAATGGGGGTAATGGTTGGGCATTCCTGAATAATTTCGCGACATCTCTAAAACTTTCAAGGCCCGTCCGATGGGGCATTCAGAGCGATTCATGGAATTATTCGGAGATTCTCCAAGTTTAGAGGTTATGTCTGTTAATAACTTATTGGCAGAAAAGTACGGATTTCGTTCCCCTTTGGCAAGCCCGAGATGAAATTGAAGTAATTTAATGGGGATCTACAGTATCCGGGCTTAACTGGAGTCGAAAAACCATAGATCTGTCCTGGGGCTCCCTTAAGGGCCACTGGGATTGCCCATCTTCCTTTTGGTCTTGTTGGTGGCGACAGCGGTGCGCGGATCATCGGGCCAGTAGTGTTTCTGGTATTTAATACGCAACTCCTTTTTAACCTCCTCGTAAGTGTTTGCCCAAAAATTCGCCAGGTCGCGGGTGATTTGAACCGGGCGCCGGGCTGGGGAGAGCAGGTGAATCATCAAGGGAAAGCGTCCGCGTACAATTGCTGGGGTTTCTGTCAGGCCAAAGAGCTCCTGTAGGCGTACGGCGAGTACTGGCGGAGATACCGCGTAATCAATGGCGATGCGTGAGCCGCTGGGCACGGTGTAGTGGCTGGGTGCGAGTTCATCGACCGCTTGTACCTTGGGCCAATCGAGTTGGGCGCGCAGAATATTGAGCAGGTCCAGCTGTTTGAGTTGTTCCAGTTTGTGGAGCCCGTGTAGATGGGGCAGTAACCAGTTTTCCAGGTTTTGCAGTAGTGCGCTTTCACTCCAGTCGGGCAGTAGCCCCCCTTCTGGCTGAGCTTTGCTGTGCTCCTCTTCGCGGAGGAACATCAGTCGGTGGCGTAATTGTTGTGCTTCGTGACGCCAAGGCAGTAGGGAAAGCCCCTTTTGGCGGATGGCGTCCAGTAGGGCGCGGCTCAATAATTCTGCTGGGATATCTTTGGCTGCTTGTTGTTGCAGCACCAGTTTATCCAGCGTGACCTCTTTCAGCGCCTCGGCTCGCCCAGCGATGTCATCCCAGCGAATGGTGGTTTTTTCCTCGATCCTGTCGGCAAAACAGTGGCGTAAGGCATTTTCAGAAATTGGTGCGGCCAACTGGATGCGCGCATCGCGGCCCTGGCCATCCAATTCCGCAACTGCAATAAAGTGATTGAGCGCCAAGGCGTCGTCGTGGGAGAAATGCGCTCCCCGGCCACTGGAGAGGAGAAAGCGGCGACCGCGATCACGGCGGCTTTTGCCAATTCTGTCCGGATAAGCCAGCCCAACGAGTGCCCCCACCCCGTCAGTTTGGTCGAGGTCTTCTGCATTTTGCAGCTGTGATGAGACAACATTCTGTAGTTGGGCGTGCCAGGTTTTACTCTGCTGACGGATGCGCTGGACAGCTCCGCGATCAATGCTCTGACCTTTCATTTGCCCCTGTAGTACTTCAATACGCTTGCGGATATCCCGATCCCAGCGGGCTTCACCGCAGAAGATATCCCGCTCCGACAATAGCGCCGCCAGTAGGCATGCCTGCTGTGATAAATCCCAATCAAGACTGCGGAGCATCATATGCGCGAGGCGGGGATGGCAGCCGAGAGTGAGCATGGCGCTGCCGTGCTGGGTAATGCGCAAGTCCCGGTCGAGCGCTCCCAACTGTTGAAGAAGTTCCTGGGCTTGCGCCAGGGGTCCCGGTGGGGGTAGATCCAGCCAGCGGAGTTCGCTGGGTTCACTCACGCCCCACTGGGCCAGTTCCAGGGCCAGGGGGGCCAGGTCACTGCGCAGAATCTCGGGTGTGTTTTTACTGCTTAGGTTGGGTTGGCGCCCTTCGCTCCACAGGCGCAGGCAGCGCCCTGCACTGAGGCGTCCCGCACGGCCGCTACGCTGTGTGGCGGAGGCCTGGGAAATACGGCAGGTCTCCAGCCGATTCATACCGCTGTTGGGGTCGAAGCGTGATTCCCGCATCAGGCCGGAGTCAACAACCAGGTGAATGCCCTCGATTGTCAGGCTGGTCTCCGCCACATTGGTAGCCAGTACTACCTTGCGCTGACCAGGTCCCGCAGGGGAAATAGCTTGGTCTTGCTGTTCCCGGGTCAAGTCGCCGTAGAGGGGGGTAATGGCGATAGTGTCTGCGTTTGCCTGGTTACCATAAGTGAGCTGTTCGCGAAGCAATGTCTCCACTTGGCGAATTTCTCCCACGCCAGGCAGGAAAGCGAGGAGGCTGCCTTCATCCTCTCGCAGCGCTTCTACAATTTTGCGCACCATCAGTGTGGGCACGGAGCGATGGTCTTCTGGTGTCTCCCGCTGGGTAAGGTAATCGACCTGCACGGGAAAGCTACGTCCTTCACTATTCACTACTGGCGCATCGCCGAGTACTTTGGCTACCGCTTCCGTTTCCAGGGTTGCGGACATCACCAGCAGTTTGAGGTCCTCGCGCAGGTACTCCTGGGATTGTAAGCACAGCGCCAGGGATAGGTCGGCTTGCAGGCTGCGCTCATGAAACTCATCGAAGATAACTAGCGAGGCCTCAGCCAATTCTGGGTCAGACTGCAACAGACGGGTAAGGATGCCCTCAGTCACCACCAGAATACGGGTCCGTTGGCTCACACGGCGTTCACCGCGCACCTGGTAGCCAACGGTATCGCCCAGCTTTTCCCCCAACAGTGCAGCCATACGTGCCGCTGCGGTGCGTGCTGCCAGGCGGCGCGGCTCCAACAGGATGATTTTTTGCTGGCCCAGCCAGTCGGCATCAAGTAGGGCCAAGGGCACAGCAGTGGTTTTACCCGCACCGGGCGGAGCCTGCAATACCACATTGCTGTGCATATCCAGACAGCGTTGCAACTCGGGTAGGGCGGAATAAATAGGTAACTCTGACATGGGGAGCGATTATAGCCGTAGGGCAGTAGAAGTTATAAGGGGCGGCAGTAGTTACCTGGGCGGTTTTGGCTGGCGTGATAACGGTTAAACTGAATTATCTATAGAGCAATCTGTATTGATGCTGTGTCCAGCATATTTCCCATTGGCGTGCGTAGAGAACTCAGCAGCAGTTATGGACGACCACTGATTTACCTGTTGATCTATGAGGACGGTGAAGATAAGGGGGCGCGCCAGGTTGGTACCGTGATACCTGGGGGTTCTATGTTCAAGGTGGTAGAGTTTGGTCCAGGTGTGTCACCCCGCATATATCGCACAAATAGTATTAATCATGTAATTGTGCTCTCTGGTGAGATCGACATGCAGCTGGGTAAGGGGGCGATTGTGCATTTGTCGGAATGTGACGCATAAGTTCAACCCGCTACGATGCATAACTGGATTAATCATGGCGATGCGTCATGTCGAATTGTATTTGTTTTGATTGGCGCCTCGGACGAGTCCGCATTGGCAGACCGTTTTTATTCTGAATTAAATTTGAGGTTAGAGTGCTGTTCCGGAGATTTTTTAAATCTGGAACCTGGATAAAATTGGTTCATCGATATCTTGACTATATGCCAGCGCGGCCTCAATTCCGGCATGTACGCCGAGAGCGGCTGTTTCCCTAGACATACTGGGAGTACCAATATTTTCCGCAAGAGCGGCCACTTGTGGTAATTGTGGAAGATGTATCCAGCCTGCGCGTATATTCAATTGATTGGTAATAATGTAGTGAAGCACCCCATACATCAGGTGATTGCAGCAAAAGGTTGCGGCGGTGTCGGATATATCCGCCGGCACCCCTGTATTGCGCATGGCCTTAACCATGGCGCGAAGGGGCAGGTTGCTGCGATAAGCGACAGGGCCATTGGGAATGGTAGGCTCACCCTGCATTTCCACCCCGCGATTGTCCTTGAGGTGATAGCGGCTTGAGTCATTAAAGTTTTGCGCGATTCTTTCTATGGTGATTACTGCGCGACCCGCATACTCACCCAGCATAATTACAAGTTGGGGGCGCAACTCGGCAATGGCTGCGGTGACGGTGTCAATACTCTCGAAGAAGTTGTTTGGCACAAGAAGGCCGCAGATTTCGGCAATGCCAATACGGGTACCATCGAGCACCCGCATCACCGATTCAGCAGGGTTAACCGGCGTATGGCCAAAGGCTTCGAATCCGCTCACAAGAACTTTTGTCATGCACTCTATACGGTAATCAGATGAGGTGGATATCTGGATATTATTCATTCCAGAAACTAATAAGAAAGCCAGAGACATCCTAGTGTGTAGAAATCTAGCCTATGAGGCCCAGGTCCTCCAGAAAGGAATACTTATCCCAATCCACCCAGCTTTCAGCCATTTTCCCGCCTTCATATCGATCAGTATGAATGCCAGTCCAGCTGGTGGTCTTATGGGTTGGCTCATACTGCATGAACTTCCCTGTGTGAGTGGCTGTAATTCTCCAGCGTGTACAGACATAGTCGCCTTCTTCAACTTGAAGCAGAATCTCCATTTTTACATCGGAGAAGCCCCGATGGAATTCGGTCACCAAATCCTGCCATTCGGCGAGGGATTTAGCGGAGGTGCCACTTGAGGCATCGGGCATTTGGTGATTTTTGTAATTGGCAGACAAATAATTTGAGGCTTCATGTGGGGTGTTGTCCCCCCATAATTCGAGTAATTTTCTTGATGTGGCTTTATGATTGGCGGACATGGCGCTCTCCAGGCTTATAGATGGCAGGGTTGGCGAAAGAAGCAGAGCAAGCATAGTGTAAGAGAGAGTGAACATTTGAATCAGACGGAAAGAAGTCGGTCTCAAGGCAGAATATCCAGCGCCTGTGGTTTTTTTCGCCGGATGATTATCAGAGAAAACGGTTTAATGGGCTAAGTGGTTAGGATGTTGGAAAGTCTGTGATTGAATAAATGAGAAAGGGGCCTTGCAGCCCCTTCCAGGTTCAATTATCTAACTCTGAAATTGCGTCATCAGTTGCCTAATGTTAGCGATAGTTACTGAGACACTGGTTATATTCGCGAATATAGACCTTACCACCGATCGCTGGGTTGGCATTGGCCTTGTCTGCCGCGGCATTCATACAACCCTCAACCTGGTCTCGGGTCAGACCCTGAATTCCTGGGCGTCCTCTCTGAGCATGAGTTCCTGGGCGTGCTCCACGAATATACATGTCTCTCGGACGTTCATATTGACGTATTCTGGTGGGCGGTTGTACTTGGTAGAAATAACGGCCCTGCTCACTGAAGGCATAGAATGTATTACCACTTTGATAGTAAGTCTTACCAAGTATTTGCACCGGTGAAGCACCAGCAGGTAGTTGCGAGAGACGTTCTTGTGCAACCCCGTATCCGGCAATAGAGAACAATAAAATTAATGAAAATAAATAACGCATAACATTTTCTCCTTCTCCCAACTTGCGAACTAGTCTACTCAAACGCATGTGTTGTCCCAATGCGCTCTATTGGACGTTTCGGAAACTGTAGGCGTGGGCTTAATGCGATTAAGAGATAAAGGGCCAAACCTTCAATAGTAAAATTTTCTGATATTTTTCGTTTAGACTGATAGGGTTCTAATTTATCTTTCCCCTGTAGTAATCCGCGTGCTTTTCTTGCAGTGGTGCCGGTTAATTGTTTTGGATGTAATTTTCCTAAACGTTTCTCAGGGTGACTTTAAGGTGGCAATGTTGGCGGTGAGGAAACTGGTTTAATAGCTGGTGAGATTGATCTTCATAAATAGAGGGTGAGATGATTTTCGGTAGTTGAGGCTTTCAGACAGGCTTCTCTCAACCGTTGAGGCGTTAATTTATGAAAGCAGGATAAATACGAGGGTTGGCCGATTAGATTCTAGGCTATGAAATAATCCTGGAAGCTTGTTTGTCTGTGATCTTATAAGTAAGGGGATTTTTTTACATGTGATAATGAAAAGTTTATTCGTTATTTGCGTAAAAAGGAGAATGTTAACCCCCCTTTGGGATTTTTGGGGTTTTTTTAATCTAGTGTGTCTTTCTACTCAAATTCGATCGCTTTATTGTTGATGAAGAGGGCGGTAGTAACTGGTGTGGCCTGCGCCACTGTTTGTAGAGACATGCACGCTTGCCTGCAGCAGTGAGCAAAATTCAGGAGCTTTTCTTCCGTTTCATCACTTTCAATCATTAAATGGATCTCTACCTTATCCCCCTTGCCAAAAATATCCTCTGGTTTAATACCACCAAAGTTGAGGGTGGTGGAAAACTCGGTTTTCTGCTCTAGACTAATTTTGGTTAGGTGCATGTCTGCTAACTGGGCAAGCATTTCGACGTGAGACATCATACAAAGTGCGAGTCCTGCAGAAAAATACATAATTGGCGATGGGGCGCTACCCCTACCACCGACGGCAGTGCCCTCATCACTAATAAGCTCCCACGTTCCACCATTGGGTACATTGGAGAATATGGTTGCTTTCTTGAGGTGGTGGCCTTGGGGCATAGGCTCCACATTGATGTGTGCGTGGAATTTTAATTGCTCTCCTTGTTTTACCTTGTCCAGGTGTGGCGGCGCAAAGGTTGCCTGTTCAGCCTCTCCATTGATTTTGCGCACGATCGTTGAGGGCGACATCTCCCAATGAACTGACTCCATAGCGAAGCTCCTCTCCTAATATAGATTTTGTGACTAATTGGTCGATAGGTGGAGTTCCCTCGATATCGTGTTGATTGTAGGCAGGGCAGAGGGAAGCTGAGAAGTTTTGGGAATAAAATCCTACTTTAGGAACCCCAATGGAGTTCTGGCGTTCTCGCTGAAGTGAGGGGCTCAATAAAGGTTTGGGAGCCTGACAATAGCGAGTGGTTATTTTGTGGTGAAAAATGGAACCGCTTGTGGCGCGGCTGGGAGAGAGTGCTTGTTGTAGGTGGGTAGGATCAGATTAATGCTTAATTTACCAAGGGTAAATCAGTCATTTTTTGTAGTTTATTGATATGCCTTTGTGCATCTTCTTTGCGGTAAAAAGAGCCTGCATTGATACCCTCTGTGGAACTTGCATACTTAAAAACTAGAACCACCTGCCAATTGACATGATTTTTCTTGCTGTCTTTAACGTGGTGTGGCGAAGAGACTATTTTTAACCCCTTAAAAATTGAAAGGGGCTTTTTTTCTATCCAGTTGTGCCAAAGAATTTGATTTCTGGATATATATTGCTTGCTCTCAATATCTATAAAGTGGTTTTTTTTAAAGGAAAAGGTCATCACGGCGAGGATAGACAGTAGGGTTGTTGCAATCCAAGAGAAAATAGAACCGTTATCCAAGGCAAAACTCAAGCTCACCAATAGCCAAATAAATACAAAACCACCCAGTATATAGGTTGTTACCTTATTGGACTGCAGTTCCATCTTGCTTTTTCCTTCCGGGACACCTGAGTTGGAGGACGTGCTAGTGACAGCCTCAAACCTAGGCGTTAATAATCTACGGGGGAATCCATCCCCATTGGGCTGTCTGCTGCAGGAGAATACTCGCACAAGCCGATATTGTCAGCTAATAGCGTGCATCTAGTAGAGAAGCTGTATGCTAAATGCGGTTTTGTTTCAGAGGCATATTGTAGGCAAGAGATAGGATAGGGCGTCAGGGAGGAAAGTTGCGAAAGGTAAGGGGCCTTGAGGCCCCTCAAATAAATAGTGTTTAGCTATTTAGGTACTGTATTTCTGCACTTCAGCGGCTCACGTAATTGCTCCGCCATGCCCAGTAACAAGGACTCGGTGGTGACCCAGTCGATACATTTATCGGTGACGGAAACACCATATTCCATATCATCCAGATTGGAGCTTATCTTTTGGTTACCGGCTTTTAAATTGCTCTCTACCATGATTCCGATGATGGATTGATTGCCATCGAGAATCTGGTGGGTCACGTTATCCACCACTAGAGGTTGTAACTCGTGGTTTTTATTGGAGTTGGCGTGACTGCAGTCGACCATGATATTTGGGGTGATGCCGGCGTTGCGGAGTTCCTGTTCACACATAGCAACACTGACAGAGTCGTAATTGGGCTTGTCGTTACCGCCACGTAGCACCACATGGCCGTAAGGGTTGCCAGAGGTATGGATAATGGCGACCTGGCCACGTTTGTTGATGCCGAGGAAGCGGTGTGGATTGGCGACAGACTGTAGGGCATTAATAGCTACCTCCAGGCCGCCATCGGTACCATTTTTAAAGCCCACCGCAGATGAAAGGCCGCTGGCCATCTCGCGGTGCGTCTGGGACTCCGTAGTGCGCGCGCCAATGGCGGACCAGGAAATCAGGTCTTGCAGGTACTGGGGGGAAATGGGGTCCAGTGCCTCGGTGGCTGTGGGCAAGCCCAATTCTGCGATATCGAGGAGCAGCTTGCGGCCGATATGGAGCCCCTCCTCAATTTTGAAGGAGTCGTTTAAGTGTGGGTCGTTGATCAGGCCTTTCCAGCCCACGGTGGTGCGCGGCTTTTCAAAATAAACGCGCATTACGACCAACAAGGTGTCGGAGACTTTGTCCGCGACGGTTTTAAGGCGCTGGGCATAATCCATAGCTGCATCCACATCGTGAACGGAGCAGGGCCCGATTACCACCATTAGGCGGTGGTCTTTGCGATCGAGTATATCGCGCACGGCAGCGCGGCCTTTGGCAACACTCTCTTCGGCGGCATCGCTGCTGGGGAGTTCTGCCTTGAGTGTCTCCGGGCTGATCAGAACTTCCTGGGAGACAACATTTAAGTCGTCAAACTGCTGTGTGGTCATGGCGTTTACTGGTTACTCTATTCCTTGTTGCCGCGCTGCTGTTGCAGGCGGATAACTTATCCTACTGCGCTGGGGAGTATAGGGCGAGGGTTTCATTTGCAACCAAATAATCGCCCCTCTTTTGAGGTATTCATTTGCATTTATCCTAGGACAGTTTGGCAGTTCGACAGAAATTGGGGGGCTCTGTGTGGACAGTTTTGGCGTGGAGGGTATGGCGGATGGGAACCCTACCGGCCTGCCTAGTTGGCGAACTTCAGCAAGTCTGACAAGCTCGTGTGCTCAAGGTAGATAAGCTGTCCAGGTTTGGACTGTGCAGCCCATCATCAAGCGTGGGGGTAGCTAGGCCATATAGGCTGGAGAAGTGGAAGGCTGATCTGAGCGCGCGTAACCCTGTGGAGCTTGTGCTTGATACGACTTAGTGAGGGAACTGGTGGTGTGGATGAATCTTGCCGTGCTGGTACGGCCAACTAGATAAGTTGCCGTTGAAGCACACAAAGGCGCGGCCGGTTAAGTGCCACCGTGAGCTGCTCAGGTCAAGCCTCGCAGTGTAGTGGTCAACTTTTTTTGACCACCGAACCTTGAGTATTCCAATATTTTTCTTTCGCCACATTTGGTGGCAATCCATCATTCTTTTGGTGTTCCATCACTTGGCGCACTTGCGGCTTGCTGTTGGGGGCGATCTGCCTTGCGTGATATAGCTGGGGTGATCCCAGCAAGGGATACTCCTGGTTCACAGAATGTTTGCAAATCGTGGTTAGCCTATAGTTTGGAGCCCCTGTATAAGGAAGCCTCTATGTGCGGTGACTTGTTTGGATAGAGGGGGTCGCTAATGGTTGGTGGAGTTGTTCCTAGATTGCCAACATAAGTGACACACGTTTACCCACCAAAAATTCCAGTGGGCTCAAGTAATTTAACACCTTCC
>NZ_CANMKV010000033.1 GCF_947498635.1 uncultured Microbulbifer sp. | reverse complement strand
GGTTCCTGGCTTGTTTGTGTGGAAGCTTACTAGCCTACAGCCAGCTGACCTCTCTCGCTATTGCCAAGTGTGTCGGTCGTTATGGGAATCTAGGCTCTATTTGAGGAAATCAATAAGTATCTTGCTGAGAATGGCATAGTTTTGCGTGAAGGTACCATTGTAGGTGTCACTATTATCTCGGCTCCATCCTCGAATAAGAATAAGAATAAGAATAAGAATAAGAATAAAAAGAAGGAGCGTGATCCAGAAATGCACCAGGCTAAGAAGGGTAATCAGTGGCATTTTGGAATGAAGATGCATATTGGTACAGATGACACTCTCGGGCTCATACATAGTATCGATACAACAGCCGCTAATGAGCATGACATTACTGCAACAGGTCAATTGCTGCATGGCGAAGAAAAGCGAGTCTGGGGTGATTCTGGTTACACCGGGGCAGAAAAGCGCGAAGAACTGAAGTCTAAAGATGTGGAATGGCACATTGCAGAGAAGCCAAGTCGCTTAAGACATCGTCCAGGCCAGAATGCGTTACGAAAGGTGGAAAAGATTAAGGCGCAGATTAGGGCAAAAGTAGAGCACCCATTCCGTTATATAAAAAACATTTTTGGATATGGAAAAGTCCGCTATCGAGGTTTAAAGAAAAACACCCAGCGTCTGTGTATGCTGGTCGGCTTTACCAACTTATTAATTGGAAAAAATATCTGCTGCACTAGGACCAGTGCGCCTGAAATCTGAAAAGCGCAGATTTCAGGGAATGAAAATGGGGATAAATACGTATGGAAACCTAATTTTTGACTAGAAAACAGTCATTTTTTATTGTGCGATACCTAATGAAGAGTTAGAAAGCTATTTTTCAGAGCTTTCCTAGGGCTCACTCTAGACAATCGGTGCTCCCCTCTGCTTAACTTTTTGGGCTTATTTATGGTTCGAATAGCTGTTCAGGTTTAATTGAGGCTATATTATATAGTTCTGTTTTTTTTGTAAATGTAAAAGTCGGCGAAGGAACTCTCCTCATTATTTCCATTGTAAGGGTGCTCGTTAGGAATGTGCTTTATTAAGTTCCAATCTAAACAGTTTATTTCAATCCATTTGGAAAACTTGCGATGTTTAACGTGAGGTGCTTGAAATATCGAGTTTTTATCTTTATTTGATGAGTAAATAATTACAAATTTTTTAGAGGAGTTAAATAGTTTTTTCATGTAGTTATCAAATATGTCGTCCTCTACGAGATGATAAATAACATCTAGAGATATTGTTAGGTCAGCCACTTCTCTTGTGTTTTCATCGGCTAACCCAAATTTCTTTGTATTATCTTTTGAAAAAAGTTCTTTGCATTTTCTTAGGGCATCAACACTTATGTCAAGGCCGATGTAAGAGGGGAAGTTAAATAACTTAAGCTGATTTCCATCGCCGCATCCATGTTCAATTACACTTTCTATTTTATTATCTCTTATAAATTCATTTATTTTTTCAGCTTTAAACTGTGCAAGGTTTTGATATGAGCCTGCCCCAGAATTTCCACCCTTTTTATATCTTTGTTTCCAGTACTTATCGGACCCAGGAAATGATCCTATCGGGGAAATAAAGATACCGTAGGCATTTTTGACGAAGAAATGAACGAGCGGTAATTTTTCAATATGTTCTTTTATTTTGTGTTTTTTCATAATAAGGTGCCGCATTGCTCGTGTTATTAAGGGAGCTTACTCTAACCGGTGATTCTATCAGGGATAAAGCAGGCATATTCTCGCGTGATTGCTAATAGTTCTACGATGGACCTATAGGCTTGTTCTGTTCTGATATTCTACACTTTTTATATTCATTACTCCATCGGTTCCTGTTTTGGTTTTTGAATGATATGCAAGGCTGTAAGTAACTTGAGTCAAATCCTTATAAATATTTATGAGAATACTTCCTAGATTATCACAAGAACTTACTCACTTGGTGATGACGAAGGAGAACAGCTGGCTATAGGCGGATTAGCTTCCATACAAGCAAGCCAAGAATCCCACGGGAACACACACCAGCCAGCAGGGCCTCGAAGGACGATATTTGATCGAAGACCCCATCGGACTGAATTATTCAGCCCGAGTCATTGTGCAACACCCCAGTCGTTTCAACAAAATCATTTCCCGCGAGCTAAACCGCGGCAGCCCTTACAGTGCCCAAAGACAGATATTACAATTACAGCAGCGGCATGGAGCGCGTAAGTACACCAAGTTCGATTTCTTCATGAAAATGCAAGTTGGCCATTAGCTGAAAAACGCAAGATCCTCACAATTTTCCGGATATATGCAGCTTGAGAACTGCGATAAAACAGCCAGCTGTTCAACTATTTACCGCTGGATCGGCCGGCCGCCTCGAAAAGGCAAACATTTCCGCAAGTGTAAGGTCCTAAGGACTGTGTAAAGCTTATTTCAGGGCGCATTGATATTGACGAGCACCAAAAAATTGCTATGAAAATACCAGGTTCGGGCATTGGGAGGTCGACACAGTATACGGGAAGATGGGTACCTGATGACATTGGTAGAGCGAACCCCCAAGCTGCTATTTGCTTGTAGAGTGCCGAACAAAAATAAGGAGACAATAAGTCGGGCAGTCAAGCGTATGTTGAAGCTGTATCAGGCAGTGTGTAAAACCATAACTTTCGACAACGGCGGCGAATTCTCGGGCCAACGACTGATCGCGCATAAACTAGGTCGCAGTATATATTCTGCAAAGCCGTATCTCTCATGGGAGCGTGGGTTGAGTGAAAATACTAATGGACTGTAGAGGTGTCTCTTCCCGAAAGAGATGGGAGTTGGCAAATTGCTGAAAAGCCAGATTGGTGATGCGATATTTCGTATTAATGCCCAGATTAGGGAAATGTTAAATTATTGGAGTCCGCTGAAACTTCTGGTTGAACAACGTGTGTCGCTTATGTTAGCAGTCTAGGCTATTTGTATTTTTCGTGCCGTAGCTACAGTGTCTGTTGATGAGGGCTCTCGATGTAGTAAGGGCTGCCCTGTTTTAGCTAACGGCAGATGGTTTTTCTAGAGCGATTGAGTTGTGGTTGGAATCGATTTTCTACTGGCTGGAAATGAAGATAGATAGGGAATCTTGACTGCTCGTATCACTTCAAAATGATTCTTGATAATGCCTGTTTTCCTAGGCGCACTTTTAATTTCCCTATAAGTTTTTGACGTTTATTTTCTATATTTAACACGTGGCTTTCAAGGGGGCTGCCGTTCAACCTTTTGAGGGTTTTTGGGATTGATTGAGAGCCGTGCAAACGTAATGAATGAATGGGATGATCCAGTGAGCTTTTTTCAATTTTAACCTTGATTTGAGCAAACAATTTCTGCACTTCTGATTGTGAAAAAAAAGAAGATTCCAGTTGGAAGTGGCTTATTGATTTTTTGTCACTTTGTAATTGCAAGTATAATTGCCCAGTATAGGCTTTACGGTTTTTAAATTGGTGAAATAATTCCTGAAGCAAGAGATTGCAGGGTAATAGTAGTTGCTCAGGTGCATTGAGTGGTGTGGCAAAAAATATTTCTCTATCGAAAAGGGGTTCTGGCGGATAGTAAGAAATAGGCGCCCGGAGGCTACCACTAAGCCGGGCTAAGTAATTGATAAAAATTCGGCCAAGGAGCCCCTCCACTTCCGAAAGCGGAGCAGCCAGTAAGTGGCTTACCCGGTTAAATCCAAGGGCATAAAGCTTCTCTATGGTTTTTTTATCGCACTCCAGCAGTTTGCAGGGGGCTTGGCTGCCCCATTGTTTCCACTGCTGGGCAGTAGGGGGGACATGGGTTTGTTGCAACCACTGGCGGTGTTCCGCTAGTTGACTGAGCAGTAGCGCAGCGCTAGGGCTGTGGCCAAGCCCCAGGTCATAACTGATGCCCATTTCTTTAAGTTCTTGCTGCAGTTGATTCAGCAGCGTTCGAAGTCCACCGTGGGTTTTTAAACAATCACTGAGTTCAAGGTAGAGTCGTGGGGGATGGCTGCCTTCTTCAGGGGACGCGGCTTTCAAAGAAACCATGGGTGTAAAGCTGTGCCCCCATTGCGCTAACGCCCCCAGCTGCCGTTGCTCCTTCTCTTTATGGCGCTGTAGCATCTGTAGGTTCGGGCACCGAATACGAGCGCTACTGGTACTTAAGCCGGGCGAGATACCATACTCTACGGCGGCATTATTGGGCTGCACTAAGATGTGGTTTTCCACTATCGCCAGAGCTTGGCTCCTCTCACTTGGGGTTAGGGCGCGTGTGAGCGTCTCGAGAGAAAGCTTGGGAAACTGGATACAGAGCCAGAGCATACGATGCCTCCTAGATATTTCTCAATGTAGGCCTTGGCGGACTCGTTCTGCAGGGGTGGCCCGTTGAATATTAAGCACTAGGCGCTGCCCACTGGGACCATTGATTTGCTTGAGTAGCCTGAGGGAGAGATCTCGCTCTTTATTTTTCAGTTGAAGCCTGAGTTTGGCGGGAGAGGGGTAGGGGGATTCTGATTGAGGCCGGAAGTGGAAGTGTAGAGAACCGCCCTTTTCGGCGGCTTGCTGTAGGCGTTGCAGCTCTCGATAACTGGTTGCTTGGCAGCCTTGCCAGCTCAGAAGGGCGCCGCAGCCGCCGGATTGTAGTGACTGTTCTATCGCCCAGAGGTAGTCCCTCTTTCCTCGGGGGTGTACCAACAACAATTGCTCCAGCTGGACGCCGCACTGTGCGAGTAACTGAGCATTGGGGATAAACGGCGGCTTGATCAATACCACCATCTTCTGTGCGCGGGTCAGCTCGGCCAGAGTTGGTAGCAGAAGGGATAATTCATTCATCCCAGTTTGATTTGCAAGCAGTTCTACACTGGCCCCCTTTGGCCATCCGCGGCCGCAGAGTAGGGTGTCGAGGCTGGCGAAGCCCGTAGCGATACCAGGCTCCCCGCATCCATTGGCCGCCCGATTAGCCTCAACCCCGACAAAGCGCCGCAATCTGAGCAGGGGTTTGGATTTGTGGTTTAACTTATTGTTTTTAAAAAGATTTTCAGCTTTATTCACTCTGGCACCATTTGTTTCTGGCCCGGTATTTGGCAGTGCTTTGCAGTAAAACTGTATGTATATACAGTTGTCTGTTGATTTATACAGTGTTTACCTGTTGGTGACAAGGGGCAAAGGTGCCGATTGGCACTTTTTTGCACAGCGCAAACCGGCTATGATTCGGCCTCTTTAATCGAGCACCAATCTTTTGTCTTCAGGGGGACGGAGTGAGTATCAAGTCCGATAAGTGGATTCGCCGTATGGCAGAGCAGCACGGCATGATTGAGCCTTTTGAGCCGGGCCAGGTGCGCCATGGCAATGACGGTGAACGACTCATCTCCTATGGCACCTCCAGCTACGGTTACGATGTGCGCTGTGCCCGCGAATTCAAGATCTTCACCAACGTGCATTCCGCTACCGTGGACCCGAAAACCTTCGACGAGAACAGTTTTGTCGATGTGGAGGGTGAGTACTGCATTATCCCGCCGAACTCCTTTGCGCTGGCGCGCACCGTGGAGTATTTCCGTATACCCCGCTCGGTACTGACGATTTGTTTGGGGAAATCCACCTACGCACGCTGCGGCATTATCGTGAATGTGACGCCGCTGGAGCCGGAGTGGGAAGGGCATGTGACTTTGGAGTTTTCCAATACCACCAACCTGCCGGCGAAGATCTATGCCAACGAAGGTGTGGCACAGATGCTGTTTTTCGAGTCCGATGAAGTCTGCGATGTGTCTTACGCGGATCGCGGTGGCAAGTACCAAGGCCAGCGCGGCGTAACCCTGCCACGCACTTGATCGCCCAGGGCGATCCAGCGACACAACCTACCTTTCTATGACCGATGTATCCAATAACCAGTTGCCTGAGCGTGTCGATGTAGTAATTATCGGCGCCGGGGCGGCGGGGTTGATGTGTGCGGCCACTGCCGGCCAGCGCGGTCGCAGTGCGCTGGTATTGGACCATGCGAATAAAGTCGGTAAGAAAATCCTGATGTCCGGCGGCGGTCGCTGTAACTTCACCAACCTCTATACCAGTGCGGAAAATTTCTACAGTGGTAACCCCCACTTCTGTAAATCAGCCTTGGCACGCTATAGCCAGTGGGATTTTATTGCTCTGGTGGAAAAATACGGGATTGCTTATCACGAGAAAGCGCTCGGCCAGCTATTTTGCGATAACAAGTCCAAGGATATTGTCGATCTGCTCTTGGCTGAATGTCGTGCGGCTAAAACGCAGATTCGCACGCGCTGTGCGGTGTCCACCATCCAATTTGAGCAGAATGGTTACCTAGTAGAGACCAATCTGGGGTTGGTGCACTGTGAATCCCTGGTGGTGGCCACTGGCGGTTTGTCGATTCCCACTATGGGTGCCACGGGTTTTGGTTACGATATCGCCCGTCAGTTCGGTCTTGATATTGTGCCCACCCGTGCAGCCCTGGTGCCGTTCACCCAGCATAAGCGCCAGCTACAGCGGCAGGATAGCTTGCCCGGTAGCTCTCTGGCGGTGACGGCCTCCTGTGGTGAGGGCAGCTTCCACGAACAGATGCTGTTTACCCACCGGGGGCTGAGTGGCCCAGCGGTTCTGCAAATATCCAGTCATTGGCGTGAGGGGCAGGCGGTTACCTTCGACTTGGCGCCGGACCGGGATCTGGTTGACTGGCTGCAGCATCGTCGACAGGAGAGCCCAGAAAGTCACTCACACAGCGTGTTAGCCGAGCTTTGGAGCAAAAAACTGGTACAGTTTTTCTTGCAAAGGCTCGATATTGCCAGCCGTCCCCTCAAGCAGTTTTCCGATGCGGAACTGCAGGCACTTGGGGCCAAGCTGCAAACCTGGAAGCTGGTGCCCGACGGCACCGAGGGTTACCGCACGGCAGAAGTGACGCTCGGTGGTGTGGATACCGATCAGGTTTCCTCCCGAACTATGGAGTGTAAAACCCAGTCGGGTCTGTATTTCGTCGGCGAGGTACTTGATGTTACCGGTTGGCTGGGGGGCTTTAATTTTCAATGGGCCTGGGCTTCCGGGCATGCGGCAGGAGAGGTGGCCTGATATGGGAGATGTGATTCCTTTTAAGCGAAAGACAGCCTGGCAAAAGCATAAGGGCAGCACCTTGTGCCGGGAGGGTTTTCACAAGTGGAAAGTCGTTACCGAGCGTAAATTTGACGTGAAGCAGGGAAGGCTCGTTACGGAATATCGCTGCGAACGTTGTGCTAAAACCAAAACCGAGTTGCTTTAAAGGCGGGCTTCGAGAGAGGTAATTCTCCCATTTGCGCTAGTGCTAGCCGATGAGCCCCGGTCTGGCTGGTGCCACACCGGGGCTCTTCTTAGGGGGAGTTTCCGAGAAACGAAAAACTCCCTATTCTCAGTGCATCATTAATAGCGATAGTAGCGGCCGCGATAGCGATAGTAATCTCTGCGTTTTCTGTCTCTGTCGTAGAGATAGCCAGCCCCCGCGCCGATGACCGCACCTGCGGCAGTACCACCGGGGCGCCCGCCGCTGATCAGGGCACCGGTAACGGCCCCGACACCTATCCCGGTTCCGATACGGCGGTCGGTATCGCTCATATTGGCACAGCCCTGGCTACCGAGTCCCACGGCAAATACCGCGGCTAGGCTGAGATATTTGATGGCTTTCATGCGCATAGGCACCTCTTTCAGTAATTCTTGAGGTAGAGAGATTCGGTAAATCCGACCGAATAATTCCGGAGCCAGTGTAAGGTGAGGCAGTGGCCGCAACAAATATCTCAGTCCAGAGTCACGCGTAGCACAAAATAAGAACTTTGAAGGATTTCGCGATGTTTGAAAAACAACAGCTCATCGATATTGCGCGCACACCGATGCCGTTTGGCAAATATGCGGGGTGCCCACTGATCGACCTTCCAGAGGAGTATTTACTTTGGTTTTCCAGAGAGGGCTTCCCCTCGGGCAAGTTGGGGCAGCTCATGGCCCTGGCTTTGGAGGTAAAGATTGAAGGGCTTGAGGGGCTGATTACGCCGTTGAAATAACGTGTGACTCTATATTTTTCTTATTATGCCTTCGGATTACTGTGGCACTGATGTGTATCCGAGGGTGTCTTTATTAACCTACGCCGACTGGTGGTACTGGTGGTCGGTAGGTCACGCTCAGGCGCAGCTTCTGTGTAAACTAAACTGTTCTTGAGTCGGCATTATGCCTACCGTTTTACTTTGATCTTCTGTACAGCCATCTTACTATATAAATGCCTAGGTGAGCTTTGCGGAGCGAAGCGGTAAGAAGAAGCGGGCCGCAATGGAGACTGGACTTACCCGGAAATAGGCCCACAGCGGGTGACCACTGGTCTGAATGATTTCAGCGAGGTTGCAGCGGGAGTAGAGCCAGTCACTTAAAGAGGGAGCGGTCGAAATGAATTCGGCCGCTAATTCTTCTTTGGGGATCCGATTTCTAGATTTATATTTTGACCTCTCAATTTTTACTCATTTCCAATCTTCTCCCATTACCAATTCTATCTAGCTACTTTTATCTATCCCTCTACAAAATCATACCTTCTCGGTCTGCAGTCGTATTTTTTGTCGCCGGATAAATTGTCTATTTTTCAGAGTGGGATTGGCTGGGGAGGCTATTGTAAGGAGCCCGGCAACAGGTTGCCGGGTTAGTAGGCAGACTTAAAATAGAGGCTTAGAGCGGTATACGAATAACCACGCCGCCCATCGTTTCGCCGAGTTCAAAATTATCGCGTGGGCTATCGGCGTGATCATTGTGGCAGCTGACACAGGCTGGTGAAACACCGACATCGGCGTAAACGGCGGTGAAATATTCGGTATCCCCCAGTGTCTCACGACCGTAGAAGTTTTGGCCGGGATTATCAATCACATACCGCAGGCCCTGCTTTTCCATTTCGGTGCGCGGTTTATTTTGCTTATTCACTGGCCAGAGTGAGAGCAGAGCGTAGCTGAAGCCAGACTCTTTTTCCGCGATGCGTTCGGCTCCCATGCGCATCATTTGTGCCGGCAAGGGCAGCAGTTTTTTATCCTGCCAGTGCTCGTCAGCATCCAGGACTTTTTCCTCATTTTGCAAACGGTTAACCACCTTATTGGTGTAGTTGGCCCTGTCTGCCTCAATCACGGCAAAGACGGCATCCGCCATTCGCTCGGGTGCCACTCCCTGGTTTTTTTCACAGCCAGTGAGTAGTGCCAGTCCAGCGATAAAACAAGCGGCAATACGCATAGTGTTCCCCTCCTATTGGGATTTGGTTTGATTTTTTTTGCTATTGGAAATTCGCGCAATGCGATCGCGGATTAAGTCGAAGGTCTCGTGCTTGTCCGCGGGCTTATGCTTGAAGTTCTGTGAGATCAGTTTTTTGTCGGCCATCGCTGCCAGGGAAAACTCCGCCCCATGGCAGTTCAGGCAAACGGGTAACATTTTTTCATTGGGGCGGAGATTGTGGTTTTGATTGTGGTTGGCCACTACCTGCTCACCGTGGGTTTCCCTTGGTAAGTGGCAGCTGGCACAGCTGACGCCGTTTTCCGGATTGGCTCGCCAGGTGTCAAAGTGGGGTGAGGCCTTGTAGGCGAGGCTGTGTTCATCGCTGTGGCAGTTGAGGCAGGACTCTACTGCGGCAAATTGCAGGTCGACGTCGTGTGGGCCATGACAGCTAATACAGTTCAATTCACCGGAGGCGTCGGACTGCATAGGTATCCAGGCTTGCTGCGGCGTCATGGCGCCAGCCTGCTGGACAAACTCCTGCGGCAACTTGGCTGACAGTCGCATACCGTGTTTACCCTGGGTAAAGGACTCCTGCTGGGCGCTGTGGCAACTTGCGCATTGTTCGACTACTTCGATACTGCTGAATTGCATCTGTCCGTCGGCATGGCAATTGGTGCAGTTTACCTCGACTTGTGCGTGGGCACTTTGCGACCAGAGTGCGGCGATTTCTGCAGAGGTTGATTCGCCCTGAATATCCGCCTGCTTTTGTTGCAGTGGTTTGGCGTCAGGGTGTTCTTGTAGCCAGAACTGCATCGCCGTGCGCGCTGGTAACTTGGCTTCTTCGAGTAGGTCCGGTTGTCCTACGTGGGCGATCAGGAAGTCCTCATAGAGGGTGCCATTGTCGTGGTAGTTATGGCAGCCGGCGCTGGCACAGGTCTCGAATCCCATGCTCTGATGGCTGCTGCGTTCCTCGGCAATTTCACTGTGGCAGTGAAAGCAGAAATCCCCGGCCAGACTGACCCCCATCTCGCGGGTAATTTCCTGTTTATGCTCCGTATGACAGCTGATGCACTGGCGTGCATCCAGGGTTTCCAGCAATTGTGCATTGCGAGGATCGAGGAATTTTTTGCGTGGGTGGGAATCGTCGGCGAGTTCCAGTTCTTCTGCGTGGCAATTCAAGCAGGATTGCTGGATGGATTCCTCTCCGGCAAAACCATCGGTGTGACAGGAGGTGCAGGCGAGCTCGATCTGGTGATGGCCGTGGGTGGGTTCGCCGGTGATAAACAGGGACTTGTCATCTGCTGTCAGGTTATAGGCGGCATAGGCGCCCACAACCAAAGTCAGCAGCAGGCCGTAGTGCCAAAATTTGAATTGATAAGATTTCATTTAGAAGTAATAAACCGCAAGAATATGATAAGCGAGGAGTACCGGCAGTGCCCAAAGCAGGGCGTAGTGCACACGTGACCACCACTTGCGGTGTTCGCGTAGCTTGAGATCGGTCCAGTGGTGGTTGCGTGCCATAAAGACGCCGACCAGCGAGCCTGTGGCAGTAACGCCAAGGAAAACCAGCATAAGGGCGAGATTGAGGTTTTGCCCCATGCGGAAACCGGTGTGTACTGCCAGGGTGGCCACGGCAACGACCCCGATTAAACTGTGGGCGTAGCGCCAGTGATCCATATGCCCGAGTGCGAGTTTATTCCAGCGTTTGCGCACACTCAGGGCGGCGGTAAATAGGCATAGTACGAGGATGGTGTAGCCAGTTACCTGTTTCCAGAAATTGTCATACCAGAGTTTTTCCCAAAATTGGCCAGTTTGCACGGTGTCCGAAACCGGGGGAGAGGGCATCAGGAATGACAGAGTGATTAACAATAGAGATATGACCGAAGTAACCAAGATACCTTTCGCGTGGCGCATAACCAGGTTGGGCACCGGGGCATCGAGCAGTTCGGCCATCAGTGGGCGACAGCTTCCGCAAACAGAGCCTGCCGTGGTGGCTTGTTGCAGTTCGTTGAGCGTGCGCTTTCCCTCGGAGATCGCTTTGCACAATTCTCCTTTACTGACAGAATTACATTGGCATACCAGATAGCTATCGGGGAAGTTCTTGATGCTATTGGATGCCTGCTGGCCAAAAAGGCGGCCTTCATCGGAAAACTGCTTAAGCGCGTGCGCACTCACTTTTTCTTCTTGGGCTACAGCTTGGCGCAGACTGTTTGCCTCATCCCAGCTGCCGATATAAACAGCCCCTAGGATACGACCCTCCCTAACAAAGAGTCGTCGGTAAATTCCTTTGAAGCGGTTGCGAAAAACATGGCTCTCGAGCCCTTCATGCTGCTGAAGATTTTCCGAGGCAACATCTCCCATAATGGCACAGGGAATATGGGCAATTTTGAGTTGGATATCTGTATAGCTACCGGTGTAGGGGCGCTCTAAAATCTCGCCTCCATGATCGCGGCGAATATGGGAACAACAGCTTTCCGCTTGTTCGTAACCTGGGCGTACCAGTTGGTAAACTTTGCGATCAAACTCGGCGCACTCGCCAACCGCGTAGATATCCGGGTCGGAAGTTTGCATCCACTCGTTGACAACCACTCCCCTATCGATATTGAGTCCAGACTGCTGTGCGAGTGAGACTTCCGGTTGAATACCGGTACAGAGGACAATGGCATCGACACTAAGGGTTTCATCGCCTTCGAAAACCAGCCTGGACTTATCTTCATCTTGTTCGATCAATTGGAGCGTTGATCCCACCTTGAGTTGCACGCCCAAAGCTGCAAGCGAAGACTTTAAAAACTCTTCCCCTTCTTCGCCCAGTAGACCACTCAGCAATTTTCCGCGGGATTGCAGGGTGACGGTATTTTTGGGTGTTTTTAACGCGGTTGCCGCCTCCAGGCCGAGGGCGCCGGCACCGATCACGCAAATATCGGCATGCTGCTCTCGCAGGGCGATCAAGTCATTGGTGTTACGCAGGCTGCGAAAGGGATAAACACTGGGAAGTTCTGCACCGGGGATCCTGGGGATACTCGGATTAGAGCCGGTGGCCAGGATCAGCTTAGTGTAGGGTTGTCTATTTCCCGCTGCGTCAGTCACTATTTTTTTGACGCGGTCGATGGAGATGATTTCCCGGTCGATATATTCTGCGAGCCGGTGGTCGCTCTTGCCCAAAATAGGGTTATCCAGCTCGTCCCGATTTACGTGGCGGGAGAGGTATTGGGATAATTTTACCCGGTTATAGGGTGATTCTGTTTCAGCACCGTAGATAACAATTTGCGCTTCATCACAGAATTCTAGTAGTTTTTGTGCACACCGGACCCCAACCGGTCCTGTGCCTACAATGACATAAATTGGATAGCTGCTATCGCTGGCTTGAGCGCTATTTGGCGAATATTGTCGAGCAGCTGAACTTTTAAGTTCAGTCATATTTCCCCCGATTCCCCTCGGCTTTTACTACTGGCCTGCTTGTCATTCTTGTTTTTAAGCCATAAAGCTTTCAGAACTTCTTAGACCAATATCCCACCGTTGTGAGTTTTTTTGAATTCTAATTTCTCTATGTTTAAACAAAATTAAATAAACGTCTAGTGTTGAATAGAAATGACGATAGGGGATAGGAAGTTAAGGGAGGTCTGAACGGAAAGTTTTGTTCAGTTGTTGTTGTCATGCACTTTGTTGGAGCAGGATTATTTTACAGATGTAGCAGAGCGCTTCTGTTGAACCTGGAGTGGAAATATTTTCCGGCAGTTGGCTCCCGCAGATTTTTTGAGCAGAATGGTTGGGGCGCTGGGGGAGGGATTGCGAGTAGGGTGAAAAATATGCGCCCCGTCCCTGTGGGTCGCAGATGTTTCTGTGTGGCACTTACAAAATAAGTTGTTGCTCACTCATCGGCTTGCGCCTTATTCCTGTAGAGATTGAGTAACAAATTCAATATTGGACAAGTGCTCAGGATGGTTGATAGAGAACGTAGAGTTCTTTTTCTTCCAGTGCTGTGCGGCGGGTCAGTGCTTCCCCGATTTTTTGATAGTCTACTTTGAAGTCGCGAACCATTTCCGGCGTGAAGGCTTCATGGTTGTAGCGCTTGCAGAACTGCACAACGGCATTGGCGATTTCGTTCATGTCGGTGCGGAAGTCTTTCACAACTTGCAGGGTATGTGCGTCTCCGGCGAGGGCCTGCTCGAGGTACACATAAAAGCGCACATTTTCTTTGATTAGGTGCGCTTGAAAGCCCGATTTGAATTGAGTCAGCAATTGCGATAACTGGCGGTAGTTCTGTTTTTCAAAACCCTCAGACCACATGCGTTGAAAAATACCGATCAGGTGGCGGTGGTCGTCTTCCAGGGCTTTGATTAGGGTTGGGTCGTAGGAAATTGTACGGCTGCCCTTGGCGCTAGCATAAGAGCTTCGGGTGTATTTTTCTTCCAGGTCGACGCTGTCTGAAGACTTGCTGCTTCGGAACATGCCGGAGATAAAGCTAAGCATATGCTGTGCCTTTGATAGTTTTGCTTTTGTGTATTGTACGGGTAAGAAATTTCTCGGCGGGGCGGTAACGGCGGTGCGCAATCGCGCCGTGCTTGTACCCCCTCCGGAAGGCGCGGATTTTACATCGCATGACAGTTGTTTGACTGTGTGGCGGGAGTTGCAACTGGGCAAAAATTCTTAAAGTGTGAAGCTTGTCACAAGCTGGGGTGGGCCTGCTTGTTGCGTTATTTTAAATTTGTCGAACATTCGTGAATTGTGGGTAATAAAAAACCCGGCAATGCCGGGTTTTTTATTTGGGGTTTTGCTAGCGCTGCTCTACCGATGTGTAGTCACGCTCGGTATAGCCGGTATACAGCTGGCGTGGACGGCCAATTTTGTGCGGATTGGAAATCATTTCATTCCAGTGGGCAATCCAGCCGGAGGTGCGGCCGGTGGCGAAGATTACGGTAAACATATCGGTGGGGATGCCGATAGCCTTCATGATAATGCCGGAGTAAAAATCTACGTTCGGGTAGAGCTTCTTCTCGACGAAGTACTCGTCCTCGAGGGCGATTTTTTCCAGTCTTTTGGCAATCTTCAGCAGAGGGTCATTCTCGGCACCCATGGCACCCAGAACTTCGTCACAAATACCCTGCATCACGCGGGAGCGCGGATCGAAGTTTTTGTAAACGCGGTGGCCGAAGCCCATTAGGCGGAAGGGGTCGTTTTTGTCTTTGGCGCGCTTCACGAATTCGTCGATACGGCTTTCATCACCAATTTCCTGCAGCATATTCAGTACCGCTTCGTTGGCGCCACCGTGCGCTGGCCCCCACAGGGCGGCGATGCCAGAGGAGATGCAGGCGAAGGGGTTGGCGCCGGAGGAGCCGGCCAAGCGAACGGTTGAGGTGGACGCGTTTTGCTCGTGGTCTGCGTGCAGCAGGAAGATGATATCCATTGCCTTGGCGACAATCGGGTCGATCTTGCTGGGTTCGCAGGGGTTGCCGAACATCATGTGCAGGAAGTTTTCGGAATAGCTGAGGCTATTATCCGGGTACATGAAGGGCATGCCTTTGGAGTGCTTGTAGCACATGGCGGCCAGGGTCGGCATCTTGGCGATCAGGCGGTGTGCGGAGATCTCACGGTGCTCTGGATTGTTGATGTCCAGGGAGTCGTGGTAGAAGGAGGCTAAGGCGCCAACTACGCCGCATAGCATCGCCATTGGGTGGGCGTCGTAGTGGAAACCTTTAAAGAAGTTCACCAGGGACTCGTGCACCATGGTGTGGGACATGATGGTGTCCACATACTCTTTTTTCTGCTGGGCGTTGGGCAGTTCGCCGTTCATCAGCAGGTAGCAGGTCTCGAGGTAATCTGACTTCTCTGCCAGCTGTTCGATGGGGTAGCCGCGGTGCAGAAGCTGACCTTTGGCGCCATCGATAAAGGTGATCTTGGATTCACACGCGGCAGTGGATACGAAGCCCGGGTCGTAAGTGAATAAGCCCTTGCCTGTTAGGTTGCCGACATCGACAACATCGGGACCGAGGGTGCCGGAGCGAACGGGCATTTCTATTGCGCCGTCGATACCGTCGACCGTGAGTTGCGCTTTTTTATCGGACATTGCGGACTCCTAAAAACTGTTCTTATGGCGGCCTTTTCCTGGTGTTTTCGGGTGCTGGCGGCCTTTTGAGCGGGGCCAAACTTAAGTGCCGCGCCGCAAATTGTCAAACCAAAAGGCGTGGACGACCAGTCGGCCGGCAACAGGATATCCGGTAACTGGGTGGGCCTGTAGAGCTTTTACCTAATTGCAGGCGTAAAAATCTGCGGAAATTCCGCAGTGTTAAATGATCTGCCACTGGGGTTCGTGAAGACGGCGTTTTCCCAGGCGTTCGTTGTGTTTTGACTATTGAATGCCTATAATCCGCGCGGCTTGCGCCATGGTACGGCTACTTTGTACAAGGCTTCATCAGGTCGAGTGCAAAGTGATCAGCAAGCCGCTCGTCCCTCCAATTGAAAAGCTAACGGGCGCCCGGTCGTTCAGGGCAACAAGGTGTTTTTCCTGTGAACAAAAACAGACCTGTCAATTTAGACATTTCCACAATCAAGCTTCCCGCTGCTGCTTTGGTTTCCATTTTGCATCGTGTGTCCGGTGTAGTGCTCTTCGCCGTTGTGGCGCTTTTGCTCTGCATGCTCGATGCCAGCCTGGAATCCGAACAGGGCTTCGCCGATATGGCGGCAGCATTTAACAGTATTCCAGCCAAGCTCATCCTGTGGGCCTCCCTGGCAGCTCTTATCTACCATCTACTGGCCGGTGTTCGTCACCTGTTTATGGATATGGGGATGGGTGAGAGCCTCGAAGGTGGTCGCCGCAGCGCTATTGCCGTGCTGGTGGTGAGTGTAATCCTTATTCTTCTGGTGGGGGTATGGTTGTGGTAAGAACAGTAACTAGTTTTGGCCGTAGCGGTACGTTCGACTGGCTTTATCAGCGTGTTACCGCAGTTATACTGCTGGCTTATGTCCTCTTTATAGTGGGCTTTATCTTTTTTACCAAAGACTTTGGCTACCAGGCCTGGTCTGAGTTGTTCGCCCAGCGCTGGATGCGTGTATTCAGTTTGGTCGCCCTGCTGTCCACCATTATTCACGCCTGGATTGGCCTCTGGTCCGTGGTTACCGATTACATCACCAACCGGATGATGGGCGGTAAGGCCACAGTTCTGCGCCTGTTTGTAGAAGTGATCCTGGCTGCGGTCGCCGTGCTTTACACGGTGTGGGGCATTGAAATTCTTTGGGGTGTATAAGCAATGGCGAACATGCGTACTATTTCTTTTGACGGGATCGTAATTGGTGGTGGCGGCGCAGGTATGCGTGCGGCCCTGCAGATGGCCCAGTCTGGCTACAAGACTGCGGTAATCACCAAGGTATTCCCGACTCGTTCACACACAGTATCCGCCCAGGGTGGTATCACTTGTGCGATCGCCAGTGCAGACCCCAATGACGATTGGCGCTGGCACATGTACGACACCGTGAAGGGCTCTGATTACATCGGAGACCAGGAAGCGATCGAGTACATGTGTTCCGTGGGGCCCGAAGCGGTCTTTGAGCTGGAGCATATGGGATTGCCCTTCTCCCGTACCGAGGAAGGCCGCATCTATCAGCGCCCGTTCGGCGGTCAGTCCAAGGATTTTGGCCGCGGTGGTCAAGCCGCGCGCACCTGTGCGGCGGCCGACCGTACTGGCCACGCCCTGCTGCACACCCTTTATCAGAACAACGTGAAGCATAAAACGGAGTTTCTGAACGAGTGGTTTGCCATTGATCTGGTCAAGAACCAGGACGGTGCCGTAGTAGGCGTTATCGCCATGTGCATCGAAGATGGCGAAGTGGTTTTCATTAAGTCCAAGGCAACGGTATTTGCTACTGGTGGAGCGGGTCGTATCTTCGCCTCTACCACCAACGCGCATATCAACACCGGTGACGGTGTGGGCATGGCCCTGCGCGCCGGCATGCCGGTGCAGGATATCGAGATGTGGCAGTTCCACCCCACCGGTATTTACGGTGCGGGCGTACTGGTGACTGAAGGCTGTCGCGGTGAGGGTGGATACCTCATCAATAAGGACGGCGAGCGTTTCATGGAGCGCTATGCGCCCAACGCCAAGGACCTCGCGGGACGGGATGTTGTGGCCCGCTCCATGGTGCTTGAGATCCTCGACGGTCGCGGCTGCGGCCCGGAAGGCGATCACGTATTCCTGAAGCTCGACCACTTGGGTGAGGAACTGTTGAACAGTCGCCTGCCCGGTATCTGTGAGCTTTCCAAGACCTTCGCGCACGCCGACCCAGTTAAAGTGCCTATCCCGGTTGTGCCCACCTGTCACTACATGATGGGCGGTATCCCCACCAACGTTCACGGCCAGGCTTTGACCCAGGACGCGGCGGGCAATGATCAGGTTATCGACGGTTTCTACGCCTGTGGCGAGGTTGCCTGTGTATCCGTACATGGCGCCAACCGCCTGGGCGGCAACTCCCTGCTGGACCTGGTCGTATTTGGCCGCGCCTCTGGCCTGTTTATCGAAAAAGCCCTGCGTGAGGGTATCGAGCACCGCGAAGCGTCCGAGTCTGATATCGAAGCAGCAATGGCGCGCCTGAATCGCCTCGAAACAAACGAGACCGGTGAAAAGGCTGCAGACCTGCGCAAAGAATTGCAGGGCGTGATGCAGAATCACTTCGGTGTATTCCGTCGCGGCGACTACATGGCCGAAGGTGTGAAGAAACTGGCCGACTTGCGCGAGCGTATCGAGAATGTACGCCTGGACGACAGAAGTCGCGCCTTTAACACGGCCCGCGTTGAGGCCCTGGAGTTGCAGAACCTGCTAGAAGTTGCCGAGGCCACGGCGATTGCCGCTGAGACTCGCACGGAAAGCCGCGGCGCTCACGCCCGCGAAGACTTCCAGGAACGCGATGACGAAAACTGGCTGTGTCACTCCATGTACTTCCCTGGGGAAAAACGTGTGGGCAAGCGTGCGGTAAACTTCGCGCCGAGCACCATGGAAGCCTTTGAACCGAAAGCTCGGACCTACTGATTCGGGAGCGGAATAGAGTATGTTGAAAGTAAGCATTTACCGTTACAACCCGGAAACCGACAAAGCGCCGTACATGCAGGACTACCAGCTCGACACCCAGGGCAAGGACCTGATGGTGTTGGACGTGCTGGAGTTGCTCAAGGCTGAGGACGCAACACTGTCCTTCCGCCGCTCCTGCCGCGAGGGTGTCTGTGGTTCCGATGGTATGAATATCTCCGGACGCAATGGCCTGGCCTGTACCACGCCACTGTCTGAAGCTGCACCGAAGGGTAAGTTGGTACTGCGCCCACTGCCGGGCCTGCCGGTGATCCGCGATCTGGTTGTGGACATGGAGCAGTTCTACGAGCAGTACAGAAAAATTGAGCCGTACCTGCAAAATGATACGCCGGCACCGGCCATTGAGCGTCTGCAATCCCCTGAGGATCGCGAGAAGCTCGACGGTCTGTACGAGTGCATTTTGTGTGCCTGTTGCTCCACTGCCTGTCCGTCATTCTGGTGGAACCCGGACAAGTTTATCGGCCCGGCGGGTCTGCTGCAGGCTTACCGCTTCCTGGCGGATAGCCGCGATCTAGCCACAGATGAACGTCTCTCCAATCTGGATGATCCATTCAGTGTGTTCCGTTGTCACGGTATCCAAAACTGTGTCAACGTATGTCCCAAGGGTTTGAATCCGACCCGCGCCATCGGCCATATTCGCAATATGCTGTTGACGCGCGCCGTATAGAGAATACCGGGCACGCCGCTGGCGGGCCCGGTGCCAGGTATGGCGCTAGGTGATATAACCGGTTGCACCGGAATTAAATTGAAAAGGGGAGGTGGCTTTATGCGCCTCCCCTTTTGTGAGTGAAGGAAAGCGCAGTGGTTAGAGCGACAAAAGCCCACTGCAATCGAGGTAGGCATCAAAATGCACGAAAGTACCATGGAGCAGCTGTGGCGTAGCTCCCATATCTCCGGGGGCAATGCCGCCTATGTGGAGGAGCTTTACGAGACCTATCTGCATGACCCCAACGGTGTACCGGAGGAGTGGCGCAATTACTTTGACAGCCTCCCCCGTGTTGGTGGCAGCAGTGATGTTTCTCACGCCGCAGTGCGCCAGCACTTTGAGCTGCTCAGCAAACACCGCGCCCGCCCGGTAACGGCTCCGGGCTCCGGCTCCGGCTCCGTTAATATCGATCACGAGCGCAAGCAGATTAAAGTTCTGCAGCTGATCGATTCTTATCGCCACCGCGGCCACAAGAAAGCCACCCTGGACCCGCTCGGCCTGATGGCCCGTGAACAGGTACCCGATCTGCAACTGAGCTACCACGGTCTGACCGAGGGTGATTTCGATACCACCTTCAATACCGGTAGTCTGTTCCTGGGTAGGGAAGAGGCCACCCTGCGTGAGATCGTCGAGGGCTTGGAGCGGACCTATTGCGGCAATCTGGGCTCGGAAATCATGCATCTCTCCAATCTGGAAGAGCAGCAGTGGTTCCAGCAGCGCCTGGAGCGCAGCCAGTCCAAGGCCAATTTCGGCACCGATATCCAGATTGAGATTCTGCAGCGACTCTCCGCCGCAGAGGGCCTGGAGCGCCACCTGGACTCCAAATACCCGGGCACTAAACGCTTTGGTGTTGAGGGTGGCGAGAGCCTGATCCCGATGATGGACGCCCTGATCCGTCGCTCCGGCACCTACGGGGTGAAAGAGATCGTGATTGGTATGGCCCACCGCGGCCGCCTGAATACCCTGGTGAATATCCTCGGTAAGAACCCGTCTGACCTATTTGAAGAGTTCGAGGGCAAGAAAACCCTGGATACTTCTGGTGATGTGAAATACCACCAGGGCTTCTCTTCCAATGTGATGACTCCCGGTGGCGAAGTGCACTTGGCTCTGGCGTTTAACCCGTCGCACCTGGAAATCAGTGCACCGGTCGTGGTTGGCTCTGTGCGCGCCCGCCAGGATCGCCGCAAAGACTCCACCGGCGAGAAAGTTATGCCGATCAACATCCACGGCGACGCGGCCTTTGCCGGCCAGGGTGTTGTGCAGGAAACCCTGCAGATGTCTCAGACCCGCGGTTACTACACCGGCGGTACGGTACACATCGTGCTGAATAACCAGGTGGGCTTTACCACCAGCAAGCGCGAAGACGCTCGCTCCACCGAGTACTCCACCGATCCCGCCAAAATGATCGATGCCCCGGTGCTGCACGTAAACGGCGACGATCCAGAAATGGTTGTGCTGGCGGCGCTGTTGGCGGTGGACTACCGCTACGAATTTAAGAAAGACATCGTGATCGACCTGGTGTGCTACCGCCGCCGCGGTCACAACGAGACCGATGACCCGTCCGGTACCCAGCCACTGATGTACCAGACCATTCGCAAACACAAGACCACCCGCACGCTCTACTCCGAGAAGCTGGTGGGTGAAGGGATCCTGGACAAGCCTGCCGCCGACAAGCTGGCCAACGACTACCGCGACAAATTGGATGCGGGCGAAGACGTGGCCACCGGTTTGGTGAAGAAGCCCGACTCCTCCATGTTTGTGGACTGGAGCCCCTATTTGGGCCACGACTGGGACGAGCCCGCGGATACCGGCTATGCGCTGCCCAAGCTGCAGGATGTCGCTACACGCATGACCAATGTCCCCGACGGCATTGTGATGCAACGCCAGGTCTCGAAGATCTATGACGACCGCCGCAAGATGGCCGGTGGTGCCCTACCGCTGAACTGGGGAATGGCGGAAACACTCGCCTACGGTACCCTGCTGGAAGAGGGCTTTATGGTTCGCTTCACCGGTGAGGATGTGGGGCGCGGAACCTTCTCCCACCGCCATGCGGTGGTTCACAGTCAGAAGGACGGTCAGAGCTATGTGCCCCTGCAGCACATGTTCGAAGATCAGCCGCCGTTTTACATCTACGACTCCCTTCTATCCGAGGAAGCGGTGTTGGCGTTCGAATACGGCTACGCCACTACCACGCCAAAATCCCTGGTGGTTTGGGAAGCCCAGTTTGGTGACTTCGCCAACGGTGCCCAGGTGGTGATCGATCAGTTCATCACCTCTGGTGAGCATAAATGGGGCCGTATGTGCGGTCTGGTGATGCTACTGCCACACGGTTATGAAGGCCAGGGCCCGGAGCACTCCTCCGCGCGCCTGGAGCGCTTTATGCAGCTGTGTGCGGAGCACAATATCCAGGTGTGTAACGCCACCACCCCGGCGCAGATCTTCCACCTGCTGCGCCGTCAGGCGGTACGTCCTATGCGTCGCCCTCTGGTCATCATGAGCCCGAAATGGATTCTGCGTCATAAGCTGGCTACCTCCAGCCTGGAAGAGCTGGCCGAAGGCCGCTTCCAAAATGTGATCCAGGATCAGGGTGTGGATCCGGCCAAGGTCAAGCGTCTGATCCTGTGTTCCGGCAAGGTGTACTACCACCTGCTGGAGGCGCGTATGGAGCGCGAACAGGAAGATGTTGCATTTGTACGTATTGAACAGCTGTATCCCTTCCCGGACGAAGAGTTCGTGGAAGCGGTCTCCGCATTCAAGAACATCAAGAGTGTCGCCTGGTGTCAGGAAGAACCCATGAACCAGGGCGCCTGGTACTCCAGCCAGCATCATTTGCGCCGTGTGCTGTCGGAAACCCATCCGAAGCTTCACCTGGATTATGTAGGCCGCGCGCCATCGGCGGCACCTGCGGCGGGCTATATGTCCACGCACTTGGAAGAACAGAATAAGTTCATCAACGAGGCGCTGACCGTCAAATAAAAGACGGCAGTAATTTAAGCAGAGTCAATCTCAGGAAACAGGAAAAATGACGATCGAGATTAAAGCGCCAACTTTCCCGGAATCCGTTCAGGACGGTACTGTCGCCACCTGGCACAAACAACCCGGCGAAGCCGTGTCCCGCGATGAACTGATCGTGGATATCGAAACCGATAAAGTGGTACTGGAAGTGGTTGCACCGGCTGACGGCGCGCTTTCCGAAATCATCAAGGGCGAGGGCGATACCGTTCTCTCCAATGAGGTGATCGCCAAGTTTGAAGAGGGCGCCGGCGCCGCAGCCGCTCCCGCAGAAGAAAAGGCCGAAGCACCTGCCGCTGCAGCACCTGCTGCCGGCGATAAAATTGCTATGCCGTCCGCCAAAAAAATGGCCGCGGAGAAGGGCGTGGATCTGGGCGGTGTTGAAGGCACTGGCAAGGGCGGTCGCGTTCTCAAAGAAGATGTAATGAAAGCGGGTACTGCACCGGCGTCCAGCGCACCTGCGGCTGCCGCTGAAGTGGCCGTGGCTCCGGGTGAGCGCGTAGAGAAGCGCGTTCCTATGACCCGTATGCGTAAGCGTATTGCTGAACGCCTGCTCGACGCTTCCCAGTCCACCGCCATGCTCACCACCTTTAACGAGGTGAACATGAAGCCGGTGATGGATCTGCGTAAGAACTACAAGGATCTGTTTGAGAAGACCCACAATGGCACCCGCCTGGGGTTCATGGGCTTCTTTGTTAAGGCTGCGGTTGAAGCGCTGAAACGCTACACAGCGGTGAACGCCTCCATTGATGGTAACGATATTGTTTACCATGGCTACCAGGATATCGGCGTAGCGGTTTCCTCTCCGAAAGGGTTGGTTGTGCCGATTCTGCGCAACGCTGAAAATCTGGGCCTGGCGGATATGGAAAATAATATCCGTGATCTGGGTGTGCGCGCTCGCGACGGCAAGCTGTCTATCGAAGAGATGACTGGCGGTACCTTTACCATCACCAACGGTGGTGTATTTGGCTCCCTGTTGTCCACGCCGATCCTGAATCCACCGCAAACGGCAATTCTGGGTATGCACAAAATCCAGGAGCGCCCGATGGCGGTAAACGGCAAGGTGGAAATCCTGCCGATGATGTACCTGGCGCTGTCCTACGACCACCGCCTGATCGACGGTAAAGAAGCGGTTGGCTTCCTGGTGGCGATCAAGGAAATGATCGAAGATCCGGCGCGTATTCTGCTCGAAGTTTAAAAATGGGTCCTGGGGCCCGTGGGTCCCCTCGATCACACTGCATTAGAATTATCTGGAACTGATCATGTCGGAAAAATTTGACGTAATCGTAATTGGCTCCGGTCCTGGTGGTTATGTCGCTGCCATCCGTGCCGCTCAGCTGGGCCTGAAAACCGCTTGTATTGAGAAGTGGAAAACTAAGGATGGCAAATACGCAAATGGCGGCACCTGCCTCAACGTAGGTTGCATCCCATCCAAGGCACTGCTGGACAGCTCGTGGAAGTACCACGAAGCCAAAGACGCCCTCGACGTGCACGGCATTGAAGTCGGCAAGGTCAAGATGGATGTCAGCAAGATGATCGAGCGCAAGGGCGAGATCGTCAAAAAGCTGACCGGTGGCGTGGCGAGCCTATTCACGGCCAATAAAGTGACCTCCATTTTCGGTACCGGCAAACTGCTGGCCAACAAGAAAGTGGAAGTGACCGACGACGAAGGCAACACGACAGTCTACGAAGCGGAAAACGTGATCCTGGCCTCGGGTTCTGTGCCGGTCAATATTCCGCCCGCTCCGGTAGACGATAAAATTATTGTCGATTCCACCGGCGCCTTGGAATTTACCGAAGTACCCAAGCGTTTGGGTGTGATCGGTGCTGGCGTTATCGGTCTGGAGCTGGGCTCTGTATGGAACCGTCTGGGTTCCGATGTAGTAGTTCTGGAGGCCATGGACAAGTTCTTGGCAATCATGGACCAGCAGGTTGCCAAGGAATCCCAGAAAATCTTCAAAAAGCAGGGTCTGGATATTCGCCTGTCCTGCCGCGTTACCGGTTCTGAAGTGAAGGGCGACGAAGTGGTTGTCACTTACCAGGACAAAGATGGTAAAGAGCATCAGGAAACTTTTGACAAGCTGATTGTCTGTGTTGGCCGTCGTCCTTACACCGAAGGTCTGTTGTCCGAAGACGCCGATGTGAAAATGGACGAGCGCGGATTTATTTATGTCAACGACCTGTGCATGACCTCTGCACCGGGCGTATGGGCTGTGGGCGACGTAGTACGCGGTCCGATGCTGGCACACAAAGCTTCTGAGGAAGGTGTTGTAGTTGCCGAGCGCATCGCCGGGCAGAAACCGATGATGAACTACGACGTGATCCCCAACGTGATCTACACCCATCCGGAAATCGCTGCGGTTGGCCGTACCGAAGAACAGGTGAAAGCTGACGGCGAGCCCTACAACGTAGGTAGCTTCCCGTTTGCGATCAACGGCCGCGCTATGGCCGCCAACGATACCCAGGGCTTTGTAAAAATCATTGCTCACGCAGAAACTGATCGTGTATTGGGTGCCCATATTGTGGGTCCTTCTGCTGCAGATCTGGTTCAGCAGGTGGCGATCGCGATGGAGTTTGGCTCCAGTGCGGAAGACATCGGTATGACCGTATTCGCACACCCGACACTGTCCGAGGCGGTGAAGGAAGCGGCGTTGGGCGTGAATGGCCATGCGATTCACACCATGAATCGCAAGAAGCGTAAGTAAAAGTATTTTTCGATGTCGGGGCGACGAATTATTTTAATTGGTCGCCCCGGTTTCATTTGCAGAATTCGAAATTTGCAACGACGGGAATTTCGAGTTCTGTGTTTCAGGTGCAGAGCGATCTGCAATTAGTAAACACATTTTTATATGTGAATTGGTATTGACTATGAACTTGCATGAGTATCAGGGCAAACAACTGTTTGCGGCATACGGATTGCCGGTTTCCAAAGGCATTGCAGCGGAAACCCCGGCAGCGGCAGTAGCAGCGGCTGACGAAATTGGCGGTGATAAGTGGGTAGTAAAGGCCCAGGTACACGCCGGTGGCCGCGGTAAGGCTGGCGGTGTAAAGCTGGTAGATTCCAAGGCAGAAATTGAAGCGTTTGCCAAGAAGTGGCTGGGTGAGCGTCTGGTAACTTACCAGACAGATGAAAATGGCCAGCCGGTAACCCGCATTCTGGTAGAAAGCTGCACTGACATTGATCAAGAGCTGTACCTCGGTGCTGTTGTTGACCGCTCCACTCGTCGTATCGTTTTCATGGCCTCCACCGAAGGTGGCGTTGAGATCGAGAAAGTAGCGGAAGAGACTCCGGAAAAAATCCTCAAAGCCACCATCGATCCTCTGGTAGGCGCTCAGCCTTATCAGGCGCGCGAATTGGCTTTCAAACTGGGCCTGAACCCGACTCAGGTTAAGCAGTTCACCAAGATCTTCCTGGGCCTGGCAAAAATGTTCCAGGAAAAAGATCTGGCTCTGCTGGAAATCAACCCGCTGGTAATCACCACCGAAGGCAACCTGCACTGTCTGGATGCCAAGGTTGTAATCGACAGCAACGCGCTGTACCGCCATGCCGACCTGCGCGAAATGCACGACCCTTCCCAGGAAGATCCACGCGAAGCGCACGCTGCCAAGTTCGAACTGAACTACGTAGCCCTGGATGGCAGCATCGGTTGCATGGTAAATGGTGCTGGCCTGGCCATGGGCACCATGGACATCGTCAACCTGCACGGCGGCAAGCCGGCCAACTTCCTCGACGTTGGTGGCGGTGCGACCAAAGAGCGCGTTGTTGAAGCGTTCAAGATCATCCTGTCCGATGAGAACGTAAAAGCCGTACTGATTAACATCTTCGGCGGTATCGTTCGCTGTGACATGATCGCCGAAGGCGTTGTGGGCGCAGTGAAAGAAGTTGGCGTAAAAGTACCGGTTGTTGTACGCCTGGAAGGTAACAACGCAGACCTGGGCGCTAAGGTTCTGAGCGAAAGTGGCCTGAACATTATCGCGGCCACCAGCCTGACCGATGCGGCTCAGCAAGTGGTTAAAGCTGCGGAGGGTAAATAATCATGTCAGTACTGATTAATAAAGACACTAAAGTAATCTGTCAGGGCTTCACCGGCTCCCAGGGGACTTTCCACTCCGAGCAAGCGATTGCCTACGGCACCAAAATGGTTGGTGGCGTAACTCCGGGCAAAGGCGGCCAGACGCATTTGGGTCTGCCGGTTTTCAACACCGTGAAAGAAGCGGTCGAAGAGACCGGTGCGGAAGCCTCCGTCATCTATGTACCCGCGCCTTTCTGTAAAGACTCCATCTTGGAAGCGGCTAACGCTGGTATCAAACTGATTGTTTGTATCACCGAAGGTATCCCGACTCTGGATATGCTTGACGCCAAAGTAAAGTGCGACGAGTTGGGCGTGCGCCTGATCGGTCCGAACTGCCCGGGTGTGATCACTCCAGGCGAGTGCAAGATCGGCATTATGCCCGGTCACATCCACAAGCCGGGCAAAGTGGGCATCGTTTCCCGTTCCGGCACCCTGACCTACGAAGCGGTGAAGCAGACTACCGACTACGGCTTCGGCCAGTCCACCTGTGTGGGCATCGGCGGCGACCCCATCCCGGGTTCTAACTTCATCGATATTCTGGAAATGTTCCAGAATGACCCGCAGACCGAAGCGATCGTTATGATCGGTGAGATCGGCGGCACTGCTGAAGAAGAAGCGGCTGCTTACATCAAGGAAAATGTCACCAAGCCGGTGGTTTCCTACATCGCTGGTGTAACTGCTCCTCCCGGTAAGCGTATGGGCCACGCGGGCGCAATTATCTCTGGTGGTACTGGTACCGCTGATGAGAAGTTTGCCGCCCTGGAAGATGCCGGTGTTAAAACCGTGCGCTCCCTGGCGCAGATCGGCGACGCGTTGAAGGAAGTTACTGGTTGGTAATAGCCGGGTAATTTCCTGTCTGCGAAAAGGCCGCTTCTTTCGAAGCGGTCTTTTTTATTTCATATCAAAATGTTACGCGAAAGTTTTTCGGTTTGATTGAAAAAATCAGCCGGATGCCTGCTGTGCACCATATAAACCATATTTGTGCCCATGGTTGCGTCCCCGTTGATAAAGGACAAAAGCGGTTAATATAAGCTGCATTATCTCTGCAATAGGCATTGCATACCATATCCCCACTTCCCCGGCTATCAGTGGCAAAACAAAAATTAACGGTAATACAAAAAAATAAGTCTTTGCCAGGCCAAGGATTGCTGCGTGCTTGGCGTCGCCGATAGCCTGAAAAAAAGTACTTATCATTATGAGTGGTCCAGCTAGGAAATAGACCATCGTCATCATAGGTAGTATACGCGCCACCTCTGTAATAATTTTCTGGTCACTGACAAACAGGGCTCCTAAGGATCCTTTCAGTAAAATTACGCCCAACTGTAATGCGAGGCAGTAACCAAATGCTATTGTCAAAGCGATATTGATACTGCTATCAGCGCGAGACCAGACTTTAGCGCCGACATTATTGCCCACTACAGTCTGAAAGGCCTGGCTCAGTCCGAGTAGAGGCAGAAAGATAAAGGTCATAATACGCGTAATAATACCGTAGGCGGCGACTGTCGCATCATAGTTACCACCTCCCCAGGCCTGGATACTGAAAATTATTGTGATAGATGTGAGTGATACACCGATATAACCCAAGCTGGATGGTAGCCCCAGGGATAGATAGCTAGGCCAGAAATTCAGTCTGCGTGAGATGCGGAAGACTTGTGTATCGATTACTGTGCGGCCGTATTGGCGATAGCCCGCCAAGATTACCAGGGTGATTGCCTGTGCTAGGGCGGTGCCGTAAGCAGAGCCGGCCACCCCCATATCCAAGCGCGCAATAAAAATATAATTGAAAATAATATTGAGTAGCACGGAGGTTAGGGAAACTATAGCCATTAAGGATAGTCGTCCCTCGCAGCGCAAGGTGTCAAGGTTAACTGAACCGATAAATAATGTCGGGGATAAAAAGATTAATATCGTTAAATAGGTAAACCCCATTTCCGCTAGAGCTTCTGAACCATTGGCTACTAGCAGTGTTAATTGTTTTCCGCTAGCCACAAACAGCAACATCAACGTAGCGCAAATCACCAGTGCCAGTGTAATTGCCTGGGAAAATGCTTGTCTCGCCTTATCTTTCTCTCCTGCTCCGAGTAGCCTGGCCTGTACGCTTGAATATCCACTGGAAATCAATGAAGAAAGTGCTACCAGCAACATAAACATTGGGAATGTTAAGGTCACTGCGGCTAATGCTTCAGCCCCTACATACTCCCCTAGAAAGTAGGCATCCAACAGGGTAAACGATCCGTTTACCAGCATTATCAGAATAATAGGCGCAGCCGTCTTAAAGAAAACTGGTAGTAAGGCGCCGTTAACAAATATATTGTCTTGTTGTTGGGTCATAGTAAATCCATTTTACAAATTACCACTGTGCATCTCCGCGATTTCATTAAACTTGTTTAACACAAATTGTTTGAAATCATCCGGCCATGAGTAGATGGCTTTTTCAAAACTGATTCTGCTGTTTCTATAGAGAGATCGGCTCGCCTCTTCTAAACCGAGTGTATCTCCCGCCACTAACAGCATAAACCTATCGAGTTGTTGCTGACTTATGGTGATTCGCTCCTCAGGCGAAACGTTTTTTCGTGCCTGTTCCACCAGCTTACGAAGAGTGACAGAGGCGCCACCGGGTTGCTTGCTCAACCATTCCCAGTGCCGGGGTAACAGGGTGACCTCTTTGGAGACAACCCCCAGTTTTGGACGCCCTCGCTTTGAGCCCTTGGCTGTTGGGGGGGCCAGCCTAGCCAGTACAGTTTCAATATCTCCATGCCAATCGATATCAAGTCGCTTACAGCTGTCTGTCTCGAAGATAAGAGGCTCCAGAGACGCGTCCATAGACTTCACTCGGCGAATGACGGCCTCGAGTGTTCCCCGTGCAATAAGCTGTTGCTGATCAATCGCTATATAGTCTGAGGGCGTTGTTTCCATTATTAATATTTCCTGGGTAAAAATATTAACACCAGGGTAAATATAGGGAGTTGAACGGTTTCTGTACAGAGGAGATTTTCTATGGTCGAAATGCTAGTAAGAATAAGGTCGAGCCAGATTGAGGCGTCGTAGCCTGTACTTGCCCGTCCCCCATTTTTTTGTTGAGGGGCCAACAATATACACGCCTTGTCACCACTCCTATACTGCGGAAAACCAACTGTTAGGGAGTGAACATGGCTAAGGCACTGATCGGAGTAATCGGCGGGAGTGGTCTCTATGAAATGCCGGGATTGACGGATGCGGAGGAGCTGCGAGTTGATACCCCGTTTGGCGCGACCTCCGATAGTATCGTTTGTGGCAAGTTGTCCGGTATACCCGTGGCCTTTCTCTCACGCCATGGGCGCGGCCATCGATTGATTCCCTCTGAAGTGCCTTACAGGGCGAATATCCACGCACTGCGGCAATTGGGAGTGCGCTATATCCTCTCTCTCTCTGCCGTAGGTTCCCTGCGCGAAGAGGTGCGCCCTCTAGATATGTTGGTTCCCGATCAGTTCATTGATATGACCCGTCGGCGCGACAGCACTTTTTTTGGTGAGGGTGCGGTGGCCCATGTTTCTATGGCGGACCCGGTGTGTGGTGCAGTGGCGGATTGCCTTGCGCGAGCTTTTGCCTTCACTCAGGCGGAGCAGTCGACCAAATTACACCGGGGTGGCAGTTACCTCTGTATTGAGGGTCCACAGTTTTCAACGCGGGCGGAATCCCACTGGTATCGCAGTATGGGGGCTTCCGTCATTGGTATGACCAATATGCCGGAAGCTAAATTGGCAAGAGAGGCACAGATTGCCTATGCCACACTGGCTATGGCCACCGATTACGATTGTTGGCATCCCCGAGAAGAGGCTGTGACGGCGGAAGTAGCGATTGCCAATTTGCAACAAAATGCTACACGGGCCCAGCAGGTGGCCGCTGAGGCGATTCGCTTGTTGGGGGCAGAGCAGCCAGAGTCTGTTGCGCATACGGCACTGGCTAGTGGCTTAGTCACCCCTATAGACAGCCTATCTGAGGCTCAGCGCACTGTAATAAAACCACTGCTTGAACCGTCAAAATTAGTGCATGAAGAAGTGGAGCACTGAACCCTATGCACGAAACACTGCCGTTATTGGAAATTTCCGACTTCCCAGCAATACGCCGGGATCGTATCGAAACCCTGCAGGTAAATATAGGTTACCGTTGCAACCAAAGCTGTGTGCACTGCCATGTGAATGCGGGACCGAACCGAACCGAAATGATGTCCGATGAAAATTTGGCACTGTTGGTGGAGGTGATCGCGAGGCGAAATATCCCCACCCTGGATATCACCGGCGGTGCGCCGGAATTACATTGGGGGTTTCGTGATCTGGTGAGTGCTGTGCGAACACTGGGTGTAAAGGTGATAGACCGCTGTAACCTTACCGTGCTGTTCGAGCCGGGGCAGGAGGCCACTGCGGAATTCCTCGCCGAAAATACTGTAGAAGTGGTGGCTTCTCTACCCTGCTACTCTATGGATAACGTGGATAAGCAGCGTGGTAAAGGGGTGTTTGATAAGAGCATTGCCGGATTGCAAAAGCTCAATACGCTCGGCTACGGCCAGGAGGGTTCGCCGCTTACATTAAATTTGGTCTATAACCCCCAGGGGGCCTCTTTGCCTCCACAGCAGAAGGCCCTAGAGGCCGATTATCGTAGGGAGTTGGCCGAACACTTTAATATTAAGTTCAATCATTTATTCGCCTTGACGAATATGCCGATTAAACGATTTGGCTCCATGTTGATTTCTAAAGGACAATTTAAAGAATATATGACCCTGCTGCGGGATAGTTACAGCGCTTCCAACCTCGACGGAGTGATGTGTCGCAGCCAGGTGAGTGTGGGCTGGCAGGGCGATTTATACGACTGTGATTTCAACCAACAGTTAAGTATTCCTATCGCGAATCGGTTGCACTTGCGCGATTTACTGGAGAGGGATCTTGCCGATTCAAGTATTCGTGTGGCCGACCACTGCTATGGTTGCACTGCCGGTCAGGGCAGCAGTTGTAGTGGAGCTCTTTAGCACAGAAGCAGCCTAGATGGGAGGCAACCGAACCGGTTGCCTAGGAAGGTCATTGGGGCAGAGAAAGGGACGCGCCTTATGGGGAAGAGAATACTACTATTGCTGGTTATCCTTGCCTTAGTATTTGCTTTTTATGCATTTGATTTAAATCAGTGGTTGAGCCTGGATAAATTAAAAGGTGGTGGCGAGCAATTCCAGCAGTGGCAATCGACTTCCCCCGTATTGCTGGGGGTGCTGTTTTTTATTTTTTATATTCTGGTCACCGGCCTATCGCTGCCCGGGGCTGCAATTCTCACTATTGCCGCAGGAGCCATTTTCGGTTTGTTGTGGGGGACCTTAATCGTGTCCTTTGCATCCAGTGTTGGTGCAACCATTGCTTTCTTGATGGCCCGCTATTTATTTAGGGACTATGTGCAAGAGCGTTTCTCGACCCGCTTAAAAGTGGTGAACGATGGTGTTGAGCGAGAGGGTGCCTTTTACCTCTTCGCTCTGCGTCTGGTACCAATTTTCCCGTTTTTTTTGATTAATATCTTAATGGGGCTCACGCACCTGAAAACCTGGACATTCTACTGGGTTAGTCAGATAGGCATGCTGGCGGCAACGATTGTGTATGTCAACGCGGGTACGCAACTGGTGCGGATAGAAAACCTGAAAGATATTGCCTCTCCAGAATTGCTGTTGTCCTTTGCCCTTCTGGGGATATTTCCACTGTTGGCAAAATATTTTATAAATTGGCTGAAGCGCCGCCGCGCGGCCGGGTAATTAACTGCGATGGGTAAGCCTAGAAAATTTGACCGCAATATTATTGTGATTGGTGCTGGTGCAGCCGGTTTGGTTGGCGCCTATATTTCTGCGGCGGTAAAAGCCAAGGTGACACTGATTGAGTCGGGCAATATGGGGGGCGACTGCCTGAATACGGGCTGTGTGCCCAGCAAAGCGCTAATTCAGTGTGCACGAGTTGCCCACTCGGCGCGCACAGCAGAGCGTTTTGGTGTACAAGTGCCGGAGCCGGAAATTAATTTCCCGGCGGTGATGGCACATGTGCGTAAGTCTATTCAAGAGATAGAACCTCACGATAGTGTTGAGCGCTATAGCGATCTGGGGGTGGAGGTGGTTCGCGGGCGTGCGCGACTTGTTGATCCCTGGACTGTCAGTATTACTCAGGAGGGCAGCGAGGAGCACCGTCTGACTGCCCGTGCCATTATTCTCGCTACTGGCGCTGAACCGGCGGTACCACCTCTTCCGGGATTGGATACCGTCAACTATCTGACTAGTGAAACGCTTTGGGATCGATTCGCGCAACTGGATAAGGCCCCCTCTCAATTACTGTTGCTTGGGGGGGGGGCAATTGGTTGCGAGCTGGCCCAGGCATTTGCGCGGCTGGGTTCCACGGTCACCTTAATTGAGCGGGCTGAGCGCCTGCTGCCCCTGGAGGATCATGAAGTCTCCGCAGCCGTTTCCCGGGCGCTGGAATCAGAGGGGGTGCAGCTTCTCACTGGGCACGAGGCTATCTCTTTTGACGGGAATAAAGATGGGCTGGGGGGCGCGTTAATCCTGCGAAATTCCCAGGGTGAAATACAGGTGACATTTGATGAGATTATCCTGGCCCTTGGTCGGCGCGCCAGAACGGGAGGATTTGGTCTGGAGGCGCTGGGTATTGTGCAGGACGGTAAACTACCAGTGGATGGCTATCTGCGCACTCGCTATCACCATATTCTCGCTGCTGGGGACCTTGCGGGCCCCTACCAATTTACCCATATGGCAGCGCACCAAGCCTGGTACGCCGCTGTAAATGGGCTTTTTGGAAGTATTAAAAAATTTGCGGTGGATTACCGCTTGGTACCAAGCGCAATATTTATCGATCCGCAAGTGGCCAGTGTCGGTCTCAGTGAGGACCAGGCCACTGAGCAAGGCGTAGCTTATGAGCTGACCCGCTATAGTATTGATGATCTAGACCGAGCGATTGTCGATGGCGCCGCAACTGGTTTTATCAAAGTACTTACGGTCCCGGGCAGGGATAAAATTCTGGGAGTTTCTATTGTTGGTGAAAATGCGGCGGAGTTAATTGCCGAATTTGTATTTGCCATGAAGCAGGGCATGGGCTTGAACAAGATTTTGTCTACTATTCATATCTACCCCACCATGGCAGAAGCGAATAAATTTGTTGCGGGAAATTGGAAGCGGGCTCATGCACCGAAAGGGTTGCTTAGATGGCTGGAAAAATACCATCGCTGGCGGCGCGGCTGAGGTGGGGATAGTGCAATATAGTGTGATTGTACCGATATTAAATGAGCGAGAGCAGCTACCGGAACTGGTGGCACAATTAAAAGACCTGGTTGCTTTTAGCAGTTGTGAAACCATCTTGGTGGATGGCGGCAGTAGTGACGGCAGTGTAGAGATGGCTACCACCGCTGGGCTGCGGGTGATTCGTAGTCGACGCGGCCGGGCGTTGCAAATGAATGCCGGCGCGTCCGTTGCCCGTGGGAATTGGTTGTTATTCTTACATGCGGATACCCGCCTGCCCAAAGGAGCTCTGAGCGCGATTGCTTCGGCTTCAGTTCGGGGGGCGCAGTGGGGTCGGTTTAATATTCGCATCTGCGGAGACAGTGCTTGGTTCCCCTTGATTTCCACCATGATCAATTGGCGCTCCCGCTTTAGCGGAATCGCCACTGGCGATCAGGTGATGTTTGTGCAGCGCTCGCTATTCAAGGAGGTGGGAGGCTTTGCCCCACAGCCGTTGATGGAAGATATAGAGTTGAGCAGGCAGTTATTGAAAACGACCCGGCCGCATTGTCTGCGGCAGAGAGCCATGACCTCTGGGCGTCGCTGGCAAAGGTTCGGGATATTGCGCACGATCTTGTTAATGTGGCGGCTGCGCTTCGATTACTGGCGCGGGGTACCGGCGGAGTCCCTGGCGAAGCGCTATGAGTGATAATTCGAATCCCTCTCTGCGCTTGGTGGTGATGGCCAAGGCACCGCTGCCGGGCTACGCGAAAACCCGTCTGATCCCTGCCCTGGGGGAGCGAGGTGCGGCATCTTTGGCAGAGCGGTTATTACAGCATACGCTGGCAGAATCCGTGAGGGCCGATATTGGCCCGGTGGAGTTGCACGTTGCTCCAGACTCCCGTCATCCCTTTTGGCAGAGTTTGCCTATGCCCCTGGGGGTTTCTTTGCACGACCAGTCCACGGGTGATTTGGGTCATCGCTTGTGGCAGGCCGTAAAGAATACCTGCGCGGTCAGTCAGGGGTTGCTCCTACTGGGCACTGATTGCCCGGCGCTCGACGCGGAGCGTATCCGTGAGGCGGCCGCAATGTTGACGCACACCGATGCGGTGATGCATCCGGCCAAAGATGGAGGCTATACCCTGTTGGGGCTCAAGCGGATGCATTCCAGATTGTTTGAGGATATTGACTGGAGCACTGAGGTGGTGGCACAGCAGACCATGGAACGCCTGCAGGAGTGTGCAATGCACTGCCAGATGCTGGAAGTACTGGCCGATATTGATGAGCCCGAAGATTTGCGGTATTTACCCCCGGCCTGGAGGGTATCTTAAAAAGGGGGAGGACTTCTCTGAAGTGCCTGGCTAAGCCCATGAACCGGAAATCGAACAGCTTTTGAGAGGGCGTGATTTCTACGATTAACTTTGCAGAGTAGGGGTAGGAGTAGGAGTTGTGGAGTTTGGATCAAGAAAAATGATTTCCCGTATAACCTGCCAGTTCCCATTCTCATGAATTAAATCGATACCCAGCCTTAACTTTCTTTCCTGGCCTGATAGATTGTTTATTCGCGAAAAAATCACCAGGGCGCTATTGTTTTTCACCTCGACATGGTGAATTTTTTTCCAGGCATTTAGCGGTAACTCACCTGAGTCACGCTTCGCTTTAAACAGATCGATAAATGCCGATTTGTCCGCGATCGTCAGCTGATCCGAGTCATCCAGTATGAAGGCCTGCATATCCCTATGATAGATACTCTCCAGCTGGGCCACTCTGCAGTGGACTCCCGCCTGTACAAGGTAATCAATAAATTGTTCGATTTCTTTTACTGCGGTTTTCTCTTCCACCACTCAAGCGCCTCAAAAGTAGACCGAATGAATACAGAAACCACTGAATAATTTTGCGAAATCTCTTGGAGCCGTGAAGAAAGCCGCTTGATACTCTGTCGGGAGAAAGTTTTAGGAACTCCTAGAGTGCGGGGGCGGCACTGGCCTCGGCTTCCACGGCACTGTTTTCCGCGAGAACGCCGCCGTTTTCATCATTGGCTGCCAAGCGCTGTTCTGCGATGCGACTGCTCCAGCTCAGCAGGGCCTGGTAATGGCGGATATTCTGAACGTAAGTGACTGGCTCCCAGCCGCGCGCGTAGCCGTGCTTGGTGGATTTGTAGTATTGGCGCTTGGCCAGTAACGGCAGATGATCGCGTACATCGGGCCACAGGTCCGGGTTGCTGCCCATGCGCTCGGTGAGAACACGGGCATCTTCCAGGTGGCCGTAGCCCACGTTATAAGCGGCCAGCGCCATCCAGGTCCGATCGGGTTCGCGAATACGCTCCGGCAGTTTGTTGCGAATCTGCACAATATAGCGAGCGCCTCCCTCGATACTCTCTTCGGGATTGAGGCGGTTTACTCCCAGGTCTCTGGCGGTATTTAAAGTGAGCATCATAAGGCCGCGTACCCCGGTGCGTGAGCGCGCACGAGGATTCCAGTAGGACTCCTGGTAGCTGAGTGCCGCCAATAGATGCCAATCCAGTTCGTACTGGTCGGCTACCTTTTGCATTGCACCACGCCACTTCGGCAGGCGTTCGCGGCTGCGTTTGGCAAATGCTTGGGCACCGCCCACATTTAGGTCGCTGACATGGCCAAAAAATTCTTCACGTAGTTGCGCGATCATGCCATTGGTATTGGCGCGCAACATAAACAGGCGTGCACTCTGGTACAGGCTGTCGTCATCACTCTTGGGAAAGGCCCAGGAAACCGGTTGGAACTGGCTGAGATTAAAAGCCACAGCCGTATTCGGGTAGAGGCCGCGATGCACCGCGTAGGCGTTGGAATCTACCACCGCATAGCTGTACTGCCCCTGCTGCACCATCTCCACTAACTCCATGGCGTCCACATCGGAGATTTCCTCCCAGTGCAAGCCCGGGTAGCGCCGGGATAATTTTTTCATTTCCTCGGCGTGGGCGCTGCCGGCGATCACCGCGACGGTTTTTCCTTCTAGGTCGCTGGTTTTGCGCGGGCGTTTCTCGCCTACGCGGTAGATAATTTGTTGGCGGACCTCGAAATAAGAGGGAGAAAAGCGCACCTGTTCACGGCGTTCGGGGGTGACAGTGAGGCCGGCGGCGGCGAAGTGGGCACCCTCGTCGGGGTCGCGTAGCCGCTCGAACATATCGTCCAGGCTGTGCACATCACGGATAACCAGTTTAACCCCGAGCTCTTCGGCAAAGGCGTGCAGCATGCCGTACTCAAAACCGGTGGGGTTGCCGGAGGCATCTTCGTAATAAGTGGTGGGGCCGTTTTGCGAGAGGACAACCAGCTCGCCGGAGGCTTTGATACGCTCAAGGGTACTCGGCGCTTTACTGGCGACTAGCAGGGAAGCGCAGCAGGTTAGGGCGAGCCCTTTGCACACGCGGCGGACATAGCGCAGCACTCGGCTTCTCATCATCATAGGCTGTCCCCTGTAGCTTGTCCGTTGTTTATATCGCTGTTATGCCTAAGGCCTGGTGGGCTATTGCCACCAGGGCTTCCTGGCCAGTGCTGGCACAGTCCGCCAATTTTACCTTATTTGATGACAATCTGCCCAATTTGGCTTTTGGTCACTGTGACCTGTGCGCTTGAAAAAAAGTTGGGACTTTTGTAGGAGCTATTCGGCGTCTAGCGATAACCGTGTATTTACTATCAAATTTGTTCGCCTTTTGAACATTTTGATTGGTAATTGGTTCATGTGTACTGAAGTGCAGGGCGGGTGTGTTGGTGTTGCAATGCTTCGGGTACAATTGCGCCTCTCAAATTTCCGGGGCCTTGTGCGATTCTTCTTTCGCGCATTTTTTCTCATTCAGATAAGAGGCAACCTCCCGCAATGCTAGTTCTGCGTGGTGCTCCCGCACTGTCGAAATTCCGCCATAAGAAACTGCTCAACCAATTGCGCGCGCTGCAACCGACCATCGACGATCTCTACGCCGAGTTCGTACACTTTGCAGATAGCGACGCACTGGATAACAAGGAGATGGCACTGCTCGAGCGATTGCTCCAGTACGGTCCTACTGAAGAGAAGCACGCGCCGAAAGGTGAGCTGATCCTGGTGGTACCGCGTCCGGGCACTATCTCCCCTTGGTCCTCCAAGGCCACCGATATTGCCCACAATGCGGGGCTCACCCAGATCCACCGCCTGGAGCGCGGTGTCGCTTACTACCTCAGCGGTGTGGTGTTCGATGAAGCTGAGCGCCAGGCATTGGCTTCGCTGTTGCACGACCGCATGGTTGAGATGGTATTTAGCGATCTCGAACAGGCGGAGCAGTTGTTTGTAGAGGAGGCTCCGCGCCCACTGCGCGGCGTGGACATTCTCGAAGGCGGCCGCGAAGCGCTGGAAGAGGCCAATGTAACTTTGGGGCTGGCCCTGGCTGAAGATGAGGTCGATTACCTACTCACCAGCTTTCAGGAGTTGGAGCGCAATCCTACCGATGTAGAGTTGATGATGTTCGCCCAGGCGAACTCCGAGCACTGCCGCCACAAAATCTTTAATGCCACCTGGACCATCGACGGCGAAGAAATGCCGCACTCCCTGTTTGGCATGATTAAGAACACCTACCAGAAAGGCGGCGACAATGTCCTGTCTGCCTATGCGGACAATGCCGCCGTTGTGGTGGGCAATGTGGCTGGGCGCTTTTATCCGGATCCGGATAGCAAAGAATACGGCTTCAGCAGTGAAGCGATTCATTTGCTGATGAAAGTCGAAACGCACAACCACCCCACCGCAATTGCACCGTTCTCTGGTGCGGGTACCGGTGCCGGTGGTGAGATTCGCGATGAAGGCGCGGTGGGCCGAGGCTCCAAGCCGAAAGTAGGTCTGACGGGCTTTACCGTTTCCAACCTGCAAATTCCCGGTTGGGAACAGCCCTGGGAATCCAATTACGGCAAACCCGAGCGTATCGTTACCGCCCTGGATATTATGATCGAGGGCCCCATTGGTGGCGCCGCCTTTAACAATGAGTTTGGTCGCCCGAATATCTGCGGTTACTTCCGGACTTTTGAAGAGAATTTTGACGGCGAGCGCCGTGGTTATCACAAGCCGATTATGCTCGCCGGTGGTTACGGCAATATCCGCGAAGAGCATGTAGATAAGCCTGAGTTTTCCCCTGGCGCGAAGCTAGTGGTACTGGGTGGCCCGGCTATGTTGATCGGCCTCGGTGGGGGTGCCGCCTCCAGTATGGCCAGCGGTTCCAGCTCTGAGGACCTGGATTTTGCCTCGGTGCAGCGTCAGAATCCCGAAATCGAGCGCCGTTGCCAGGAAGTGATCGACCAGTGTTGGCAGCTGGGTGAGACTAACCCCATTGCCTTTATCCACGATGTGGGTGCGGGTGGCCTGTCCAATGCCTTCCCCGAACTGGTGAAGGATGGCGGCACTGGCGGTAATTTCGAGTTGCGCAATGTACCCTGTGATGAGCCCGGCATGAGTCCGCTGGAAATCTGGTGTAACGAATCCCAGGAGCGCTATGTACTGGCAGTAATGCCGGAAGACCTGGAACGCTTCGAACAAATTTGTGAGCGCGAGCGCGCGCCTTACGCCGTTGTCGGTGAGGCCACGGAAGACAAGCATCTGCTGCTGAATGACACCAAGTTTGAGTCCAAGCCGGTGGATCTGCCCATGTCTGTATTGTTCGGCAAGCCGCCGCGCATGCACCGCGAGGCAGAGACGCGTCGGGCTGAGACCAAGGCATTTGCCACTGCAGATATCGATCTCAATGAAGCGGCTGAGCGCGTGCTGCGCCTGCCTACGGTAGCCAGCAAGAGCTTCCTGATTACCATTGGCGACCGCACCGTAACTGGCCAGGTATCGCGTGATCAAATGGTCGGCCCCTGGCAGGTACCGGTGGCGGACTGCGCGGTGACCACCGTTGCTTACGACAGCTATGCCGGTGAAGCCATGTCTATGGGGGAGCGCACCCCGGTGGCACTGTTGGATGCACCGGCTTCTGGTCGTTTGGCGGTAGGTGAGGCGATCACTAATATTGCCTGTACTCCGGTCAAACAGCTCTCCGACATAAAACTCTCTGCCAACTGGATGTGTGCCGCAGGCCACCCGGGCGAAGAGGAAAAACTCTATCGCACCGTTGAAGCTGTGGGCATGGAGCTGTGTCCGGAACTGAATATCACCATTCCGGTGGGCAAGGACTCTATGTCTATGCGCACAGCCTGGGAGGAAGAGGGCGAGCAGAAGGCGGTTACCGCACCGCTATCTTTGGTCATTACCGCGTTTACCCCGGTTACCGATGTCCGTAAAACCGTTACCCCGCAACTGCGCACCGACAAAGGTGAGAGCGAACTATTGTTGATCGACCTGGGTGCCGGCAAAAACCGTTTAGGCGGCTCCTGCCTGGCGCAGGTCTACAATGAGCTGGGCGATACGCCCGCGGACCTGGATGACGCCAAGAAGCTAAAAGGCTTCTTCGAGGTGGTACAGAAGGCGCTGAACGAAGACCTGATCATGGCTTACCACGATCGCGCGGATGGCGGCCTCTTTACGACCCTGGCGGAAATGGGCTTTGCCGGTCGTTTGGGTCTTGATGTGGAAATCTACGAGCTGGGTGAAGACCCGATTGCCGCATTGTTTAGTGAAGAACTGGGTGCCGTATTACAGGTCCCCGCGTGTGAAGCGGAGATGCTGGTACAGCGCTTTGCCGCTGTTGGGGTTCCCGCGCATCAGATCGGTTACCTGAACAACAATGAGCACCTGTGCATCACCAATAATGGTGTGGAGATCTTCAAGCGCTCCCGCGCTGAGCTGCAGCAGATCTGGTCGGAAACCAGCTTCCGCATTCAGTCTCTGCGCGATAACGCCGACTGTGCCGAGCAGGAATTTGCCGCGATTACCCAGGAAGACCCGGGCCTTTCGGTGAATCTCACCTTCGATATCAACGAAGATATCAGCGCGCCTTATATCGCCAAGGGTATTCGTCCGAAAGTTGCCGTACTGCGTGAGCAGGGTGTCAACAGCCAGGTGGAAATGGCGCACGCCTTCCACCGCGCCGGCTTTAATGCCGTGGACGTGCATATGAGCGATATCCTGGCGGGCCGTGTAGCTTTGGATGAGTTCAAGGGCCTGGTAGGTTGTGGTGGCTTCTCTTACGGTGACGTACTCGGCGCCGGCGAAGGTTGGGCCAAAACTATTTTGTTTAACGAGCGTGCCCGCGATCAGTTTGAAGGCTTCTTCAACCGCAAGGATACTTTCGGTTTGGGGGTGTGCAACGGCTGTCAGATGTTCTCCGTGATCAAAGAGCTGATTCCCGGAGCCGACCACTGGCCGCGCTTTGTGCGCAACCTGTCGGAACAGTATGAGGCGCGCTTTGCCCTGGTCGGCGTTGAGGATTCCCCCTCAGTGCTCTTTAAGGGAATGGCCGGCACTTATATGCCCGTAGCGGTTGCCCACGGCGAAGGCCGGGTGGAATTTACGGACCAGCAGGCACTGGAGAAGTGTGAGGCTTCCGGGACCATCGCCATGCGCTACCTCAATAACCAAGGTGAAATAAGCCAGACCTACCCAGCCAACCCCAACGGCTCGGTCAATGGTGTTACCTCCCTGTGTTCCGAAGATGGCCGTGTGACTATCATGATGCCGCATCCCGAGCGCGTAGCTCGCGCGGTCAGCAACAGCTGGCATCCGGATGAGTGGAAAGAGGACTCCGGCTGGATGCGCCTGTTCCGCAACGCTCGAGTTTTTGTTGACTAAAGCCTTTCTGGCACCTCGATATTATATCGGGGTGCCAGTTTTTATGGGCCCGCTAAATAAGCGGGGGAATACTTTAATACGTCATCAAAAATTTTCGTGTAGTGCAGAGTCAAGCTTGGCGCTAATCACACTCTAGTCCTCTATTGGCTTCTCCCTTTTCGTTTCTTTCCTTTTTCGCAAGCAACACAGATATTTCCTGCTACACTTAAAGAATTATTCGAAATAACTTCTCTGGCTATGGTGCAGTTATCTGTATCGATTACACAGTATTTACTTCGCCTTCATGCATTGAATTGGCATGGCAAGGTGCTCACAAATTCCCACCGTTTGATCTTCCGCTTGTCGCGTTTTCACTGGCGTAGATCCCAGCAGTACCCGGAATACTCTTTCCCACCCAGCAAAAGTGATTAAGGAGATTGTCATGGCGTACAACGAGACTTTGGTAGAAAAAGTGCGCAATTTATTACAGGGAAATCAAGGCCTCTCTGAAAAGCAGATGTTTGGTGGCCTTGCATTTATGTTGAATGGCAATATGGCTTGTGGGGTAGTCGGTGAAGAGCTGATGGTACGTGTCGGCCCCGATAATTATCAGGATGCGCTGGCAGAACGCTACACCAGGCCAATGGATTATACCGGACGCCCCTTGAAGGGCATGGTTTATGTGGAAGAAGATGCCGTGGAGCAGGCTCTGGACGATTGGGTGAATCGAGGAGCGGAGTTTGCTGGTTCACTGCCACCCAAATAACTTGATTTTGCGTAGCCGTGGGGATTGAGTTTTAAAGCGCCCTAAATTTTTATCGTGTGTTTGACACCTATTTATCTGTCTGTTTTTTTCGTTTTTCTCACGAAAAAACTTAAGCCGCCTAAACTCAGCGTCGAGCGATGTAAATGCAGAAATCGCTGGTTATTGTGTTGAGAAACGCTGCGGTTTTTGGCGGAGGTATCGATTATGTACTTTCTCGAGTTTAACAACGGTGTGGAGATCCCCCAAATCGGTCTGGGGATGGCTTCGGTAGGTAGTTGGCAACAGGATGACGAGTATGTCAAAGAAGTAGTCCTGAAAGCGATGGCCATTGGCTATAGGCACTTTGATACGGCCTCTGTGTATGGTAATGAGCGCGCCTTGGGGCGAGCCATTAAGGAGTCTGGTCTGCCTAGAGAAGAGTTGTTTATTACGAGTAAGGTCTGGGATACCGAGCAGGGCGGCAAGAAAACACACGATGCCTTTGCCCGGAGCCTGGAGCGTCTGCAGCTGGAATATCTGGATCTCTACCTGGTTCACTGGCCGGTACCGGCTTATACACGGGAGACCTGGGAGGCGATGGAGGCCTTATACCAGCAGAGGAAAGTGCGCGCCCTGGGGCTGTCCAATTTTCGTAAGTCTGATATTGAGCAGATCGCTAGCTTTGCTGAGGTGCCCCCTGTTTGTAATCAAATTGAGTTACACCCCTATTTTACTCAGCAACCACTGGTCGATTACTGTCAATTTCATAAGATAGCGATCTGTTGCAGGTCTCCCCTGGGAGCAGGATCTATATTTAAGGCCGTAGAAAAAGAGGCTAGGCCAGATGTTGACCCTGTGATAGTGCAAATAGCTGAGAGATACTCAGTCACTGCCATTCAGGTTATATTGCGTTGGAATATTCAGCAGCATAGGGTGGTCTTGCCAAAATCTGAAGTGCTGGATCATATCCTTAGTAATTTCTTATTGAGCGAATTTAATTTAAGTAACGCTGACATCCAAGCTATTAATAACTTAAATTGTAACAAGCGTTTTGGTGGGGACCCGGATTTTGTTCGCAAAAGAAATATGATGATGAAAGTGCCTGACTAATATTCACTTTTTGAAATGCGGGCAGATAAAATTTTCTTGAGAACTTTATTTTGATTCTTATTGACAAAATTAATTTGAAGCCATTTTCCGGATCAGCTCGTAGCTTGCAATAGCGCAGGCCGAGGTGACATTCATTGAGGAGTTAACCCCGTACATAGGGATATGCACAGTCATATCGGCAATTTCCAGCAGCTCTTTGGCAACCCCATCTTTTTCCGCACCTAATACCAGACAGACTCTGTCTCCCTTGGCTATGGGGGCCTGACTTAACGCTAGGCTGCAGGCCGTAATTTCCAGGCAGACAATCCGATATCCTTGCGCCTGTAATTGCAGTGCTGTGCTCAGGGCGTTTTCGGCATACAAATGGGGAACATGTTGTTCTGTCGCGCGAGAGATTTTGCGTATCTTAGAGTTTGGTGGCACCAGACTGGTGCCTGCAAGATACACGTTCTCAACCCCCAGGGCATCGGCAATACGGAATAAGCCCCCGATATTACTGGGCGTGCGAATATCAGTTGCCAGATAACAGAGAGAATGGGTGATGCTTTCCGGTGAGTGGTCGCTGTGCACTTTCTGCATGGTAAATCTGTTGGTGAGTAATTCAGGTCGTTGTTTTTTCTATCGTTCCACGGGTCCGTTGGTTTTCTAGAGATGCGGTGGCTTGGCTATTGCGCATCCGCTCTACCAGTGAGGGTTCCCTGTTGGCTTTTTGGTTTTGCACCTGGATGGCTTGGCGGTAAACCTTATGGGAAACAATAAATTCCTCGGCCCGCTGGTTGATTTCACTATAGCGGGTGTTGAGTTCTGAAATCTTGTTGGAGAGGTGTTCCAGGTCGAGGATGCGGTCAAAGTAAAGGGCAATAAGTCGCTCACATTCCCTGGCAATAGCCAGGTATTCATTGCCGACTTGGCGGTGTCCCTCGTAGTTTTTCTTGAAATTAAAAAAGGTCTGTACGCCTCCCAGTAGGGCGGCCAACAGGGCCAGGGCAGCGCCACTCCATTTGGTCCAATCTGGAAGTTCAGCATTGATCAAAGAAAAGAATAGAGAACCGAGAAACAGGTTGACCACTACAACCGGCACCCCGCAGAGCACATGAAGGTTGCGACCTTTCATGGAGGCGCGGAAGTGACTGTGCTTGCACAGGTGGGCATTCCAGCGCAGCTTATCCAGTACTGCCACTGTATTGGGTATCTTACTCATGAATCCTTTCCGTCTCTTTCGCTCTCTTTTTGACTGCGATAGTTTGCCGGATATAGCTGAGATGTACAGGGTGAAGTACTGGAGCGTTGCTGAATGCCTATTTAATAGGCATAGATTTTCAAGGGCTTTGTGCTGGCCGTGAGTGAGCGCCTACCCGCACAGGTAACGTTCCTAGCATTTGGACTAGAAGCTATAGGTAACACCGACAGCGGAGAGATTGGACTTGTCATCCTGGATTTCATAGATCGTGTGCTCTAGGGTGATGCCCCAGTCACCGGTGGACCAATTCACTTCAGCGCCGTAGTAGGGATTACTGCCGCTTTCCTTGTCGCTGTCCCATTTATAGGACCCATTGGAAGGTTCTACTTCATAGAGCCTTCTAGCTTCGCTATACCTGCTGCGGGTCCCGGAATATGTACTCCTGCCATTGGTCTCTTCACACCACTGATGAACACCTAAACGGAAGCCGGCATTTAGGTTCTGTTGGACTTGCGTCGAGAATGCCAACCCGAGGCTATAGGATTTGAGTTTGGTTTCGCTTGTGCTTTTGTAATCGTAGTTTTCTATCACGATGTCATCATAGTCATAGTACATCTCAGGGGTGTGAATACTGAATTCATAATCCCTGTGGATAGTGCCCAGATTGGCCATGCTGCCTTCGATAGCAACGTAGTTATTGACTCGGTAGCCAAAAGTAAAAGCGTAGCCAGTTGAGTTGAGGTCCTTCTTCACCGCAAAGTGGTCTTCGGAGTCAAATTGCACATACCCTAGAGAGGCTTTCAAATAAAAGGGCTGTTCACCAGCGTAAACGCTAGTGCTGGCCAGTGCTATCAGGGCGGAGAGAGCGATTTTTTTCAAGGGATACCTCTAGAGAAAGTGACTGCAGACACAGAGTTAAAAACCGAGTGTTAAAGGTCGTAAAGTCATGATTGGCGCGCATTGTACATTTGTACTTATAGGGCTGGAAGTTTATCGGCCGCTCTTTGAGTATTTGCTTTATGGCATCGAAAAGATAAATGGAAAATTCATCATTTGGCGACTCTTAGGTGAGCCACATTTGGCCAGACTCTATGGATTGCCCGAGATAAAGTACTGCGCAATCCTTTTGCTTTCTTGTATTTTGTACACCCCTGTAGGTGCGGAGTGGTTGTTGGATCTTCGCCAATCTCTTGGGGGTAAGTGAATAAAAAAAGTTAATTCTTTTGGGGTTGGGAGAAGTTATGTCGGTCATGCGGCAGCAATTTATAGTTTTGGGACCGTTACTAGCGGTTGCGTTTTATATCCTTTTAACCGCGATGGGGATGCAATATCTACCCGCAGTCACCGCCGGGATTACTCTACTCACGGTGACCTGGTGGGTGACAGAGGCGCTGCCTATTCCCGCTACCTCACTGGTACCTTTTGTACTTCTGCCCCTATTTGGAGTGACTGATCACAAGACGGTAGCGGCATCCTTGGGCAGCCATGTGATACTGCTGCTGATGGGCGCTTTTATTCTATCGAAGGCACTCGAGAAGAGCGGTGCCCATGAGCGCCTAGCCCTATATATGCTGCGTATCTTTGGCGTCTCTAGTGGCCGGCGCCTGGTTCTTGGTTTTATGCTCGCGGCTGGATTTCTCAGCATGTGGATTTCCAACACGGCCACAACCCTGATGATGCTGCCTATTGCTCTGGCAATTCTTTCCCGAATTCAAAATCAACGCCTCACCGTTGCTCTAATACTTGGAATTGCCTATGGCGCCAGCCTGGGCGGAGTGGGTACACCGCTGGGGACGCCACCCAATGTAATTTTTATGGGAATTTACGAGGAGGTGACAGGCCGTGAATTTAGTTTTCTCGGATGGATGAAAATCGGGATACCGGTTGCCCTGGTCACCCTACCAATTATGGCCCTGTGGCTTACGCGTAATGTCCATTTGCAGAATGAGATCGAGCCTCCACAGGTGGGTGAGTGGCGGGCCGAGGAGAAGCGGACTCTGCTGGTTTTCGGTGTAGCAATTTTCTTTTGGGTAACCCGTAATGCCCCATTTGGTGGCTGGAGTGGTTGGTTGGACATTGAAGCTGCAGGAGACAGTACCGTTGCTCTGGCTGCAGTGGTAGCAATGTTCCTGGTGCCTAACGGCCGGGGAGGACGTCTGCTCGACTGGCAGACCGCGGAAACCATCCCCTGGGGTATGCTGTTGTTATTTGCTGGCGGTATTGCCTTGGCCAAGGGTTTTACCGCCTCGGGATTGAGCGCCATGCTCGGGAACGGTCTATCATTCCTGACCGCCATGCCCCTATGGTTGATGTTGATAATTTTATGCTTGGGAGTTACTTTCCTAACGGAGATTACCAGCAATACGGCCACGGCAACCCTGCTGATGCCCATTCTCGCAGTAGCCGCCACCTCCGCAGGTTTCGATCCCATGGTGTTGATGATTCCCGCAGCCATGAGCGCGAGCTGTGCTTTTATGTTGCCGGTTGCCACTGCACCGAACGCGATCGCTTACGGTACGGGTAAAGTGCGCATGCAGGATATGGTACGGGAGGGTGCAGTACTGAGTGTGACGGCATCATTGATTATTGCTGGGATGTGCTGGTTGATACTGGTCTGATGCTTTTACTTAGTTTGACAAAGTGTACGTATGAATGGGAATTCAAAGTTCGCAAACTTGTTTCTTAGTCAGGGCTATCTTTTTGGCGATTCAAGGCTTTTGGCTACTGAGTAACTGTCCTAGAATCCACATCCTTTGGCTTTAGAGGTGTAACCGCCTGTTTTCCAATGTGAGCAGAGTGGTGATCATTGTGTGTGGTATGGAGGGTGTTCGTGAAAAAAGCAGAATATAAAGTTGCCGTTGGGAAATCTGGATTTTCTAGTCTGGAAGAGGAAGTGACTAGATTGTTGAATGAGGGCTGGAAGCCTATTGGTGGCTTGGCCTTTAATGCTGGTTATCCATATCAGGCTATGGCCAGGGTAGTTTCTATGCCCAAGTCCACATCCGGTATTCCTACTGAGAGTCAAAGTTTATCTGAGCAAGAGTCCACCAAGAAGCAGCCCCTCGGTGCCCAGGATGCAATGCGCCTGATTGATGAGCTTACTTGATAACGTATCTTTATCGATGTAAGGGTTATACCCCTTACATCGAGGTATTTTCATAAGGTGGATTGGTAATCTTGTTTAGAGCTTAAGGGGCCTGCAGGAAGATGGTTCGTAACCTACCTACTTCTCTTCCTATCAATACTGCTGCGGGTTGATTGGGAGCACATAAATACCCCATTCCATCAAAGGTCTGATATATATAGTTGGCATTCATAAGCCTATGGGCCAGAAAACGGGTGTTCAGAATTCAGTGTTTTTTTACACTAAGTGGGCGAATTAGTGTGATTAAAGCCCGTGATATGTTCGGATTTGTATATTTTTCCAGTAAATAAGTGATCGGTGAATGATTCAGGCAAGATTTAAGAGTTGTAAGAAATATAGGTAATTCGTATGCGGAATTTTCTTGAGATAGAAGCACCTGTAATCGACCGCTTCGGTGGCATGAGTGGGCTTCAAGCGAAACTTAGAAAGCCGCTGCCATCTGATCAGGTATTAACCATACCGGATAACCTGTGGCTATCAGCGGCTTCTCGCGCTGTTTTCCAAGCAGGTTTCAGTTGGAAGGTAGTAGAGAAAAAATGGCCGGATATTGAGAAGATATTTTACGGATTTGACCTTTCCTTCTGTAGGTATTTATCAGAGGAAGCACTCGATGATCTGATGCGTCAGGAAGGGATGATCAAGCATTGGACAAAAACTCGCTCCATTCAAAGGAATGCAGATTTCTTTTGGTGTTTATCTGATGAATATAGGAGTTTAGGCGAATATTTTTCCAGCTGGAATACCGAAAATTATGTGGACAACCTTAAATACCTGCGGAAAGGCGGCGATCGATTAGGGGGAAAGACAGCACAAGTATTCCTTCGCCGCATGGGGGTGGATACGTTGGTGTTTGCCAGTGATACCATCCGAGCCTTGATTAGAGAGGGGGTAGTGAATAAATCTCCTTCTTCAAAGAAAGATTGGCTCGCATTGCAAAATGCCATTGAAATCTGGCAGGGGCAGTCAAACCGCAGTCTGAATGAGATTAGTCAGATACTCTCCCTTTCGGTCGGATAGTGTTTAAGGATTATTGCCTCAGTTTTTATGCATTTAGCGATGAGTAGGCTTGATGCCGCATCTCTTGGGGCTGTTGTTAAGTCCTTTTGTGCATGCTGAATATAAGTATATTTTTCGTTGTTTTTATTTGGGTTTCAGCGTTTTGATTGATCCTAGATTCCCATAACAACCGACACACTTGGCAATAGCGAGAGAGGTCAGCTGGCTGTAGGCTAGTAAGCTTCCA
>NZ_CANMKV010000032.1 GCF_947498635.1 uncultured Microbulbifer sp. | reverse complement strand
GTCCTAGTCAGATATTGGGAGAATATACGGCTGAGGCAGCAACCTAAAGGGTGATGCACTTCAGAGTTGAATGCAAGACTGAAGAAAAGTGGGATACCGACTGACGTGCTGGGTTTGATAAACCGATACTTAAAAGCGCCGACAGCAGCTGATGGCAAGTTAATAGCTACTACAAAAGGAGTACCGCAAGGTGGGCCGCTATCTCCGCTTCTAGCTAATATTGTACTTAATAAACTGGATTGGGAGCTGCATAGGCGCCAGCTCAGCTTTGTACGATACGCCGACGACTTTCAAATACTGGTGGGAAGCCGTCGTTCTGCTGAGCGGATAAAAGCAAACTTAACCCACTTCATCGAATGTAAGCTGAAGCTCACAGTAAATACTGAGAAGAGTGCAGAGGATCACTTCTGGAAGCGGAGCTTCCTAGGGTTTAGATTGTTGAAGAAAGGTGCCCGGATAAAGGTATCGGAATCATCGATGAATAAATTGAAGGCAAAGGTCAGAATGATCACCCGCCGAACACGAGGCCGCAAGTTTACTCAGATCGTAGAAGAGTTAAAGAAATCCCTGCTTGGTTGGAAAGCGTACTTTGACATCAGCGAAGTACTGAGCCCTCTGAAAGATCTAGACAAGTGGATAAGGCGGAAGTTGCGATGTTATCTATGGAAGCAGTGGGGACGTAGTGGGTACCGCAGATTAAGGGGGCTAAGAGTTGATCGCTTTTTAGCGTGGAATACGGCCAAATCAGCGCATGGACCATGGAGGCTAAGTAAAAGTCCAGCCCTTTACAGAGCATTACCAAATAGATACTTTAGGAACTTGGGGCTGCCGGAATTGGCAGATAGAAGTAGGAAAAGAATTGAACCGCCATGGTACGTGACCCGTATGCCTGGTGGTGTGGGAGGAGGGGCATCGTGAGGAGCCTCCCTATCCCGATTATACACAACTATTCTTGCGTATATTAATTGGCCAATAATCTCTACGCATGAGCACTGATTCCCTATGATCCTGCATTAAAGCGAACCCGGAATCAGAGCGGCATGTGATATTGAATGTTACCTCATCGAGAAGCCTCCATTCATGGGGAGAATTACTCGATTGTTAACAGATTTAGACAGTTATCACATTCCTAAATGGCGCTGCGGGCTAAAATTCTAACAGTTTTTTGGTGCACGCAAAGTAATTTCACTGTGTTGAGCTGGCTGAGGCTATGAGTGAGCTTGAAAGATATGTATAAAATACAGCGGCGACGTTAGATGACATGATAATTCTATATTGGTCAATATTCATATTTTGGGCTGGTCTCGCAATATTTGCGTGCTTTTATGGGTATAAACATAGGCCCATTGTCCAATATCGAGTGCTTCTACTGATAATACCAATTCTTGCCATTGTAGTGTTCGGCTTTGTCTTCGTTTTCAATAGCGGCTCTAATGTTGCTCAACTTTCTGGTTCACAAGACTTGTGGTCTTTATGGTTTAAGTTATATTTTCCGATAGCTATAGGTAGTCTTATCAATTTAATTTGTGCACTTTCATTAACGCTAGTAAGTTTAGTTAAAGGCCAGTATCAACAAATATTGCGATTTAATATTTAGGCATTAATTGTCACACTTATTACTCTATACCATGTGTTGCCAAAAATGCCCGATGCGTAAATTAGCGGAATTCAACATAGAGATTATGTAATTTTGATAAATGTGCTTCACAGTTTGATAGTGTTTATATCCATTTAATTAGCTGGCTCCTAGTGTTTTTTTAACTTTTTTCTTCAGTCAATAATCTTGGAGATTTACATTTCTATTTGGAGAGTTTCCCGAGTTACTGCAGCAGTCGGATCCACGAATCGTGGATCTCTACAGCCAAATCAGTATAAGAATTTCCCGTTAATCTGGCCGAGCAACCTTAGATCCGTGGCAACCACAAGCCCATCGTAGCGGCAAAAATACCAATCGCCATAAACAAGGTTAGTGGTATCAGCGCACTGACAAAAGCAATTTGGGCACCTTGTCCGGCCGCACGCTTTTGACAGTGAAAATACCATTCCAGCATGGCCAGTGGGAGCAGGTATTGGCCGAAGCCCAGCACATATAGGAAAGGTCCGGTAAAGGATTTCCAATCTATCCCCCAGCCGCCGGTGAGCATTGCCCAGCCCATTAGGGCTACGCGAAAGAACCACACTGCACTGGCAGCCATAAACAGACGCAAGGCCCAGCGACGGTGCTCAGCAATGCGCCTAGCCATTGCGGTGCGCACTGCCAGAAAGGCAAATGCCAGAATCAGTATGCCGTCCATAGTGATGCTGATCTGCGACACCAGATTACCAAAGGTATGCCGAGTCCAGGTCATGTAGAGCCCTGCAATACTCGCTATGACAGCCGTCAGCAGGTAACTGCGCCCCAGCCAGCGATGGAAGTTAGGGGCATGACGTCGCACCGAAGGGACCAGCTGCAGGGGCCCGCCGCCAATGACAATCGCGGCCAACAGCACGTGGCTCACCGAAGCCAGGTTGCCCAATGTATCTCCCTCGCGGAAGCCTGCCGGTAGGTGCAGCCTTTTCAAACCATACACTCCTGACTCGGCAATGGGTGGGTAGAAAACGGCCAGGATATAGGCAAAGAAGATCGCATGGCCGATGGCTGCGATGCAGAACCAGGTTTTTACCGACAGGTTAATGGCCCGCCGGGTATCGAATGGTCGCGGTAGTGTTTGGCTGAGTACAGCGTCGTTCATGGTTTTCTCCAGGCGATTATGGTCCGTGTTGTGTCTGAGTGAGCTTGCCGAACATGTTCAGCTTTTTCAGACCTACGCACATCGGCCACAGGCAGTAATCACATCTCCCCCAAAAGGTGGAGATGTTCATGCTTCCGTCTCCCCTGAAAGTCCCATGACAGTTGTTTGCGCCTGGTTTAGCATGCGGAAATGAAATCGTCGTCCCTCAATACGCCTGCGCCGAATCCGCTCAATGCCAGCTCGGAACTACCCAAGCTTCCTATGTGGCAGCCCTTACGGGGGCCGTTTGAGCGTTGGCCACACCTAACCGATCTGCTTATCGCGTTGCTTATGTTCTTGCTGACGCTGTTGATGTGGTCCCGCAACGGTGCACGCGAAGTGCTATCCCTGCAAAACCTGTGGGATGTCATTGCTTTCCAGTGTGCATTCCTCAGCTCCTTCGCTTTGCTGTGGCGCCGCACACACCCTTGGCAGGTACAGGCCGTTATTCTCGGCGCAACAATAGTGTTGGAGCTGGGTTTACCGGCAGATGGCATCGTGGCCATGGCGGTTTCGCTATATAGCCTTGGCCGCTACGAGGCCAATACCCGGGACAGCTTTATCGGGGTTATCGCAACGCTGGTTTTTGTGGCGTTTGACAAGGGTATTCCAGTTCAGCCAACGGCTGCGGGCACAGTAACGGTAATGCTGGTATGGGCGCTGTGGTATATCGGCCGCCGGCTGCGTTTTCGCGGCGAATATCTGCGTTTGCTGGAAGAGAGAGCCGAGTACTTGGAGCGCGAACGCAATGCCGAATCCGAGCGCGCGGTCGCAGCCGAGCGCACTCGAATCGCCCGTGAGATGCATGATGTGGTGGCGCACCAGGTGAGTCTTATGACCGTGCAGGCCGGTGCTGCCAGGGCTATCAGTCGCAATAACCCGGAAGCCGCCAGTGAGGCCATGGCTTCAGTGGAGGCTGCTGGTCGTCAGGCCATGACTGAAATGCGTCATTTACTCGGCGTACTGCGGCCCACCAATGACGACACTACGCTCACCCCGCAACCGGATTTCAATGATTTACCAGCTCTGATTGAAAAGGTCCGGCAGGTATTAAGCGAGGTCGACTGCGAAACCCACGGTGCACTGGAGAAAGTGCCGACCAGCGTCGCGCTCGCCGCCTATCGCATCGTTCAGGAATCCCTCACCAACGTCATCAAGCATGTTGGAGCGGCAGCGCGGGTGCAAGTGAGTGTACGCGCAGACGATGACACTCTTACGATTCGAGTGCGCGATGATGGAAATATTGTTGGCGAGCGGCCCATGGTGGAAACAACTATTGACGCGCAACCCGGCGGTGGGCACGGCATCGCAGGTATGCGCGAGCGCGCGGAACTGCTCGGCGGCTCTCTGTCTGCGGCTGTGGTCGATGGTAGTGGTTTTGAGGTGTATGCACAACTACCCACAGGAATGGGGAAAACATAATGTTGCGAGTGATGGTGGTAGACGATCAGGCTTTGGTGCGGCGTGGTTTTGCTCTAATCCTGGACAATGAGCCCGATATTGAAGTGGCTGCCGAGGCTGCTACTGGCATCGAGGCAATTAAAGCTGCATGTGCGCATCAGCCAGACATTATCCTGATGGATATCCGCATGCCGGAGATGGACGGACTGGAAGCCACAGCACGCATTCTGGAAGCTAGTGATGCAACTTGCCGTGTCATTATTTTGACCACGTTCGATCCCGATGAATACGTGTTTCGTGCGCTGCGGGCAGGCGCCAGTGGTTTTGTGCTCAAGGACATTCCCCCCGAGTCGCTGGTTGAGGCAGTACGCACCGTAGCAGAGGGCGGTGCCATGCTTGCACCGGGCATCACTCAACGCCTGATCAGCCAGTTCGCCCAGAAAATGGAAGCCGGCCGCAACTTGTCAGAACGCCTGGAGCGCCTCACTACTCGGGAGCGCGAAGTGCTGGAGGCCATCGCCGCCGGCAAGAGCAATGCCGAGATTGCCGAGGCCCTGTTTATTGGCCCCGCCACCGTGAAAACCCACGTTTCAAGCCTGCTCTCCAAACTGGGGTTGCGCGATCGTGCACAGGCGGTGGTGTTCGCTTACGAATGTGGCCTGGCCACAGTAGGGGAGCGCAATGTCGGCTTCTAGATCAACACGTGTTTTGCAGCGGAATGCACTGTATCGGCTTGCCGCCATCGGCGCAGTAATTTTGGGGCTGTTCCTCACCCTCGGAGCTCAAGGTCACTTTACTGCCGTTTGGCCACTGGTAGCCAGTGACGGAATGGGTTTATCCCGTCGCTTGTTGTTGATGCTGCCCGGAGTGATGCTCGCCGGCACAGCGGTGTTGAACTTCCTGCTTTGCAAACCGCTTTGGCAAGAACGTGGCTACGCTCTCAACGTTACGCTTGCGGGTAATCTGCTTACTATGGGCTACTTGCTTTACCTGATGATACGCGGCGTACCCAATCACCCTATTGGCGTTTTCCTCGCACTGGAGATATCTTTTGTACTATTGCTTGTAGGAACGAAGGCGGGACTGGTCTGGCCTGCGGTAGCAGAAGCGCCGTTTGAGAAGGACATGCAGTAATGTATGCGCTCGGGGACTGTACTAGTACTAGCTACCTGACATCATAAACTTCAAGGTTGTTTTTAATTTGCTGGTTTTTGTCTTTCTGAGGGTCAATAAAAGATTTCTCTGTGTATCTATGAAGTCATGGCCAAGTTATTTTCTTCGCAAAATTATTCCACTCGTCTAAATCATTTTTCTTACCATCAAAACTTCTAATATGAAGCAGCTGTACGTTAAGGGCATCACAAAATGACTGGAACTGAATTTCCGCAGTAAACTTGTTGTTTTTTCGTCTCGGCTCATTCGAGAGCTTCCCATACAAACTTTTCAGAACAAATCTGGATGCGTGATTCTTAACGTTAAGACCGGTGTATCCTTGTTCAGGGTGCTATCGAAATCTTTCTTTGAATATGTATATCAATTAAAGGTAAACTCTTGATCCTCTACATGCTTTTAGTATTGCCGTGCTGACGCGCTTTGGAATTATAGAGAGGCGTGATATGTAGATGCTGCTTTTGAATTAACTGTTACGTGCGAAAAGGATGTTTAGTGAAAAATTACTTCTTTACACTGATTACACTTTTGATTTTCAATACGCCTAATGTTTTTGCGGCAAGCTTTAATTGTGAAAAGGCTTCTTCAAGCTCTGAAATCCTGGTCTGATCCTACACACATAGATCTCTACATGATGGACAGGGAGGGATTTAGGGGTGTGAATGCATATCTTTATCTGATTGCTTGTCTCTTTCGGCACTATGGGGGGATACATTCGTACCAATTCTTAAGTTTTCGCTGGTTCGGTACTATAGGGTTAACATGTTTGTTTCCTATTGATACTCAAGCTATGGGTGGGCATTCCTTAGTGGTGAAGATTGGTAAGTGATGTCTGTATAAGAATGGAGAGCGCGGCAACGGTGGGGGTAGAATAGGAATATGTGGCGCTAAGTTCCTATAAATAGCTGCCCCCAAGATATTTTGTTTGACTTTCCTCTTCAGCCAATACCCTTGGCGGTTTATACTTTTAAATTAGTGGGCGTACAGGGTTACACCTACTAGTGATGTTAAATTCAAAGGAGTGTTCAAGTAGATAATGGAACAATTTAAGATACTCACGGATTTGAGAGACTATATTAAGAAGCTCGCGGAGAATGAAGGAACAGTTTTTGGGCGCCCTATACCTGAAGGTGCGAGCCCTGTATTTTATCGGCAGCAAGATGTTCCAAAGGGAAGAGAGCTAATACAAGGTATACAAGTTTGTGATTATTGCTTTAGTCCATGTAAGGCATGGGTGATTCCTCATAATCAGATGGGGCTCAGTTTTTCCGCGAACTGGCAGCACCTAAAGTCAATATATAAGCTGAAAGCATCTAAAAACCCTGGAAAAAATGTCGACGTATTTTGGGTTTTGGAGAAGTCAGATTTGCCGCCTGATCTGCAATTTGTGCAAGATCAGAAAGATAATAGACACTACTTTCTAACCATTACAAGGAGAATGACGGTTTCTCAACTAGTCCAAAAGCTCCAGATGGTTGCTGATCGTATGAGTGTAATAAGAGATGGTACGAAGGTGATAGGATGATTAATTATAAATTGCCCGAGGAGAAAGAGTTTCTTTTGCATTATGCAGAGTTACTCAATGATAAAAAAAGCCTTGAGATTATTAATTCGGGATCTTTGGCTAATAAAGAAGAGGCCATTCACTTCGCTGAGTTTTTCTGGAGAACTGTTAGCGAGTCTAACAAGCAAGATGAAAAACAAGGTGAGAGCAGTGAATATATCCTTGAGAAAATCATCATTACGTTGATGGCCTATTTTCGTTCAGCCGGTTATGAAGATGAATGGGAAGAGGTAACTGATAAAAATTAGTGTAAAAAGATTGCAGCAATGCTAACTATGTCTTGAACTCAGCTGATCCTCCTAATCAGTGTTGATTTTTCAGTTATAGAGGGTGGGGGCTGCTTTTTGATACATGTGAAGGTAACTGTAGGACAGCGACATTGTCTATCTTTGAGATAGTGTGCCCTCAGAGATACCACTATGACGATGAAAAAGGGTAGGAGGTTTGGGTGGGGCTGCCTCCATTGTGAATCTGCTCCCACCGCGCTTTCAGCGCCTACTTTTTGTTCTCTTTTGATAGGCATAATAGTATCTCTCCAACAGCAAATATGCCCCTCGATGAATTCAAAGGGCTACTTTCAAAACTGGCTTTGAAATGTCAGAAGGTATTCAAAAAGCAGATTGAGTTATGACACATATAAAAGAAATGAACTCATCACTATGTGATTGGGAAACCCGGATAATACTTGAAGCAATAACTCATGAAGCTGAGCGTTTAAAGTCTATTTGTGAAACATCTGAAGATGAGGATGAAGTGGCAGATGCTGGGAATGACTATCTAGAAGTTATTGGCCTCAAGGAACGTTTAGAAAATCAAGCAATAGAAGTTTTTGGTCAACAAATTACCAATTTCAGTAGGGAACCACTTTAGCTCTAACAAGTTATTGTGCTGATGTATTGCCCTCAATGTTGCTTGTCCGAGCAAGCATTAGCAAAACTCAGGCCCTAACTATTAGGTTACGGCTCAGCAAAGAGCTAGATTTGTTAACTAAAGGAAGGAGGATCGTCTGGAGCCTCCCTCCTTGGTGAGCCTTCCCTCAACACTTTCAATTGCCTACTTTGTGTTCTTTTTTAATGCGCACATAGATCTCTTCTCGATGAACGGGAAGGGATTTCGGGGCGCGGATGCCTATCTTTACTTGATTTCCCTTCACTTCCAACACTGTGATCGAGACATTCGTTCCAATTCTTAGGTTCTCGCCTGTTCGGCGCTTTAGGATCAACATGTTTGTTTCCTAGCGATACTCAAGTTGTGGGTGGGCATTCCTTGGTGGGGAAGCTTGGTAAGTGATACTTGGTGGAAGAGTGGGGTGGGGCGCGGGGGCGGTGGGCGCAGAATAGGAAAAGGCGGGCGCTAGGCTCCCAGAGCTTGGGTAGTCGCTCCAAGCTGCTGATTGATCTCCACTTTATTGAAGACGAGCGGGTTTCTAGCGTAGTATGCATACAGCCATCTTGATAGTCTGATTATCAATTTGGTTAGCTGGCCCCTGGTGTTGCAGCACCTTGGGTCAGCGCCTTTTCTCTATTCTTACTTCACGCTACCGTTCTCCTGTTGAAAAGAGGTGGTTCTTTTTAGAAAATTCTTGAGTTTTTTTTAGGGGGGGGCTTACAGAATTTGCCTACCCATAGTCATAAATTCTGACAGTAATCAGTTAATTCTACGCAGAATTGATGCTTAGAAAAACCTAATAAATTTCAATAAGATAATTTTGGCGCCTATATTTTTCTATGTGTTCGTTTAAGAACTATCAAATTTCTATTGTGTGGCCGGTGTTTTGTGACTTTCTTCTTTAGTCAAATCTCTCGAAGATTTATACTTTAATTTGCTGAATGCGCAGGGTCGTCTTTGCGCTCTGTCCTCCATGTATTGCACTTTACTACTAGCGCAAAGCGGAGAGGGCGAAGTAAAGCGAAAGCTTAAGAACACAAGGAGAGTTTTAATCAATGAAAGAAGATGAGAAGGAAGATCAATTTTTTGTTGATAAACGAGAGCTAGGGGAGCTATTTGACTCTAGCTTTGATCTGAATGTGAATCTATTTAGAGGAAGAAATCCTAACAATAGTGATCCAATCCTGTATCCAATTTTGAAGTCATTTCTTCTATCTAATGGCCGTGTTCGAAATGAAGACATCAAGACCTATAGAAAGGGTGGAGAGTTATGGGTTGACTGTAAATCTGGTGGGATATCACTGTTTGATGCTAAGGGGTGTCCAGTTAAGTCTTGGGAGTACTTCTTGCTTTCATTTGATAATGCCAAAATCCCTAAGGGTTTAGTGATTACAAAGGATGATTGGCATAAGAGATTTAAGTGTTTTCATTACACGATTCGACCAAATTGGGATATGCCTGTAACCAAATTTTGTATGTTACTAGACAACCTAGCAGAATGTTTACAGAAGGTATGAACATGCTTGATATAGCCGATATTTTAAACTTGGTACGATTGAACGAGCTCGAGTTACAAAAAATATATAAAGAATTAGAGTCTGAAGACGAAGAAACACGAAATAATGCTGGTGAAATTGTAATTCAGACTGAAAATTTGGCGAAAAAACTTAAAGAAATGTATGAAGATAAAAAGCCGGACTATTCTGTTTATCCAAAGTATGACGACTACATAGAATTAATTGGGAAAAGTTAATGAGTTGAGGTGTGGTCGAAAATTAGCCGCTTCTCTGTGTTTTTCCCATGTTTAAAGTCTTAACGTAAAAATCGATGTTACCTTGCCTGATTAGAATCAGGCACTAGATGGATGGAGGCTCGAGTATAGTCTCCATCCTTAGGGAATTTGTGGTCATCAATTTGACTCCCTGCTTTTTGTTCTAAAGCTTTATCAGTATTTCTCTAGTAGAAGTGAGGAGGATTGATAAAACTTGCAGATGCAATATGATTCACCTGCTGCGGGCATTAAGTGTGTCTCGAACTTTAGGTCTCTCTCACGCAAAACCAATAAGCGTAGTTTTGGAGATGGCCTATTTCTTACCACTATATAAAAAGTGCAGGTGCCAGCCCTGCACCATGCCTGGCGTACTCTAATCCAACTCCACCAACCTCTGCATCAACGGAAAATACAGCGCACACCGAATATTCCGCTCCCCCCGCGCATAAAAGAGCTTGCGGTAATTCTCCAACTGATTCCGATACTGCTCCAGCTGAACTGCAATAAACTCTTCCTGGCTTTCCTCACCACTGGGCTCTGCGGTTTTGTAATCGACAATCCAGCGGGTGCCTTCGTTATCGATAAAGGTGCGGTCCACAATGGAGCGCCGCAACTGTCGGCCGCCGCTGTGGAGTTCCAGTTCGCAGGCGGATTCCCTTAGTGAGCCATCCAATAGCCAACGGCCGGTGGGGCAGTTGAGGCTGTTGCGTACGGCGATCTCCACTTTCTCGGCGGCGCGGTCCAGGCTGGTGGCGGATAGCCCCAATTGCTTTAGGCGCAGTTGCCATAGGGGGCGTTGGGCTTCCAGTTTGCTGGGTGTCCAGTCGTTGATATTGGTCTCGGCAATGGTGGCGAGGGTTTCGTGTGCTACGGTGCCGGCGTGTTTTAACCAGCGCAGGGCTACCTGGCCCAGTTCGGGAATATTGTCTTCTTCCTCGGTTTTGGGTTGGTAGTCTGGCATGCGGTATTGGGCCAGCCATTCCTGCCGGGGCACGGCCTGGGGTTGCCATTGGTTGGGCAGGCGCAGGAGGTAGTCGTGATCTCTGCTGGCTTCGTCCTGGTTGAGTAGGGGGTCTTCCGCTTCCAGCCAGTGGCACCAGTCGCTTTCCTGGTGGTGCAAAACACTGGGCCAGATGCCGGCGAGTAGGGCGGCGCTGCCGGGGGCTTTTAGGTGGCCCTTTTTTTCATCCCGGTTGCTGCAGGCTAAAAGATGCAGTGAGCGGATGGCGCGGGTGCAGCCTACATACAATAGGCGGGTGCCTTCCAGGCGCTCGCGTTCGCTGTTGTCGTGCTTCAGGTATTCAAAAACCGGGTCGCGGCCGCCGCGCGCATTTTTAGGAGCGAGCAGGAAGCGGCTTTCGCCTTCGCGGCTAAGCCATTCGCTCCAGCGCAGCAGTTGGTCGCTGCCGGGTTTTCCGCCTTGGTCCAGGCCTGGGATCAGTACGTGTTCGAACTCCAGCCCTTTTGATTTGTGAATGGTCATCACCTGCACTTTGGCATCCTGGGCGGGGCGGGCGTAGAGCTGTTCCAGGGCCAAGGTGAACTGTTGCCAGTCGGTAATGGCTCCGCCGGTATCGAAGGCTTCTAATAATTGCAGAAAATCCTGCACATTATTCAGGTCAGATTTTTGCGCTACGGTGGCGGGGCCGCCCAGTTCCAGCCAGAGGCCTTCAATCCAGGTGCGCAGGGGTTTGCGGCCGCGCTGTTGCCAGGCGTGCAGTAGTTTGGGGGCCACTTGGGCCAAGCGTGTGCGCCCTTCGTCGCTGAGTAGGGCGATATCGTCCACTTCCTGCAAGGCCATTAATAGTGGGCGCGCGCTGGTGTCGGTTACGGTGATATCCCCATTACCCCAGTTGGCCAGGGTGTAAAGGTCTGGCAGTTGCAATCCGCACCAGGGGGCGCGGAGTACGGCCAGCCAGCTGATTCGGTCGCTGGGGTCGAGTAGGGCGCGGGTGAGGCTGAGTAAATCCAACACCACCATTTTACTGGCGAGTGGCGCCAGCTCTGGGGCCTGGAAGGCGATATTGGCAGTACTTAGGGCCGGCAGAATTTTTTGTAGGTGTTTTTTCTTGCGCACCAGAATGGCGATGCGGCTTTCTGGATCTTGCGCTTGTAATTGCTGCACCAGTTCAACCGCTTGGGTGGCTTCGCGGTTGCGGTCTTCGTCATCAATGCAGCCGTAAAAATTGACCGAGGGCTCGGGCCATTTGCTGCCTTTAAACGCTTCGGATTGCAGATAGCGCACGGCACCGCGCCCGATATTATCCGCTTGCGGAAAGGCCCTTTGGAAAGTCTCGTTGACCCAGTTCACCACTGCGCTTTCGGAGCGGAAATTTACCTGGAGATCGAGGGCTTCCAGGGGGACTTCACCGATACCGCGTTTGCGCGCATCCAGGAAGATACCCACGTTGGCATTGCGGAAGCCGTAACAGGATTGCATGCCGTCGCCGACAATAAATAGGGTGCGGCCGTCTCCCTGCTGCCAGCCGGCAGTGAGTTTTTCCAGCAGTTGTAGCTGGGTGTGGGAGGTGTCCTGGAACTCGTCCACCAGAATATGTTGGGTTTGCAAGTCCAGTTTCAGGGCCAGGTCTGTGGGGTTATCGCTATCGCCCAGGGCGATCAATGCGGCTTGGGCCACTTCGGTATAGTCGGTGGCGCCCAGCTGCTGGAAGACCAACTTTAATTCTGCGACTAACTTGGGCAGTACCTGGGCGAGCCCTTGCAGCAGTTGCCACTGGCTCTGTTGCAGCCCGCTGGGGAGCTTGCCCACTTCTCGCAGTGCGGAGAGTAGCGGTTCGTTGCCGGCCAGTTCTGTCAGCAGGTCTTTCATGCGCTGTTTGTATTCTTCGGCGATGGGGCGTTCGGGATCTTTTTTATCCGGCAGGCCAAAACCGAGTTTTTTATTGATGCCGCCGCCTTTGCGCAATTCACCGGTAGTGGTGAGGAGTAGGCTGCCGAGGGCGAGCCAGGCGGGCAGGCCGCTGCTGTCTGTGCTGGGGAAATCGTCCAATTCGGCGAAGAGGCACAGGCCGTGGCTGGGGTTTTCCTTTTGTAGATTGCTGCCGGCATAACTGGCCAGCTCCAGCAGTTCCCCGGCGTAACTGCCGAGGGCTGTGGTGAGGTCTTGCAGTTTTTCTGCCACCAGTTCGTCGATGACAAAATGGAAATAGTCCTGGGCGCCGTCGAAGTTGACACTCAAAAGCGGGCCGAGCCATTGCTCGCGCTTGTCCAACAAAATTCGTAGCAGTTTATTGAGCTGGCCCAGGTCGTTGTCCAGGTGGAGCAATAGCTGTTGTAGGTCTGCGTCTGGGGTTTCGCCATCGAGGTGCTTGAGCAGGTTCACCACCGCTAGCTCAAAGGCGATTTGGGTGCGCTCCAGGGGTTCACCCGGTGCGCCCAGGCCGCTTTCGATCGGCAGTTGGCTGGCGAGGCTGCGGCAGAGGCCGTCGATGGTTTGAATGCGCAGGCGCTGGGGTGTTTGCAGCAGTTCCCATTCCAGTTCGTGATCCCGTTCCAGCAGGGCACGGGCCAAATCCCAGGTGATGGCATCGTGGGGGTTGTCCGGCCTGGCTTGGTCGCGGGCGCTGTGCAAGGCGTCGATCAGGCGCTCGCGCATTTCACCGGCAGCCTTGCGGGTGAAGGTAATGGCCAGCACTTCTTCCGGTTGCTGGCAGGCGGCGAGCAACTTTAATACGCGCTGGGTGAGCAGGCCGGTTTTACCGGAGCCCGCCGGGGCAGACACGGCAAAGCTACGGCTGATATCCAGGGCTTGGCTGCGGGCGTCGGCATCGATGGGGCGGCGCAGGGCGGGAGTGGTCACGACTTCGTTCATTCGGTTATTTGCTCCCTTTCCGGCCAGCGGTTTAGGGGCCAGAGTTCACTGTTGTTATCGGTGGGGCGATCAAAGGCGAGGGTGGCTACACCACTGCGATATTCGGTGGCGAGGGATTCCAGGCTGTAGCGCCAGTGCTCCACCAGATTGCTCCAGGTGCCATAGGGGGATTCCTTTTCGGTATCGCCCACGGCTTTAATGCCGGTGATGGGGTGCTCCAGGTCTCCGCAGCCATTCCACTTGCAGTCGCCGTTGCGCACCTGGCCGAAGGCGATGGCGTGGGCGTCCGGTTGGAACAGGGCGTAGAGCGGCAGCTGGGGTTCGCGGATGCGCTGGGTAAGCCAGTCGCGAATACTGGGGACGCCGGTTTTGTAATCGATTACCAGTTGTTCGCCGCTGGCGAGTTGATCCAGCCGGTCCAGGCGCAGGTTAAAGTGCAGCCCGCCGATTTCCACGGCTTGTTCCCATTCGACTTTCTCTACGGAGAAATTGGGCCTGTCCAGTTCGACGGACAGCCATTGTTGCAGCAGGCGCTCCAGGCGCTGCTTTTCCATGGCCCAAAATCCGATCGGCAGGTGATTGTATTTTTTGCGCACACTGCCGAGGGAGCGTTCTACCGCGCGTTCGATTTGCGCTTGGCGTTGCTCGTCGTCCATAGCGTGCAGTTGTGCGAGGGTGCCGCACTGTTGCCAGAATTCCGCCAGAACCTGGTGCACCACATTGCCGCGCTCGGCGGGGCCGAGGCCGATATCCGGTTGGGTAAAATTGCTGGCGCCGAGGCGGAAGCGCAACTGCGCATTTAACGGGGATAGGGCCTGGGCCTTGAGCACCGAGGCACCGCCGCGCACCCGTTCGCATTCGGCGGGGGTGAGTGGCGGTAGCTTTTTGTCTTCGGTTTTTTCCAGCTGACAGGCTTGTGCCAGTTGGCTGTAGTGATGGTGCAGGGCGCCTTCGGCAAAGTGCTGGGCTTGTTGCGGGCTTTCAAACAAGCTGCTCAGTCCTTGCTGCACACCGTCTTCTTCGCAGGTGTAACTCACGACGATATCGCCGCTGGCATTCTGCAGGTCGGCGGTGAGTTCTCGGGCCAGTTCCAATTCCCGCTCAGCGCTGGCGCGGGGCATCTTCCAGTGTTTTTGCCATTGAATCGGCAACAGCGGATTGGGTGCCGGTGCCGGCGGCCATTGCTGTTGGCCGAAGCCGACCAGGCGCAGGTGATCGAAGGCGAGGCCGCCGGCTTCCAGTACCCCGAGAATTTGCAGGGGGCCATCGCGGGTCTCTGCTTGGAAGGGGGTGCGGCTGGCAATCTGACGCAGCAATTGCAGGGCCTGGGTGAGAGTAAGGTTGCCACCGCAGGCGCTGAGTGCGGCGAACTCTTCCAGGATGGATTCCCACTGCATCAGCTGCTGGTATTCCTGGCTGTCCGGATTGCGGCTACCGGGCCAATTTAATGCGCTAAGTGTTTCGGAAAAACGCGCGGCCCAAATTTCTGCGGGGGCTCGCTGCCAGCGCCGGGCGCGTTCGGCCATTTGTTCCAGCTGGCGGGGCAGTTGCGGCGATTCCAGGTGGAGCACTTCTGCGGTGCGCTCGGCCCAGTAGCGCAGGGTTGCGCCGTGGATACGACGAAGTTCCAGTTTTTGTAAACGGCGGAACAAGGCGCTGCGCAGCCAGGTTTCACTGTCGTCACCCCAGAAAGGGCTGAACAGGATATTTTGCAATTGGGGATAATCCCATTCGTCTTGCAGTAGCGATAGCAATTGCAGGGCGGCGCTGCCGACCGGTGTCTGCGCCAGGGGCGTACCGGCAGAGAAGTTAAACGGCAGTGTATAGCGCAGTTGCTGCGGGTCTAGATATTGGGGTTCGAGCACACGGGAAAATACCGCTTCCACCTGGGCGCGGCACTGGCCCAGATTGTTTACCACTATGCCTACGCTGTGGCCGGGGTTTTCGGCGAGCTTTTGCCCGGCCCAAAGGGCTGCCTGGTAGAGCTCTTCATCCAAATCGGCGCAGGCGACTACGGATAATTCACTTTGCTGGGTAAGTCCCGGCCTTTCATTAACGGCTGTTGCACCTGCGTGAATCAGGGCATCGGCGAGGGGCGAAATCTGGGCAAAGCCGGCGGTATCAATTTGCGGCAGGGGTTTCAGAATGCCTTCCTGGAATGCGCGCAGGATCAATTGATCGCGCTGGTCTGGCGTGATGGCGCTGTGGGCCTGAAGCTCAGAGGCAAAGGCCTTGATCATGACGCACAGCGGCAGTTCGTCGCTGCGCATAGAGAGTGCGAACTGTTCCAGTAGGGGAGTTAGCGCTTCATCTATTTGCGAGAGGTCGGAAATCAGCTGCCATTGGAGTAGCTGCGCCAGGGCGCTATCGGCATCCCGGCACAGTTGCTGGCTGTTGAGCAGTTGCCGGTCCAGGGATTCATCCAAGGCGCGCTGCCAGAGCAATTGCCGTTGCTCGCGATTCAATACCTGCTGCAAGGCGGGCTGCCAGTTGCGCTGTTGCAGTTGGAACCAGAGCTTGTCCAGCCAGCTGCGCAGGGATTCCACCGGCGGCGGCATCCAGCAGGCACCGGGCGACTGCTGCGCGGCAAACACTTGTTGGCAGCGGTTGCGCAGACGGTTGTTGGGGGTGAGCAGCAGTCCGCCAGGGGGCAGCTGTGCAAATATTTCGAGAGCGGGAAATGCCGGCTTCAGCATGAATTCGGGTACCGGTTAGGGCTTGATATTCGGGGAACGGTCGCGGTTTGTCGTGCTGCTGTCAACTTGACGACATTTTTGCGGAGGCGTTTCTGGGGATGAACTCGCGAAAAGCCGCGGCAATATTGCCACAATGATCGCTGGCACTGGTTATCAGTTGGCTACAGTTCGGCTGGCTGGATAGGGGCAGGCCGAGTTCGTCGAGCCACCAAGCTACACGGCGGGCGATAGCCTCGCCAGAATCCAGCCACTGTATTGGGCGGGGTGAGAATTGCTGTAATTCTTCACGCAGTAAAGGAAAATGCGTGCAGGCCAGCACGGCAATATCCACTTGGTCGCCCCCGGCTGTGTGGAAGATGCGGTGTAATACAGGCTCCAGGTCGCTGGAGTTAATTAGGTTGCCGCGCAGTTTGGCCTCAGCCAGATGCACCAGCTCTGGGGCGGGTACATTGATTACCCGGTTACCATTGGCAAACTGCTCTATCAACTCGCGGGTATAGCGACGATTTACGGTGCCCTCGGTGGCGATCAAGGCAATAGTGCGGGACCGACTGGCGGCGGCGGCAGGCTTGACGGCGGGCACCACACCCACCACAGGATTTGTCAGATTCTTTCGCAGTTGGGGCAGGGCCAGGGTGCTGGCGGTATTGCAGCCCACAACGAGAATATCTGCTCCGCACTGGGCCAGCATACTTTGGGCCTGCGCCACGATCCGTGGGCGCAGCTGCGCCTCCGTTTTATTGCCGTAGGGGTAATAGCCATTATCCACCCCGAAGTGCAGAGTGAGGCCCGGCAGCATACGGCGAATTTCCCGCGCAATACTGATTGCGCCCACGCCGGAATCAAAGATCAAGGCGCTTGCGGGCGTGTAATCGGGAGAGGCGCTGTCTGCATGCATAAGTTCGGAGATACCAACATCGAGAGTAATTCTGCAAGAATACCTCAAATTTCGCGATAAGTTACGCTTGCGCCGGGTCCTACGACTGGGTGGGCCGGGGACGACAGTACATTCCCCGGTCAAGCTGTTAGAATGGCCGCCTCGCCTGGGGGGAACTTCGGGCATGTCGATTGCGGACACATGTTCCCAGGAGAAATCCTGCTTCATATACCTCTATTCCGGGTCTGGGAGTACCTTCTATGCCAGCGTTCCCGCTGCAACTCAATACCGATCATGCGGTGTTGGCGGCTATCGCCTTATTCGTTTTACTGGGCTTTGCCTTTTGGCTGGGTCGTTCCGGTGGTCGCCGGGCATTACTTCAAGTGCAAGCGGCCCATCAGGATGCGATTGCGGCTCAACAGGTGACCCAGGCACGCCTGGACAACAGCCGTGAACGGGAAGTGCAACTAAATGGCGAGGTCGAAGCTTTGCGCGGCGAGCTGACCGGCAAGCTGCAACAGCTCACCCGCAGCCAGGTGCTGGTGGAGAAGGGAGAGCAGGCACTGGCGGAGCAACGCCAGTTAGTGGAGCAGATGCGCGCCGCCATGGGCGAGCAGTTTGAGAACCTGGCCAACCGCATTTTCGAAGAGAAGCAGCAAGTCTTCGCGCGCCGCAGTGAAGATAGTTTACGCAAGAGTCTCGACCCGCTGGAGCGCCAGCTGGGAGACTTCCGCAAGCGGGTGGAGCATGTTTATGACCGCGAAAACGCCGAGCGCAACAGCTTGCTTGGGCAGATTAAGGCCCTGCGCGAGCAGACCCAACGTATCAGCGATGAGGCCCTAAACCTGACTTCGGCCCTGAAGGGAGACCGCAAGATCCAGGGTAACTGGGGCGAAGTGGTGCTGGAGCGTTTGCTGGAAGAATCCGGTTTACAGAAGGGCCGTGAATACGAAACCCAGGTAACCCTCACCAGTGACGGCCGCAGGCGCCAGCCGGATGTGATTGTGCGCCTGCCGGAAAATAAAGACCTGATTATCGACTCCAAGGTCTCTCTGGTGGATTACGAGCGCTATAGCTCGGCGGAAACCGATGAAGCACGTGCCCAGGCCCTGAAACAACATGTAAACTCCTTGCGTGCTCATATTACTGGCCTCAATAAAAAGGCCTACGAGCAGCTTGAGGGTGTGCGTACTCTCGACTTTGTCTTTATTTTTGTGCCGATCGAGGCTGCGTATATGCTTGCCATGCAGGCCGACCCAGATCTGTTCCGCTTCGCTTATGAAAAACAAATCGTATTGGTAAGTCCCACCAGCCTGATGGCCACTCTACGCACGGTCGAGAATATCTGGCGCTATGAGAAGCAGAACAAGAATGCGGAAAAAATCGCCGACGAAGCCGGTAAGCTGCACGACCAGTTTGCTATGGTGCTGGAGTCGCTGGACGATTTAGGCGGGCGCTTGCGCCAGGCTGAGGAAGCCTACCAGCAGACCTACAAACGTTTGGCCACTGGTCGCGGCAACGCGGTGAAGCGCATTGACAGCCTGCGGAAGCTTGGTGCAAAAACCCGCAAGCAGATTGCCTCCGATCTTAGGGAGCGGGCCAACACCCCGGAAGTGAACACTTTGCCACAGACCGAGGTGGCAACTACGGAAGATTAATCGCCCATGGAAAACCTTGCATTTGCACTCTCGGTCACCGGGCCCATCTTCCTGATGATTATTGGTGGGTACCTGCTGAAGCTAAAGGGGATTGTGCGAACCAGCTTTATCGATGATGCCTCCAAGTTGGTTTTTCATATCACCTTGCCGGCACTGCTTTTCATCAATATTTATTCCTCAGATGCCAGCCCCTCTAAAGAGATACCTCTGCTTACCGCGGGAGTTCTTGGCACTTTCTTGATGCTCCCGCTTGCCTGGCTGTTGGCTCGACCGATTATGCCTATGGATCGCAGCGCCTTTATACAGGGCGCTTTTCGTGGGAATGTGGCTATTGTCGGCCTCGCGTGGATTCAAAAAGCCTATGGCGATGCCGGTGTCTCTAACTCGGCTGCGTTAGTGGCTGCGCTTACGATTCAGTTCAACGTGATCGCCGTCGTTCTTTTCGTGCTTTACAATAAAGAGACGAAATTTGGCTGGCGGATATTGTTTTGGGAGCTGGTCAAGAATCCTCTTATCCTCGGTGTATTCGCAGCTATTGTGTGCCGCATGTTGGCGATCAGGCTACCGGAAGTACTCCACGATACAATTCAGTATTTGGCCTCCGTGAGCCTGCCTTTGGGTCTTATCTGTGTCGGTGCCAGCATGAAGATGCGAACACTCATGCGCAGCTCCCCAACAGCGCTGGTCGCTTCGTTACTTAAGTTGGTAGTGGCCCCGATGGTCTGTTTACTGATTGGTTTGGTATTGGGTATGAGTCCCGAATATTTGGGTTACCTGATGCTGATGGCGGGTTCCCCCTGTGCTATTTCGGCTTTCGTTATGGCCCACGCCATGGGTGGAAACAGCCAGCTTACTGCGAATATCGTTGGGCTCAGCACATTACTCTCTGTTGTTACTGCCAGCATCGGACTGGCATTGCTTAAGGTATATTTGTGAGTGCGAAGGACTCAGTCTAAATATATCAAAGTTTAAGATAAGGGGTGTTGTGAGGGGTGGTTTGTGAATAGAGAGGACTAATATGGAGGAGCTGGAATTTTCGTTTTCAGTAATTAGTCCAATTTTCCTTACCATGGCTGCGGGATATTTTTTGCTCGTTTCAGAGCGCTAGAAAAACAATTTGTTGATAAATTATCCAGGTTTGTCTTTAACATAACATTGCCAGCCCTATTATTTTTTAATATTTACATGTCAGATGCTGGCCTGAAGGAAGAGTTTTTATTTTTAACTGCAGGGGTTCTCGGTACTTTTATGACAATCCCAATGGCCTATCTTCTTGCATTTCATGTAAGGCAGAATGATCGAAGCACGTTTATTCATACCGCCTTTCGAGGTAATATGGCAATTGTTGGATTGGCATGGGTGGAAAGTGCTTATGGCTTGAGTGGCTTAGCGCAAGGAGAACTCTTAGTTGCTTTTGTCAGTATTGTTTACAATGCAGTTGCAGTAGTTCTACTTGCTTATTTTAGTGAAGATAGAAATTTCAGCTGAAAAGTGTTACTCAAAGAGGTTGGGAAAAACCCCCTGATTTTTTCAGTTTTGTTAGCACTTTTGTTGCGAGAATTAAATGTGCAACTTCCTCAAGGCCTCTTGCAAGCGGGAACTGAGGTGGGATCAATTACGTTACCACTGGCTTTGCTGTGTATTGGCGCTAGTTTTGATTTTAAATTGCTTCGTGATAGCTCATTAGCAACATTTGGAGCAACTGCGATCAAGTTATTACTGGTGCCTATGGCGATGCTAATACTAGGTTGGCTGTTTCGTCTTGAGCAACAAAAATTGGGTGTGTTGGTATTGATGGCAGCAGTTCCCAGCTCTTCAGTTTGCTTTGTGACAGCAGAAGGTATGGGTGGAAACAGCCGTATGGCAGCAAATATAATTGGACTAAGTACATTGCTTTCTATCATTACTGCTAGTTTTGTATTGACGATCTTTAAGGTGTTATTTGAATGACTGTTTTTCCAGTTTTTGTGTTAGTTATTGCAGCATTAATAATTTTCTTCCTCGCCACTCTTGCCGGTTACTACTTGCGCAAGCTTGCAGTCGCTCAAAAAAAACAGGCTGAGCAACTGGCTGAATTGGAGCAGGCCGCACAAGAACAGCGTCAAAGAGTGAACGATAGCATTCAGATTATTGCGCGTTCCCTACTGGATGATGGGGTAGGGCTTACTGAAGCTTCCATTCGTATTCGCGTGCTCCTGGATTCACTTCAAGTGGAAGATAGTGTGCGTGAAGAATTTGTCGCTTTCTATACCATCGCAGAAAAAACCAGCCATATCCCAATCCTGAAGGGCTGGAAAGCACTACCGCGCAAAGAGCAATTTCAGTTTGAGCTGGAGATGGCGAAAGTAGAAGTAGACTATAAAGATTTTGCAATGGATGCGGCCAAACGCATTCTAGGTCGTTCGTTCTGAGGGCGTAGTGCATGGTTCAGAAATCATCAGTTTGTCTGCTGATTTTTGAACCGATCCCTTCTACAGCTTGCGCGCAGAGCCATTTTTCATTTTCGGGCCACTGAATTGCTCAGTCTCATTTATCCCAGCTGGTAAAGAGCAACTTCCCGTTTGAATGATAGCGTAGGTTTTTTCAGTGAGGCTTGCTAATTTGTCTGGATAAAGCTGTATTTTTCCCGCGATTTTTTGTGTTAAATAAATCAACATTCAAAATACGCCTCTAAGTATCCATGTAAAGATAAGCTGCCAATGGGGAAGGGAATAGTGGTTTGATCCCTTACGTTAAATAGGGTAGTGGCTAACGATCTCAAGTAGGGCGATGTGGGTAAGCTTCTGTGTAATTAACCCGATAGGTTTCCATAAAAATACGATATCGAAATTTTAATCGTGGTGTGGGTCGATATTCATGGGGGAACATGTTCTGTAGGGATTTATCCGGAAAACAAAATGCCTGGTAATCTGGGGGTTTGTACAGTTTGTCCTCGCCTTAGCGGGCAGCATTGTTGTATATTTTAATGCTTCTTTTTGGGCTCGCAGCGGTTTCCTATTGCTCTTGGTGTAAAGAAAGACGCAGTAGGGCTTAACGGCGACGGGCTGTTCAATTTCCTGCTGGAAGGATCTTTGACTCCCTGCGTGAGGCATCAATTAAGCCTTATAATTCCTTCCTTAAGGGAATCGGCAAGTTCTCAAATGGAGCTTAATTGTGAGTTCGAATAGGCTTTTAATGTTTACTGGAATATCCTCCTAGCCCACCTGGGTATAGGTTTTGTGTTTCAGGTAGTGTTTCTCAGCTTTCGCGGCTCCCACCTTCATATTAAGATATTTATAGATTTTCCAGTCGCAATGGGTTATTTCAGTATCAATATAAAATAAATATAAATTCAGGAAAGATTAAGCGTATCAATTTTATTGGGCCTTTACTCATGGTTTTGAGTTGCTGGTATTTCCTTTGGACAGTCTATTGTGTGTGCTTTATGATCGTAGTTAACCTTCTTTGTGATAAGTGAGGCTGTTCTTGATAGGTTACTTGCTAATGCGGGTCAAGCTTGAAGCAATCTGTATAGGGGCGCTATCAGTTTTTAAAATAATCATGTGTCGGTTATCAAAGTGTGAGATTATCTGTTGTAGAGCGACGGATAGATATGTTAGGTGGATTGGTCGCCGGTAAGGAAAAACTCTATGAACCTTGAAGTCGATACAAGCTACGTAGGGGAAAAATAAAGTGCGTGTGGCAGATATTCGTGATAAACCCAAGCTGTCGACTTAGAGAATGTTTAGGGTTTGCTTTATAGATTTTCAGCTGCAAAATCCTGATAAAGGTTAGCGTTTACAAGACAAGTTGAGTTTTTTGTGACATTGATATTGATTTCAATCTTTACGGCTGTAATGGCCATATTTACCTTGACTCCAATTTGTAAAGTTGAGGCTTGGTATATACGTGGTTTCGATTTTCCGCGGGTACAGTTTTCATTGCTCATTAGTCTTCTTTTGGTTGCTCAATGTATCTTTTTGGACTTGAGCAGTCCTATTGCATGGGGGCTGATTTTAGTTGCGCTCAGTTGTTTAGGCTATCAACTATGGTGGATAGCTCCGTATACACCACTTTTTCCGGTTGAGGTTCAGCGTGCTAAACGGTCCGGGGGGCTTACAAAGCCTTATGATACGGTTAGTATTCTAACGGCAAATGTATTGACGCCAAATAAAAATGCTAAAGGGCTTGTTGATCTAATAAAACGGCATCAACCAGATATATTTGTTACATTAGAGTCGGATAATTGGTGGCAGTCTCAGCTGGATGTTTTAGAGTTAGACTACCCCCATACCATGAAATGTCCACTCGATAATCTATACGGAATGCATGTTTATGCCAGGTTCCCCTTATCGAAGAGTCAAATACAGTTCTTAGTCGAAGATGATGTGCCTTCAATGCACACGCTGATTCACACCCCGAGTGGTCATACGATCAATGCCCACTTTTTACATCCCGCCCCACCAAGCCCGACTGAAAATGAAACCTCCGAAGAGCGAGATGCTGAGCTGCTCGTGGTTGCAAAAAAAGTTTCTAAAACTGATGTGCCCACCATCGTCGCAGGAGATTTAAATGATGTTGCTTGGTCGTACAGTACAAGGCTATTTCGAAAAATAAGTGGGTTACTTGATCCACGGGTTGGGCGAGGTATGTACAACACTTACCATGCCAGCTATTGGTTCATGCGCTGGCCATTGGATCACTTGTTTCACAGTCATCATTTTAGGCTCCTTAAGATAGAACGTTTACCGGGCTTTGGGTCTGATCATTTTGCCCTGTTGACACAGTTACAGCTTGAAGCTGAAGCTAAGCCGGTTCAAAACACAGTGTCATTGGAGGAGGGAGATGAAGCTATTGCGCAAGAAAAAATTGATCAACAAAATGTTGAGGTGAGTGATGTAGCTTCTTTCAACAATTCGAAATAGAAGCTAGGCAAGACTATTGTTAATTTGTCGTCTTTTTAGTTTGACAGGTGGATAGTATGGCTGTTTTACTAAATTTTGCACTCTAGGCGTAACTCTCAGCCAAAGGGCGTTGTCGACCCCGCGAGGGAGGTTGAATGTCCTAGTCGAGTTGATTTTCTACAAGTTAGAGAACCTAACTGAGAGGGAAAGAGCTCGGATGTTGGGTTGGTACACCGGTAATAAGAGGTTTATAAATTGGCCGCAATTGATACGTTAAGAAAGCAGTGCATTGGTAGGTTTGATTTAGATTGTGGTGATGATACGTCGACGTTTTTAGATAAGCTTCGTCCCTTTTCTGAAGTGTCCATGAGTGATTTTTATCAGATTATTTGTGCGGCCGAAGAGATTTATCAGTCAACGGCTAATGATCAGGTAATAGATAAGGATGTGATATACCAGCTTAATGGGTGTGCTCATTATGTTTATATCTGGGCGTTGAGAGATGGCGCGATGTTAACCTGTAATGGGTTGATTTCCGATGCTCAGAAGAAACAGCTGGAGAAAATATATAAAGTATTAATGGGGGTTATTGCTCAGTTATGTAATCCTCATGATAGATCGGATAACGGAACTTCACCGATGGAAGTCTATGTGGGTGAGTTTGGGACTGGGGACAACAAATAAAACAGCTGTTTTCTAGGGTGGTGTTTAACTTAAGTCTATTGCTCAGCATGAATCACAGCCTGGTAATTTCTTTACGCTTGTTGGTATGTAAAAATACAGAAGCATGATGAAGTTTGGCTTGGGAATTCAATGCTGAGTGACCGGAATCGAAAAGAGCAGGGGCTGCTGCGCAGCCCCTCGATATTTATCATCCGGTTACCTTGAGCTTGTTCACTACTTTTTCCACGTCATCCGTGTTCTCTGCAATGGCTTCAGCCAAGTCTTTCTGTGCTCCAGATTTCACCGAACCCTTAAGGGTAATGGTGCCCTCCTGAGCTGAAACATCAATCTTAGTGCCGGAGACTTCTCGGTCTAACAGTAGGCGGGTTTTTACAACCGCCGCTATTTTCGTATCTGTGTATTCTTTTGAAAGGGTTTCGCCAAGGCTCTCATTGTTGGCAACGGTAAGCTTATTTTTCACTTTCTTGACACCGTCAATACCAATGATTAACTCTTCCGCAAGGCGTTTGTCAATGTTGCTTTCAACTTCACCGCTCAAAATCACAACACCGTTATGGACATCGGTATCAATAGCAAAGTTATTTAAGTTCTCATTAAGGAGAAGTACTGTCTCGGCTTTTCCGTCCAACCAGGCATCACTCATGGTGAAGCTCTTCTGTTCAGACTTTTCTCCGGCGATGGCGCCAGCTGATACGGAAACTGCAATGACTGCGGCACTCAGGGTTTTTTTCATAAGATTCATAACTTACTCCTTCTTTGCTAGTGGTAAAATATATTAAGCAGCTTTCATGCCAAGTTTTCGGTGTCGTGATTTATTGGCGCATGTACGCGGTTTGAGTGGTGGCGATATTCTTCAGTTGATCGATAGCAATTTGCAGCTTTGCTGTTTGTGCAGAGAGCGCCAGACCAAGACGAAAGCCGCATAGGGACTGAATAATCTGTAACTGCTGGTTCTTTTGGGATTTTTCACACTCTATAAGAGTATTGATCAAACTGCTGGGGGGCGATTCTGAAATCAGTGCGACTGGACGATGCTTAATCTCCATATCGGGTACCGTTGGTGAAGAGTTAAAGGGAGAATCCTTGAGTAAATTTTTTACATCGCCGTGTAAATTTTTCAAAACCCCAAAAACTTCCTTCAATTGATGATCGCGAACATTTTTTGTACCAGTTTTATAAAAAAGTTCTGCGTGGGCACTCAGATAGCGGACGGTGCTTATCTCCGTCTTTATATTGTGTTGGGAAATTTCTGCGGATGCTGATAATTCTACGGCCTGATAACTCATTGGACTCTCATTTGTTTACGATAAAGCAATATAGTCAATTTTCGTGCCAATGTTGTTATTTGCGATATTTAGTCCTTGTCTGGAAATATTATTCACCGAGTCCGCGCCTTTTGTAGGTTGAAAACCAGTGTATAGAAAAGAAAACCCTAGTAACCCACGAGTTGTATCTGTCAGTTGTTAGAAAATAAAGATGGTCGTCAACAAAGTATTGAAATAATCCAATCAAAGAAATCCGTTGGAGTCTTTAGGCTGGGTCGTTTTGATGAGGTCAGCGGCAGGAGTATATTTTTGTCGTTGAGCGGCGTATTCTAATTTTTACTTTGGCCGTTTGTTGTGGATATAAATACCTTTACCACTAGTTGGGCGGCAATAAAAGGTATTTTGCTTTAGGGCGGGGAGATGGTGAGTTTTACAGTAAAGTACTTTTCCTTGGTGAAAAAATCGGCAGGGCAGGGCGCTTTTGCACCCTGCCTTAAGGGCTAGCAATCGGAGTCCTTTGCATCTACTCCTTCTTTAACCTCTTCACAGGCGTCTTCAATTGTGTTGCCTAGCTGTTCTGCTTTTTCGTCAACGCGCTCTCCAAGCGTCTCTGCTGGCTTATCTTCACATGCGGTGATAGAAAAACTAAACACGGTAGCCAGTAAAATCATACTGAGTTTATTGCTTGGCATTTTCATTGTACCTTCCTTTGTAGTCGATTTTTGATTTGTGGGCGCTTTACAAAATTCCCAGGGGAAAGAGTATTCTAAAAGTTCGCCGGTTAACTGTTACAAAGCAAGAGCCGTGCCAGCTTATGTTTTATGGGCTTTTCGAGGGATTAACGCTGGTTTTGGGCTTTATGGTGATCTGAGGAGTGAAAATATTTCACTGCTGTATGTAGGGACTACAATCGCAACCAGTTCCCAGGCAACGGTTGTGCCTGATGATTAACTCTGAACAATAAAGGCGTCACTGAGACTTTAAAGTTAGCCGTTGAAGCTTAATCCGGCTAGGCTGGGGTTACTACCAGGTAGCACACCCCAGCCGTTAGATACTTTTGATACTAAGGAATTACTTGCGAACCAGCATCAGGCCAGTTTCGGTGTGGTCGGTGTATGGGAACTGGTCGAATAGAGCAAAGCGTTCGATGCGGTGCGTCAGGCTCAGTTGCTTGAGATTTTCTAGCTGGGTTTCTGGATTGCATGAAATATATAAAATGCGCCGAAAGCGGGCCACCATTGCACAGGTTTCACTGTCCAGGCCTGCGCGGGGCGGGTCTACCAGAACCGTGTCGAAATTGTAGCTATCCAGATCTATCTCTGCCAAGCGGCGAAATGGTCGGATCTTATCGATGGCTTGGGTAAACTCTTCACTGGACAGACGCACGATATCGAGGTTGGTGACTCCGTTGGCCTGGATATTTTCCTGGGCAGAATTTACTGAGACTTTGGAGATTTCTGTGGCCAGCACTTTCTCAAAGTGCTCACTCAGGGGGATGGTCAGATTGCCATTACCGCAGTAAAGCTCGAGCAGGTCGCTTGTATTCTTGCCGCAGGCATTCTTTGCCCAATGGATCATGGAGCGGCAGATCTCCCCATTGGGTTGGGTAAAACTGCCTTCCACTTGCTTGTATTGATAGGTTTTACCGTCAATGTCGAGCTTTTCGGTAACGAAATCCCGCTCTAGCACCACTTTCTGCTTTCGAGAGCGACCCAGAATAGGGAAGCCCAGTTGTTCCTGCAGAGCCCTGGCTTCCTGTTCCCAGCTTTCATCCAGCTTTTTGTGGTAAATCAGAGTAATAAGTGCATCGCCACTCAACGTGGTGAGGAATTCGGCTGAGAATAGGCGCTTGCGCAGCATCTCGCTGTGATTTACGGCCTGTAAGACTCTAGGCATCAGCTGGTTCATCAGCTCAGAGCCCACCGTGAACGCATCAATGATAAAAGGTTTCTTATATTCACCCTGGCGGTACATGGCATAGTGGGCCATGCCGTCTTCATGCCAAACTTTGAACTCGGCGCGCAGTCGATAGTGAATCGGTGGGGAGGGGAACAGCTCAGGCTCCAGGTTAGTGAATTCCCGGTATGCTTCAGTCAGGCGTTCAGCCTTCTTGCGGAGCTGGTCTTGATAGTCGTCTGTGTTAACGCGGTGCAGTGCCATATTAGAATACGGTAGTCTCATTGGTAGAGCGGGCGCGAATTATATAGGAATCCGTATGGCAATAGGTGAGATTGCAATAACAGTGGCAGGGCAGGGGTTGCACGAGTTTACTGACCAGGTCGCTGGCTGGGTCTCCAGGCAGAATGTGGAGGAGGGTCTCTGCACGTTATTTATCCAGCACACGTCCGCGAGCTTGTTGATTCAGGAAAATGCGGACCCCAGTGCACGTAAGGACCTTGAGCAGTGGTTAAATCGTCTAGTACCTGAGGGGGATCGGCTCTATACCCATACTCTTGAAGGCCCAGATGATATGCCTGCCCATATCAAGGCCGCCCTAACAGCCACCAGTCTCTCTATTCCTTTTAAAAAAGGTCACTTGATGCTGGGTACTTGGCAGGGAATCTTTTTGTGGGAGCACCGCCACCACCATGGAGAGCGGCGTGTGATATTGCATATCTAGCCGCTCGGTGGCGTTTTACAGGCAATTGGTAGGTTTTGGCAGGCCGGCGATTTTACTGGCGACCTTGGCCGGGCTGGGTGGAAAAAGTTGCATTAAATAGATACTGCGGCCTTTGTCTGCCCCCAGATTCTGGCCGATAAATTTCACCAGAGGGCGCATGGCAGGAGAGAGCTCGAACTGGCGATAAAAGTCCTGTAGCAGTCCGATGATTTCCCAATGGGCATCGGTCAGCTCTATGCCCTCAGCTGCTGCCAATTGTTCTGCGACATCCCGGCTCCAGTCATTGAGGTCACGCAAGTAGCCCTCTTTATCGAGGGGGATTTCCTGGGCGTTCACTTTCAGGTTGCTCATTCTTTTGGTCACCGGAACCAGCTGACGATGGGGTTGTGTTCGGTGCACAGGTGCACCCAGCGAGCGTCGTCGATTGCCTCCACGGAACAGGATATGGCAGAGGGCAGGAGCCCGCGCGCTTCGCTGTCGGCGGCCAGACAGAAGATCTCTGTGTTTTGCAGGTCTTGTAAGGCCTTGTGCTGCAGAGCGTACACACCGTCCTCGATTAGCAGCAGGGCATCGCCATCGGCAAAGCTCTCTAGACAGTCGCTCAGAGCCTGGGTACTGAATGGGGACTTACTGACAATATGTAGCGTCATATTAAAAGCTCAACACACATTGATAAGCGGCGATCAGGTTCCCAGGTTGGTCGACCAAGGTGATTTCCGCACCGGGAATTTGTATTTCTTCCGGGGTGAGTCCCCTCTGCGCCAGGCTGCCTCGGGCAACATACAGCTGTTCGATGCCAAACATGGGTAATGCCATCAGGTTGCGGCGTAGGCTTTTTTGTCCAATTGCCATTGGGGATTGATGATCCAGCAATTGAAAAACGCCATCGCCGAGAAACAATAGATCGATTTCTTGCTCCATAGCGGCGGAGGCGAGAACCGCTTCGAGGCCTTCGCGGGCCAGGGCACTGCCATAGGGCGCGGCCCGGCACAGGGCCAGAGTTCGCTGCTTCATTGCGTACCTCCAAAGGTCACCAGGCGTTCGGAGTTGGCGACGGCATCGGTGAGCTGGCCGAGGCCTGCTAGCTCAAAGCCTTCGGCGAGATTGGCGGAGGGTTTCTCCAAACGCTCTGCCTCACGCTGATTCAATACCCCGCGTCTCTGTGCGGCGGCGATACATACGACAAGATCTAGGCTGTGCTCGCGTTGTAAAGCCTGCCACTGCCCGGTTAGATCGGTTTCATCCTGGGGAGGCGCGGCGATGCTGTTGGCGTTTTGTACGCCATCGCAGTAGAAAAAAATCCGGTAGATCTCGTGTCCTTCGGCCAGTAATGCTCTGGCGAAGCGCAATGCGCTGGCGGCGGATTGGGAGGAATGGGGTGCAGCGTAAACAGCCAGGGAAAACTTCATAGGGTTTCAAATAGTAAAATGCCCCGCTTGGCGGGGCATTGAAACTTATTCAGCAAGCTGATGCTTAATCGTCAGAGGATGCGAATCCAAAGATGTGCAGCAGGCTGGTGAACAGGTTAAAGATATTCAGGTACAGGGAGGCGGTAGCCATCAGGTAGTTGGTCTCACCGCCATTGATGATGCGGCTGGTGTCATACAGGATGAAGCCAGACATCAGCAGGGCAACAACACCACTCAGGGCAACGCTGACCAAAGGCATATGAATGCCGAAGAAGCCGGCGATGATCACTGCCAGGAAACAGACCAGTACGGCGATCAGGCCTACGGCGAGGAAGCCGCCCATAAAGCTGAAGTCTTTACGGGTAGTCAGCACGTAGGCAGACAGGGCAAAGAAGATTACCGCTGTAGTGCCGAGCGCCTGCATTACAATCTGACCGCCGCCAGCGAGGCCTACATAATGGTTAAGCAGTGGGCCGATAGAGGCGCCCAGTAGGCCGGTAAAAGCGAAAACAACGCCCACACCGGCGCTGGAGTTGGCGGTACGTGGCAGTACGAACCAGATCAGGGCCAGGGCTCCAAGGGAGCAGATCAGGCTCATGCCGCGGCCCATGCCGACGGCCATAGAGATACCGGCGGTGACGGCACTGAAGAGGACCGTCATGGCCAACAGGGCGTAGGTATTGCGCAACACCTTGGCCGATTCCGAGCGGTCCAGTGCGCGGGTATTTGTATAAGCTTGCGGTTGCATTTAGCGACTCCTGCTATTTAATCGATACCGGAATCATATAGCTCGCGGTGGGGACCATCAAGTCGGGAAATCCCTTTTATACGCGGGCTATAAATTGAGTGGAATTCGAAAAACCGTAGTTTTTACAGGGTTTTAGTCGAATCTTCTCCTGCTATTAATAGGGATCAGGCCAGGTTTTTCAAGGGGGTTGAGACGATCCCGATCGAAAAGGCACTTCTATATCGACAATGAGCGGCAGGTGATCCGAGGCTCGGCGTGTAAGTACAGTGCGTGGTACCCGCACTTTTTTTACCGCGATGCCGGCGCTGAGAAAAATGTGATCGATCCGCACTTTGAGAAAAGTGCCTTTGGGAGTGTGCCTGGGGGCTTGCTCCTGGGCGTCGCGCAGGTAACCACAGAGACGTTTGCATTCGGCCGAGGTGGGTAGCGCGTTAAAGTCACCCAGTAAAATTCGCTCACCTTTGCAACGCGGGTTACTCAACCATTCCGGTCCGAGCAGTGCATCTACTTGGCGCAGGCGCTCCGCGCGGGAGAGTCCCAGGTGCGTATTGATGACCTGAATCTTACAGCCATTGTGTTCAATTTCCACCCAGATAGCACCGCGGGATTCATCGGCAGCCGGGTTGAATAGGCGCCCTTTTCCTTTAGGAGGGCCGGGTAAAATGCCTTTCTTGATCAACTTGGCAGGTAAGTGGGTGAGAATGGCGTCGCCATAACGCTCTTCATTCAGGTGAATTGCGGGCTGGAAGTGCACATCCATAGAGAGAAGCCGCGCCAGCCGCTCGGCTTGGTCGAGCCCCCCGCTGCGTTTTCGTTTCACATCCAGTTCCTGCAGGGCGACCACATCGGGGCGATAACGGGCGATTACCCTGGCGATACGCTGGGGGGATAGCGTGCCGTCGATACCCTGACAGCTGTGCACGTTATAGGTCATGACTCGCAGTGTTTTCTGCGGTGCTCGATGCTCATCCAGTTTCATGGGGCGCGCACCGCGCAGGTAGGACCTGGCCGCGTTACGAAGGTCCTGCGGACGCCAGTAGCCTATTTGCGGGTCCGGCGGTTGTATATCCTCCGGCATCAGTGCAAAAGCGTGGGTTTCCCTGGGGCCGGCGGCACCGTGACTGCCATTTTCCATGGCAAAGGTCAGCGGTTGCTCCTCGGTGGCACACCAGCCGTACATCATAAAATCACCGGCATCGGGGTGACTGCACAAGCTGATCATGTCGGCGATGGTCTGCTCTGGGTAGGGGTGTTCGTCTCCCATCAGCTTGCGGCCGTCCTCCGGAAGGCGCACGGGGCCGTGTTTCCACCAGCCGTGAACTGCGGAACTGGCGGCGGTGGGATCTACCCGATAGAGCACAAGGGGCACATGGGCCTGCTCGACGATTTTGCGCGCGACTTCCGCGCGCTCGACACCGCCCAGCTCCAAGTTGTAGAGCATGGCGAGGGGGCCGAGGGCGGTAAGTGCCAGTGGTGTTTTGGTGCTGTTGCCCTCAGTGGGTTGCTCTACTTCTTTTTTATCCATCCACTCGCTGCCAAACAGGCGAGCCCGCTCTAGCTGAACTCCGCGACGGCTCTGGCCGGGCTCTATCTCCGGTGGTTGGGGAAGTTCGGAAAGCGTTTCAGACAGGGCATCGCCGAGGCTGCGCCCATAGATTTCTTCGTAGGGCTTGGTTTGTTCCTGGCCGTGGTCGGAAAAAATCCAAACGTCGTAGTGGCGTCGGTCTGAAGCGTGCGCGGCGCGCCAGATACGCGCTACCGCATCGTCGATGCCTTTTAAGACCCAATGGGCGAACGCGGAGCGCGGACCTCGGCGGTGGGATTGCTCGTCATAGCCGAGCAGGTTGACGTAGATGATAGGCAGGCCTCGGCTGATATCCACCTTGGCGCCCATGGTACAAAACTCCCGTGAGAGGATAGTGACGCCGACCCGCGTGGGTATGAACATCAATTCCTTCAGAAAGTCTTGCCCTTGCATTACCCCTCGCACGCAGTCGACGAGTGACAGCAGTAGCTCAACCACAATCAGTGCGCCTGTGCGGATCAGGCTCCATAAATTGGTGAGGAGCAGAATGCAGATGGTCAAAGGGCCGGCGCTGCGCAGGGCGGGGCCCCAGCCTTGATCGGCGGGGCAAAAGTGGGCTTCACCGGTCTTGGTACCGGCGCGAAACAGGCTCAGGTAACAGCTGCCACCGCGTAGCAGGGGGTCGCGCTGGTGGAAGATGGCTCGGTTTTCCACCAATGCGGCCACTTCCGGGTCGTACATACGGCCGAGCTTCTGGGTTTCATGCACCAGGAAGCCAAAGGCCGGTACCGCCTGGCGCACCCCATAGAAAAGCTCTGCCTGTACGGCGGGGGTGGTAGAGGGGACCCCTGAAAACATATGTTCCAGGCGGTAGTGTTCCTTGCGAATCAGGCGTTTTAAAAATGGCATCCTGCCGTTGGCCAAAGCCTTTAATAATTCCGGGTAGGCCAGGCCGTCGATCTGAAGCAGGATCAGCCCTGGAGCGTGAGGTTGTCGGCCACTGCTGGAGAGCCCCAGCAGGTTGGCGATCCACTCGCTGCGGCTGAAACGGCGGCGCCAGCGCCTGATGGAGAGTCCGACTCGGCTTAACATAGTTTGTTCTTACTGCTCCGACGCTTGGCTGAATGCCGCGCCGGCAGCCCCTGTCAGCCCTTCGAGAATTTCCCACTGGGCGCCGACCAGGTTGCGCATACGCAACCACTGGGCGAAGAGCGAGTCATCCATCGCCCAGCCATATTTCAGCAGAGGTTGATAGAGGTCGAGCGCCCGTTGGGCACAGCTGTACAAGGAAAAATCCTGTGCTGTGCTAAGGGCCTCGCGGTTGAGGGCTCGGCGCCGCTCCGTGGGCAGCTGGTAGAGCCAGCGGATAGCCTCAATAAAGTCATCCAGGTTTACCGTTCCCACTAGCCGGCCATTTTTACCGTCGCGCACCATTTCTCGCGAACCGTTGGCATCCAGGGCAATAACCGGCACGCCGCCAGCCATGGCTTCGGAGAGTACCAGTCCCTGGGTTTCGCTGGTGGAGGCGAAGACAAACGTATCCATGGCACTGTACATATCTCGGCGGGCTTCGCCGAGCACCGCCCCGGGCATATGCAGCCGCTGGGACAAGCCGCGACTGGCAAAGATGGCCTGTAGCTCATCTTCGAGTGGGCCGCTACCGGCAAAGAGGAAATGGGTGTTTTCGTTATCCCGCATAAATCGGGCGACCGCATTGCAGAGAAAACGCAGATTTTTCTCCTGCCCGAAACGCCCGAGGTGGCCCACTACAAAGGCCGATCGGGGGATACCCAGGCGGCGGCGCACCCTGTTACCGTCACCATTGCTGTAATCTTCCAGCTGAACACCGGTAGGTACTTCGGCGATGGGGGTCTTAACCCCTCGCTCACGCAGCAGTTTGACAATACTGAGACTGGGCGCCAATACCAGGTTGGCTAAGTTGGCATAACGGGTGGCGAGCTCAACCACAAAGCGTTTCAGTACTTGTGAGTCGGCGGGTACATAGTGGGTGTAGTGTTCATAGAGTGTGTGGTGGGTAAATACCAGGGGCAGTTCCCGCTGTCGCGCCACCCGCAAAGCGGTCATGCCGAGAAGAAAGGGGTGGTGGGCATGGACGATATCCGGCTTGAACTGGTCCAGGCGATCGCTCAAATCTGGGGAGAAAGGCAAGGCCACGGAGAAGTCGCTGCCATTAAAGTTCTGGATGGCGTGGATGCGTACAACATGGCTTTCGCCAGCAATTTTTTCCGGAAACTCCGGGGCGACGATCAACACTTTGTGACCGCGCTTGCGGTATTCCTCACTGAATGCAGCGACCGAGTGCGCCACGCCGCCGACGTGGGGCAGATAGGTGTTGGTCAGCATGACAATATTCACTGAGATCTTAACTCCACAGACTGTAGCCCCTCGCCAACCAGGGTGGGTGGAAAGCCGATGGGGTTAATCGCAATGGCCGGTGGCTTTCCATACCAGTCTGCCGTCCAGGATACTTTGGGGTGGGTTCCGGGTGTAATTTCCAGTGAAATCACCCCAAAGCGGGTTGGCGCCGGGCCAAAACGAATTGGCTCCTTGGCGGATGAATCTTTAAGCCACTCTGGCGGTAATCCTGAGACAAGAACCAGTGCGTCCTGTTCCTCCCGCACAAAGCAGTTGCGCTGCATCGCAATCCACTCCGCAGCTGCCCAGGCATGTTGTCCATCACCCATGCAACCGCCCAGGGAGTGGGGGTGGATAGCCTCGGGCCACTGTCCCGTGGGGGAGGCTAGCTTGGCAACATTACGCATCAATTCCAGGCAGCGTCTATCGCCGGCGCGCAGCAGCACCTGGGCGATGTGCAGGGTGAGATAGGCGTTGATGCCGGAGTGAATCATGTCTTGAAAAAATCCGCCGCCGACAAAACAGTTGTCGATCAGGTAGTCGGCGAGGTCGGTGAGGCGGGGGTCATCCGGCGGGTAGAGTTGCAGTGGGTAGCCAGCGACTACGGATCCAATGGCCCCTGCATCCAGGCGCCGGTTGGGTGAGGCCGGCATGGCCGCGCGGCCGGTCTTTGTCTGGGCTGTACTGAGGCTCTCGTCGATGGTGCGCTGGAAATCATTGGCGGCGGTGTTGAATCGGTGCGCGTTATCGTCGATACCTTCCCTGATACAGATGTCGGCCGCGGCGTGCAACCCGGCCACCCCCCAAAAATCATCCCAGTAATAGCAGTCGTTGGGGCCTAAATGTTCGGCACTGAAGCCCGCCGGTAGCAGGCCTGCACAGCGGCTGCCGTCTTCGGGCAGACGTTTGTTGATGATCCAGCGGGCACCCTTCAGTATTGGCTCGCACCAGAGCTGTTTGAGGGGTTTGTTGGCCAGCTGACAGAACAGGTTGAAGATCCACAGGGCCTCGCCGTTGGAGTCCCACTCACCGTCCTGGGAGTGAAAGAAACCGTCGCGCTTCTGTCGATGGGGGAACTGGTCCAGGGCCCGCTCCGCCCGGTCTATCAGCCCGGCGTAGAGAAGCGACTGGATCATAAATGCGGCATCGCGGAACCAAAATCGCTTATAGGTATAGGGGCCGGGGTACACATCTTTGGGCGAGTGGAGTATCAGGGTGTGAATGGCCGAGTCGTAGAGGAATTGAAAATCCCGGTCCGGCACCTTGAGCGCACAGTGCCCAGACAGGCTCTCTTTCCAACTTTTGACCACGGTGTCTTTGTCGGTCTCGGAACTCAAGGGGATAGAAACATCCAACTTCAGGGGTTTGTGTCGCTCCAGTCGAAACATGGCGGCCGCCGTGGCCATACCCACATCGCATTCGCCTTGCATGCTGCCGGTTTCGTCTTTCAGATGTAGATAGATATCCCCACCGCGATAATCCGATGCCAGGTGCTTATCAATGGGTTGGCTAAATGTCACCGCCGGTTGATCCTCGATCAGCCAGGATTTCCCATCGTCACCCAAGCGCACTTTATGCACAAAGCTGACCCCCTCGGGATTACAGGGGCGCAGTACCACCAGCAGCCAGCCACTGTCCCTACAGCTGGCGGTGAGGTGGATATGGCAGTGGGGCGTGCCCCGCGATGCCTCTACCTGCACTTGGTTGCGCAGTTTCAGTCCCCTGTGGGCCGACTCTGTGACTACGGCCAGGTTGTTGCCCAGTTCCTGGTGCTGCTCGCAGTAGGCGAGGGAGGCGGGAGTCAGCTCCTCGCCGGCATTACCGATCACCCAGGCATCGATAGACCAGCCATCGTAGTGAGGCGTGACCATCCCGCGGGGATCAATCACCGGCAGAGCCTCGCAGTCCGGCAGACCTACGGCGGTCCAGTTACGATGGCTGAGGTTGCAATGGGTAATGGAGAAAGCACGGGGGATAAACGACTTATCGAGTGGATCAAACTGGCGTTGAATCCAGTAGGGCCAGACCCAGTCCAGGTTGTGCTGGATTACCTTGCTGTTGATCAGCGCGCGGGCGTGAAACACCGCTCCGGCGCGCAGAAGCTCGATGGGTTCACTGACCTCGGAGGGCTCGGCAAAGCGTTGCAGGCGCGCCATGAGTGTCAAGGGGTCGAGGAAACCGTGGGCCGTGGCGAATCGGCGTACGAAGAAGCGCCACGGTAGCCATTTCATCCAGGGCATCAGAGGTCCTCTTCTTTCACGATTTTCTTAAGAGCGCGTCGCGCCATACGTGTTAGGCCGATGAGGGCAAGTACCGCGAGTACGAAACCCATGATGTACAGAGCCCACTGTACGGTAGTGCGCTCTTCCACTTCGCCCAGGGAGGTCAGGTCTGCGGCGATAGAGCCCACGTACACATTGTTCAGCGTAATGGGAATTACCCCCAGCGCATTTCCCAGAACAAAGTCGCGCAGGCGCACCGGTGTCAAGCCAAAGAAATAATTGGAGAGTTTGAAGGGAAACAGCGGTACCAGGCGGGTGAGCATGATCATCTGCCAGCCCTCGCGCCGGATCACTTCACCCACGGTAGCGGGTTTGATATGAGACATAATCCAGCGCGATGGCCTTTCTCCGAGTAAATAGCGGGCGATCAAGAAGGCTAGGGTAGCGCCGAGAACGGTTCCCCCCAGTACCAATAGGGTGCCTTTAACCACTCCGAAGACGAACCCGGCCCCCATGGTGAAAATAACGCCCGGCAGCAAGAGCACGATTGCCGCCGCCACAATCAATACAAACAGCAGGCTGGTCTGCCAGCCCCGATCATTGAGCCACTGGAACAGTTCGATCAACCGTTCATCCAGATCGAAATAGAGCAGCAGACTGAGCGCCCCAGCCAGGGCGATCAAGCAAATTAGAATCACAATTACCGGGAGGAACTTCACCGCCATAGAACTGCTCAGGAACCAACAACAAACGGTTTTGATCGCCGCCAGTTATTAGCCTAGCTAATGGAAATGGGCAGGTGAAACTTCACGCTGGCGCCTTTGCCGCGTTTTGCTGGGGGAGGGGTGCTCTAAGATCACTGGTGGGTAGGGCAAGGGTTAGAAGGGTTATCAGAAATAGAAATAAAGGAAGGAAATTATCCGTTGGCGTTGGGATAGGCTCCCCGGCATAGCCAGGGGCGCGAAGCACATATACTTATCTGATCTTAAATATTTATACATTGAGCGGGTGTGTGCTGTTGCCAGCTAGGGGTGATCGTTGTTCAAAGGCGGGTTCGCAATATGGATATTAATGGGTGCTGCCTGGAGCTCTGTCCCCGAGCCGGTGCTGCCCCTCAGTGAGGCGGTACAAACGGCAATCAGGACCAATCTGCGGGTGCAGGGCGCGGCACTGGAAGTGGATGAGGCAGGAGATATGGTCGAAGCACTGAAGACCCGCCGCTATCCCCGGCTCGAGCTGGATGCCGCCATCAATCATAATCTCACCACCCAGAGTTACACCTTTCCTGAGGGTAGCCTTGTTCCCGATTCTGAAATAGGACCAATACCGCCAGACAATGTGGAGATCACCACAGAGGAGGGGACGACAAAGATTGTCTCTGTCAGTGCGCGTCAGCCTTTGACCCGCCTTTACACCATTGCCCTGGAAATTTGTGAAGGCTATGTCACCACTGAGATGGCGGTGCAAAAAGTGCGCTGGACCCAGCAAGACGTAGCTTATCTGGTGAAATTGCAGTACTTCCAGGTAGGTCGGATTATCGGCGATTTACAGGCGATCGATGAGTCCATCCTGTTTTTGAGTGCCCTTAGTGACCTGGTGGGTAATTACGTTGATCAACAGGTGGCTCTGGAGTACGAATTACTGGATGTACGCGCCAGGCTGGCGCAGCGCAGATTGGAGCGTCAGCGGCGTGTTGACGAGATGATCACGGCTAAGGAGCGGCTCAACGCGTTGCTCGGGCGTGATGTGGAGACACCGTTTAGCATCGAGCACCTTCCCGTTCCCCATCAGTTGGTCTATGACACCAATGAATCCCTCTTACTGGCTTTTGAGCAGCGCGCCGACTTTATTGAGTCGCAATTGGCTATCGAGAAGGCCGAATACAGCTACGACGTGAAAAAGTCGGAGTACATACCCGATGTGGATCTTCACTTCAGCTACCTCAAACTGTATGACGTAAGCCTTATTCCCGACGCAGAAATTTTTGTTGCTTTGGACATGCGCTGGGAGTTTTTTGACTGGGGGCGCAAGCGCGACGAGCTGTCCAGTCGGGCAAGTAAGATTGCCGGGGCCGAAGTCAAAATGGGCGAGGTGCGCAATCAAATTGAAATCGAGGTGCGAGACAGCCTGCGCAAGTTGCGCACCGCACAGGAATCGGTGGGGGTGGCTAGAGAGCTACAAGCTGCATACCGGGAAAAGTTGCGTGTGATGATCAACCGCTATCGGGAGCAGACGACACTTCTTACGAATGTACTTGAGACGGAAACTCAGCTTGACCGCGCCAATAGCGATTACAACAAAGCGGTGCTTTCTGTTTGGGGGGCTCTCGCTGAATATGAAAAAGCGGTTGGGGAGGTGTAGTGGTGCTCCGCTTACTGCTCCCGCTGTTGTTTTCGTTCATGCTTAGCGCTTGCCAAAGTGAACCTCCTGGTAGAAACCCTGTGCCAGTACAGGCGGCGATAGCGCGCATCGAATCTGGTGTGGAGGGCTATCCGTATTCAGCTGTGGTGAATCCCTATACCCAAGTGAATGTGGCCTTTCGCACAGAGGGCTATATCGATGAAATACCCACTCGTAAGGCCCTGGATGAGGTACGAATACTCCAGGGCGGGGACATTGTGATTCGGGGCGAGCCACTGGCAATAGTCAATGATGAACAGTATCGGGATAAAGTGGTGGAGGCCGCCGCAAATGTGAGCAAGACCGAGGCTGCCCGGCGCAAGGCGGACCTGGATTACAAGCGGGCCTCGGCCCTGTTCGCCACCGCAAGTATCACCGCACCGGATTACGATGCCGCCAGGGAGGAGTATGAGATATCCCAGGCAGCGGTTGTTGGCTCCAAAGCGCGCCTGGATCATGCGAAAGAGAACCTGAATGATACGGTGCTTCGCTCCCCTCTTACCGGCGTAATTCTGCAACGAAAAATTGAAGTCGGCACCCTGGTGCATAAAGACACTGTGGGATTTGTGGTTGCCGATACGGCCCGCGTTAAGGTGGTGTTCACCGTGCCCGATGTGGTGTTGAGCTATATCAAGCTGGGCAGTGTACTGTCTATGCGTACTGAATCTATGCCGGGAAAGGTATTTACCGGTCAGGTCACCGAGATTTCGCCCGAGGCTGAAGAGCGCACCAGAGTTTTCGCTATTACTGTGACTGTCCCCAACCCTGATGCTCTGCTGAAAACGGGCATGGTTATGAGTCTCCTACTGGAGCGGGGCAAAGCAATCCGCAATCGTATAGTTATCCCTTTGTCCTGCTTGGTGACGCACTCCAATGGAGGGGAGGGCTTTGCAGTTTTTGTTTTGCAAGTCGACCAAAAAGTCTTACGGGCAAAAGTACGGAGAGTGATTCCTGGCCCGGTAATTGGTAATCGTATTGTGGTTTTACAAGGGCTTACGGTGGGAGAGCGGATAGTATCCAATGGCGCGGCACAGTTGCAGGACGGTCAAGCGGTGAGGATAGTGCCCTAATGTCCCAAGGGAATATCGATGGTGGATAAGGATGAAAAAACCAGAGAGGAAATTTTGGAGGCGGAGAGTGAACACCGCTTCAATACCGCCCGTTTTTTTGTCGATAATCCCTCTATTTCTTGGGCATTACTGGTGGGCGTCATGTTTTGGGGACTTATCTCCTACCTTGCGATGCCCAAGAGTAAAGATCCGAATATTCCCGTACGTATAGCAACGGCGACCACCAAATGGCCTGGACAGAGCGCTATTAAGGTAGAGGAACTGGTAACACGCCAGATAGAGGATGCAATTGCCCAGAGCGAATACCTATACCAGCCAGATGCCCGCTCTTTCGCTATAAAGTCCCTCACGCTCGATGGTGTATCCATTGTACAAACCCAGCTAGCACCCCACACAGATGTTACCAAGGCATTCAATGACATCAATTTAAAGTTGATTGATGCCCAGGGCCAGTTACCAACAGGTACAGAACCCACACAATTTAATACTGAGTTTGGCGATACGGCCGCCGTACTTTTAGCGGTGGCCAGCCCACGGGCAGACGCTACCGAAATAAGTCTCAGAGCGGAGAATATTCGTGAGGCAATAACCGAGGTGCGTGCCGAATATAAACGCCAGGGGCTGGAGCAGCGTGTGAGCATTATGGTGGCGCTGCCACTGGCAGTGCATGGTGCAAATGCGATGGCGGCTTTTCGTGTGTTTTCCCACTGGATTGAGGAGGAGGGTTATGGCATCGCGCCTAAAGTGCTGACCGGTCCCGGCTACATTGGCGTGGATTTTACCTCGGATAAAACGGATGAAGAGCTGATGTTCGCAGAAAGGCGCTTTCTCAATGACCGACTCAGCGCACAGAAGTTCTTTCCCGATGCCTGGAAGCCATTTATCGTGCGGGATATTACTGAAACTCGCGAGCGATTGGCGGCAGTAGCAGGAGCAAAATATAGTTATCGGCAGTTGGATGATTTTACCGATTTGATCGCTGCAAATATTCGCACACTTCCCCAGGTTAAACGGGTACTGCGCTCCGGGGTTTTACAGCAGCAAGTCGATTTGATCTACTCCCAGGAGCGGCTCGCCTCATATGGCCTACGCCCGGATATGATCGCCCCAATATTAAACGCGCGTAATACAACAATCCCCGGCGGTACCCTGACGGTGGAGGATATGGATGTTGCAATATTTCCCAGTGGGGACTTTAGCAACTATGAGGAAATCGGTGATGTGCCTATCAATCTTAGTAAAGAGGGCACACCAGTTTATTTGCGTGGGGTGTTGGATGTATCGATGGGTTATGAGTCGCCGCCAGAGCTGCTGAATTATTATGTCAACCGATCCAAGGATGGCACATGGCATCGCCATCGCAGTATTAATTTATCAGTACAAATGCGCGATGGGGAGCAGATCGGTAAGCTGGGCAAAGTACTCACTCAACTACTGGAGCAGGTCCATGCTGACTTACCACCAGATTTAATTATTGAGCGGGTTTCAGATCAGCCCCGGCAAGTAAGGGAAAGTGTCGGACTTTTTATTGAGGCGCTGATTGAAGCCATTATTCTTGTAGTAATTGTTGCCTTTATAGGGTTTTCAGATTGGCGCTCTGCCGTTCTGTTAATGATCTCTATCCCGATAACCCTGGCGATGACCTTTGGTTTTATTCAGTTCTTGGGTGTGGATATTCAGCAGGTTTCTATCGCCGCACTCATTATTGCTCTGGGGCTTTTGGTGGATGACCCGGTTGTGGCAGGGGATGCAATTAAGCGGCAGATGGCTGCGGGCAAACCCTCGTTTATTGCCGCCTGGCTCGGACCAACCTTGCTCGCCAAGGCTATTTTCTTCGCAACGCTCACCAATGTAGTGGCCTATCTACCGTTCTTGCTATTAACCGGTAATCAAGGTGACTTCCTGCACAGCTTGCCGGTGGTTATGGCCTGCGCGCTGATTGCTTCACGTATCGTATCCATGACCTTTCTCCCTTTCATCGGTAATCTCATTTTACGTCCCCCAAAACGCAGCGAAGCAAGTTTGGAGGAAAGGCGGAAACATGGTCTTACTGGGTATTACTATCGGACAGCGAGCTGGGCGATAGATCATCGAAAATTTGTACTTTTAGCTTTTGTGGTTGTGATAGCAGGCGGATTTACACTAAAAGCTCTGCTAAAGAATGCCTTCTTCCCTGATGATATACAGTATCTTTCCTATGTGGATGTGTGGTTGCAAAATGATGCGAGTATTGATGCCACTGATAGTGTTACCAAGCTGGCAGAGCAGGTGATTCGGCAGGCGATTGAAAAATATCAAAAAGAAAATGGCGATAACTCGGGAGAGTCAATCCTGCAAGCACTCAGTACTACGGTGGGTGGGGGAGCTCCACGATTTTGGTATACCGTGAATCCCCGCCCCCAGCAGGCCAACTATGGCCAGATTATTATTCGGCTTAGTAACAAGAATCTGACACCGGAATTGGTGCCAATTATTCAGCAGGCCCTCAGTAAAAATATCCCTGGCGCCGACCTGGATGTGCGTCAATTGCAGACTACACCGGTAGATTACCCCTTTGAAATTCGTGTATCTGGGCGTGTCACGACCGGTTCCGAAGAGGAAATGAAGGATATCGCCATCCTGCGCCAGATTGCGCAAAAGGTAAAACATATCGTACAGACGTCCCCGTATGCGCGCACTGTACGTGAGAATTGGGGCGGTGAAAGCTTAACCCTATACATGAATGTTCTTGAGGATCGAGCAGTCATGTCTGGAGTTACTAATGCAGATATCGCGCTGTCTTCTTCAACAGGCATTAACGGTACTGAGGTAGCCACCTTGCGCCAGGGCGATAAGGAAATACCAATAGTGGCCCGCTTGCGACTGGATCAGCGAGGGCAATTGGAGGATATTAATAATCTGTATGTGTTTGCCTCCGATAGTGAAGTAAGGGTTCCATTAGAGCAGGTGGCCACTACGAGGATAGACTTTAGGACAGAAAGAATACGGCGGTTGGAGAAATTTCGAACCATTACCGTATTTGCCTATCCTTATAGTGGATATATTTCCTCAGATATTATGGGGGATATAAAAAATGAACTGGAGGCCCTGCAAAAGACCTTACCCAGTGGCTACCAGTTACAAGCCTCTGGTGATGCAGCGAATTCAAAACACGGTTTCTCGCAACTGTTAATGATTCTTGGTGTTTCTTCCGGCGCTATTTTTCTGGCCCTGGTGTTTCAGTTCAGCAACCTGTTAAAACCATTGGTGGTGTTTGCCACAGTACCACTCGGAATGGTCGGAGCATTGACGGCTCTTTTTGTTACCGGGCAGCCTTTTGGTTTTATGGCCTTTTTAGGGATTGTTAGCTTGGTGGGGGTGATAGTGAGCCATATTATTGTTCTGTTTGATTTCATTGAAGTTCGACATGCGGCTGGAGATCCGTTCCGGGAAGCCCTATTAGATGCGGGAATTTTACGCCTGCGCCCGATCCTGATTACCATCGCTGCCACTACCTGTGCCTTGGTGCCCCTGGCTATCCACGGTGGTCCCCTTTGGCAGCCGCTGTGTTTTGCGCAGATAGGCGGTTTAATTTTGGCAACCTGTGGAACCTTAATGTTAGTGCCTGTGCTCTACACCATCATGGTGGTGGACTTGAAGTGGATTCATTGGCAAGAGAAAATACCCGATCAGGAGGATGATAATAACCTGATAAAGGCTTAAGCCAGTTTTAACGGGAATATACTCTCAAAGGAAAAATAGTGATTTCACTTCGTTCAGTTTTCCGAGTACTGATTCTGTTTGTATCCGACAACCTTAATCAGTAAAGACAGGAAATCAGACACGGCTATTAATGAAGGTGTTGATGCCCGTTAAGAGTGAAAACAATGCGATAACCGACAAATCGATGCCCAGGGTATTTAATGATTTAATCACCACAGCTAACCCGGAATCCTCCTGTTTCTACCTTGAGGATGGCAAGCGCGCCGCTATTTTTGTTCTCAAGCAGAAGCGTCAGTATCATGTAATGACTTTTAATAAAAATTTTTCTCTGCTCTGGGGACGGAAATCTGGATTGCTCCGGTGTTAAGTCAAAAAGAGCTGCAAAAGCACCTTTAACTGCCCCTGAGACTCTGTGGGAGACTACAGTACGGCATACTACACTAGTGTGCCGGTTTATCAGCATTTGACTGAGAAGGTCGACATTGCAACGCACCAGGGCCGATCTATGCGAGCTACTCAGAGAAGCGGTAGATTTGAGATGCTATTTGGCTTGTTCAGCCTGATGCTGCTTGTAGTTTTGACTTCTCTTCATACGGCTGCTGAAGTTCACTCCAGGGCTGTTGGAGGCCTTGATGCGGCTATGGGCCCGGATCGGCGCCGAAGCGACGGCTCGATTTTGGGGCTCCTTTTCTATAGTTCCTCTAGTGGCACTTATAGCAATAGCACTTCTCGTGGTAGCAGTGCCTCTAGCGGAGGGCTTCCGGCTATAAACAGAGAGCTGGTCTCTCAAACCTTTATATGGTCAGTAGGTAAAACCCCTTACCAGTATGCTTCCGGCGAACTTCTGGGGATCGTATTATTTAGGACAATTGCCTGGGATATCTCAACCTCACCAAGGGCGCAGCCGCTGCCTATTCGCCACTTTGATGCCGTGACTGAGCATGATTTTAAGGCAACTATGGCCCGCAAAAGATACCACCGTATTTGCGATCGCCGAGCCCCGCAGAGGTTAACACCTTGCGCCGTGGCTCAGTGGCAATACCGTCAAGCGAAGGACTGCCTCGAAGCCCGTGAGAAATGGGAGGTTAAGTGGGGCAATGCAGAAACGGCTGCACCTCATAAGCGGGCATTTGAAAATGTCAGGGCTAGATTAAAAAATGCGGAGAGGAATCAAAGACGGCACTGTGATCTGCAGAATAAGAGAGAAGAGTAAAAGCCTACAAACTGCGCTATATCTTGCTCAGTCTAAATCGTAGCCTGGTCGCTCAGTAAGTGGATCTTCACCCCCTACGCTGTTTGGCAACAGTCAGTACCAGTGACTCGATACCTGTCCATCTGTAGACTATCGGCCAATTACTATTTTTTGAAATGAGTGATCTTTGTGGAAGAGCGTGTGTTACTGACCGGCGCCAGCGGGTTTGTGGGGTGTACACTATTACCAGCCTTAAGAGATAAAGGCTATAGGGTACTACCAGTGTATCGCCAGCCGGTGGAGGGAGGCTTCCAGATACAGGGATTAGATGCACAGACAGACTGGAGTGCTGCCCTGGAGGGGGTTAGCGTGGTGATCCATACGGCAGCGCGTGTCCATGTCATGCAGGAAAGCGCAACCGATCCCCTGGCTGAGTTCCGCAAAGTCAACGTGGATGGCACACTCCAGCTTGCTCAGCAGGCCGCCGTGTCTGGAGTGAAAAGATTTATTTTCTTAAGCTCTATCAAGGTGAATGGAGAGTCCACAGCGGGCCAAAGCTCGTTTTCCGCTTTAGACGATTGCCACCCAGAAGACCCCTATGCTGTTTCCAAGAAGGAAGCTGAAGATGCGCTGCTGGCACTTGCCGAAGAGACGGGGTTGGAAGTGGTGATAATCCGCCCACCCTTGGTTTATGGCCCTGGGGTAAAAGCCAACTTTCAATCCATGATGGTTTGGTTGCAGAAAGGTATCCCATTGCCACTAGGCTCTATTGAAAATCGACGCAGCTTGGTTTCTGTTTATAATTTGATCGACTTGATCACGGTTTGTATTGACCATCCCAAGGCCAAAAACCAGATCTTCCTTGTTTCTGATGATAGGGATATGTCGATCACTGAGCTGTTAACTTGTCTGTCCACAGCCCTACAATGCCGCGCTCGGCTATTGCCCGTGCCAAAATCTGTTTTGGTTTTTATGCTTTCCTTGTTTGGGAAGAAGGCGGTGGCCGATCGGTTATGTGGTTCTTTACAGGTGGATATCGTGAAAACCAAGGAATTGCTGGGCTGGAAGCCAGCGGTAACTGTTGAAGAAGGCTTGGCAAAGACCGCAGAAGCCCAGTTAGAATACCAAACGGTGGCGGTCGAAAATAACCGCCTGGATGGTTAAAGGCCGCGAAACGGGACTGCCGCTCCGGCCCTCTGTACCTTAGCCTTGACGGTTTACAATCGCAGCGTAAAAGCCCATCAGATAAGAGCTGGAAACTTCGACCACTGAGCGGTGCCCGGATTTTGCCTTAAGTTTTACTCGGAGGTTTTCGCGGCGCTCGAGCGCGCTGGTTATCTGATCTTCTTGCAGGGAGACCTCAACTGTTTCTTCAAGCATACAGTTGATTGAGCTAGCACAGTTGAGGACTTTTTTATCGACCTGAGTTACATCAACCTGGTGCCCGCCGCGAAATGACGCCAACTCATAGTTACGCCAGTCTTCCCGGTAAGTGATATCGATATGCAACCGGTATTGAATACTCCCACCATCCCTGCTCTCAACAGCTCGAAGATTGTAGTAGTACAGGTTGTGGTCTGAACCGTCGGTGGTGGCCTGCATCGGAGGTCCGCTATATTCAATAACCGGGCTCTTTGCATCATTTTGTATCGTCACGGCCTGCCGCACTTCTGCGACGCTTTTCTGCGTAAGGCTTGTCGTCGCACTACATCCGGCTACAAGGATAGCTATCAGGGCGATTGCGAGCTTGGTCATATACCTTTCCTGCTGCGATAGAGATTTTATAAAGGGGGAGTATCTCATATTTGGCTGCTCGTGCAGGAATTGAGCCGCTTTTTTAAGCATCTGGGCGGGGCGCTCAGAAAATAATGCAGTCTGAAAATTGAACATATAATTCCTGGAATACAACAATATTTGACATACTTGGCAATTGCAAAGTGGGTCACCAGCATCAATCGGAGGTAACACCGCTCGAGATTACTGAGAATGTCAGTGCGAATTTGGCCGGTGAGGTGAGGCAGGTGTTGGGGGCATTAGTGGGATGTATTGGGATAGCCAAGCCATCTAGTAGTATCGCCATTCTTAAAGTAGGCAGCTTACCAAGTGGTTTTCGCTCACGGTGATTGTTATTTCCCTGATTTGCCAAAACTTACCAAAAAATGTTTTAAAATAAGCTGGCTGCGAGGATAGCGAAAGTTGTGGATAGTGGCCATGATAATCGCTTTCCCAGTTGGTTCTCTAGTGCCAAGTGACTGTAAGGTTTTGATTTAGTGGAAGAAGATGGTGTGTTGGCGTAAATTTCGATCAGAAATAGTGGCGAAGTAAGTAGTAGTCATTATGACCACTATATATCAATGTTAGGTGTCAAATACTATGAAGTACATCTTATTGCTCAGCGTTTTAGTTGTGGTTCTGATTGTGCTTTTCAGACGTCAAAACAATAAGCCTGTCAGTCGATCTGCCAATGAGGTAATTGAATTTTTAGAGAGTTGGCATGGCGACAAAATTGATTGGGAGGCGTGGGGCTATTTTGAATCCTGTAAGATCGAGAATCCAGATTTGGAAGCGGTACGATTAAAGTGTTTGGCGATAGATGTTATAGGGTCCCCTTATTTGCTCCAACCGGAAAAACATAACAAATTGCTAAATCAAGATGGAAAGAAACTCGTAAAGAGCCTAATCGTTGAGTGTAAAAAAATTGGATCAGTGCCAAACACCATATAAGCGCTGGTTGGCGGGCAGGTTTTCCGCTGCACTCCAAACCAGTCGCAATTACGAAGGTTAGAGAGCCAATGAATAACGAGCATAGGGCACGGGATTGGATTAACTTCATATTAGAGAGGTGTCAGTTCCCTGATGTACAAGCGCTAAAGAATCACCTCGATAAAGCTGTGTTTACTGAGTTCTGTCAGTGCGGATGTAATAGCTTCAAGGTTCTCGTCCCGGCTTCTACTAAAGGGATTGCCGCTCCAGGTAAGTATGGTGTTTTTTTTGAAGCAAACTTTAATCTTGTAGAAAAAGGTAAAACGTTAGAAATCCTAATTTTCTCTGGAGAATCAGGGATGATTGAATACATAGAAATAGACTGTTGTGGCAACAACTTTCCTGTTCCAGAGGTGGTTGAGGTTATGGGGGAACCGTTTCATGTCAGTGCCAGTAGTGCGCTGGACTCGCAATAAGTTGCTCGCCTGTTCGGCGGGCGTTAAGTTCCAAGGAGTCAGCATGCTAGTAACCATCGCTAGATTCTCATTTCCATATGAAGCGCAGATTGCGAAGGTGAGACTTGAGTCTGAGGGAATAGAGGCTTTCATTGCAGATGAACATACAATAAATATGCAATGGCTATATTCTGATGCTATGGGTGGCGTAAGGCTTCAGGTTACGGAAACCGATGTTGATGAAGCCAGAGATATCTTGAATCAGGATCGTTCCGCACTTGTGGATCAAGCATTAGGCGGCAGGGAAAAAAGAAAATGCGAGCGCTGCTCCTCAACAAATCTAGAGCCCTTTACCAAGGGGAAAAAGCCCGCGTTTCTGGTCTTTCTGCTTTTGGGGATGCCGCTGTTTTTTTATCAGCACGGAGTAAAGTGTAAGGACTGTGGCCACTTCAAAAAAATTAACAATCGCAGGCAGTAAAGCTCCGGCCCTCCGCGGGACGTTAACTGTAGGTCCTAGATTGCCAACATAAGTGACACACGTTTACCCACCAAAAATTCCAGTGGGCTCAAGTAATTTAACACCTTCCT